>DASRWG010000009.1:0-12931 GCA_035654695.1 Gallionella sp. | reverse complement strand
CATCCAAAACTTCCCAAAAACCAAGCACCTACACTCGTCGGTTGTTTGTTCAAACTTTTAAAGAGCAGCTGCCGTGGCAGCGAAGAGGTGCGCATTATAGTGACTAAAAACTCTCTGTCAACTTTAATTTCGAACTTCTTTCATCTGCCACTGAAGCGAGGGAGAACGAGTCATTTGACCGACTGTTAGGCGAAATTAACTACAATTCGCTTCGTTTCAACACCCCGCAGCAGCGAAGAGGTGCGCATTATAGGGAGCACCGAAAAACCGTCAACACATTTCTGAATTATTTTTGAATTAACTATCACACCCCATACTGGCGTAGCGAATTGACTACAATGCGCGCTTCTATATAGAGACCGTTATGTCACTGATCACATTAGGAATCGAATCGTCCTGCGACGAGACTGGCGTCGCGCTATATCAAATGGGACGCGGCCTGCTTTCTCATGCGCTGCATACCCAGATCGCGATGCACAGCGAATACGGCGGAGTCGTTCCCGAGCTAGCTTCGCGCGATCACGTCCGGCGCGTCGTCCCTTTGGTCCGCCAAGTCTTGCATGAAGCAGGCATATCCCTTGAGCAGGTGAACGCGATCGCCTATACCCAAGGGCCGGGACTGGGCGGCGCACTACTGGTCGGCGCCAGCGTCGCCAACGCACTGGCCTATGCGCTCGATATCCCGACCATAGGCATACACCATCTGGAAGGCCATCTGCTGTCGCCGCTACTATCCGATCCCGCGCCCGAATTTCCCTTCGTCGCCTTATTGGTATCGGGCGGACATACACAGCTGATGCGCGTGGACGGCGTCGGCCGCTACACCTTATTGGGAGAGACGCTAGACGACGCGGCCGGCGAAGCCTTCGACAAGAGCGCCAAGCTGCTCGACCTCGGCTACCCCGGCGGCCCGGCGCTGTCCAACCTCGCCTCGCAGGGCAAAGCCGACCGCTTCAAGCTGCCACGGCCGATGCTGCACAGCGGCGACCTCGATTTCAGCTTCAGCGGACTGAAGACCGCGGTGCTGACGCTGACCAAGCAACATGAGATAGACAAACAGAAGACACTGGATGAGCAAACCAGGGCCGACATCGCCTGCGCGACGCAGGACGCCATCGTCGACGTGCTGGCCTACAAGGCACGCGCCGCGCTGGCACAGACCGGACTGGATCAACTGGTGGTGGCGGGAGGCGTCGGCGCGAACCGGCTGTTGCGCGAACGCCTGAGCCGCGACATCGGCAAGCGCGGCGGCAAGGTGTTCTACCCCGACCTGCAATTCTGCACCGACAACGGCGCAATGATCGCCTTCGCCGGCGCGCTGCGCCTGGCCCAGCAACAGGGCCGCAAGGATTACCGTTTCGACGTCAAGCCGCGCTGGAACCTTGCAGAGATAGGATAGCTAGCCTAAGCGGCTTTCTTTGCACCCTTTGCGCCGATCTTGCTTTCCTTGCCGGTCAGCAGGTTCTGGATGTTACCCTTGTGCCGCCAGATCAGCAGCATCGACATGATCGCCACGGCAAAGACCAGCTCCGGACGCAAGATCAGCACCATCGCATAGATAGGTGCGCCGACTGCCGCGACCAGCGCCGCCAGCGAGGAATAGCGAAACACCACCGCCACCAGCAGCCAGGTCGCCAGCACCGCCAGCCCCAGCCAGCCGCTCAGCGCCAGAAGCACACCCAGCGCCGTCGCCACGCCCTTGCCGCCCTTGAACTTCAGGAACACCGGAAACACATGGCCGAGGAACACCGCCAGCGAGACCAAGGCAACCATCAGCAAACCCTGCCCATCGTGCGGCGCCAGCTCGATCGCCGCGAACACCGCCACCCAGCCCTTCGCCGCATCGCCCAGCAGCGTCAGCACCGCCGCCGCCTTCTTGCCGCTGCGCAATACATTGGTCGCCCCCGGATTGCCGGAACCGTATGTGCGCGGGTCGGCCAGGCCGAACGCCTTGCTCATCAACACCGCGAAAGAGATAGAGCCGATCAGGTAAGCAGCGATTACAAAAACTATGGTCAACATCGGTAATGCCTTAGAATTCAACAGGAGGCGGATTCTACGCGAATCGCCGTTCGGTCACCAAACTACGGAAACACATGGACATCATCTTCCTGCGCGAACTCAAGGTCGAAACCCTCATCGGCGTCTACGAATGGGAAAAGCGCGTACCCCAGACGCTGCAGATCGACCTCGACATCGCCCTGCCCAGCAGCCGAGCCTGCGAGACCGACGACATTGATGACGCGCTCAACTACGCCGACATCGTCCGCCGCATCCAGGCCGAACTCGCCGCACGCCACTTCAACCTGCTCGAAGCGCTGGCCGAACACATCGCCAAACTCCTGCTCGACGACTTCAAGGCCCCCTGGGCCAAGGTCAGCGTCGCCAAGTTACAGGCGATACGTGGAAGCAAGATGGTGGGAATCTGTATCGAGCGCGGGCAAAAATAATGATCTCTCTCAGTCCCCGTAGGGCGCATTAGGCGAAAGCCGTAATGCGCCGGATGTTTCCGATTTTTCATACGGCGCAATGCGCTTCGCTTATTGTCGCCCTACATCAAGAGGCCAGACGATTTTGGCTTTGCAAGGCCTGAAATGGCGCGATGAATCGCACCCCTACGCCCCCCATCACCCTCTCGGATGATGCACCGCATGCAGCTTCTTCAACCGCTCCCGCGCCACATGCGTATAGATCTGCGTCGTCGAGATATCCGAATGGCCCAGTAGCAACTGCACCACGCGCAAGTCCGCGCCGTGATTCAGCAGGTGCGTCGCGAAGGCATGGCGCAGCGTGTGCGGAGACATCGGTTTGTGCAGACCGGCGGTCTTCGCGTGTTTCTTGATGAGATACCAGAACATCTGCCGCGTCATGCCCTCGCCGCGTGCGGTGACGAACAGCGCGTCCGCGACCTTGCCGGCGAGCAGCAGCGGACGGCCTTCGGCGAGGTAACGGCGCAGCCAGTCCAGCGCCTCCTCACCCAGCGGCACGAGGCGTTCCTTGCTGCCCTTGCCCATCACACGCACCACGCCCATGTCCATGCTGACCTGCGTGATGCGCAGAGTCACCAGCTCTGACACGCGCAGGCCGGTCGCATACAGCACTTCGAACATGGTGCGGTCGCGCAGACCCAGCGGGGCCTGAACATCGGGCGCAGCCAGCAGCAGTTCGACGTCCTGTTCGGTCAGGCTCTTCGGCAGGTTGCGCGGCAGTTTGGGCGAGTCGATCTGCAGCGTCGGATCGGTTCCGATCTTGCCTTGTCGCAGCAGGTAACGGAACAGACGCTTCAGGCTGGAGATCGTGCGGCCGGTGGAGGCCGGCTTGGCTTTCAGCTCCGCGACCATGTGGCCGAGATAGCCCTGCAGGTCGGCATGAGTGGCTTGCAGCATCGAGGCACCGCGATCTTTTTCCAGCCACGCGGCGAACTTGCGCAGGTCGCGCCGGTAGCTGTCCAGCGTGTTGCGCGAGAGACCGTCTTCCAGCCAGAGGTTGTCGCAGAACTCGTCGAGCAGGTCGGCGTCGCTCATTAACGTAAAACTCGCGTAGCGACTCGCTCGCCTCCTCTCCCGCTTGCGGGAGAGGATTGAGGAGAGGGAACGAGCATGGCAAGTTTCATAATTAAGAGCGACATACTTGCCATGCCCGCTAGTTGACCGCGACGAACTGCTTCCTGAAGCCCACGACCTTCTGCAGGTACTGGCGCGTCTCGGCGTAGGGCAGGCGTTCGCGCAGGTGGGCGTAGACCGCGGGGGCGGAGCGGCTGTTGATTTCTTCCAGCGCGCCGGAGCGGTTCCGCGACGAGCCGCCGAAGGTGCGCAGCACGTTGCCGGGGCCGGTGTTGTAGGCGGAAATCACGCAGTATTCGCGCGAGGCGGGATCGACCACGTCGTCGAGTTCGTCGAACGCCAGCACGCTCAGATAGGCTGTACCCAGCTCGATGTTGTTCTCGGGATCGAACAGGTATTGCTTGCTGGGCACGGTGTCGCTGCCCTTGGCGCGGCGGTAGGCGTCGCGGCCGCCGCTGGTGGGCACCAGTTGCATCAGGCCGTAGGCGGGAGCGGAGCTGACCGCGAAGGGGTTGAAGTTGCTCTCGGTGCGCATGATCGCGAACACCAGGCTGGGGCTGACGTTGTAGTCGCGCGCATACCGCTCGACCAGCGGACGGTATTTTTCGGCCTGCTTGCTGGAGAAGTTGCTGACCATGCTGAACTTCACGTAGCGCGCCGGCTTCCTGCCGGCATCGGTGGCAACGTTGCGCGTCTGCGCGACGCTCACCAGGCCGTCGGCATAGCGCTCGGCCTGCTGCGGCGTCGCGATCGCGCGGCCGCTGTCGTCCAGCACCAGCCCGAGCAGGTAGGGATCGCGCTCGCTGGACAGGCGGATGGACTGGTCGGAGAACAGGTCGACCGCGCGCGGATCGTCCGGCGTCAGCAGCGTGGTGACGATGGCGTTCTTCAGGCTGCGTTCGGGATTCTTGTCGTCCAGCGTCTCGACGGTGATCTCGCCGCGGTCAAAGTCGACGATCGCGCGCGACAGATAGCCCTGGGTGTATTTCACGTAGTGGGTACGGTCGGGCAATCGCGCCTCTTTCTTGCCCCACTTCTTGCCGACCTTGCCGCTCAGCAGGTCGCGCAGCTGCTGGAAGTCGCGCTGCAGCGCCTTGAGGTCGCTGGCGATCTGCAGCGGATTGCGCGCATAGGCGGCCTGCTTGTGTTTCAGCAGCGCGCGCGCCGCGGCTTCCGGACTGCCGCTGGTCGCGATCTGCGCGACGGCGCGCACGGTGCCGCTGGTGGCGACCGAGACGATGCTGCGGGTGGCGCGGGTGCTGCTGCAGGAAGAAAGCAGCAGGAGGGCGGTGAGGGCTAGGACTGTGTTGCGCATGGCGACCGGTGAGACCCCTCCGATCCGGAAACGTTCACGCCCGCGCATCAATGCATCAGCCGCTGTTGCGCAGGCCCGTCGCGATGCCGTTGATGGTCAGGTGGATCGCGCGCTTCACCTTCTCGTCGTTGTCGCCGGCGCGGTGACGCTCCAGCAGCGCGACCTGCAGGTGGTTCAGCGGATCGATGTACGGCGAGCGGGTCAGCAGGCTGCGCGCGAACGCGGGATTGTCCTGCAGCAGCGTGCTGTTGCCGGTGACCTTGAACAGCATCTCGACCGTGGTCTCCCACTCGCGCTCGATCGCGCCGAAGATGCGGTCGCGCAGCTCGACGTCCTCGACCAGCTGGGCGTAGCGCGAGGCGATGCCCATGTCGGTCTTCGACAGCACCATGTCCATGTTGGACATCAGGCCGCGGAAGAACGGCCAGTTCTGGTACATCGCTTGCAACTGCGCCAGGCCGGCGTCGCCTTCGCGTTCGATGAACTGTTGCACCGCGCTGCCGAAGCCGAGCCAGCCCGGCAGCATCACGCGGTTCAGACCCCAGCTGAACACCCAGGGAATCGCGCGCAGGTCTTCGATCTTGTCGGAAGCCTTGCGCGACGACGGGCGGCTGCCGATGTTGAGTTCGGCGATCTCGCGGATAGGCGTCGCGGTGAAGAAGTATTCGGTGAAGCCGGGCGTCTCGTACACCAGCTTGCGGTAGGCGGCGAACGCGTCCAGGCTCAGCGCCTCCATGATGCGGTGGAACTCCGGCATGGTGCTGTCCGCGCCGTGGTGGTGCAGCAGCGTGGCTTCCATCGTCGCGGCGATCAGCGTCTCCAGGTTGCGGCGGCCGATCTCCGGGTTGGAATACTTGCTGGAGATCACCTCGCCCTGCTCGGTGATGCGGATCTGCCCGTTCACGCTGCCCGGCGGCTGCGCCAGGATCGCGTCGTAGCTGGGGCCGCCGCCGCGCCCCACGGTGCCGCCGCGGCCGTGGAACAGGCGCAGCTCGATGCCGTGCTTCTCGAACACCTTCACCAGCTCGACCTCGGCCTTGTACAGCTCCCAGTTCGCGGTCAGGTAACCGCCGTCCTTGTTGCTGTCCGAATAGCCCAGCATCACCTCCTGCGTGTCGCAGCGCGACTTCAGCAGCTTGCGGTACCAGGGGATGGAGAACAGTTCGTCCATGATGGCCGCGCCGCCGCGCAGGTCCTCGATGGTCTCGAACAGCGGGATGATGTTGACGTGCAGCTTGTCGGCGCCTTCCAGCAGGCCGACCTGTTGCAGCATCAGCGCGAGTTCCAGCATGTCGCTGACCGCATCGGTCTTGGAGATAATGTGGTTGGGCAACGCGCCCTGGCCGAATCGCTTATGGATCTCGGCGGCGGCCTGCATGATGCGCAGCTCGCTCTGCGGAACGGCGGAATAGCGCTCGATGTCCGCCAGCAGCGGCTTGGCCGCCTGCAGCGTCTCCAGCAGCACGCTGCGCTTGGTCGCCTCGTCGAGATCGGCGTAGCCGGCCTTGCCGGAGCTGTGGGAAAACAGTTCGGCCACGGTCTGCTCGATGATCGCGCTGTGCTGGCGCATGTCCAGCGGCGCGAGGTAGAAGCCGAACACTTCGGCCGCGCGGCGCAGGTTGGCCAGACGGCCGCGCGCCAAGTACACCGCACCGTGCTGGAACAGCGATTCGATCAGCACGTCCAGGTCGGCGATGAACTCCTGCGGCGTCGCGTAAGACTGCGCGTTCGTGTCCAGCGGGGGACGATGCGTGATGTTGTGGCCGAGCGCTTTCGCGGTAGCCGACAGGCGCGCATAGATCAGGTTCAGCGCGCGGCGATAGGGCTCGTCGGCGCGCGCTGCATCCTTGTCCGGCGAGGCATCGGAGAGCTTGCGCAGTTCGGGCGTGATCTCGACCACGCGGTCGGTCAGGCTCAGGCGGCGGCCCAATATGTAAGCCTCGTTGAGGTAGTGCTCGAACGCCAGCGCGGAATGCTGGCGCACCGCATCCGACATCACGTCGTGCGTGACGAACGGGTTGCCGTCGCGGTCGCCGCCGATCCAGCTGCCGACGCGCAGCAGCGACGGCACCTTGATGTCCTTGTCGAAACGCGCTTCGAGCTGTTTCTCCAGCCCGGCGTAGATCT
The DNA here is from genome assembly GCA_035654695.1 of Gallionella sp. Lineage (GTDB taxonomy): Bacteria > Pseudomonadota > Gammaproteobacteria > Burkholderiales > Gallionellaceae > Gallionella. The sequence goes on along the minus strand of DASRWG010000009.1, from coordinate 5,926 downwards.
TGGGCAACTCGTTCAGGAAGGTGTAGCGGTAATACTCTAGGCCGTTGTTGATCTCGTCGCGCACCGTCAGCTTGGAGGTGCGCAGCATGCGCGTCTGCCACAGGATCAGCACGAAGCGGCGCAGCGCCTCCTCGTTGTCCGCCTCGTCTTCCGGCGTCATGTCCATGCGGTCGCGCTGCGACAGCAGACTGGAGATGATCAGCTGGCAATCGAGGATGCTCTTGCGCTGCACCTCGGTCGGATGCGCGGTCAGCACCGGGGAGACCAGCGCGCTGTTCAAAAAGGATTGCAGCGTCTTGCTGTCGACCTTCTTTTCTTCGAGGCGATCCAGCGCCAGCAACAGGCTGCCATCCTTGTGCGCGCTGCCTGCCTTCAGGTGGGCGCGGTGGCGGCGGTTGTGGTGCAGGTCTTCGGCGATATTCGACAGCTGCGAGAAATAGCTGAACGCGCGCACCACCGACAGCGTCTCGCTGGGCGACAGCGCATCCAGCACCTGCTCCAGCTGCTCGCGGTCGCGGTCGTCCTGAGTCTTGCGAAAGCGCACCGCGGCACGGCGCACATTCTCGACCAGATTGAAGACTTCCTCGCCCTCCTGTTCGCGCAGCGTCTCGCCGAGAATGCGGCCGAGCAGGCGCACATCCTCGCGCAGAGGCAGGTCCTTGCTGGAAATGTCGGCGGGGGCGGAAATCAGGTTCATCACGTTCATCTCGAAAACTATGTCGGCGCAAAAGCGCGGCGCACCCTATGCTAGAATGCGCCGCGCATTAATTACAGAAAATCAGGAAAATTTTGATGAGCCCAGTTTCTCAATCGCCAAATTCCCCGACCATCCCGTCCCGTCTGGTGATCGCCTCGCGCGAAAGCGCACTCGCCATGTGGCAGGCCGAACACATCCGGGACAGACTGCGCGCATTATACCCGCAAACCGAGGTCAGCATATTGGGCATGACTACCCAGGGCGACCAGATCCTCGACGTGACATTATCCAAGATAGGCGGCAAGGGCCTGTTCGTCAAGGAACTGGAGACCGCGCTGGAAGACGGCCGCGCCGACCTCGCGGTGCATTCGCTGAAGGACGTGCCCATGCATCTGCCGGAAGGCTTCGTGCTGGCAGCCATCGGCGAACGCGAAGACCCGCACGACGCCTTCGTCTCGAACCAGTATGCAAATCTGGCCGAATTGCCGGCCGGCAGCGTCGTCGGCACCTCCAGCCTGCGCCGCGAGAGCCAGCTGCGCGCCCGCTTCCCGCACCTGAAGATCGAGCCGCTGCGCGGCAACGTGCAGACCCGTCTGCGCAAGCTGGACGAAGGCCAGTACGCCGCGATCATCCTCGCCGCCGCCGGCCTGAAACGCCTGGGGCTGGGCAAGCGCATCCGCGGCATCATCTCCAGCGAAGACAGCCTACCGGCCGTAGGTCAGGGCGCGCTGGGCATCGAGTGCCGCGCCGACCGCGCCGACGTGATCGCCGCATTGCAGCCGTTGCACCATGCGCCGACCGCCGCCTGCGTGCTGGCGGAACGCGCGATGAGCCGCAAGCTGGCCGGCAGCTGCCAAGTCCCGCTGGGCGGTTTCGCCGAAGTGCAGGGCAACAGACTGCGCATGCGCGGCTTCGTCGCCAGCCCGGACGGGCTGCGCATGCTGCGCGCCGAAGACACCGGCGACATCGCCGATCCGGAAGCGCTGGGCAACCGGATCGCCGACGCCTTGCTCGCGCAGGGCGCAGGCGAAATCCTCGCCGCACTGAATGGCTGAATCCCCGCTGCGCAGTTTGAAGATCGCGGTCACCCGACCGCGTGATCAGGCTGCGCCGCTGGCCCAGCGCATCACACAGGCAGGCGGCATCCCGCTGCTGTTCCCGTTGCTGGACATCGACCCGGTACAGGACGACGCGCCGCTGCACGAACAGCTCTCGCGGCTGGAGCGATACGACCTCGCGATATTCATCAGCCCGAATGCGGTGCAGCACAGCTACACGGCGATGCGCGCGGTCGACCTCACTCTCCCCCCGCAACTCAGGATCGCCACAGTAGGCCAAGGCAGCGCGAAAGCGCTTCGCGAACTGGGCATCACCAACATCATCGTGCCGACCGAGCGCTTCGACAGCGAAGGCCTGCTGGCGCTGCCGGAATTGCAGGACGTCGCCGGCCGGAACGTGCTGATCTTCCGCGGCGACGGCGGGCGCGAACTGCTCGGCGACACGCTGAAGGCTCGCGGCGCGACGGTGGAATACGCGACCTGCTACCGCCGCAGCAAGCCGCAACAAGGCATAGCCGCATTGCTGGATGCCGCGCCCGATGCGGTCACCGTGACCAGCAGCGAAGCGCTGAACTATCTGGTGCAGATGCTGGAAAACTGCGGCAGCGAGACATGGCGCGACCTGCCGCTGTTCGTGCCGCATCCGCGCATCGCCGAACTGGCCGGACGGCAGGGCTGGCGACAAGTCGTTACCACCGCCTCGGGTGATGACGGCTTGCTGTCCGGTTTGATAGCATGGGCAGGAAACAGGGGCGAGGACTGAGGATTGAGGACCGGGTCCTCAGCACTCGATACTCAGCACTCCGATTTAGTACTCAGGACTTGATATGACCGAACACACGCCGTCTCCCGAACAAAGCCATCCCGCAGCCGATGCCGCATCCCCTGCCGCTCGCAAGACTACGGTGGCCGATCTGTTCGAGCGCATCAGCGTCACGCAACTGACGCTGGCGGCGCTGGTCGCGATCTTCCTGTGGCAATGGCTGGCCGGACACATGGCAATCAGCGATATGCGCCGCGAACTGGCCGAGAAGATCGCGCAGATGGACGGCGTGAGCAAGGCCAACCAGATATTGCTGGAACGCAGCCAGGACCAGATGCGCGAACTGAGCGCCAAGGTAGGTACACTGGAATCGCATTACGCCGAGGCCCAGAACCAGCGCGTCGCGCTGGAGACGCTATACAACGACCTGTCGGTCAGCCGCGACGAGACCGCGCTGGCCGAGGTCGAACAGATGCTGCTGATCGCCGGACAGCAGTTGCAACTATCCGCCAACGTGCGGGCCGCGCTGATCGCAATGCAGAGCGCCGATGCAAGGCTGCAGCGCATGGACAGGCCCGCATTCAACGGCCTGCGCAAGGCCATAGCCCAGGACATGGCCAAGCTGCGCGCGCTGCCCGATGTCGATGTCGCCAGCATCAACTACCAGCTCGACGCGCTGATGGTCGCGGTCGACGAAGCGCCGCTGGTGTACCAGCAGCGCACTGCCCGCAAGGAGGCCGCACAAGCCGCTCCGCCCGCGGATGAGACCGCCTGGCAGAAACTGCTGCGCGAGATCTGGCAGGATGCCAAACAACTGGTGCGCATCGAGGACACGGGCAAGGCCGAGATCCCGCTGCTCCCGCCCGAGCAGGAATTCTTCCTGCGCGAAAATCTGAAGCTGCGCCTGCTGTCGGCGCGCCTCGCGCTGCTGTCGCGCGACGAGGACAGCTTCCGGCACGAGATGAAGACCGCGCAAGCCTGGGCCGCCCGCTATTTCGACACCAAGTCGGGCGAAGGCGCGAACCTGCTCGCCGGACTCAGGAAGGCCGCAGCCGTCAGCATCGCCATCGAGCTGCCCGACATCTCGCCCAGCCTGCAGGCGGTGCGCAATTTCCGCCTGACACGCGAAGGCGCGGCCCTGCCGAAGGCAGCACGATGAAATACCTGGTGTGGATACTGTTGCTGTTCGGCGCTGCGGTCGCGTTGACCACCGCATCGCACAACCCGGCCTATGTGCTGCTGGTCTATCCGCCGTACCGGATCGAACTCTCGCTGATGCTGTTCGTCGTGCTGCTGCTGGTAGCCTTCGTGTTCGGCTACGGCCTCGTGCGCCTGCTGCTCGCCGCAATGCACCTGCCGGCTTACGTGAAGAAATTCCGCATGGAACGCGCGCAGAACAAGGCGCGCGAACTGCTGGACGAAACACTGACCGCCTTCTTCGAGGGACGCTATGCCGCCGCGGAGAAGGCTGCCGCGCGGGCGATGGATCTGGGCGACACCTCCGCGCTGCATCCCATCATCGCGGCACGCGCCGCGCACGAACTGCGCGAATACGAGAAACGCGACGCCTACCTGTCCGCGGCCGAAGACAAAGCGGTTGGCGATTCCACGATGCGCCTGCTGGCGACCACCAAGTTCATGCTCGACCAGCACGATCCTCGCGCCGCGCTGAACGCGCTGCACCAGTTGCGCGCCGGCGGCATCAAGGGCCATGTCGGCGCGTTGACGCTGGAGCTCAAGGCGCAGCAGCAGGCTGGCAACTGGGACGAAGTGCTGAACGTGCTCGACCAGCTGGAAAAACGCGCGGCCATCGACGTCACCCTGGCCGCACAACTGCGCCAGCAGGCCTGGCTGGAGAAGATCAGACAGCAGGAAGACCTGGCCGGGCTAACCGCCTGCCTGAAGACGCTGCCCAGCGAACTGAAGCGGCGCAGCAAGGTCGCCTCCGCCGCCGCGCGCGCGCTGATCAGCCACGGCGGCTGCCCGCTCGCGCAGCAACTGCTGGCCGACAGTCTGAACGCGCAGTGGGACAGCGAACTGGTCGCGCTATACGGCGACTGCCGCTCAGATGCTCGCCCGGACGGCGACGCGATCGCACAGATCGAACAGGCCGAGAAATGGCTGAACCAGCACAAGGACGACGCCGGCCTGCTGCTCGCGCTCGGAAAATTGTGCCTGCACCAGAAACTGTGGGGCAAGGCGCGGAGCTATCTGGACGCCAGCATCAGCGTCTCGCCCAGCCATGCGGCCTACACCGCACTCGCACAACTGGCCGAGAAACTCGGCAAGCCGGGCGAAGCCTCCGGCTACTATCAACAAGCGATGGAACTAGTGAACGTGGGCCGATAACCATGAACCTGACTCGTTTAGCAGGAGCCGCAAGCATCGTCGCATCCCTGCTCGCCATCCTGTCGGCCACGACAGCAGCGCGTGCGGAAACGGTATACAAATGCAGGAACCCGCAAGGCGATCTGGTTTATCAGCAAGCCCCCTGCGCGAAAGAAACCGAGTCGATCTCCTCATGGGCGATACCGTCCGCCGAACCGCAAACGGACGATGCCGCAGATGCCGTCGTCGATGGCGTGCTGATACTCAACCAGCGCCAGAATGGACACTACCTGCTGAACGGCAGAATCAAAGGCAAGCCGTTAACCTTCATCATCGACACCGGCGCATCCGCCGTCTCGCTGTCGCGTTCGGTCGCCATGTCGGCCCAGATATATTGCCGCGACCAGGTTTTGATGCGAACCTCCAACGGCGCGACCAGCGCCTGCACCGCCATCATCCCCAGCTTGGACATCGGCCCGTTCAAACTCAAGAACGTACCGGCGATCATCATGCCCAACCTCGACCACCCCCTGCTCGGCATGAACGTTCTGCAAAATTTCAGAGTCGAGCAGGAGAACGGCGAAATGAGGATTTCGATACGGCGCTAGTGGCGACGCGAACTCCAATACAACACGATAGAAGCGCCAATTAAATCCTCCGTTCGTGGTGAGCCTGTCGAACCATGAACGGAGGACTTATTGAGTCGTCCATTAAACAGATTGAAATGAACGCCCCGTTGTAGATACCGTCTTGAACATCAACCGATTTTTGCATAATCACGCTGATATGGCTGACGAGTTTTAGCACACCGAAGCACAGATGCACCAGTTTGCGCATGGCCGCGCCGAGCGCAGACATCTTCGATTGCGAGCATGTTATTGCCCACCTGCGGCCCCACCGCCGGAATGCTCTGGAGCAAGACCAAGTCATTCTTGAGGCCGGGATGACGATCGATATGCTGGTCAATGTCTTGCTGCAATTGGGCGAGCTGTTTGGACAGGAACTCGATACTATCGGACAGCGACTGTCTTATCAGGATCGGCGTGTCGGTAGCATCGGCCTTCTCCTGTCGGTTGCGCT
>DASRWG010000008.1:0-84963 GCA_035654695.1 Gallionella sp. | reverse complement strand
CATCCAAAACTTCCCAAAAACCAAGCACCTACACTCGTCGGTTGTTTGTTCAAACTTTTAAAGAGCAGCTGCCGTGGCAGCGAAGAGGTGCGCATTATAGTGACTAAAAACTCTCTGTCAACTTTAATTTCGAACTTCTTTTCCCCCTCGCCAACTTATCAGCAAGAGACATTGAATCCGGGTTGCGGGGACAGGATTTGAACCTATGACCTTCGGGTTATGAGCCCGACGAGCTACCGAGCTGCTCCACCCCGCGTCAGTTGAGTCGCGCACTTTAACAAAGCACATCAGACACGTCAAGCGACTTCATGTTTATTTACGAAACAACAGCACCGCCGCTGAGAAGTCCGCCAGTTAGAACGCGACTTCCAACCTGATGCCCGCAACCCAGGCATCGGGCAAAGCAGCATCCATGTTCGGATTGAAAACCCGCTGCAGTGACGGCTGTAACGACAGCCACGGCTGCAACTGTGCACGGTAGGTCAGCTCGACCACCGTTTCAGCCGACTCCGCGGTATTTGCCAGCTGGTACTTGGCACTGGCATGACTGGTAGTCACAGCGATACCCGCCGCATCTTCGTCACGCCCATCAAGCAACCCCAGATAATTCAATCCAAGACTGCCAGACCAGTCGGCCTGATGGATATCCTTATTGACCATACCGAAACGAACAAAGCCGGAGAGCCCTTGACCGGAACCATTTGACTCGGACATCAGTGTGCGCTCCGCCAGCACATAAGCACCCTGATTGGTTCGCAACACCGGATTCCCCAAGACGTCGAGATCAACGCTGTCGTTGGCACGGGCGGTGTACCGCCACAGGCCAAGGGCCATCTTGTTATAGCGCCCGTCCTCCACCTCCGGGGCATAGCCGAACTCGACCACCGCCAGAGTACCATCACCCTTGTCGAGTCTGACTTGGGTGCCATGCGGATTATTGGGATTGCCAGGCACGCCATCGGTGACTGCCGCTTGCGCATAATAGCCACTTCCGGTGTACTTCAGGCGAACCCCCAATGCACCCGTGGGAAATACGGGAGGGGCATTGTTTCCGGCCGCTTGAGCCATCTCGGCCGACATGCCGTATGGCGGCTGCAGGAACAAGCCGGAAGTGTCGGTGACATAGAACTCCGAATCGATCGCATATAGTCCAGCCAATAAGGAGATGCTGTCATCCGCCGAATTCTGCTGCAGCCATGCCTGAAAGAACTGACCGGTGCTGGTTCCGGTTTCGATGTTATCCACACCGGCAAAGCTACCGGCATAGCTGTTGATCGACTGATTGCCGTGCTGGACGTGATATTGCACGAAGGCGCAGCCCCCGCCCCATCCAGCCAGCTTGTCCATATCCAGCGAGACGGCCGCTTCGCTGTTCATCAGCACGACGCCGCCACGAGCGAACCCGCCCGACACATTCGACCAAGCATCGCTCTTGTGGGTAAGTTCAACTGTAACGCCCTTGTCATACAGACCGGAACGCCCCCCCCCCAATCCCCGCTCAGCGTTTCAGCCTTCCAGTCAGGCGAGTCTTCCGCCAATGCCACATTGCTCGCCACCAAGCCGACCGCCATCAATTTTGCCAAACGACTCCCCATACCTCCCCCGCTCACTATTACACCGGTACCAAAACAGATTAAAACTTGAAGCGATTCACCGCCGTACGCATCTGATCCGCCAACCCCTCGAGATCGTCAGCCGCACCCGCCGTGCCCTCGGTCGCCGCACTGTTCTCTTCGGTCATCTGCGCGACCTTCTCGACATTGACGGCAATGTCGTTGCTGGCGCTGCTCTGCTCCACCAGCGCAGCAGAAATTTCGCGGATCGTATCAAGCACCTTGCGCGATTCATCCCTGATCTGGTTGATGGCATCGCCGGCCTGGCGCGCCAAATCGACACCGCCGTCCACCAGCCTGACCGTACCCGACATGCTGCTCACCACACCATGCGTCGTGCTCTGTACCTCTTCGATCATCTGGCCAATCTCCTCGGTCGCCTTGCTGGTGCGTTCTGCCAGTTTGCGTACCTCATCCGCCACCACGGCAAAGCCTCGCCCCTGCTCACCAGCACGTGCGGCCTCGATAGCCGCATTCAGCGCCAGCAAGTTGGTCTGCTCGGCAATCTCTTTGATGACCTGCAAGATCGCAGATATCTGCGTCGACTGCTGACCCAGCGCCTCTATCGTGCCGGAGGTCTCCCGCACCGTATCGGCGATCTGGCGCATCTCTGCGGCCGCATTGTGAATGATCTCGCCCCCCTGCTCGGACAACTCACCAGCCTTGTGCGAAATCGCCAACGCCTCCCGCGCATAGTCGGACACATGATTGATGCTAACCGTAACTTCTTCTACGGTTGCCGCGATCGAAGAAGTGGCCTCTCCCTGATGGGAGGAACTGGTGGCAAGCTGATGGGATGATGCCGACAACACATGAGACGCGGCGAATATCTTGTCTATGCCGTCGTGGATCTGACTGAATGTGGCCTGCAAGCTCGCCATCAGCTCATTGAAAGAAGCCGCCGCCTGTCCGATCTCATCACGACTCTTCACCGCGATGCGACGGGTGAAGTCACCATTCTTGCCCACCTCCACGATGGCGGAGCGCATCCTGCCGACAGGCACAACCACCGAGCGCGTGATCACCACCGAGAATACCGCGCCCAGCAATGCGGCGACGATGCCGCCACCTATCATCAGGCGCAAGGTGGAGTCGGCCAGATCGAGCGTCCCGGAGGTCACCTCGTTCGCTTCGGCCACTTGCTGCGCGCGGAACTCGCCCAGCCGATCGGATACAGCCTCGCTGTCTTGGTCGAACTTCTCCATGATCGCATTGCCGGCATCCAGACCATTGGTGATATATGCTTCCGCCATCGTTTTGCCGGTGGCATAGAAATCGCGGAAGCTCGCCTCGATGGCCTCCATTTTTTTCAGGCTGTCCGTATCGTTTTCCCGCTGGAACATCTGCTTGTACTTGGCCACACCATCGAGGAAACGTTTAGCGGCTTCTTCGGCATTCTTGTATCCGTCGCGATTGTGGGTGGCGGACACATCGGTCAGCCACTGCTGCACCTCCGAACGACTGGTATCCATCTCATCGACCACCACCACATACGGCAAGGTCTCTTCCTTGATTTGCCGGATATCCTGCATGAGCTGAGAGAAAGACACCCCCACCTGCACCAGGTTTGCCAAAAACAACACCACAACAACGGCAAAGCCAATGGCCAGCCTCACACCGATCCGCAAATTCCCCATTAAAATTCCTCCTGAACAATAGACCGGCAGCAGTGACTCGGCATCCCTATTTATGCAGACTATCAGATAATTGTATCCCATACAGCGCACCGACAGCAGCCCAGAATCGACGACGCAAATTTTCCGCCTCCCACATTCCCCGGGCGCGCTCCCCTGTAGAATATCGCCCTACCAGACCAGCCGAACCCGATCATGTCCACCATTCCGGAAATCAAGCCAGAACAATCCGCCGAACTACTGAAGGAGTTGCATATCCTGACGCGCGACGGCAAGCTCAATCAGGACAGCCGTCGCAAGCTCAAACAGGTCTATCACCTGTTCCATTTCATCGAGCCGTTACTGGCGGAGGTGCTGTCTGAAAACGAAAATCTCACGCTGGCGGATCACGGCGCGGGCAAGTCCTATCTGGGATTCATCCTGTACGACCTGTTCCTGAAAGCGCGCGACACCGGACATGTATACGGTATCGAAACACGAGCCGAACTGGTGGAAAGATCGCGCTCACTCGCCGCCAAGCTCGGTTTCGCCCGCATGTCCTTCCTCAACCTGTCGGTGGAAGATTCCATCAGTTCGGCGCAACTGCCGGAACGCATCGACATCGTTACAGCACTGCACGCATGCAACACTGCAACCGACGATGCGATCCGATTCGCACTGCACAAACAAGCCAGATTCATCGTGCTGGTTCCCTGCTGCCAGGCGGAAGTCGCCGCGGCGCTGAACCGCAACAAGAACCAGTCGTTCGGCAAGACCCCGCTGTCCGAGATATGGCGCCATCCGATCCATACCCGGGAATTCGGCAGCCACCTCACCAATGTGCTGCGCTGCTTGCTACTGGAGTCGCACGGCTATCAGCTGACGGTGACGGAACTGGTCGGCTGGGAGCACTCGATGAAGAACGAGTTGATCATCGCGCGGCGCCATGGGACACCGCGCAAAAGCTCGCGGGAACGCCTGGAGCACATCCTGCAGGAACTCAATCTGGAAGAACTGCGGGAACGTTTCATCTATTGATCCGGAACATTCCCGCAACAACCGCATTTTACTGACATGGCCATCTCTATCGACATCCGCGAGGATTCTGGCGTACGCACCCTGCACTTCGGTTCCGACTGGGTGCAAGGCGCGATGCGCATCGCGCGCCCATGGAACCTGGAACTGGAATACACGCGCGAAATGATGGCCTCGCTGCTGCTGCGCGACGCCCCCCGCAAAGTGCTTCTGATCGGCCTCGGTGCGGCGTCGCTGACCAAGTTCCTGTACCGCAACTATCCGCACGCTCACCTGACGGTCGTCGAGATCGAGCCCGCCGTGGTCGCCGCGGCGCGGCAATTCTTCAAGCTGCCGGAGGACCCGAAGCGTCTCCACCTGGTGATAGGCGACGGAGCGGAATTCGTCATGAACAGCGACAAGAAGTTCGACCTGATCCTGGTGGACGGATTCGACGAAAAAGCGCGCACCGGCGCGCTGGAAACGCTGCCGTTCTACCAAGCCTGCCGCGCATGCCTGAGTGATGACGGAATGATGGCGGTGAACATGCTGACGCGCAGCCGCGGCTTCAAGGCGACGGCAGCGCGCATCGCGGAAGCATTCGACGACCGCGCGCTGGTGTTCCCCTCCTGCGAGAGCGGCAATGCAGTCGCCCTGGCGGCGGGCGGCGCTCCGATCGAAGTCACCTTTGACGAACTAAAGGAGAATGCACTGGAATTGAAAGGGGCGACCGGGCTCAACCTGCTGCCGACGTTGACGCGGCTGGCACAGGCAAAGACCTGCCTCAACAACACGTTAATGCTATAGCTCATCGACGAAATACCTCGAAAACCGTAGCGAGCGGCTCGAGTGCAAGGCGCACGGAACGCAGAAACCGGAATGTACTTAATATACATGAGGATTTCGAGTACCGCGCAACGCAGCAATCGGGCCGCGCAGTAGGTTTAGTTTTGCTTTAGCATACGACCACCAAAATCAAGAAGGAGGGTGCCATGTTGCGTATCGCATTGCTGTTTGGTCTGTTGACACTCCAGAGTTGGGCTTATGCCGAAAACGCGCCATACAACCGCGTGGACTTCCAGGTCGAGGCTGCGCGCGAAGTCGCCAACGACCTGCTGGTCGCCGGCATGAGCATCGAGGTACAGGACAGACAGCCCGCCCGCGTCGCGCAACAAATCAATGCCGCGCTGAACGACGCGCTGAAAAAGGCCGCCATCTTCCGCAATGTGAAAGTTACCAGCGGCAGCCAGAACACCTATCCGGTGTACGGCAAGAACAACCAGGTCGACGGCTGGCGCGGCCATGCCGAGATCCGGCTGGAAAGCCGCGACTTCAAGGCCGCCGGCGAACTCATCATGCAGCTGCAATCCACATTGCAATTGAACGGACTGAACTTCACCCTAGCTCCCGACTCGCGCGCGCAAAGCGAAAGCGACCTCATCGCCGAAGCGATCAAGGCCTTCACGGCACGCGCGGACGCGATACGCGCGGCTTTCGGCGCGCACGCCTACAAGACCGTGCGCTTCTCGATCAATAGCGGCATGCCGCCGTATTATCCCAAGGCGATGATGCGCGCCGCGCCGATGGCGGCAGATGCGGCGATCCCGCAACCGGAATTCGCCGGCGGCGATACGCGCATGACGGTGCAGGTAAGCGGCACCATCGAATTACAGTAAGCAAGGAGCGGACATGACTATCAACCTGATCTTTCTCGGCATCACCCTCGTCGCGTTGTTCTACGGCATCAGCCTGTACAACCATCTGGTCAATCTGAAGCATGCCGTCGCCAAGGCCTGGGCGAACATCGACGTGCTGCTCAAGCAGCGCCATGACGAGCTGCCCAAGCTGGTCGAAGTGTGCAAGCAGTACAAGGAGTTCGAGCAGTCCACCCTGCAGAAGGTGATCGAGGCACGCTCACGGGTGCAGGCGGCGCGCGAAAGCCAGGACATCGGCGCGCTGGGACAGGCCGAAAATTTCCTGCGCGCAGGCTTGGGCAGCATCTTCGCGGTGGCGGAAGCCTATCCCGAACTGAAGGCGAACGAGCATTTCATGCAGTTGCAGACGCGCATCACCGGGCTGGAGAACAGCATCGCCGACCGCCGCGAGCTGTACAACGAGTCGGTTAACATCTACAACGTCGGCATCGAACAATTCCCCGCCGTGCTGATCGCCAATATGTTCCGCTACGAAGCCAAGCCGCTGCTGGAATTCGCCTCCAGCGAAAAGGCGGATGTGGATATGAAGCAACTGTTCAAATAATCGCCATGCTGGTCAGGCTGCGCCGCGAATACGCGCAACTGGTCACCTCCGGCGCGCAGTTACTCTTGCTGTTCGTCGGATTCCAGCTGGAATCGCGCGAAGGCTGGCTGGGCTGCCTGTCGGCGATGGCCTTCGTCAGTTTCTTCGCCTGGCTGTCGGCGCTCTATCGCTTGCGCATGATCCGCGACACACCGACCTCGAAAGTCGCGTCCGCCGCACAGGGCTATGTCGAACTCGCCGGACGCGGCCGCCCCTTCGGCGACGCTCCGCTCATCAGCAAACTGCGGCAGCTGCCCTGCCTCTGGTATCGCTACCAGATCGAACGACGCAGCGCGAAAGACCAGTGGGAAACAGTAGACCGCGGCGAAAGCACCGATACATTCGTGCTGCGCGACGACAGCGGCGACTGCGTGGTCGATCCGGAACAGGCCGAGATCGTCACCAAACACCGCGACCAGTGGACCGAGGGCGATCATCGCTACACCGAATGGAAGTTCATCCAGGACGACAGCATCTACGCCATCGGCGAGTTCCGCACGCGCAGCGTGGGCGCGGAGTTCGATGCGCGTGCCGAACTCAATGCGCTGCTCGCAGACTGGAAGCTCGATAAGCCCGCGCTGCACGCGCGCTTCGACCTCGACAACAACGGCGAGATCGACATGAAGGAATGGATGCTGGCGCGTCAGGCCGCAAAACGCGAGATCGACAAGAAAAAACGCGAAGCCCATGCGCAACCGGACATCCACCTCCTCGGCCTGCCTCGCGACGGCAAGCTGTTCCTGATCAGCAATTTCACACCGGAGAAACTCTCGCGCCGCTACCTGTTCTGGTCGTGGGCACACCTCGCGATCTTCTTCTCCGCGCTGGGCGCCGTTTCCTGGATGCTAAGCAATCCACCTTATTGAGTCCGTCAAACCGGACGCATATGGTTTCTCCCTCACCAACAACGAGAGGGAACGACGATGAACGAGCCATTCAAACAACACGGCGCCTTCAGTTGGTGCGAGCTGATGACCCCGGACGTGGAAGCGGCGAAGACCTTCTACACCAAACTGTTCGGCTGGAATACCGAAGAGATGTCGATGCCGGGGATGATCTATACCGTGGTCAAGGCGGGAGGCAACGGCATAGGCGGAATCATGGCGACGCCGCAGGAAGCCAAGGCCACGCCGCCGGCATGGGGCGTCTACGTCACGGTCGACGATATCGACGCGACTGCGAAGACCGCCGGGCAGCTGGGCGCAAGACTGCTCGTGCCGCCGACCGACATCCCTGACGTCGGCCGCTTTTGCGTGATTCAGGATCCGCAAGGGGCGACCATCAGCGCCATTACCTACAAGAAAATGTAACCGTCAGACCGGGTGGGCATCCTCGCCGGACGGCATCTGCGCTACCTGATTTTACCCGGCGACATACCGCAAACACTGTATGTCTTCCTTTTCACCGCTGTGCAAATATCGTCGCACCCGTCTGCCATGTTGTTTGTTCACGGCGGCCGCAAACCGATACTTAAGGAGGCGAAACCATGTCACACGAAGGACTGCATGAGCGCGAAGAGAAGCTCGCCTCACCAACGGTGGATGCCCACCGTGCCATCCTCTCGCTAATGGAGGAATTCGAAGCGATCGACTGGTATCACCAGCGGGCCGATGCCTGCAACGATGAGGCTCTGCGCGAGATCCTGCTGCACAACATGCACGAGGAAATGGAACATGCGGCGATGCTGCTGGAATGGCTGCGCCGCAGCACGCCGCAACTGGACACGATATTGAAAACCTACCTGTTCACGCAGGGCGACGTCACCCTGCTCGAAAAGAAAACCACCGGCAAGGTCGCCGGCGAAAGCCACGCCAGGAACACTGGCTGTTCGCCGCGCCTGACCGTCGGCAACATGAAAGGAGCATGACATGGACACGACTACCCTGCCATTCGACGCCGCGATACTCGGGCGCATGGAGGAGATGGCAACGGCCGAAGCGCGCAAGATACTGACCGCCCGCCGTTTCCTGCCGGTGGAAGGTCCCTTCGGGCTAGGATACCTGGCCGCACCGGTAGGCAACGACGACCAGCGCCAGCATGCCTCGCACGGCGCCACCACCATCATCGCCCGCACCATCCCCGTACCGATGATATTCCGGCACTTCACCATGAGCCGCCGGAGAGTCTCCGCCCACACCGAACTTGGCCAGCCACTCGATTTCGGCCAGCTTGCCATGGCCACACAGGAACTGGTGGCGCGCGAAGAAGAGCTCATCTATCAGGGCGACCCGGAATTCGGGCTGGCGGGACTGTGCACAGCCGAGAACCGCAACCACTTCGACGCAGGGGACTGGAGTGACGTGGAACAAGTGCTGCGCGACGTACTGGCGGCTGTAACACTGCTGGATAACTCACGCTTCCACGGTCCGTATGCCATGGCGCTCGAACCCCGACTGTACAACAACCTGTTCCGGCGCTATCCGGAAGGTTCTGACATGCTGCAGATCGATCACCTGAAAGGGCTGTGCACTTTGGGCATCCACAAGGCAGACATCCGCGGCGCCATGCTGGCCGCACCGGAGGCCGGCACGTTGCTGATCGGCGAGGATCTCACCGTGGCATTCACCTTCCCGGATTCCGCCCACTTCAACTTCACCGTGCGCGAATCCATCGTGCTGCGCATCAACGCGCCCAAGGCAATCTGTACCATCAGCCCGCGCGCCTGATTCGGCGGCATATCGAATCGAGCAATCGACTATTGGATGTCCGGGATGTCGATCCTGAACATCCATGCCTGAGCATCCATAAAATTCATTTGAGAACACGTCCATCCTGAAAATACATACGATGCGCAAGATCAGGTGAACAAGTTGCCGGAACGGCTTCGAGATAGGTCGCGCAGATGTGAAGGAAGATCGGCCCTTCAACCGCAGAAAAACCTTGCATCTGGACTAACCGGCGCCCCTTCCTGGTATCACAACCACTCAGGAACGCCGGGTAAATTCATGCATTTTGAATCCTGGCAGCCTGCTTGCCCTTTGCGCCTTGCATGATCTCGAACGTAACTTTCTGGCCTTCCTGCAGGGATTTGAAGCCGTGAGCCTCGATAGCAGAGAAGTGTGCAAAGATATCACCGCTGCCATCATCCGGACTGATAAAACCAAACCCCTTTGCGTCGTTGAACCATTTAACGATACCAGTTGCCATGATGCGTTTCCCTCAAAAAAGTTGAATGAAAGTAAGTGCCGGACAATTCGTCCGGCACGAGCAAATTAACAACCATTCAGCCCCGGCTCAATAAACTAAACCCTGTAGATTGAATTGCAAATAGACAGGAGCCTATCCCGGGCACGAAAAAACGAAGGGCGGATCAAAGATCCGCCCTCGTTCGATTGCCGCGCCCGCCGGAATCCGGCAGCGCTGCCTCAGTCCTTCTTGCGCAGCGACATGCGATCCATGATGTTATCCTTCATCACGAACTGGTGCTTGAGCGCGCCTAGCACATGCACCACGACAAGCGCGATCAGCACGGTCACCATCACTTCATGCACCTCGAAAACAAACAGTCGATCCAAGGCTTCCTCTGTCGGCAGCAAGGCCGCATCGCCCGCCAGAAGAGCCTTGCCGGCGCCGCTGGAAACTACCGCCAACATACCGCTCACCGGCAATACGAACAGCACTGCATATAAAGCGTGGTGTATGCCCTTCGCGACCTTATCCATCAAGCCCGTTCCCACAGCAGCCGGCACTCCATCCTTGCGGCGGAACAGGAGACGCGCAATCGTCAGCAGCAGAACAGCCGCGCCAACAGCCCCATGCACAAGGTAGCCAGCCAGCGTTGCCATACCCTCTTCCGTCGCCTCCGCCAACTCTTCGCCCAAGAACCATGCGGCGACCAGTAGTGCCAGGGTCAACCAGTGAACGATAACCATGCGTTTGCTGTACTGCGTCATAACCTTACTCCTGTGATTGATGGGAACCGGTGAGATAGCATCATCCTGCCGAAGTTCCGCCGTTGAGAAACCGGCGCAATTTACCCGAAACGCGCCGGCCTTGCAGATGTTTTATTGCGGCAAAGGCGCACTCACCCTTGCCAGCCGTTGAGATGTTTCTCCAGCCAGAACAGGCCGACGATGGTCTTGCTGTCGTTGATCTTGCCTTGGCGCACCCACTCCAGCGCATCGGCCGGCGACAGCTCAAACACCTCCAGGAATTCGCCGTCGTCCAGCGCGCTTCCTTGATGACTGATGCCGCGCGCGAGGAAATATTCCATGCGTTCATCGGCATAGCCTATGCACGGCCAGGTCGTCGCCAGATGCGTCCATTCGCCGGCGACATAACCGGTCTCCTCCAGCAGTTCGCGCTGCGCGGTGACCAGGATATCCTCGCCGTGATCGATCTTGCCGGCGGGCAGCTCGATGAATTCGCGTTGCGGCGCGTAACGGAACTGCCGTTCCATCACCAAGTTGCCATTGTCCAGCAGCGCCAGCACCGCGACCGCCCCCGGATGGGTGATGTATTCGCGGCTGGCGATAGCGCCGTCCGGCAGACGCACGCTGTCCTTGTGCACCTCGATGAAATCGCCGCGATACATCACCGACGAATCCAGTTGTGTTTCCTTCAGATCCAATTTCCGCTCCTGGGCGCCCATATGCCCGGCGCTTATCAAGCCGCCGGCTTCTCGAACTTCCACTCGATCGAACCGTCGTCCCCGTAGAACACCCTTTCCTTGCGCCCGTCCATGGTCTGCAGCGTGGTCCTGATCGTGCCGCCGGACATGACGGAGAGGCTGTCGAGCCCGTTCATCATGCGCATGGTCTGACCGACGGTATGTCCCTCGACATGCTCGATCGTGCAGGAAATGTTCTTGCCCATCGCCTGCTGTTCCCGCTCCATGGAAGCAAGCGTCTCTTCCATGTCCTTGACGGATGCCGAAAGCGCGTCGGCATCCTTTTTCAAGGATGTCAGTTGCTGGAGCGTCGCCGCATTCTTCTCCACCAGCTTCCGCCAGTTTGTCGACTGCTCGGGGGAGAGCTTGAGCGCGCCGCTGGCTATCCTGCCATGCAGTGCCATGAATTTCGCGAACTCGGGCTCCGCCTTCAGGGTTTCGATCTCCTCGATCTTGGCGATGATGAGGCCGCGCGCCTCATCCAGCTCCCGCCTGACACCGGCGATGCGCTGGTTGATGACGGCATCGTCGGGCACCACCAGCGTCACGGATGTCTCGGCGCCCCTGCGTTCGCCCGAAGACCGTATTCTGATCAGTTTGCCGGCGATGATGCAGCCCTCGACCACATCGGCGTACAGTTCGTCGGCGACGATCTCGCAATTCACCGCATGCTCCACACGAACCACCTTGCCGACCAGCGTGCTGCTCTCGCACTGTCCCGCATTCAGTTCGGCGCTTCGGGCCAGCACCACGGCACGCGATGCGCGTTTGCGCAGCGTGACGTTGCCGCCCTTGGACTCCACCTTTCCGCCCGACAGGTTGCCGGCGATGACGATGTTGCCGTCATCGGAGAGCACGTTGCCGAACACGTCGGACATGAAGGTCATGTGCTTGCCCTTCACCGTGCGCCCCTCCTGCACCTCGCCGTGCTCGATGAACTCGTCCACCGCCAGCGCCAGGTCGCCTGTCGTCTTGGCGCTGATGCCCTCCATGGTTTCGATCTTCTCGGTGATGGAGATGCTGTTCGAACGGGTATCGATGCTGATGAACCCGTCCATCGTCGCCACGACATATTCGCCGTCCGTTCCCTGCTCGATGCTCGTGCCGCGCGACGACAGGGGATGCAGATCGAGATCCTTCGGCATGTCCGGCTCGATGGCCTCGCCCGTCACCTTGCGCCCGGGCTTGCCCAGTATCCTCGGGACCTTCTTGAGCAAGCGCGTTCCCTGCTTCACATGCGGAAAACGATTCTTGTATACGCTCAGATCGGCCTTGCCGTTGGCCAGCAGCTTCGGCGAATTGTCGCGATGCAGGTCGGCGCAGACCTCGATGATCTCCGCGTCCCGACTGGGCGTCGGATCGATGTGCAAGGCAAGTGGCAGACGCACGGTCTCGCCGCTGGCGATGGTCTTGCGGATCGCCTCTTCGCGCAGACCGAACTTCACGCCCTTCAGCCACATGTCGGTGACCATCTCGTCGAAATCCAGCTTGGTCGCCACGTCCCTGGTCTTGGTCTCGTAGCCGACGATAGGCGCGATACCGCCCTCCGGATCGCCATAGAGCGGCACCTGATAGGATTCCTCGATGCTGACCGGCTCGAACATATACTCGGCGCGCAGATCGCCGGGAAGCATCTTGACCTTGCGGTAGAGCGCCTGACGCTCGGGCAGGAAACGCACGATGCTCTCGGCGACCTTCAGGCTGGGTGTCTTGACCTTCGTCTCCGACAACCATTCTTCGTCGTACAGCAGTTTCAGGAACAGGTCGTAGTTCAAGCTGGTGAAACGCGCGCCGCTCTCGAACAGACGCTCGACGAAGCGCTCGAAACCGCCCTCGGCCACCGAAAGCTTCGGAAGATCGACGAATACCCCGTCCGCACGGTTGTAGACGAACACCGGCATCGCCATCGCTTGCGACGGCACATTGGCAGAACTCAATTCTCTATCAACCATAGTCTGGTCCCCCTGGTTCCGTCGTCACCGACATACGAAAACTCCCGCTCGAGGCGGGAGCTTCCGATGCGATCGGTATCAGCACTTCAGTCTAATGCAACAACAGCGATTGCTGCACCGACACCGCGCACACCGACATCAGCGCGCCGGGCAACAAGCCCAGCAGCAGCACGGCCAGGCCGTTGACGCTGATCAGCAGCGCGCTGTCCTGCCCGACCGCGATCGGCTCGTGGCTCTCGGGCGTATCGAAGTACATCAGCTTGACGATGCGCAGGTAGTAGAACGCGCCGATCAGCGAGAACATCACCGCCGCCACCGCCAGCCAGATGTGCCCAGCCTGCACCACGGCGTTCAGCACCGAGAACTTGGCGTAGAAGCCAACGGTCGGCGGCACGCCGGCCATCGAGAACATCAGCAGCAGCATCATGAACGCCAGCCACGGGCTGCGCTGGTTCAGGCCCTTGAAGTCGTTCAGCGTGTCGGCCTCGAAACCGACGCGCGACAGCAGCATGATCATGCCGAACGCGCCCAGCGACATCAGCACGTAGACCACCGCATAGAACATCGCCGAGCCGTAGCCCTCCACTCCGCCGGAGAGCAGACCGAGCAGCATGAAACCCATGTGGGCGATGGTCGAGTACGCGAACATGCGCTTCAGGTTGGTCTGCGCGATCGCGGTGATGTTGCCGATGGCCATCGAGGCGATCGCGAGGATGATCAGCATGCCGGACCAGTGCTGCACCAGCGGCTGCAGGCCCTCGACCAGGATGCGCGTCGCGAAGGCGAACGCCGCCAGCTTGGGCGCGGAGCCGATCATCATGGTCATCGCGGTCGGCGCGCCGTGGTACACGTCCGGCACCCACATGTGGAACGGCACCACGCCCAGCTTGAACGCGAGGCCGGAGACCACGAACACCAGGCCGAACACCAGCAGGTTCTTGTCGGCGACGCCGTACTGGATCGCGTTGGAAACCACGCCCAGCTCCAGCGAGCCGGTCGCGCCGTACAGCATGGACATGCCGTACAGCAGCAAGCCGGAGGCCAGCGCGCCGAGGATGAAGTACTTCATCGCAGCCTCGGTAGCGATCGCGGAATCGCGCTGCAGCGCGACCATCGCGTACAGCGACAGCGACAGCAGCTCCAGACCGAGATACAGCGTCAGGAAGTGGTTCGCGGAGATCATCACCATCATGCCCAGCATCGCGAACAGCGCCAGCACGATGAACTCGCCGGTGAACAGGCCGCGCACCGCCAGGTACTGGCGTGAATACACCAGCATCATCGACATCGCCAGATAGGTCAGCAGCTTCAGCACGTCGGACATCAGGTCGTCCACGAACAGATTGTGGAAGGCGTACACCACGCCGTTCTCATGCGTCCCGACCGTGATCAGCGAACAGCCCAGCAGCGTGAACTGCGCCAGCATGTAGGTGACCAGTCGGCCGCTCTGCCTGATCAGCAGGTCCGCGATCAGGATCGCACACACCATGACCAGCAGGAAGATTTCCGCGCCGGCCGACATCCAATTCGTCATCAAATCCATATCCACCTCAGAGTCCGCTGCTTACAACGGCAATTTGGAACGCGCCACATGCACCAGCAGGTCGTTCACCGATACATGCATGACTTCGCTGAACGGCAGCGGGTACAGGCCCATGCCCAGCACCGTGACCGCCAGCACCGCGAAGATCAGTTTCTCGCGCATGTTCAGGTCGGTCAGTTCGGCCACATGATGGTTCGCCACCGCGCCGAAGATCACGCGCTTGTACATCCACAGCGTGTAGGCCGCGCCGAAGATCAGCGTGGTCGCCGCCGCGAACGCGTACCAGAAGTTCGCCTTGACCGCGCCCAGGATCACCATGAATTCGCCGACGAAGCCGCTGGTGCCGGGCAGGCCGCTGTTGGCCATCGCGAACAACATGAAGAACGCCGCGAACACCGGCATGGTGTTGGCCACGCCGCCGTAGTCGGCGATCTTGCGCGAGTGCATGCGGTCGTACAGCACGCCTATGCACAGGAACAATGCGCCGGACACGAAGCCGTGGGAGATCATCTGCAGCAGCGCGCCTTCCATGCCGTAGGCATTGAAGATGAAGAAGCCCAGCGTGACGAAACCCATGTGCGAAATCGAGGAATATGCGACCAGCTTCTTCATGTCGGTCTGCATCAGCGCGACCAGGCCGATGTACACCACCGCAATCAGCGACAGCGCGATCATCACGCCGGCCAGTTCATGGCTGGCGTCCGGCACGATGGGCATCGAGAAGCGCAGGAAGCCGTAGGCGCCCACCTTCAGCATGATCGCCGCCAGCACCACCGAGCCGCCGGTCGGCGCCTCGACGTGCGCGTCCGGCAACCATGTGTGCACCGGGAACATCGGCACCTTCACCGCGAACGCGAAGAAGAAGGCGATGAAGATCAGGATCTGCGCATTCATCGGAATCGCGACCTGGTGGAAGTCGAGGATGGAGAAGCTGCCGCCTGACTGGTTGTACAGGTAGATCAATGCCACCAGCATCAGCAGCGAGCCGAGCAGCGTATACAGGAAGAACTTGACCGCTGCATACACGCGGTTCGCACCGCCCCACACACCGATGATCAGGAACATCGGGATCAGCATCGCCTCCCAGAACACGTAGAACAACACCGCATCAAGCGCGGCGAACACGCCGATCATGATGCCGGACATGATCAGGAACGCACCCATGTACTGCGCGACACGCTTCTCGATCACCTGCCAGCCGGCCACCACCACGATGGGCGTGAAGAACGCGGTCAGCAGGATGAACAGCACCGAAATGCCGTCCACACCGAGGTGGTAATGGATGCTGAAGCGCGTGATCCAGTCGTGCATCTCGACGAACTGCATCTCCGAGGTGTCGGCGACGAATCCGGTGTACAGCGGAATGGTCACCAGGAAACCGAGCACCGAGCCGACCAGCGCGAGGATGCGCGCCATCTGTGCATTCTTGTCGTCGCCGGTGGAAAGCACCAGAACGCCGAAGATGATCGGCAGCCAGATTGCGACGCTAATGATGGGGAACCCGAAAATCATGCTGTCATTCCTTATTCAAACCAGTTGCGTACACTCAGCAGCACGAACACGCCGATGATCATGGAAAACGCGTAGTGATAGATGTAGCCGGACTGCAGGTGGCGCACGACGCCGGACAGCATGCCGACCATCTTCGCCGAACCGTTGACGATCAGGCCGTCGATCAGCTTCACGTCGCCGTTGCGCCACAGGAAACCGCTGGCGCCGCGCGCGCCGCCGGCGAAGAACCAGTCGTTGAAGCGGTCGAAGTAGTACTTGTTGTCCAGCACCACATAGATGAACTGGAAGCGCTTCTGGATCGCCGCCGGAATATCCGGACGCTTCAGGTAGAAGAATGCCGCGCTGCCGACGCCGGCCACCGCCAGCAAGAACGGCAGCGTGGTCAGCGCATGCAACGCCATCGCGGCCGCACCGTGGAACTCTTCATGCATCTCGCGCAGCGCCTCGTGGTGCTCGGAGATGAAGATCGCGTCGCCGAAATAGCCGCCATACAGCATGGGCTCGATCGCGATGTAGCCGATCAGCACGGAAGGAATCGCCAGCAGCATAAGCGGCACCGTCACTACCCACGAAGTCTCGTGCGGCTTCTGTCCCGGCGCCAGCCCGTGGTGGTGGTCAGGCGACACTTCCTCGTCGTCGTGATCGCCGTGATGCGCCTCGTGAACCTCGTCGTTGGCATCGTGATGCGCATCATGATGGTCCTTGTGGTGCGCCTTGCCGTGGTGTGCCTTGCCAAAGCGCTCCTCGCCGTGGAACACCAGGAAGTACATGCGGAACGAGTAGAACGCGGTAACGAACACGCCCGCGACCACCGCGAAGTAGGCGAAACCGGATCCCGGCAGGTGCGACAGCGCGACCGCCTCGATGATGCTGTCCTTGGAATAGAAGCCGGAGAAGAACGGCGTGCCGATCAGCGCCAGCGAACCGATCAGCGAGGTGATCCAGGTGATGGGCATGTATTTCTTCAGACCGCCCATGTTGCGGATGTCCTGGTCGTGGTGCATCGCGATGATCACAGAACCCGCGGCAAGGAACAGCAGCGCCTTGAAGAACGCGTGGGTCATCAGGTGGAACACCGCGACCGAGTAGGCCGACGCACCCAGTGCCACGGTCATGTAGCCCAGTTGCGACAGCGTGGAATACGCCACGACGCGCTTGATGTCGTTCTGGATGATGCCGAGGAAGCCCATGAACAGCGCAGTGATCGCGCCGATGACCATCACGAAGGACAGCGCGGTCTCGGACAGCTCGTACAGCGGCGACATGCGCGCCACCATGAAGATACCGGCGGTCACCATGGTCGCGGCGTGGATCAGCGCGGAGATCGGGGTCGGGCCTTCCATCGAATCCGGCAGCCACACATGCAGCGGGAACTGCGCCGACTTGCCCATCGCGCCGATGAACAGCAGGATGCAGATCGCGGACAACAAGCTCACCGTCATGCCCGGGATGGGCGCGATGTCGTCCACATGGGCGGACGCATTGGCGAACACCGCTGCATAGTCCAGCGTGCCGAACACCATCAGCACCAGGCCGATGCCGAGCAGGAAGCCGAAGTCGCCGACGCGGTTCACCAGGAAGGCCTTAAGGTTCGCGTAGATCGCCGTCGGGCGGGTGTACCAGAAGCCGATCAGCAGGTACGACACCAGGCCCACCGCTTCCCAGCCGAAGAACAGCTGCATGAAGTTGTTGGCCATCACCAGCATCAGCATCGAGAAGGTGAACAGCGAGATGTAGCTGAAGAAGCGCTGGTAGCCCGGATCTTCCTGCATGTAGCCGATGGTGTAGATGTGCACCATCAGCGACACGAAGGTCACCACCAGCATCATCATCACGGTCAGCTTGTCGATCAGGAAGCCGACCTGGAAGCTGGTGTCGCCCGAGGTCAGCCAGGTGTAGACCGGGCCGTTGAAGGTGTTGCCCGCCTGCACGTCGTTGAAGATCGCGACCGACGCGCCGAACGCCACCGCGACCATCGCGATGGTGATGCGGTGCGACCAGGTGCGGCCCAGCCATTTGCCGAACAGCCCCGCGGCGATCGCGCCGACCAGCGGCGCCAGGGGGACCAACAGATAGAGATTCTGCATGCTCATGCCCATTACCCCTTCAGGCTGTCGAGGTCTTCGACGTTGATGGTGTTCAGGTTGCGGAACAGCACCACCAGGATCGCCAGGCCGATCGCGGCCTCGGCGGCGGCGACGGTCAGGATGAAGAACACAAAGACCTGGCCGGCGGTGTCGTTCAGGTAATGCGAGAACGCCACGAAGTTGGTGTTCACCGCCAGCAGCATCAGCTCGATCGCCATCAGCAGCACGATCAGGTTCTTGCGGTTCAGGAAGATGCCGACCACGCTGATCGCAAACAGCACGGCGCTTAGCACCAGATAATGGGAAAGGGTCAACATGTCGCTCTTCTCGCTCCCTGGATTAACTTATTTTTTGACTTCGGTCGGGTGCACGGCCACACGCTGCTCGGCCGGCATCTTCACGATGCGCACGCGGTCGTCCCTCTTGACCGCGACCTGGTCGCCCACGTTCTGCGACCTTGCATCCTTGCGGCGGCGCAGCGTCAGCGCGATCGCCGCCACCATCGCGATCAGCAGCAGCACGGCGGCCAGTTCGAACGCATACACATAGTCGGTGTAGATCAACCGGCCCAGTTCCTTGGTGTTGCTGTAGTCGGCCGCGTGCTTCACCGGCTCGAGCCCGGCGATCGAATCGATGCCGCCCAGCACCCACACCATCTGGAACACCATCAGTCCGGCCAGCACCGCGCCGAACGGCAGCCAGCGCCAGAAACCCTCGCGCAGCCGCTCGAGATTGATGTCCAGCATCATCACGACGAACAGGAACAGCACCATCACCGCGCCGACATAGACCAGCACCAGCGTCATCGCGAGGAACTCGGCCTCCAGCAGCAGCCAGATGCCGGAGGAGCTGATGAAGGCCAGCACCAGGAACAGCACCGCGTGCATCGGGTTGCGCGCGGTGATCACGCGCAAGGCCGCCAGCACCGTCAATGCGGCGAATACATAAAACAGGATGGTTTCGAAATTCATCTGCTAATCCTCTTTATCGGTACTTGGCATCCGCCGCTCTGTCCTTGGCGATCTGCTCTTCGAGCCTGTCGCCGTTGGCCAGCAGCATGCCCTTCGTGTAATAGAGGTCGCCGCGATTCTCGCCGTGGTACTCGAACACGCGGCTCTCGACGATCGCGTCGACCGGGCAGGATTCCTCGCAGAAGCCGCAGAAGATGCACTTGGTCAGGTCGATGTCGTACTGCGTGGTGCGGCGGGTGCCGTCGTCGCGCTCGGCGATCTCGATCTTGATCGCCAGCGCCGGACAGACCGCCTCACACAGTTTGCAACCGATGCAGCGCTCCTCGCCATTTTCATAGCGGCGCTGCGCGTGCAGGCCGCGGAAGCGGAAGCTCTGCGGCGTCCTCTCGTCCGGATACTCTACCGTGATATGGCGCGTGAACATGTAACGCCCGGTCACCGACATGCCCTTCAGCAGTTCGACCAGCATGAAGGTCTTGAAGAAGTTCTTGATCATTTGCATAGTAATCTCCTCCGCCCCTTACCAGACCCAGAGCGGGGTCTGCATCCACGCAGCGACAACCACGACCCAGATCAGCGTCAGCGGGATGAACACCTTCCAGCCCAGGCGCATCAACTGGTCATAGCGATAGCGCGGGAAAGTCGCGCGGAACCACAGGAACAGGAACAGGAAGATGGACATCTTGCCCAGCATCCAGAGCAGGCCGGGAATCGCGTCGGTCAACCCGCCGATCAGCGGCCAGCCGTGGAAAGGATTGAGCCAGCCGCCCAGGAACATCACCGAGGTCAGCGCCGCGATCAGGATCATGTTGGCGTATTCGGCCAGGAAGAACAGCGCGAAGCCCATGCCGGAATATTCGGTGTGGAAACCCGCGACGATCGCGGATTCGTCCTCTGCCAGGTCGAACGGCGCGCGGTTGGTCTCTGCCACCCCGGCAAGGAAGTACACCACGAACATCGGGAACAGCGGGATGAAGTACCAGCCCAGCATGCCGTATTCGCTCTGCTGCCCGCGCACGATGTCGCCCAGATTCATGCTCTGCGCGGCCAGCAGCACGCACACCAGCGCGAAACCCATCGCGAGTTCGTAGGAAACAATCTGTGCCGAGGAACGCAGCGCGCCGAGGAAGGCGTACTTCGAGTTCGAGGCCCAGCCCGCGATGATGATGCCGTACACCCCCATGGAGGTCATCGCCAGCAGATAGAGCAGGCCGGCATTCACGTTCGCCAGCGCCCCGCCATCGAAGAACGGGACCACCGCCCAGGCCGCCAGCGCGGGAGCGAGGGCCAGCACGGGTGCGGCGAGGAACAGGAACTTGTTGGACTTTTCCGGGATGATGACTTCCTTCAGCAGCAGCTTGACGCCGTCGGCGATGGGCTGCAACAGGCCCCAGTAACCCACGCGGTTCGGGCCGGGACGCACCTGCATCCAGCCCAGCACCTTGCGCTCGGCCAGCGTCAGGTAGGCCACGGTGCCCATGATGGGCAGCACGATGACCATTATCTTCACCACGGTCCAGATCACATGCCACGCCGGCTCGATGAAACCGCGCAGCCCCTCCCACAGGCCGAAGAAAGCCAGGAGCGACTGAACCAATTGCAGGGCTTGTGCTTCCATTTATGCGCGCTCCACAGTAATCGTTCCAAACATCGCACCGAGTTCCGCCGTCGCCGCATGCCCCGCCGCGACGCGCGCGACGCCGGCCGGCAGGCCGTCATCCGCGCAGGCCTCCAGGCGCACGCTCGCGCTGCCCTGCGTTACCTTCACGATGTCGCCGGATCTCACGCCCCGCTTCTGCAGCTCGTCGCCGCGCATCGCCACGCAGGGAGCCGCGGCATCGCGCGTCTGCTGCAGTGACGCGGCACGGCGCACCAGCGCATCGGCCGAATAGATCGGAACGTCGGCCACGCGCTGCAAGCCTTGCGTCGCGGCGCCGGATACAGCCAATGGAACGTCCAGATGATTGTCCAGACTGCCCAGGATGTTGGTGGTATCGACCGCTTCGTCGCGCACCGCTTCGCTGGTGTCGAATTCGAAACCGTCCACATCCAGCAGGTTGCCCAGCACGCGCAGCACCTTCCACGCCGGACGCGCCTCGCCCAGCGGCTTGACGGCACCCTTGAAGCTCTGTGCGCGGCCCTCGGTGTTCACGAACGTGCCCGAGGTCTCGGTGAACGGCGCGATCGGCAGCAGCACGTCGGCGTAATCGGCCGCGTGATGCTTGAAAGCGGACATCGCGACCACCAGGTCGGCGGCCTGCATCGCGGCCATCGCCTGCTGCGGATCCGCGCAGTCCAGTTCCGGTTCGGCGTTCAGCAGCACATAGGCCTTGCGCGGCGATGCCAGCATCTGCGCGGCGTTCATGCCTCTCGTCCCCGGCACCGCCTTGGCCAGGTAGCCGCCGACGCTGTTCGCCGCCTCGCCGAGGTAGCCGAACTTCACGCCGCACAGCGCGGCGATCTTCTCCGCCAGCACAGCGATCTGAGCGGCCTGCGGATGCTGCTGCGCGAAATTGCCGAGCAGCACCGCGGCGCGTTCGCCGGAAGCCAAGCTCTTCGCGATCGCCGCGGCTTCGCTGCCGACGACGACGCTTTCCACGCCCTGCGCACTGCCCTGCATCTCGGCGGCCAGCGCCTTCAGGATCTGCGCCAGCGTATTGACCATGTCGCCCGGCGCGACGATGGCCTTGTTGGCGACCTTCATCAGCAGGTTGTCGTCGCTGGAATGAACGATGTTGGCCTGCGCGCCCTTCTTGACCGCCTGGCGGATACGCTGCGCCAGCAGCGGATGATCCTTGCGCAGGAAGCTGCCGACGATCAGAAATCGGTCGCGGCTGCTGAGGTCGGCGACCGTCATGCCCAGCCAAGGCGCCCCGGCCTGTTTGCCGTCGGCGCTGAAATCGGACTGGCGCAGGCGGAAGTCGACGTTGTTGCTGCCGATGCCGCGCATCAGTTTCTGCAGCAGATAGAGTTCTTCCAGCGTGCTGTGCGGCGTCGCCAGTGCGGCGACCTGATCCGCGCCGGCGCCGTTGGCGACCTGGCGCAGACCGTTGGCGACATATTCCAGCGCGGCCTGCCACTCGACTTCCTGCCACTTGCCGTCCTGCTTGATCATCGGCTTGGTCAGGCGCTCGGCAGAATTCAGTCCTTCGTAGCTGAATCTATCCTTGTCGGAGATCCAGCACTCGTTGACGTCTTCGTTCTCGACCGGCGTGACGCGCAGCACCTTGTTGTTTTTGATGTGCACTGCAAGGTTGGAACCCAGACCGTCGTGCGGGCTGACCGAACGGCGGCGCGACAGCTCCCAGTTGCGCGCGGTGTAGCGGAACGGCTTGCTGGTCAGCGCGCCGACCGGGCACAGATCGATCATGTTGCCGGACAGTTCGGAGTCCACCGTGTTGTTCACGAAGGTCATGATCTCGGCGTGTTCGCTGCGGAAGGCCATGCCCAGTTCCATCAGGTCGGCGACTTCCTGCCCGAAGCGCACGCAACGTGTGCACTGGATACAGCGGGTCATCTCCTGGGTGGAAATCAGCGGACCGACATCCTTGGGCCGCACTTCGCGCTTTTCTTCGGTATAGCGCGAAGCGGTGCCGCCGTAACCCATCGCGACGTCCTGCAGCATGCATTCGCCGCCCTGGTCGCAGATCGGGCAGTCCAGCGGATGGTTGATCAGGAGGAACTCCATCACGCCCTTCTGCGCCTTGACCGCCATCTCGGAATGGGTCTTCACCTTCATGCCGTCGGCGGCGGGCGTCGCACAGGCCGGCAATGGCTTGGGCGCCTTCTCCACCTCGACCAGGCACTGGCGGCAGTTCGCCGCGATCGACAGTTTCTTGTGGTAGCAGAAATGCGGGATATGGATGCCGGCCTTGCGGGCAGCGTCCATCACCGTGGAGCCGCGCTCGGTCTCGACCAGCTTGCCGTCAATTTCGATATTGATCATCAGTTCACCTCACCCTTACACCAAGCAACGCTTGTGTTCGATGTGATATTCGAATTCGCTGCGGTAATGACGGAGCATGCCCTGCACCGGCCAGACCGCGGCTTCGCCCAACGCGCAGATCGTGCGGCCCGCGATGTTCTCGCCGACGCTCAGCAGCAGATCCAGATCTTCCGGACGGCCTTCGCCGTGCTCGATGCGGTGCACGATGCGGTACAGCCAGCCGGTGCCCTCGCGGCAGGGCGTGCACTGCCCGCAGGACTCCTCGTGGTAGAAGTACGACAACCGTTCCAGCGCGCGCACCATGCAGGTCGTCTCGTCCATCACGATGACCGCACCGCTGCCCAGACCGGAACCGGCCTTCTGGATCGAGTCGTAGTCCATCGTCAGATCCATCATGATCTCGCCCGGAACCACCGGCATCGACGAGCCGCCGGGGATCACCGCCTTGAGCGTGTGTCCGTTGCGCACACCGCCGGCCATCTTCAGCAACTCGCTGAACGGCGTGCCCATCGGCACCTCGAAGTTGCCAGGGTTGTTGACGTGGCCCGACACCGAGAACAGCTTCGTGCCGCCGTTGTTCGGCTTGCCGAGTTCCAGGAACTTCTGGCCGCCGTTGTTGATGATGTACGGGATGCTCGCGAAGGTCTCGGTGTTGTTAATCGTGGTCGGCTTGCCGTACAGGCCGAAGCTGGCGGGGAATGGCGGCTTGTAGCGCGGCTGTCCCTTCTTGCCCTCGATCGATTCCAGCAACGCGGTCTCTTCGCCGCAGACGTAGGCGCCGTAGCCCAGATGGTTGTGCAGGTCGAAGCTGAAACCGGTGCCGAGGATGTCGTTGCCGAGAAAACCGGCTGCGCGCGCGTGCTCGCAGGCTTCTTCCATGCGCTCATAGGCCTCGAAGATCTCGCCGTGCACATAGTTGTAGCCGGTCTTCACGCCCATCGTGTAGGCGGCGATGGCCATGCCCTCGATCAGCAGGTGCGGGTTGTACAGCAGGATGTCCCAGTCCTTGCAGGTGCCGGGTTCGCCCTCGTCGGTGTTGCAGACGATGTACTTGTCGCCCGCGTAGTTCTTGGGCATGAAGCTCCACTTCAGGCCGGTCGGGAAGCCCGCGCCGCCGCGTCCGCGCAGCGCCGACAGTTTGACCTCGGAGATGATCGCATCCGGCGACATCTTCTCGGTCAGCACCTTGCGCAAGGCTTGGTAGCCGCCGACCTTGAGATAGTTCTCCAGCGTCCAGGGCTGGTCGAACTCCATCGTGGTATAGATCACCGGGCCTCTCATGATTTGTCGAGCTCCGCAAAAACTTTGTCGATTTTTTCCTTGCTCATGCGGGCGCATATCTTCTTGTTGTTCAGCGTCAGCACCGGCGCATCCTTGCAGGCGCCCATGCACTCGCCCTCGCGCAGGCCGTATTTGCCGTCCGCGGTGACTTCGCCCATCTTGATGCCGAGCTTGGATTCGATGTAGGCCACGGTATCCAGCGCGCCGCACAGCGTGCAGGACAGGTTGGTGCACACGGTGATGGTGTGCTTGCCCATCGGCTTGAGGTTGTACATGTGGTAGAACGTCGCGACTTCGCACACCGCCATCTTCGGCATGCCGAGGTAGTCGGCGACGTCGGCCATGTCGTCGTTCGAGATCCAGCCCTTTTCGTCCTGGACGAAACGCAACGCGGCCATCACTGCGGATTGTTTCTGGTCGGCCGGATACTTCTTCAGCTCGCGGTCGACCTGCGCCTTGATTTGATCGGATAACATTAGCGGTCTACCTCTCCAAAAACGATGTCCTGCGTGCCGATGAGCGCGACCACGTCGGCGATCATGTGTCCGCGCGACATCTCGTCCAGGCTGGACAGATGCGCGAAACCGGGCGCGCGGATCTTCATGCGATAGGGCTTGTTCGCGCCGTCCGACACCAGATAGATGCCGAACTCGCCCTTGGGATGCTCCACCGCGGAATACACTTCGCCGGCGGGAACGTGCATACCCTCGGTGAACAGCTTGAAGTGGTGGATCAGCTCTTCCATGTTCTGCTTCATCGCCTCGCGCTTCGGCGGCGCGATCTTGTGGTTGGTCGCCATCACCGGACCGGGATTGACGCGCAGCCAGGCTATGCACTGCTTGATGATGCGGACCGACTGGCGCATCTCTTCGACGCGTACCAGATAGCGGTCGTAGCAGTCGCCCTCGACGCCGACCGGAATGTCGAAATCGAGGCGGTCGTAGACCTCGTACGGCTGCTTCTTGCGCAGATCCCACTCGATGCCGGAACCGCGCAGCATCGGCCCGGTGAAGCCCAGCGCCATCGCGCGCTCCGGCGACACCACGCCGATGCCGACGGTACGCTGCTTCCAGATGCGGTTGTCGGTCAGCAGCGTCTCGAATTCGTCGATGTGCTTGGGGAAACGGTTGGTGAAATCTTCCAGGAAGTCCAGCAGCGAACCTTGGCGGTTCTCGTTCATCTGCTTGACCGCGGCCGCACTGTGGACCTTGGACGGCTGGTATTGCGGCATGGAATCCGGCAGGTCGCGGTATACGCCGCCCGGACGGAAATAGGCGGCATGCATGCGCGCGCCGGACACCGCCTCGTAGCAATCCACCAGATCCTCGCGGTCGCGGAAGGTGTAGAAGAACATCGTCATCGCGCCGAGGTCGATGCCCACCGCGCCCAGCCACAGCAGGTGGTTCAGCACGCGGGTGATCTCGTCGTACATCACGCGGATGTACTGCGCGCGGATAGGCACCTCGATGCCCGCCAGCTTCTCGACCGCCATCACGTAGGCATGCTCGTTGCACATCATCGACACGTAATCGAGACGGTCCATGTAGGGCAGGGCCTGCAGGAATGTCTTGTGCTCGGCCAGCTTTTCGGTCGCGCGATGCAGCAGACCGATATGCGGATCGGCGCGCTCCACCACCTCGCCGTCCAGTTCCAGCACCAGGCGCAACACACCGTGCGCGGCCGGATGCTGCGGACCAAAGTTCATCGTATAGTTCTTGATCTCAGCCATTTGGTGCTTCCTCAGTTTTGACCGAAGGTTTCTTCACGCACGATACGCGGCGTCACCTCGCGCGGCTCGACCGTCACCGGCTGGTAGACCACGCGCTGCTGCGCCGGGTCGTAGCGCATCTCGACATGACCGGAAAGCGGGAAATCCTTGCGGAACGGATTGCCGACGAAACCGTAGTCGGTAAGGATGCGGCGCAGGTCCGGATGGCCGATGAAGACGATCCCGTACAGATCGAAGGCCTCGCGCTCGAACCAGTTGGCGACAGGCCAGATTCCGGTAACGGTATCCAGCACGGGCATGGCGTCGTCCTCGGCGAAGATGCGGACACGCAGGCGCGCGTTGTGGGTGACGGACAGCAGGTGGTATATCACCGCGAAACGCCCGGGACAGGAGGCCGCGACCTCTTCATCCGGCAGATATCGCCCCCCTTCGGAGAGGTCGCAGCCGTAAGTGGAATAGTCGATCCCGCACAGATCGACCAGCAGCTCGAAACGCAAGTCGGCATCGTCGCGCAGGCGGGTGAGCACTTCGACCATGTCGGCCGCCTTCACCACCATCGTCAATTCGCCCAGGCGCTCTTCCAGCGCCACCATCTTGCCCGAAAGCACCCCGTTCAGCTTCGAGGCGAGCACGTTCAAATCAGTAGTCATGGCCGCCTATCGTGCAATCGTGTTGGTGCGTTTGATCTTGTTCTGCAGCTGGATGACGCCGTAGAGCAGCGCCTCGGCCGTCGGGGGACAACCCGGCACATACACGTCGACCGGGACGATGCGATCGCAGCCGCGCACCACGGAATAGGAATAGTGGTAGTAGCCGCCGCCGTTGGCGCAGGAGCCCATGGAGATCACCCAGCGCGGCTCGGCCATCTGGTCGTACACCTTGCGCAAGGCCGGCGCCATCTTGTTGCACAACGTGCCCGCGATGATCATCACGTCGGACTGGCGCGGACTGGGGCGGAAGGCCCCCGCGCCGAAACGGTCCAGATCGTAACGGGACAGGGCCGCGTGCATCATCTCGACGGCACAGCAGGCCAGACCGAAAGTCATCGGCCACAGGGAGCCGGTACGGGCATAATTGATGACGGTATCAAGCGACGTCGTGACGACGCCCTTCTCCAGAACGCCTTCTATTCCCATTCCAAAGCCCCCTTCATCCATTCATAGACAAAACCAACCACGAGGATGGCCAGAAAGACCATCATAGACAAGAAACCGAAGGTGCCGAGCTCCTTGAGCACGATCGCCCAGGGAAAGAGGAATGCGATCTCGAGATCGAACAGGATGAACAGGATGGCGACAAGATAGAAACGCACGTCGAACTTCATGCGCGCATCTTCGAATGCCTCGAACCCGCACTCGTAGGGGGAGTTTTTTGCGCTATCGGGACGATGGGGCGCGACGAACCGCCCCAGCATGATAGGCACGACGCCCATGACGATGCCGATGCAGACGAACAACAGCACCGGAAAATAATTTTCCAACATTGAGCTTCCCCCCTCTCTGCTAGTCGTGTTCGCGGCTTGCCCGGAACACATTTTTAATCGTTTTATATTGCCGGCACGTTATACGTGCCTGCTTATTATCTGGTGCGGATGGGGAGACTCGAACTCCCACGCCCTTTCGGGCACAAGCACCTCAAGCTTGCGTGTCTACCAATTCCACCACAACCGCAATGCTACCGCAAAATTATTTTGGAATTTCTCCAGACTTCGTGCCGTCGGCCGGATTGGCCGCAGGCGCGACCGGCTGAACCACAGCCGGATCCACTCGATCCATCACGCCTTGCTGCTGTGCGGGATGCGAATAGATGTAGGTCAACGACAAACTGGTGATGAAAAACACCGTCGCAGCAACTGCGGTGCTGCGGCTCAGAAAATTCGCAGAACCGCTGGAGCCAAACAAACTACCCGCCGAACCGGTGCCAAACGCCGCGCCCATATCGGCGCCCTTGCCGTGCTGGATCAATACCAGACCGATCAGCACTACCGCTGTCACCACATGCACCACCCAAACCAATGTTTCCACACTTCACTCCAAATGCTGTTGCCGGCAACTACACCGCCGCCGCATGCGCGGCACGGCATATCGCCACAAAATCGTCCGCCACCAGGGAAGCCCCACCGATCAGACCACCATCGATATCAGGCATCGCAAACAACTGATCCGCATTGTTCGCCTTGACGCTACCGCCGTAAAGTATACACAAGCCTTGCGCCGTCTGTCCGTCCAATTGTGCAACCTGTTGACGGATAAAGGCATGGACCGCCTGCGCCTGCTCCGGGGTCGCCGTTTTTCCTGTACCGATCGCCCATACCGGCTCATATGCGATGACCGCCTTCGAGACGGCCGCAATGCCAGCGTGGTTCAGCACCACTTCCAGTTGCCGCGCGACCACCTGCTCGGTCACTCCGCTCTCGCGCTCGGCCAGCGTCTCTCCGACACAGAAGATCGGCGTCAAACCGAACTTGATCGCGGTGTCGAACTTCGCCGCGGCGATGTCGTTGCTCTCGTGGAACAGGGCGCGGCGCTCGGAATGGCCAATGATCACATAACGGCAACCGAAGTCGGTCAGCATGCCCGGAGCCACCGCGCCGGTGAACGCCCCCTGCTCATGCTGGCTCAGATTTTGCGCGCCCCATGCGACATTGCTGCCCTGCAACATGGCTTGCGCCTGGGCCAGATACGGATAAGGCACGCAAACGCCATAGTCGGCCGCCCCCAGATCCTTGACTCCCGCCAGCACCCCTTCCAGCAACGCCTTGTTGCCCGCCAGGCTGCCGTACATTTTCCAGTTTCCAACGACCAGTTTTCGACGCATCGTAGTCAATCCGCTAGGCATTAAAGCGCGCAATCCTACCCGCGAACGTCCGCAAGGTCAATGAAACCCCGGGCGAAAATTCGCCGCATGCAGCATAACGAAGAACCATGCGGCTGCAGCAACAATGACATTCACAGATGGCGCAGCATTTCGAGCCTGACCCTGCGCTCTGCCAGTTCGCGCTCCAGCTGTTGCGCCAAGTCGTCCAGTGGATCACCTCCCGACGCTTCGCCATCCTCGATGCCTTCACGGAGCTGGAACAATTCGCTCTGCTGCAGCACCTCCAGGTCATGCCGCACCTCTTCCAGACGGCGGCGCAATTGCGCGATGCGGCGAATCGCCTTGACGATGCGCGACCCGATGTCGTCTCCGGCGATCGCCTCCGGATCACGGCCGTATTCCTCAATCAGCCGCTCGATGGTGCGCTGGTCGCCGTTCTCGTAAGCGCGATTCACCTGCACCATCAAGTCGGTACGGCGCTGACGTTCGGCGTCGGTGGTGGCGCGATCCGGGTGCATCAGCCTGGCGGCGCGCCGATAGGCCTGTTTGATATCCGCAGTCAGCGGCTGCGGCGGCACGGGCTGCGACTCGATCAGGCCGGCCTCCGCAGCCGACCTTCTGGCCTGCCGCTCGGCGGCGCGGGCATATTCCTGCGCGCCCGGATCGGCCGGCTGCAGCCCCGCCTGCAGCATGGCGATCTGCGCATCCAGATCGTCGAGCTGGGCATACAGCCGCCCCACCGCCAGGTAATAGCGATGCTGGAATTGCGCAGTCTCGGTCTTGCAGGTCTCCAGCGCCAGTTCGCTC
This sequence comes from Gallionella sp., assembly GCA_035654695.1. GTDB lineage: Bacteria > Pseudomonadota > Gammaproteobacteria > Burkholderiales > Gallionellaceae > Gallionella. The sequence goes on along the minus strand of DASRWG010000008.1, from coordinate 55,171 downwards.
TGGATCACCTGCTCTTCCAGCCCGGCCTGCTCGCCTTCCAGGCGAGCAAGTTCGCGCTCTTCGGGAAGCATCGCGGTACTCATACCCCCCCGCGCCTGCCCGAACGGGTGCGCCGCATCTGCCCCGATGCGCTGCGTCTGAACTGTGTACCGCGCCTGCCGGAACGGGTGTGACGCGACTTCGCTTCGGCAGCGCCGCGCATCCCGGCATTCGCACGCACACGGCCGGACACCGGGAAGCGCCTGACCCTGGTCTGGGGCGCAACGAACAACTCGGCTTGCTGCACCTCAGGGACAGCCGCCTCGTCCGCTCGCGCCTGCACACCGCCGCGCAGTTGTGCCACCTGCTCCCGCGCCAGTTCCAGCCCCTGCTCGGCCGCCTTGTGCAGCCAGTAGAGCGCGAGATCCTCGTCGCGCGTAACCCCGAGTCCCGCCAGATGCATCATGCCCAGATAATATTGCCCCCAGTCGTTGCCCTGCAGCGCCGACTTCCTGAACCAGTACGCGGCCTGCGCATCGTCCCGCGCCGTGCCGCGGCCGTCTCGATACATCTTGCCCAGCTGCTTCTGGCTGCCGGCATGGCCCTGCTCGGCCGCCTTGCGGTACCAGAACACCGCCTGCCCCTCTCCCAACCCGAGCTCCGGATGCTCCTCGCACAGGCCGCCGAGGAAATACTGCGCCAGCTCGTCCCCCTGCTCTGCGGCCTTGCGGAACCAGAATGCGGATTTTTCGCAGCTCTGCGCCACGCCGCGTCCGTCGCGGTACAGCCAGGCGAGGAAGCATTGCGCGGCGACATTGCCGCGTTCGGCGGCCTTGCGGAAGCGGTCAACGGCCCGTTCGTAATCCTGCTCGACGCCGCGGCCCTTGAGATGCATCGCCCCCAGCTCGGCAAGCGCCCAGGCGTTGCCCTGTTCGGCGGCGCGCCCATACCAGTATGCCGCCTGCGCATCGTCCCGCTCGCTGCCGCGGCCGGTCTCATACATCCGGCCCAACTGATTCTGCGCCAACTCGTGACCACGTTCGGCAGATTTTTTCAGCCAGTGCAGGGATTGCTCGACGTCCGGCTCGACGGCGATGCCGCGCAGATAGCAGGCGGCCAGATCGAACCACAACTCGGGATCATCGGCATGCCGGTTGCGGGCGCACCACTCGAACGCGAGCTGCTCGTAATGCTCGGTCTGCCCGGGATCGTTCAACAGGGAGAATCCGGCATCGTCGGCCGCCCCCTGCCCGGAGGGGAGAATGCGCCAACCGGAGTTGTAGAACCAGGCCAACGGGAAATAGGCCTTGCCGTATTTCTCCGCCGCCATCCGGCCCAGCGACTTGAATGCGGAGAACAGGGCCTCGCGCTCTTCCTCGGTCCAGCCCTTTTTGCGGATGTTGCACACCTGCCGGTCGAACACGTTGCGCGCCTGCCGGTACCGGCCGTCCTGGCTGTTCAGCACCAGTTCGTTGCGCTTGCGCTCCTGCAACGCCGACAGGCCGCGAGCGACCAGGCTGTCGGGCTCCCGCAGCGACATGTCGGTCTGTTGCAGCATAGACCAGGAGGGCAGTTTTTCGCGCTCGCTCATGCCGACGCCCTGCACGAGAAAACGGCCTCAAGGAGAGGCCGATGGAAATACCTGACGGGATACCCCTTCATGCCGCCCTAGGCAGCCTGCACCGGTATCCGATCGCGTTGTGCAACGATGCGGTTGTGCTCGTCGACATAGACGAGTTGCGGCTGGAACTTCTGCAACTCCAGCTCGGAATACATCGCATAGGTCGCGATGATCAGGATGTCGCCGGGGTTGGCCTTGTGCGCCGCCGCGCCGTTCACCGAGATGGTTCCGGAGCCGCGTTGCGCGCGTATCGCATAGGTGGTGAAACGCTCGCCGTTGGTGACATTGTAGATATCGATCTGCTGGTACTCCTTGATGTCCGCCGCATCCAGCAAATCGTCGTCGATCGCGCAGGAGCCCTCGTAATGCAGCTCGGATTGCGTGACACGCACCCGGTGCAACTTGGCCTTAAGCATGATTCTTTGCATCAAATCTCTCCAATTTCGACGAGCGCGGATTATATCGCACTCGAACCGCCCCCGGCATCACCCGGCCAAAGCCACCTCGACATTGTCCAGCAGCCGGGTATTGCCCAGCCTGGCCGCCGCGAGGATCACCCAGTCGCATTGCGAAAGGCTGGCCGGCAACAGGTCGGACTGGTTGCGCACCGCAACATAGTCCACCGCCCATCCTCTCGTCGCGAGGGCTGTGACCGCATTCCCCTGCAAACGTTCAATATTCCGCTCGCCCTGCAGGATAGCCTCGCGCATCCCCCGCAATACCTGCGACAGGAACACCGCCTCGGCGCGCTCGTCCGCGCTCAGATACTGGTTGCGCGAACTCAGCGCGAGGCCGTCGGGCGCGCGCACGGTCTCGCCGCCGACGATGGTCACCGGCAGGTTCAGCTCGGCGACCATGCGGCGGATGATGTGCAGCTGCTGGTAGTCCTTCTTGCCGAACACGGCGACCTGCGGCTGCACGATGTTCAGCAGCTTCAGCACCACGGTCGCCATGCCGCGAAAATGCCCGGGGCGCGCTGCGCCGCACAATTCGTTCGCAATCGGCGGCGGCTCGACGAACACCGTCTGCCGCACCGGATACATGTCGTCGACCGCGGGCGCGAACACCACGTCGGCCAAGCCCTGCAGCTTCGCGCAATCCGCCTCCAGCGTGCGCGGGTAACGGTCGAAGTCCTCGCTCGGCCCGAACTGCAGCGGATTGACGAAGATGCTGACGACGACGCAGGAACCCTGCTCGCGCGCGATGCGCACCAGATCGAGATGGCCCTCGTGCAGGTTGCCCATCGTCGGCACGAAGGCGACGGACTTCTCGCTCGCCAGACGGGCACGGAGTTCGGCGATGGCGGATACGAGCTGCATCAGAAACTGTGCTCCTGCCCCGGAAACGCTCCCGCCTTCACCTCGGCGACGTAACGCGAAATCGCGTCGGCGATCGAGGCTGCCCCCTGCATGTAGTTCTTCACGAAACGCGCCTTCTTGCCGGGGAAGATATCCAGCATGTCGTGCAGCACCAGCACCTGACCGGAGCAAGCCGCACCCGCACCTATGCCTATCGTGGGAATGGCAAGCTGCGCAGTGACCTCGACCGCCAGCACGGCAGGAACCGCCTCCAGCACCACCATGCCCGCACCGGCCTGTTCTAGCGCCACCGCATCCTGCAGCAACTGCTGTGCGGCGGCGGACTCGCGGCCCTGCACGCGATAGCCGCCCATCTGGTGCACCGACTGCGGAGTCAGGCCGAGGTGACCGCACACCGGGATGCCGCGCTCCGTCAGGAAACGCACGGTCTCAACCATCGCCGCGCCGCCTTCGATCTTCACCATCTGCGCGCCGGCCGCCATCAGCTGTGCGGCATGCGCAAAGGTCTCGCGCGGGCTGACCTGAAAGGTGCCGAACGGCATGTCGGCAACGATGAACGCCTTCGTGCAGCCGCTCGCGACGCAAGCGGTGTGGTAGGCCATGCTGTCCAGCGTCACCGGCAGCGTGGTCTCGCGCCCCTGCAGCACCATGCCGAGGGAATCGCCGACCAGCAGCACATCCACGCCCTGCGCCTCGAGCAGCGCGGCGAAACTGGAGTCGTAACAGGTCAGCACGGCAATCTTCTCGCCCTTGCCGCGCATCGCTTGCAGTGCAGTCAACGTGGTTCGCATGCCCCTCCCTTATTCAACTCGTCCCCTGCTGAAAAATTCGCGCGGCCCGCGCATCTCGCCGATGCGCCGCAACAGCATGTCGAAATCCTCGTCACCCTCGACGAAGTTCAGGTGTTCGCTGTTCACCATCAGCACCGGCGCCGCGTCGTAATGATAGAAGAAATCGCTGTAGCTTTGCGTCAGGCGCAACAAGTATGCCTCGGAGATCGTCTGCTCGTAACTCTTGGCACGGCGGCGCACCCGCTCCACCAGCGTCTGCGGCTCGGCCTGCAGATAGATCACCAGATCCGGCGCAGGGGCCTGCAACTGCAAGGTGCGGTAGATCTGCTGGTACAGGGAGAACTCCTCCTCGTTCAGGTTCAGCCGCGCGAACAGCATGTCCTTGTCGAGCAGGTAATCCGACACGGTACCGGTCTGGAACAGATCCATCTGCGCCAGCTCGCGCACTTCGTCGCCGCGCTGGAACAGGAAGAACAACTGCGTCGCCAGCGCATGGCGCACCGGGTCCTGGTAGAACTTGGCGAGAAAAGGATTCTCGTCCGGCTTCTCCAACAGCGTCGAGGCGCCCAGGTGTTGCGCGAGCCGGCGCGCGAGGCTGGTCTTGCCCACGCCGATCGGCCCTTCGACGACCACGTAACGATACTTAGCCAGCGGCATCCTGCATCCGTTCCAGCGATTGGTCTGCGCAGCCCTCCAGCGCCTGCTCGGCGCTGCCGACGCCCGGTATCGCGCAATCCGGCGCAAGCTCCAGCAGCGGCTGCAGCACGAAGGCGCGCAGATGCATCTGCGGATGCGGGATGGTCAGGCCGTGTTCGTGCAATTGCAGATCGTCGTACAGCAGCACATCGAGGTCCAGCGTGCGCGGCGCGTTGCGAAAGGTGCGTTCGCGCCCGTGGTGATGTTCGATATCCAGCAGGAATCTCAGCAAGTCCTGCGGCGTCAGGCTGGTTTCAAGCTGCGCGACCGCGTTGACGAAGTCCGGCTGATCCAGATATCCCACCGGCGCGCTGCGATACAGCGACGAGCGCGCGACCAGACGCGTGCCCGGCAAGGCATCGAGATCGGCAAAGGCATGCTGCAATTGGCTGCGTGGATCTTCCAGATTGCTGCCCAGCCCGATGAAGGCGGTATGCAGCATCAGGCTGCAGGCTCGTTCGTTGCCGTCGGCTTCTTGCGCGGCTTGCGACGGCGACGCTTCTTCTCACCCGCACCTTCCGGCTGCAGCATCTCGTCACGGCGCTCGGCGCTGGCATCCTGGAATTCGTCCCACCACAGTCCCAGTTCCTGATCCACCTCGCCGCTGGCGCAGCGCAGCAGCAGGAAGTCGAAACCCGCACGGAAGCGCGGCTGCTCCAGCAAGCGGAACGGTCGCTGGCCAGAACGCTGATCGAAGCGTATCTGCATCAGCCAGATCTCCTTCATCACCGCGTCGTGGCGATGCGGGATCGCAAGCTGCTTCTTCTGCTTCGCCAGCACGTCATCCATCGCCGCATGCATCGCGGGAATGGGGCGCTCGCCCTGTTTCTGGAATTGCTGCCATGCCGCCAGCACCTCATGCCACAGCAGTGCGGCGAACAGGAAGGCAGGCGAGACCGGCTTTTCCTGACTGAGACGTTCGTCGGTGTTGCGCAACGCCAGCATCACGAACTTCTCGCCAACCGGCTGCTCCAGGATCACGTCCAGCAGCGGCAACAGGCCATGATGCAGATGCATCTTGCGCAGATGCTGAATGCACTCGACCGAGTGGCCGGACAGCAACATCTTCAACACCTCGTCGAGCAGACGCGCCTCGGGCACGTTGTCGAGCAGGCTCTTCATCTTGCCGATGGGCGCCGCGGTCGCCGCTTCCAGCTTCATGCCCAGCTTGGCCGACAACCGCACCGCGCGCAGCATGCGCACCGGGTCCTCGCGATAGCGCGTCGCCGGGTCGCCGATCATGCGCAGCAACTGGTTGCGCGTATCGTCGTAGCCGCGGTGATAGTCGTGTATCTCCTGCGTGGTCGGATCGTAGAACAACGCATTCGCGGTGAAATCGCGCCGCGCCGCATCCTGCTCCATATCGCCGAACTGGTTGTCGCGCAGCAACCGACCATGCTCGTCGGTCTCGGCGTCTTCGGCCTCTATCATGCTACGGAAAGTCGACACCTCGACCACTTCCTCGCCGAACATCACATGCACCAAGCGGAAACGCCGCCCGATGATGCGCGAGCGGCGGAATACGCGCTTGACCTCTTCCGGCGTGGCATCGGTCGCGACGTCGAAATCCTTGGGGATGCGATCCAGCAGCAGGTCGCGCACCGCGCCGCCAACGACAAAGGCTTGATATCCGGAGGCCTGCAGCCCGTCGGTCACCTTCTTCGCGCCGAAGCTGATCTGTTCGCGCGGCACGCCGTGCAGTTCGAACGGAATCACCTGCGCATTGCCCACGGACTTGACCTTGGCCGACTTGCTGAATACGCGCTTGAGAAATTTTTTGATCATGCGTTATTGATTGGGTATCGCGCGACTCGGGCGCAAAAAGAGCGCGGATTATACACCGCATCGATTTTTCGCCCGTCAATGAAAAAGCGCGCCCGAAGGCGCGCTTTTCGGGATGCTCAAGCGTCTCACCCCTTCAGGCAGGAACTCATGAAAGTTTTGCGATCCTCGCCCTTCAGCCCCTTGCCTTTGGCATCGGCATTGCACGCCTTCATCCTGTCCTGCTGCGTGGATGCTGCCGCCGCAGGCTCGGCAGGTACGGCCGGCGTCGCAGCCGCGGCGCCATTCGCCTTCAGCGTATAGTCCTTGGACAGGCACTTCTTCATGAATGCCTTGCGTTCATCGCCCTTCATTCCGCCATCCTTCGCCTCCTTGTTGCAGCCCTTCATCTTGTCCTGCTGCCCCGAAGCAAAGGCCGGAGACGAAACGACGAAAGCAAACCCCAAACCAACCAGCGCAATCAATTTCTTCATAACAACCTCCTTGAGTTAATGATGACGACAAAATTGCGAGGCAAAACAATCCGGTAGTAAAGGAACCCCGCAGCACACCGTAACCATCTGCCCCCACCCAGTCAATAGACCGAAATGCATAGATAATTCGGCCTATCCGCCCATCCTCGGCCAGATCGCGCCCCGGAAAACGGCACCACACCACTCCTCGCCAAAACCAAAAAACTCTTGTATTCCAATGGGTTCAAGGCGTATAGTGTAAGCAAATGAATGATGAGCAGGAGTTTGCAAATCATGGCTGTTACCTCAATATCGGCGCAAGCAGTCACGCAATCGGCGTGGAAATCGCTGCAACTGGAGCAGGCCAAACAGTTCGCCGAGCGTGCAGCGATGAGTGCGCGCACGCTGCAAGCGAGGGCAAGCGCGGCTCAAAGCGAAGCAGATCGCGCCCAGGCAAGCGCCCGGTCGCTCAGCGTGAAGGCGAACCAGGCTCAAGGCATCGCGATACAAGCGGATCGCAATGTGCGCAGTTCCGAATCGTACGGCCGGATCGGCAGCGAGGTCATGACGAGAGTCACCCAAGCGGCCGAAAGGCAAGTGAGCGCAGAAGCAACTGTATCTGTACAACCGCAGACCGCACCGACGGTTAATACCCAGGGCGAAACTGTCGGCACAGTAATCAATGTAACCGCTTGATATTCCGATTCATCGACAGGAGGTTGATCATGGCTATCGATTCAGCAAGTGCAGTCGGCAACGCAAGCCGGCCGGTACCGCAACCCAGCGAACCCAGAATCGCAACCGATACAAAAAAGGCTGCCGACCAGACCGCCCAGACGGAAAAGGCCGCATCACAGCGGCAGGCCGAACAAGCCCAACGCGAGCAGCAGACGCAGCAGGCACAACAGAGCCAGCCGCCGAAGCCGGTCGTAAACACCCAAGGTCAGGTGACTGGGCAGTTGCTCAACGAAGTTGCCTGAGATTTGGAGAGCGGGTAATGAACAGGGCGGTTAATCCGCCCTGTTTTCATTTCGGCTCCCGCCGACGAATGACCGCCCCCCCGGGCGCTTCACCGCAATCCGCTTACCCAGTTGGCATAGAGTCGAGCCGCCGCCTCATGCAACTGCGGCAATTCACCCGCCATCCGCCGCCGTATCTCGCCCACAGTCTGTACCGCCGGACTGGCGCTGGCTGCAAGCACCTCCTCCGCGCCGACTTCGCACCAGGATGCGATCATGGCGGAGGTCATTTCGACATGGCATTGCAACGCGAGGTGCTTGCCGATGGACCATGCCTGATTGATGCAGTGCGCGCTGGACAGCAAGTGCGTCGCGCCCTGCGGCAACGTGAAAGTTTCGCCGTGCCAGTGGAATGCGTTGAATTTTTTAGCGTCGCCGAACCATGAACGCGCGGTTTCGTTGTCCGCCACCATCACTTCGCCCCAGCCGATTTCCTTGACCGGGTTGCGCGACACCACGCCACCCAGCGCCTTCGACATCAGTTGCCCGCCGAGACAATGGCCCAGCACCGGAATGTCGCGCGCCACCGCATCGCGGATCAGCGTCTCGACCGGTTCGATCCACAGGAGATCGTCGTTGACGCTCATCGGTCCGCCCATGAACACCAGTCCGGAGAATGCTTCCGCCGATTGCGGCACTGTATCGCCCGCATCGATGGAGATCAGTTGCCAGGAGATACGGCGCGTGTCGAGGAACTCGGCAAAATAGCCGGGGCCTTCGGTGGGGGCGTGACGAAAGATGGCGACGGGCTTCATTTCAGTATATGGGATACAGGAGTCAGGATACGGCATACATCGTGGTTTGCATCTGAATCCTGTATCCCATATCCCGTCTCCTCATTCCTTGGTCTTGTCGCGCTCGATCAGCGCGTAGGCCGAGTGATTATGGATAGACTCGAAGTTCTCGGATTCCACGATATATGCGTCGATGCGTTTGTCGGCATTCAGCGCGGCGGCGACGTCGCGCACCATATCCTCGACGAACTTGGGATTGTCGTAAGCGCGTTCGGTGACGTATTTCTCGTCAGGACGCTTCAGCAGGCCGAACAACTCGCAGGACGCCTGCTCCTCGGCGATGCGGATCACGTCTTCGACCCAGACGAATTCGTTGGTGCGCAGCGTCAGCGTCACATGCGAACGCTGGTTGTGTGCGCCGCGCTCGGAGATCTTCTTCGAGCAGGGGCACAGGCTGGTGACCGGCACGACCACCTTCATCGTGACGCGCGCACGCCCCTCGACAACTTCGCCGATGAAGGTCACGTCGTAGTCCAGCAGACTCTGCACGCCGGACACGGGGGCGGTCTTGTTGACGAAATACGGGAAGTTCATCTCGATGTAGCCGGATTGCGCCTCCAGCCTGACCACCATATCGCGCAGGATGGTCTCGAACGACTCGACCGAAATCTCGCGCTCGTGCTCGTTGAGTATCTCGACGAAGCGCGACATGTGCGTGCCCTTGAAGTTGTGCGGTAGGTGCACATACATGTTGAACGTCGCGACGGTGTGCTGCACGCCGACGCTCTTGTCCTTGACCTTGATCGGATGGCGTATGCCCTTGATGCCGACCTTGTTGATCGCCAGATGGCGAATGTCGGCGGAGCTTTGCACGTCCGGGATGGAATGTTTCTGGGCACTCATGGCTGTCTTTCTTGAAAATTCTGTGGTGGGATTATAACCAATCCCGACAAATTCACTCGGCCACCCTGTTTCTTATCGCGGCGGCGATCCCTGCAGCATCCAGACCGCAATCGGCCAGCATCTGCATGTGTTCACCTTGCTCGATGAAGCTGTCCGGCAGACCGAGCAGCAGCAGCGGCACGGCAAGGCCCTGCTGGTGCAGGCATTCCGCGACCGCGCTGCCCGCACCGCCCTGCACCACGTTCTCTTCCACCGTCACCAGCAGCTCGTGTTCGCGCGCCAACTTCTGAACCAGTTCCGCATCCAGCGGTTTGACGAAACGCATGTTGGCGACGGTCGCATCCAGTTGTTCGCCCGCCGCCAGCGCCGGCGCCAGCATCGAACCGAACGAGAGGATCGCGACGCGTTTGCCGCTGCGGCGCAGTTCGCCCTTTCCGACAGGCAAGGCCTGCATCGTTTGGTTAACCGCGACACCCGGACCGCGTCCGCGCGGATAGCGCACCGCGCTCGGCGTATCCAGCCGGCATGCGGTGTACAGCATCTGACGGCACTCGTTCTCGTCGGCCGGAGCCATCACCGTCATGTTCGGAATGCAGCGCAGATAGGACAGATCGAAGCTGCCAGCATGAGTCGCGCCGTCCGCGCCGACCAGTCCGCCGCGGTCTATCGCCAGCACGACCGGCAGATTCTGGATCGCGATGTCGTGGATCAGCTGGTCATAGGCGCGCTGCAGAAAGGTCGAATAGATCGCCACCACCGGCTTGTAGCCGTCGCATGCCATGCCGGCCGCGAAGGTCAGCGCATGCTGCTCGGCGATGCCGACATCGAAATAGCGCTCGGGAAATTTCTGCGCGAAACAGACCATGCCCGAGCCTTCGCACATCGCCGGCGTGATGCCGACCAGCCGCTCGTCCTGTGCCGCCATGTCGCACAGCCAGTCGCCGAACACCTCGGTGTAAGTGGGCTTGCCCGCTTGTTGCGGCGCGATGCCGCTGACCGGATCGAACTTGGAGACGCCGTGGTACAGCGTGCAATCCTCTTCGGCATGCGCGTAGCCGCGGCCCTTCTGCGTGACGATATGCAGGAACTGCGGGCCTTCGAGCTGGCGGATGTTGCTCAGCGTATCGAGCAACACATTGATGTCGTGGCCGTCGATGGGGCCGATGTAGTTGAAGCCGAATTCTTCGAACAACGTGCCCGGCGTGACCATGCCCTTGAGATGCTCTTCCGTGCGTTTGGCGAACTCCAGCACCGGCGGCATGCCCTTGAGCATTTTCTCGCTGCCGCGCCGCATCGCCGCGTAGAAACGGCCCGACATCAGCTTCGCCAGATAATTATTCAACGCGCCGACCGGGCGCGAGATCGACATGTCGTTGTCGTTGAGGATCACCAGCAGGTTCGCGTCTATCGCGCCCGCGTTGTTCAGCGCCTCGAACGCCATGCCACCGGTCATCGCGCCGTCGCCGATGATCGCCACGGAACGATTGGATTTCCCGGCCAGCCGCGCCGCGACTGCCATGCCCAGCGCGGCGGAGATCGACGTGCTCGAATGCCCGGTGCCGAACGTGTCGTAAGGGCTCTCCTCGCGCTTGGGGAACCCGGCGATGCCGCCGGCCATGCGCAAACGGCTCATCGCCTCGCGCCGCCCGGTCAGGATCTTGTGCGCGTAGGTCTGGTGGCCGACATCCCATACCAGTTTGTCGTCCGGCGTATTGAAAATGTAATGCAGCGCGATGGTCAGCTCGACCGTGCCGAGATTGGAGGACAGGTGTCCACCGGTCTTGCTCACCGACTCGACCAGGAAGGCGCGCAGCTCTTCCGCCAGCTGCGGCAGTTGCGCGCGATCCAGCTTGCGCAGGTCTTCAGGGGATGCGATGGAATTCAATAAAGCGGGCATCAGAACTTTCTCAGCACGATGAAGTCGGCCAGTTCGCGCAGACGCAACGCCCCGTCGCCGAATCCGCCCAGCGCGTCCAGCGCCTCGCGGTGCAGGCGATGCGCCATGTCGCGCGCGGCTTCCAGCCCGAGCAGGCTGACGTAGGTCGGCTTGTCGTTGTCGGCATCCTTGCCGGCGGTCTTGCCCAGCGTCGCGGTGTCCGCCTCGCAGTCGAGCACATCGTCCACGACCTGGAACGCGAGGCCGATCAGCTTGCCGAAGCGGTCCAGCTTCTCCAGCTGTTCCGCATTCAAATGGTTTCCGCAACGGGCTCCCAGCAGGATCGCCGCGCGGATCAGTGCGCCGGTCTTGTGGATATGCATGTTCTCCAGTTCCGGCAGCGTCAGCGCCTTGCCGACGCTGGCGAGGTCGATCGCCTGGCCGCCCGCCATGCCGCGCGAACCGGAAGCGACCGCGAGCAGCCTGACCATCTCCAGCTGACTCACAGCATCGTCGGCGAGACGGTGTTCGGCGAGCAACTGGAACGCCAGGCTCTGCAAGGCGTCGCCGACCAGCAGCGCGGTCGCCTCGTCGTATTGCACATGGCAGGTCGGCTTGCCGCGGCGCAGCACGTCGTCGTCCATGCAGGGCATGTCGTCGTGCACCAGCGAATAGGCGTGGATCAGTTCGACCGCGGCACCGGCGATCTCCACCCGCGCCGCATCCGCGCCGGCCAGTTCGCCCGCGGCGAACGCCAGCAGCGGTCGCACGCGTTTGCCGCCGTCCAGCACCGCATAGCGCATCGCCTCGTGCAGTCGCTGCGGCGAGACATCCGCCTGCGGCAACAACCCGCGCAGCACGTCCTCGAATCTGGACTGCCGGGCCGCGACCCAGCCTTGAAAATCGATATGCATCATCAGTTCGCTCCGGGCTCGCCGGCGGCGAAGTCCTTCAGTACGCCCTCTTCGAGCACGCGCACCTGCTGCTGCGCGTCTTCCAGCCTCGTGCGGCAGAACGCCAGCAACTCCGCGCCGCGCTGGTAGGCCGCGAGCGACTCCTCCAGCGACAGCTTGCCCGCCTCCATGTCGGCGACGATCTGCTCCAGCTCGGCCATTGCCGCCTCGAAACCCGGTGTTTTCTGCGATTTACCCGCCATGACTATCCCCGCCAGCGAAAGGGGGGCATTTTACCCAACGCCGCCGGACGGGGCCAATTTTTATGTGCCGCGCCAGCCCGAATGCGGCAAAGTGATTCATCGCCTCCCCGTCCGTGGCAAAATGGCAACCTATGAAGCTTGGCCGTGATCGGACGCATCGACTCGCCATGCTTTGCATACGGCAGCAACGACACCATGGAAAAACCTAAAAAGCTGGGCAAGTATCAGGTCACAAGAGAACTCGGTCGCGGAGCGATGGGGGTTGTCTACGAGGCCTTCGACCCGCTGATCGAGCGTACCGTCGCCATCAAGACCATCCTGAAGTCCTCGGTCGACAAGTCCGAAACCGAGGAAGCCTTCAATCGCTTCCGCCGCGAGGCCCGCGCCGCCGGCCGCCTGTCGCACCCCAAGATCGTCGCCATCTACGAATACGGCGAGGACGACGACATGGCCTTCATCGTGATGGAGCTGATACGCGGCAAGGAACTGAAGGACTACTTCGACCGCGAGGACAGCTTCAGCCTGCATGACGGCGTCCGCATCGTGATGCAGATCCTCGATGCCCTCGATTACTCGCACACGCACGGCGTCGTGCATCGCGACATCAAGCCGGCCAACATCCTGATCACCCGCGACGGCAAGATCAAGATCGCCGACTTCGGCATCGCCAAGATAGATTCGTCCATCCTCACCCAGGCCGGTGCGGTGATGGGCACGCCGACCTACATGCCGCCGGAGCAGTTCATGGGCGCCGAGGTCGACCAACGCGCCGACATCTACTCGACCGGCGTCATCCTGTACCAGTTCCTGACCGGCTTGCGCCCGTTCACCGGCGGCGTAATCTCCGTGATGCACCAGGTGATCAACCAGGAGCCCGCCCCGCCGTCGCACATCAACCCCAACGTTCCGGCGGAACTGGACGAAGTGGTGAAGAAGGCGATGGCTAAAAAACCGGAGGATCGCTACCAGACCGTGGCCGAATTCATGACTGCGCTCAAGCTGGCCAGTCAGGCATTGCCCGCCGCCCAGCAAGCCGCCCCCCAGGAAGTCGGCGTCGGCAAACCCAAGGTCGCGCTCAAGCAGGAGGCGTACGGCCCCGAAGGCACGGTCAGGCTGCCGGATCGCACCATCACGACCGAGGTCCGCAGGAAACACGACATCGAATCCTGGCAGCGCATTACCAACAGCCGCGATCCGGCAGACTTCCGGCATTACCTGGAAGAGTATCCGGACGGAGAATTCACCGAACTGGCGCGACGGCGCCTCGCCTCCCTGACCGAAGCGGCCGCACAGGCCCTGCGCGAGCAGGAAGCGCGTATCCGTGCGGAAAAGGAGGCGCGACTGCGCAAGAAGGCGGAACAGCAGGCCGCGGCCGAAAGAGCCCAGGCGGAAGCCCGCGCCCAGGCGGAGGCCGAAACTCGGCGCAAACAGGAAGCTGCGGAGAAGGAACGCTGGTCTCGCAAGATCGCGGAGATCAAGGACGAAGCCGGGAAGGCCAAGGCCATCGAAGCCGCCCGACGCGAACAGGAAGCGGCGGAAGAGGCGCAGCGCGCCCAGGAACTGTCGGCTTCGTTATCGAAACGCAACCACCAGTTCGTGGAAGTCCTCTCCAGGCGCGAGGCCGCCGTCGATGCCGAACGCCGGATGCTGAAGGAGCACAAGAAGAAGCTGGAAGAAGAAGTGCTGCGCAAGCAGCAGGCGAAGAAGAAGCTGCTGGCCAGGAAAGAAGCGATGGAAACGCAGATGAGCGCCGCGGCCGAAGAGAAGGTTCAGCAGGAAGTCGAACTGGAAAAACGGGACAAGGAACTGGAAGAAGCCCGGCTGCGCATCGAGGCGGCCGAGCGCCGCCGGAGAGAGGCCGAGGAACGCGCCGCACTGGCGCACAAGCAGACTCGCCGCATGATCCTCACTGCCGCCGCCGTTCTGGCGGCGCTGGCGCTGGGCGGACTGTCGATCCTGCTTCTGTCGTAACACCCGCCCCCCGCATCAGCGCCGGGTTCAGTTCTGGCAATAGAACTCGACCACCTCGGTAGGATCCTTTTTGTAGGGATGCCCGAGACTGATGCTGCCGCTCTCCCGCAACACGAACTCTTCCCGGTGAAGCTGGATCTCGGCCTCGTTCCTGACGATCACATAACTCCCGTTGGAACTGACATCCACCAGAACGAACTTGTCGCGGCGACGTTCTATTTTCGCATGCATCCGCGACGCGCGGCGATCCTGGATCACGATATCGGCCTGTTCGTCGCGCCCTATCGTGACCGAGGGGTGCGCCGCATCCACAATGAAAGTCTCGCCCTGATGAATCAACTTCAGCGCCGGCTCGGCAACCGAAGGAGACAGGGTATTGCCGACCATCATGGTCATTTCTTCGCTTTCCTGCCAAATCACTTCGCGCACCTCGATATCGTCGGCCTTACCCTTGATCGACAGGGTGCTGAGCGTGCGGGTGCTCGAACGCATGATGAGAGGAAGCCTGGACACCGTCGAACCGGTGGTGATGATCTGCTGGGCCTTGGCGATCTCAGTCATGCGCGCGGCGACATTGACAGTGTCGCCGAACACGTCGTCGGCACTCTCCAGCACCTGACCAAAATGCAGGCCGATGCGTATCGCCACGCGCTCGCTGTCGACCGGCTTGCGCGAACTGATCACCAGCTGCATCTCGCAGGCAGCCTGCACCGCAGTCATCGCATCGGGAAAGACCGCCATGATCTCGTCGCCTATGGTCTTGACCACGCGCCCGGAATGCGCCGCCGTCAATTTGCGCAGGATGTCGAGACAGCCATTGATCGCGGCGAACGCCCGCGCGTCGCCCAGCACTTCGTACAGGCGAGTGCTGCCGCTCACATCGGCGAACAGCACCGTTCTTTCTTGGTTGGCCCCGGATGGAGTTGTATCGTTCACGCTGGTCGTTCCAAATGAATCAAGGGCGGCATTATAAAGGCAGGAACGCTCGGGCGGCATCGCATCATCGGCAAAAGCCACACCGGAACGCGTCAGTTGCGTCATAATTCCGGCCGCTTCCCCGGCCAGCGGGCCTATATCCGATAAGCGCACAGCGAACCATGTCGACACTCATCAATCTGCCACTGCACATCTACATTTTTGCCGGCCTGCTCGGCCTGCTGTTCCTGTCGTTCGTGTTCTTCTTCCTGATACCGTCGTTCATCGTCTCACGACAGTTGTCCAGAACGAACCGCAAGCTCGATGAACTGGACGGCAAGCCGGACGGCGCCATCGACCAGATCTTCCGCGAGTCGGACACCCTCGAACACCTGTGGCAGGAATATGCAGACACGCTGCACAAGCAGCACACCGACGAGCCGGGAGCAGTGCGCTTCCGCTCCACCGTACCCGCAGGCATGGTGTTCCGGCCGGACATCTTGGTGGACATCCCGTTGCGCACCGACTTCTTCAAGCACTTGCCTGGACTGTTCACCGGCATAGGCATCATCGGCACCTTCTACGGCCTGCTGCTCGGCCTGCAGTCGTTCTCCGTCTCCGAAAACCCGGTGATCGTCCGCGCCAGCCTGAGCCAGTTGCTGAACGGCGTGTCCGAAGCCTTCCTCGTTTCGGCCGCGGCGATCACGCTGGCGATGGCCATCACCTTCGTCGAGAAGCTGGCGATCACCCGCCTGAATGCCAAGGTCGAGACGCTGGTGCAGCTGCTCGATGGCATGTTCGAGAGCGGCGCGGGCGAGGAATATCTGGCGCGGCTGGTCAAGGCCACGGAAACCTCCGCCACGCAGAACGCCGGCCTGCTCAAGGGCGAACTCAAGCAGATACTCACCGAACTGACCGAACGGCAGATCGCCGCCGCCAACGCCGGCACCCAGGCTTTGGGCGACCGCATCGCGGCCAGCATCGAGGAGACCATGAAGGCGCCGCTGATGGAGATGGCCAATGCGCTGAAGAACACCAGCAACTCCCAGGAGTCGGCGGTGCAGACCATGCTGACCGGCGTGCTGGAGAATTTCAGCAGCCAGATGAAGGAGCTGTTCGGCGGACAGGCGGCCGGCATCAACAGCCTGCAGCAGCAGACCATAGATGCACTGCAATCCGCAGTCGCGACGCTGGAGCGCATGGCGGCCAACGTCGGCGCGGAAGGACAACGCAGCACTTCGGCGATGGCCGAGCAACTGGCGGAATCCATCGCCGCGGCGGAATCGAGGCAGCGCATCATGAACGAGCAGCTCGGCGCATTCGTCGAGCAGATGCGCCAGATCAGCACGCATTCCCAGACCGAGGCGCAGGAGAAACTGCAGAACACGCTGGCAGAACTATCCGAGCGCATGAGCAAGGTAATCGATGGCCTGAGCACTCAAGTGCGTTCGGCGACCGAAGCCAGCGCGAAGCAACAGCAGAGCCTGACGGCACAGAGCGAAAACCTCGTCGGCCAGTTCGGCGAACAGGCTGCCACGCTGGTGGACGGCGTGAACCGCGCCGTCGGCGAGATGAAGGCCGCTGTCGTGGCGATGCGCAACACCACCGGCGACGCCATATCCAAACTGAACAACGGCGCGGACACGCTCTATCTGGCGGCCAAGGATTTCGCCAAGGCAGGCCAGGGCGTCACCGCGACACTGGACAAATCGACCGCGCTGGCCAACCAGCTGAATCAGGCCGCGGGCTCGGTGTCTTCGGCCACCAAGGGTTTGAGCGGCATGCTGGCCGACTACAACGCCGCGCGCGATTCGATGATCGCCATGGTGGGTTCGCTGCAACTGCTGGTCGAACAGGTGCAGCGCGACGCATCGATGTCCGGCAACGTCATCGCCAGGATAGAAGCCGCCACGGAGAAGCTGGTCGAAGCGCAGAAGGAAGCAGACACCTATCTGGCGAAGGTCTCCGAAGTGATAGGCACCGCGCACGAATCCTTCAGCGACGGCATGATCAAGGCGGTCGGCGAAGCGAACCGCGATTTCCACCAGGCACTGTCCGACTCGGTGAAACTGCTGCGCGAAGGCATTCAGGAGCTGGAAAGCACCCTGGACGCGGCCACCAGCCTGTAAGGATTCGCGATGTTCAGCAAATTTCTGGTGCAGGGCAACCGCAGCAAAGAGGAAGGCGAGAAGCCGTTCTGGATCTCGTTCGCCGACCTGATGACGGCGCTGATGGTGATGTTCCTGCTGGTGATGAGCGTCGCGCTGCTGGCGATCACCAACGAGGTCTCGGCAACCGACCAGGCAAAGGCGGAACGTGAAAAGGAAATCGACGAACTGCTGAACAAGATCGAGAAAGCCGCCGAGCGCTATCCGGGCATCTCCATCGACAAGAACCGCAACGTGATCGACTTCGGCGACCGCGCCCGTTTCGACACCGGGAGCTCCAATCTCTCCGGCGAACAGGCCCAGTATCTGAGTCAGTTCGTCTCCGAGGTTTTGTCCATATCGCGCGAGCAACTCGGCCAGAAGTGGATCAAGCGCATCGTCGCCGAAGGCTATTCCGACCAGCGCGGCGACTACCTGCTGAACCTGAACCTCAGTCTGCAGCGCAGCCAGCGCGTGCTGTGCGTGCTGCTCTCCCCGCAGCCGACCCAGCAGCACCGACTGAGCCCGGAGGAACAGGAACAGGTGCGCGACCTGTTCCTGGTCGGCGGCTACTCCTTCAACTCCGCCAAAGCCTCGCTGGAAGAAAGCCGCCGCATCGAACTGCGCATGGAATTCTTCCAGCTGAACGAAGCGCGCCCTGCCCTCAACGAAATCCCGCGCGGGAACTTCGGTAGTTGCCGAATCTAAACGCATGAACCCGCAGAAAACACTTGTCCTCGGATGGAGCCTGGTTTTTTAGAATGACGGTGCTTTCACGTCTGCAGCGAACGCTGTCCAACCTCAACCGGGTCGCGCTTGCCAGGCTGCGCCCCGGCGATGCGGTGCAGATGCTCAACGAGCGCGCCAAACTGGAAGAATGGATAGGCGGCACGGCAAAGATCGAGGACTCCCGGTCCGGTACGATAGAAGAGGCACTGAGCGCCTACCGCGAGAACAACTACCTCAAGGGCCTGCGCCAGATACGCCTGGTCTGCTACGGCTGCACACAGGTGCTGGACGGCGGCTACCGCCTGATCGACAACCGCGAGCCGTTCGAACAGCTGCTGCTCTACGCGGAGAGATACGGCAATCGCCCTGCCTCGTTGCGCAAACTCTATCGCGGCCTGCTGAACTGTTACTTCGCCTACGACCCCCATGCGTCGAACGCCACACCATCCGGGCGCAGCAACTGGGAAAAACTGCGAGCGTTCCTGAGCAGGCATCTCGCCCTGCTCGGGACGCGCGGCTACACGCCGGACTGGATCGCCGCATTGAACCAGCACTCCAACCTGCTGGGCACAGATCCCTGTCGCCCTTACGAACAACTGGTGTTCGAGGGAGACTGGTCGATATTCGACGAACTGCGCGAGCGCCTCGAAATCGGCACGGACTCCTGGCTGGTGCGGCAGATGGTCATGACTCCGATCAAGACCGTCGAAAGCATGGACGATGCCGAGTTCAAGGACCATCTCGACAGCATCCTGCTGTTGCTGCACGACTACCGCCTGTATGCCGATGCCGGCCTGACCATCCTGCTGAACCGCTACGCGCAATGCCGCAACCGCAAGGTCAGCGCCCCGCTCCGAGACTTTGCCATCGCACGCTGGGGCAACCCCTGGCTGCCGGAGAACAGCCACCAGTGGCAATGCAGCAAGGAAGCCAGCCAGATGCTGGGATACTGGCTCAAACGCCACCTGCTGTCCGGATTCTTCAACCGGCTTAGCAACGACGACAAAAAACTGTCGCGGCGCCTCAACTTCTGGAAGCTCTACAGCGAAGACCTGACCGGCATGTACTTCGCACTGGGCCGCGACGCCTTCGATGCAGACGATATGGAGCTCTACAAATTCCGCCGCGCGGCGAAAGGACTCATCGCCAAACTGGGAGAAGACCGCCACGACGTGCATGCCTGCATCATGCAGTTCGCGCATCATCACGTGGTGGAGTTCAATCGCGACAACAACGTGGCCTATCTCTACGACCTGAAGCAGGGCACTCCCCAGTTCTACCTGAGCAAGGGATGGGCCGAGATCGGCGCGCTAAGCGTGACGAGCGTCAACCAGGGCGTGGACGTTTCGCGCCAATCCATACCGCTGCGCCATCAGGACACCCCGCAGCTCAGCTGGGAAGGACGGTTCGCACAGGAACTGGGCGCGACTCCGAACGCGATCAGGGCCTTCTGCCGCAACTATCAATGCCACTACACCGACAACAGGAACCAGGACGGACGCGAATGGATACGTCCGGAGAATCTCGCGAAATACGGTCCCGAGGTCTGGTCGATATTGAGCGGCTGGGGGTTCTGTCTCTCGAGCGAAGAGAACGGTTACTTCCGCCTCAGCAACATGGACATCGCGCTGTAACGGCGGACACGTCCACCGCGAACGCGCAACGTTTTTCTAAAGCGATTTCGCCTGATACTTCCGGTAGAACCCGAGCACGCGCGGCACATATTTCGTCGTCTCCCGATACGGCGGGATACGGTTGCCATATTTGGCGACAGCGGTCTCGCCCGCGTTATAGGCGGCCAGCGCCAGACTGACATCGTTGTCGAACTGCTTCAGCAGATAACTGAGATATTTGGCGCCGCCGTGCAGGTTCTGCACGGGATCGAGAGGGTTTGCCACGCCATAGTGCCGGGCGGTGAGCGGCATGAGCTGCATCAGACCCGCCGCCCCCTTTGGTGAAACGGCATGCGGCCGATATTGCGACTCAACCGAGATCACGGCATGCAGCAATGCACTGTCCAGGCCGTAGGTTCTCGCGATCTCTTCGACGACCTTGTCATACTGCGCCTTGCTGGCGATGGACGAAGGGAGCCTGTCCGCTGTGACGGAACGTTCCGCCGGATCCGGGATCAGCATGGTGTAGTTGTCGTCGGCGGGCACATTGCTCAGGTTCACCGTGCCGTCGTTACCGGTATAGGCGTAGATGTTCGCCAGCGCGGGCTGCAGCACGCACGACATCGCCAGCAGGACGAAAGCGCCCGACGACAGTTTATGGATATATCCCGCTGCATTCATCAAGCCTCCGTGCGAATGGATGATCCCCGTTTTTGCATTCGCAGGTTAGGCGCATTTTTTTTTCGTCTCAATACAGTGAAGACAGTAAATCCGGGGTTGGTGATCCATGCAATGTGCGGCAAAGTAGCCCCACCCAGACACCTGCGTACAACGGGACCGACATGTTCAAACTACTGCGCTTCTATTCGGCGAGCAGCTTCATCGTCATTTTTCTCACCGCCGTGCTCCTGACCGTTTTCTACCGGCAGGTGACGATGCACTGGATCGAGCATCTGGCGCAGACCAGCAACCTGTCGCTGGCACAGACCGTCCTGAGTTCCGTCGCCCCCGAGCTCGAGACCAGCCTCTCTCCCGAAGCCGGCGCCGGCTCGCGGGAACTGCCTGCCGGGCTTGCCTCGCACATACACAGAATGACGCGGGACACGACACTGAACAGGATTGCCATCTACGATCGCAACGGCCTGCTGGTGTTCTCGACCCATCCGGTCCGAACCATTTCCACCCAACCCCACACTCCCGCCTTTATGGCGGCGCTCGGCGGCCGCGCCTCCGGCACCATGATCTTCCAGGACGCCTTCGGCCACCTCAAGGAGAGAACCTCGGCAAACAGCCTGATGCGGACCTACACGCCGATCCGCGGAAGCGCCTCCGGAGAGGTGATCGGGGTATTCGAGACCCATGCCGACACAAGGCACCTGCTGGAAGAAAGCGACGGGATACTGTCCAATATCCTGACGGGCGCCGAGATCATCCTGGCAGCGCTGTACGGGATACTATTCTTTGTTGTGCGGCATGCGAGGAACATCATCACCGCGCAACAGGAAACCTTCCTGGAAAGGACCGCAAGCCTGGAGGCGCTGTCCAAGGGACTGCTGAAAGGCGAGGAGTCCCGGAAGAAACAGATCGCAACCGAGTTGCACGAGGGACTGGCGCAGACGCTGAGCGCGATCAAGGCCAATGTGGAGAGCGGCAAAGGCAGGACAGCCAGAAAAAGCTCGCCATCCATGGAATCCATCGTTCCGGTGCTGCAGCATGCCATCCAGGAAGTCCGCACCATTGCGACCGAGTTGCGGCCTTCCAGCCTGGACGACCTCGGCCTGCTGCCGACCATCAACTGGTTCTGCCGGGAATTCGAACTCCGGCACCCGGAGATCCGCATCCAGCGCGATATTTCGCTGCCCGAAAACATGATCCCCGCGCAACTGAAGATAGAGATGTACCGCATCATCGAGTCCGCATTCAAGAACATCGCGAAATACTCGAAGACCGACCAGATCAGCTTTCTGCTGTACCCGGCAGACGGCATGATCCATCTGGTCATCGGCGACACGCCGACCATGGTGCCAGGGACGGGTGCGCTCTCCCGGCTCGATCACGGCGCCCATCCGCAACTCCGTTTTGCCGAGATGCGGGAACGCACGTCCCTGTCGGGAGGAACGTTCTCGACCGCCCAGAGTAGTTCGGAGTGGGTCACACTCCATTCGTCGTGGGCATGCGGTGAGGGAACAAACTGAAACGGCCCGAGAAACGGGGCCGGAGGCGAAAGACCAAAAACGGGAAACCCAACCTGTCCACAAAAAACACGAAAAACACGAACGGATGGTTTCGTGACTTTGCGAGCTTCCGCCTTGTGGCGGAATGCCTGCTTACCCCACTTCGTGTTTTTCGCGGATAAAGAAGCGGCGATCCCTACGTGGAGATCAGCCCCCTCTCTATCGCATAGGCGGTGAGCGTCGAGGCATTGTGCAGGTCCAGCTTCTTCATCAGGTTGGAACGGTGCTTCTCCACCGTCTTGATGCTCAGGCAGAAATAATCTGCGATGAATTTGTTCGGATGGCCTTCTGCCACCAGCTTCAGTACTTCCCGCTCGCGGTGGGTCAGCGTGTCCCACGGACTGGAAGGTGTGTTGGCATTGTCCGTGCCGAGGTAGCCGTTAATCACCTTGGACGAGATGTCCGGGCTCAGGTAGGTCTTGCCGCTCAGCACGCTGCGGATCGCGATGCGCAATTCGTCATGCGACGCATCTTTCAGGATATAGCCGTCTGCCCCTGCCCGCAGGCTTTCGTGGATATATTCGTCGGTCTTGTGCACGGTCAGCACCAGCACGCGCGTCGACGGGAAACGCCGCTTGATATCCACGATCGCCTCGATGCCGTTCATGCCCGGCATGGACAGGTCGGTCAGGACGATATCGGGGGACAGCGTCCCGATCATCTGGACGGCGTCGCGGCCATTATCGGCCTCCCCGACGATCTCCAGCTCGGGATCCTGCGCCAGCAGGGCTTTGAGGCCCGCCCTCAGCAGGGTGTGGTCTTCGACGACGAATATGCGCTTTTTTCCGATCATTTTTACCTCCGTTAGAATTGATTAACCCTATGTCACTGCTGCTGCGACGATCCTGTCTGGCCTTGGCCGGGCACATGCATGAACACCCAATCCGAATACCTGGTCTTGCCCTTGAAACTCTGGTCGGCGAGGCTGAAGCCGTCCTTCTTGAGCGGCTCATCCCCGGACAGGCTATGCACGCCAATAATCTCCCCGTTCGGCCCCCTGACCAATCCCCAGTTCTCGCTTCCGCCGACGGGGTCCCGGTATATCTTGCGCAAATATCGCTGCGTCGAGGGATAGCGCGGATCCTTGAGCATGGCTTCCAGTGTCGCCGGGTAGCGCTGCGCCTGTCCCTGGGCATGCTCGTAATACCTGTCGATGGCTAGCCGGAACTGGCTCCCGACGAACAGCAATTCGCGTTCCTTCTCGCGCTGCTGCGCGGTGCGCCAGACCTCGCCGGTCGTCATCAGCAGCATGCCCATGATGACGATCATGATGATCAGCCCCATATAAGTGAATCCGCCCGCCCGGCTTTTCCGTGCCTGCCGGCGCCCTCTTCGCGATTCAAAGCCGTTCGGAAAAAATCGCATCACCAATCCTTGTAGGCCGAGCCGTCACGCGCGTTGCCGGGCGCGCTGCTCCTGATATCGGACACGCCGCCCTTCTCCGGGGAGTCCGGCGGGATGATCAGCCACGCGGTGGAACTGCCGGTAAACGGATCGGAGGGCAGGCTGCGCAGGTACTTCTTGCTGACCAACTCCTCCAGGCTGTCCGGATACTTGCCGTTGTCCCCGTAATATTTGTCCAGCATCTCCCGGGTCAGCGCGAGATTCTGGTGCAGCACCGCCTCCCTGGATTTCTCCACGCTGTTGAAATAGCGGGGCACCGCGATCGTCAGCAACGTCGCAATAATCGCCATGACCACCAGCAACTCGATCAGGGTGAATCCTTTTTTCGCATTTCCATTCATTCGTTCTCGCCTCTCACCAGTTCCTGTACGGCACGCCATTCAGCCCGATGCCGGCAGACATGGAATACACGTCGAACACATCCTCGCCTTCAGCCGGCGCATCGGCCGGGCTTTCATAACTGCGTTTGCCCCAGGTCGCCTCGTCCGGGATGTCCGGATCGGTGTTCATCGGATCGCGCGGGATGCGCCGCAGAAAGTAGATCCTGGCCTTGCCATCCGGACTGCCGGCATCGGGTTCGCCGTCGACCAGCACTTTCAGCGTCGCGGGATAGCCCGACTTGACCACCGACTGGACGACGCGCCCCTCGTCAACCGCCTGCTTGTATGCATCCAGCCCGGCGCGTATCTCCCGCAGGGCCTGGTGCAGATCGCGCTCCTTGTTGCGCTGCACCGCCAGCTCGGTCATCGGCAACACCACGGTCGCCAGCAGCCCGATGATCGCCACGGAGACGAGCAATTCGATCAGGGTGTAGCCCCGGGCGCGCGCTTCCATCATTGCGTGACCGCGATGAAATGGGGCGCGGGCGCCGCAAGCGCCAGCGTCTCGCCGCCGCTGCCGGACAAGTTGACGCCGCTGACCATCACCGGAGACTGGGCCGTGGGTGCCGTCACTTCGAACATCAGCGTGACGACGCTGCCGCTGTCGCCGGCAGACGTGCCCTTCATGTCCACCCGGATCTGGCCACTGGCCTGGTCTATCGACTTGGAGAAGACCGGCGGCACATCGCCGCGTTTCAGCCAGTTGCCTTCGGTGACATCGGCGGCCTTCAGCACGGTCGGATCGAAACCGACCAGGAAGCCGAGACCGCTCGCCCCCTGCTGCGCCGGAGCGTTGAGCGTCAGGCTGATCCTGTCGCCGACCTTGGCCTGACTGGGCCCCTGCCATGAGAAAGCCTGCGGCTGGGCTGAGGCGACAGGATTCCCTGCGGCAACCGGACTCCCCGCCGCAGCCGGATTCACTGCAGCCGGATTCACTGCAGCCGGCTGCGGACGCACCGCCGGTATCGCCGGGGATGCGGCCCCCGCGGGGCCGACCATGACAGCGCTGGTCGGCTTCATGTTCAGCAGATCGCTGCGCAGATTCGATTCGGTGCCGGACCAGTATTCGACCTCGCGCGCATCCGGATAGCGGTGATTTCCCACGACACGCGGCGTGATGGAAAGAACGATCTCGGTCTTGCTGCCGTTATCCCTGTGGCTGGAGAACAGGCGACCGACCAACGGCAGATCTCCTATTCCCGGTACCTTGCTCGCGGTGTT
This sequence comes from Gallionella sp., assembly GCA_035654695.1. Classification (GTDB taxonomy): domain Bacteria; phylum Pseudomonadota; class Gammaproteobacteria; order Burkholderiales; family Gallionellaceae; genus Gallionella. Next base: position 30,229 of record DASRWG010000008.1, on the reverse strand, counting down.
CCTGTCCTCGTCGTTGATCAGGCCGGCCAGTATCTGGGTTTCCCCGTCCTTGAGGCGCAGAACGGTCGAGGTGTTGCGCGTCCCGACCTGGTAGGCCAGCGTCCCCGATACGGCATTCAGCACCTCCTTGACGATGGAACTGACTTCCATGCTGACCTTGATGGAAACCTCGTTGTCCATATGCACCTCCGGCTCGACCTCCAGCTTCAGGCCGACGTCCAGGTACTGGACGTTGCCGGTGATCACAGGGGAGCCGGTCGTCACCGGCGTCACCGCGTTGGTGATAACCGGCACACGGTCGCCGATCATGATCTTCGCCTTCTCGCGGTTGCGCGCCCGGATGCGCGGGCTGGCCAGCAGGTTGCTGTCGCCGTCCTGGAGCAGCATGTTGAGCGTGACATTCAGCGCCGGGCTGGTGGCGATGCTCGCGCCGTTCAGGTTGCGCAGATCGTTGACCGTCGGCAATGCCGCAGCGCCGCCAGCCGCCAGGGCGGTGAACCCGATCTGGTTGGGATACTTGATGCCGAGCTCGGACAGGCGGGAGCGGCTGATCTCGAGCACTTCCACTTCCAGCATGACTTCCGGATCGGCGATATCCTGGTCCGCAACCATCTTCTCGGCCAGGCGGACGGCTTCGGGCGTGTCCCGCATCACCAGCGAATTGGTCTTCTCGTGGACGAAGATGTCCTTGGTCTTCAGCAGGGTCTTGATCATCGTCAGCATCTGCTTCGGATCGGCATTGGTCAGATGGAAGCTACGGATCTTGAGATCCTGGTAGTCCTTGAGCTTGGCCGGCGTATTCGGATAGATGAACACCGTGTTGTCGCTGATGATCTTCAACTCCAGCTGACTCTGCAGCAGGATCAGGTCGATCGCGTCCTCCACCGAAACGTCCTTCACGAAGATCGAAATCCTGATATCGGGTTTGACATCCTTGTCCAGCAACACATTGATGCCGCTGGTGCGCGACAACGCTTCCAGCACCATCTTCAGATTGGCATCGCGGAATTGCAGGGTGATCGGCTTCCTGAACTGCGGCTTGAGGGTCGGCTCCACCATCAGCGCCTTGGCCGCCTGCTCGTCGATCTGGCGCTGCAGGAGCACGGCTTGCCCGTGTCTCGGATTTTCGAGGAGCACCGGTTTCAGCACGTTCCGCGCGGCCTCCGCCTCGCCCTTCTGGATCAGGCCGCGCGCCTCTTCGACCATGGCCGCGTGGCGCCTGTCCGATGCCAGCTCTTCAAGCCCCAGCTTCGCCCTGCCGTTTTCCGGATCGATCTTGAGCACGCGCTCGTAGATCGCCTGTGCGGTGTCAAGATTACCGGAGACGCGTTCGCTGCCCGCCGCCGCCGCCAGCCTGTTGGCGGTCTGCTCGCGCTTGCGCAGCCAGATCGCGCGATAGGAAAGGTTCTCCGGATCGGCCTTGCTTGCTTGTTCCAGCTTCACCAGCCCCTCTTCCGTGCGCCCCTGCTCCATCAGCGCCAGCCCCTCCCGGTGCAGCTTCTGTCCGGCACAGCCCGCTACCGTCGCCGCGACCAGCAAGAGCAACACGACAGCGCGCCTTAATCCCAGACTATATCCGTGCATGATCCGCCCCCTGCAAATTGAAAAAAGTGTCATTCATAAAGCTCCGCCGGTGCTGAGCATCTGTTTGATGTTCAGCGGAAGATAGGTCAACTCCACCATGCCCGGCACGACCCGATCGACGCGATAGGTGCCGTCGATGACATCCCCCGCGGCGACGGTATAAATCCGCTCGCCTTTGACCAGGATGGTCAGCTGCGTCGGTGCATCCTCATAGCTTCCCAGATAGGTGAAGGGCAGCGGCGGGGCGGTCGGCACCGGCGGCGGAGGCGGCGGTGCCGGCGGAGGAGGAGGCGGCGGCACATACCAGGAAGTGACGCCGAAAATATTGCCGATCTCCGCAACGGCTTCCGGCTCCGACTGCGCCAGGCTGGCCATTTCCACGCTGGCCGGTTCCGACGGCCGTTGCGCGGCGCGCGCCGGCGCGGCGGCTGCGGTCTGGATCCGCCCGGCCTTGCTCACCGCCGCTGCCATGTCGCCCTGATCGGATGGCGCGGCCGCAACGATGGCCGCCACGACGATGGCGGGCACGATCCACTTGCCGGCATTGCGCGGGAGCAGCTTCATGATGCCCGCTCCAGATAAAGCACCAGCCTGATCTGCGCCGCCACCGTCGGTTCGACGATGGTCTGGCGCACGAAACTCACATTCTCCAGCGCGATCGCGGGGATCTCCGCAGGCAACGCAATGAGAAAGCCGCGTATCTGCTGGTATTCGCCCGTCACCGGCAGCATTATCTGCAGGCGCACCAGCCGCCCCACCTTGTCGGGCGTCGCCTTGTATTCGCCCTCGTTCAGGTTGAGTCCGTTCTTTGCGGCCAATGCCTCCAGCTTCTCCAGCCACTGCGGCGCATCGCGCTCTGCCGGAAAATGCCGGTAGAACTCGGCGAGTTGCGCGCCCGGCGCGCGCCGGATGCCGCCCGACGGCTTGCCGGCTTGTTCGCTCAACGTGAGCGCGCCGTGCCGCGCCGCATCCAGACGCTCCTGCGCCGGAACGATCGCCGAGAAATAGAAAGGAGGAAGAACGACCAGCATGCCGATGGCCAATACGCCGGGCTTGCCCAGCACGAGCGACATGCGCCTGACCGCCCAGTACAGCCATCCCCGCAGCGACACCTGCGGGGAAAAACCGCACAGCCGGGCGCACCGGACCGATGCCGCCCCCCACCATTCGCGCGCGATGAGCATCATCCTGGAGTCCTCGGGTAGCGACTCACCCAAACGGTGAGCGTGGATAAATCAAAAAATATTTTCATGTTCAACATCCTGCGTACCAAGTGGAGCGATCAACTGAGGTTTCTAGGATCATGATTTCCCCCGCCAGACGACAAGCAACGCGAAGCGCACGGGCCGGTTGGGATCCTGCTGCTGAACCTCGTGGCTCTGCAGGTAAACCGGGCCGAACACCGTCTTCGCCTCCAGTTGCGTGATGTAGTTCAGCATCGCCGAAAAATCCTTGGCCTCGCCGCTGATCTTCACCACCCGTTTTTCCATGTCCGGCTCCAGCGCAAGCAGGGTGACGCCATCGCCGGCGGCCGACTCCACCGTCCTGAACAGCAGCTCCCAGGGCAGGGAAAGCCGGTGCAGCACTTCGTTGGCATGCGTCACTTCCAGTGACGTTTCCGCGCCGCCGCGGCTATCCGCCCCGGCGGCCGGCCGCGAGCCATGGTCGTGCTCGATCCGCGCCAGCTTGTCCTCCCAGCCGGTCGCCTTGTCGCTCAACTCGACGTAATAAACGACGGCCGCGATCACAGCCGCCAGCACCAGCACCAGCAATAGCGGCCCCGCCCAGTGAAAGGGACGGTTCCGCTGATAATCCAACCACAGGGCAGTCATCCCGGAATCCTCCCGTAGCGACTCACCCAAACGGTGAGCGTGGATAATTCAAAAAATATTTTCATGTTCATTTTCATGTTCAACATCATGCGTACCAAGTGGAGCGGTCAACTGAGGTTTCCAGGATCATGGTTCACACGCTCATCGCGACGGCAAAGCGCCGGTCGTAGTCCGCCATCAGGCTCGGCCGTACCGGCGGGTGCAACACATTCATCTTCCACCCCGGGCTCTCCGGCAGGGTCGATGCATCGAGTTCTGGAGCCCACAGCAGCACCTCGTCCGTCCCCGCATCCTCGTCGGTCAGGTACGCCTCCCGCTCCAGCAGACGCGGCAATGTTTCGTACCAGTCGTCGCCGGCGCGCAGCGTGCGCACGCTGCCCAACCCGCCGTGGCGCAGCAGCGTCAGGCAAAGGTTGCCCGCCTCGAACAGCACGAACCACGCGCTGCTTTTCTGCAGCCGGGTCCGACAGCTGTTGTATGCCACCATCAGGTGGGGCTGCATCGAGCGCAGCCCGATTCCCGCGGCGGCGAACGATGCCCGCACCGAGTCCGTCAAGCGGCTGTCCACCGCGCAGGCGAGCTGCGGCGCACCGACCCGGTCCGGATTCAGCCGCAACTCCCACGTCTCGGCTGCGGAACCGTACAGCTTCCGGAAGAAATGCCGCGCATAGGCAGCCTCTTCCTCGTCGTCCATCGGCGCTTCGCTCCATGGAACCATGGCGTAATGCACGAAATGGTTCGACAACACCACGGTCGCAACGGCGGTGCGCTTCGCCAGTTCCGGCAATTCCGCTTCCAGCGTCCTGACCGCCTCGCTCCACGGCAGGGTTTCGTCCTCCGCGGCGGCGCAGGGGATCGATCTCTTGTCGAGCACACGCTGCGTCAGCCCGCGCCAGGTGAAAGACCTGCCGATGCGGACCAGCAGCAGCTGTTCCGGGCTCAGCACCACCCGCAATTCATCACGCAACGAAAGTGACACGATTGATCTCCTGTAGCGTTGATTCACCCTTGAACACCAGCTCCAGCGCGCCCTCGCGCAACAATCGGGTGCCGTTGCGCTTTGCGGCTTCGCGAACCAGCCGGACCGGCTGTCTGGCGATGATGAGTTCGCGTATCTCGTCGTTCAGGTAGAGGATCTCGGCGATGGCCTTGCGCCCCTTGAACCCGGTGCCGCGGCATTGCCCGCAGCCGCGCCCGGTGCGGAACGTGGCGGCGCCGGCTTCGGCCGGGCTGACCCCGGATTCCCTCAGCAACGCCTCGTCCGGATGGTCGTCCGCCACACAGTGCGGACAGTTCACGCGGACCAGGCGCTGGGCCAGGATGCCGTTCAGGGCCGAGACGAAACTGTAGGGATCGACCCCCATGTGCATGAAGCGGCCGATGACGTCGAACACGTTGTTGGCATGCACGGTGGTGAACACCAGATGCCCGGTCAGCGCCGATTGCACGGCGATCTGCGCGGTCTCCGGATCGCGGATCTCGCCCACCATGATCTTGTCCGGGTCGTGGCGCAGGATGGAGCGCAGGCCGCGCTCGAAGGTGAGCCCCTTCTTCTCGTTGACGGGGATCTGCAGCACGCCGGGCAACTGGTACTCGACCGGGTCTTCGATGGTGATGATCTTGTCCTGCCCGTGGTTGATCTCCGAGATCGCGGCGTACAGCGTCGTCGTCTTGCCGCTTCCGGTCGGGCCGGTGACCAGCACCATTCCGTAAGGCTCGCTGGAGAGACGCCGCATCGTGGCCATGGAGGCTTCGTCGAAGCCCAGGTAATCCAGGCGCAGCCCCTTCATCTGGTCGGACAGCGCCTGCTTGTCGAGGACGCGCAGCACGGCGTCCTCCCCGAATATGCTGGGCATGATGGACACGCGCAGGTCCACCTCATGCCGGTTCATCGACACCTTGAAACGACCGTCCTGCGGGATGCGCCGTTCGGCGATGTCCAGCGCCGAGATGACCTTGATGCGGGAGATGACCTGCTCCGCCATCTCCTGCCCCCCCACCGAACCGACCGCGGTCAACACGCCGTCGATGCGGTATTTGATGTTCAGTCCCGACGCCGCGGTCTCCAGGTGAATGTCGCTGGCTTCGGCCTTCAGCGCGTCGTATATCGTCGAGTGGACCAGCTTGATGACCGGGCTGACATCCTCGCTGATGGTCTTGATCGACAACTCCTCCACATCCTCGTCGGACGCCGCCAGCTTGCCCGCGATCGGCTGCAGGCTATCCATCGCATTCAGCGATTCCTCGTAATGCGCCAGATACGCCGCGACATCGGCGCTGTGGACCAGCCTCCAGTCCGGATCGGCGGAGAAGCGCTGCTCCGCCCAGGCATGGAGGCTGGCATCGAACGGATCCGTCATGGCGACGATCACCCCGCCGTCGTCGTTCCTGAGTGCGATACACCCGCGCTCCAGCGCCTCGGCGAATGGCAGGATATCGAATGCGGGCGCCAGTCCGTTCAGGTCGTCCATTCCGAACACACGGTAATGGAGCGTCTCGCCCAGCGCGCGGACGAAGGTCTTCGCGTCCATGCCCGCCTGCGCTTCCAGCACCTCGACCACGCTGCGTCCGCCCTGCGCGGCGATGACGCGCGCGGCGCGGACATGCTGCGGCGAGAAGAGCGGATCGGCGGAGGTATCGCAAAAGACCATCTGGTTCATTCGATGCTCCCTGCCAGTTCGAAGATCGGGAAATACATCAGCACCACGACCAGGCCGATGACCAGCCCGACGAACGCCATCAGCAGCGGCTCGAACATCTTGATGAACCGCTCGACCCATCGCGCCGTTTCGTCCTCGTAGAAAGCGGCGATGCGTTCCATCATCTCGCCCATCCGGCCGGTGCGCTCGCCGACCAGCAGCAGCCGCGACGCCAAGGGCGTGGCGAGCCCGTATTCGTCCATGGCGCGCGAGATGGGGGCGCCTTCCCGGATACGGGTCGAGGCCAGCGTCAGGCGTTCGCGCACCGATGCCTGCAGCAGTCCGCCCACCAGTTGCAATGCCGGCATGATCGGCATGCCGCCCCGCAGCAGCATCCCCAGCGAGCGGTAGAAACGCGACGTCTGGTACAGATGCAGCCGCCTGCCGAGCACCGGGATCTCCCACAGCTTCTTCACAGCCCACTCCCGGCAGGCCGGCTGGGCGGCGGCGAACACCAGCCCCGCGAACAGCATGGCCACGACCGCCGTGAACGACTTCCAGTGTTCGTCCAGGAAATGTCCCCAGAGCATCATCAGGCGCGACATGAGCGGCAGGTCGTGGCCGAGGTCTTCGTAGATATGGCTGAAACGGGGCACGACAAACAGCATCAGGAACAGGATCACCGTTCCCCCCACGACGGCGAGGATCACCGGATAGATCGAAGAGGTGACGATCTTGCGCCTGACGCCGTCCATTTGCGTCTGGTAGACGATATAGCGCGACAGGACCTCGGCGAGCGAACCGGTTCTCTCGCTGGCGCGCACCGTCGCCACATAGAGCGCGGGAAAATCGTCGGGAGACTGCTCCAGCGCATACGAGAGCGGATGGCCTTCATACAGCAACGAAATGATCCGGGTCAGCGTCTTCCTGATCTCGGGCCGCTCTTCTTTTTCGTTCAATGCCTCGAGCGCCTCGACCAGCGACAGCCCGGCATCCAGCAAGGCGACCAGCTCCTGGCTGAACAGCACCAGGGGGAACCCGCCCTTCTGCCACGACCGCGACGGCAACCATTGCCGGATAGCCTTGGCGGCGATGAATGTATAGCCCTGGGCAGTCGCCTGGGCCCGGGCATCGTTGACATCGGTCGCTTCCAGCATGACCGACATCAATCCCGCATTGCCGCGCAACACTCTCACTTCGTATTGCATAAACACTCCGCTATTGGATCGTTGGGAAATCGGCGGCAGGCTTGCCTGCCGCACCCCGCCTACCAGTTGACTATGTCGGCCGCAGCACCCTCGCCGCCGGGTTTTCCGTCTTTTCCGAGCGAGATGAGGTCGTATTCCCCGTGCTCACCCGGATACTTGAACAGATACGGGTTGCCCCATGGATCGGGCGGCAGGCCTTTGCTCAGGTAGGGCCCATCCCAGCCCGGCTCGTTGACCGGACGCGTGACCAGCGCCGCCAGCCCCTCATCCATACTTGGGTAGTGCCCGGTGTCGATGCGGAACTGGTCCAGCGCCTTGCCCAGCGCATCGGCCTGCGCATGCGCCGTCTTGATCTCCGACTTGCCTATCTGGGAAAAATATTTCGGCCCCACATATCCGGAAAGCAATCCGATGATCACCATGACCACCAGCAGTTCGAGCAGCGTGAATCCCGTACTCGTTCCGGGAAGCGCACCTGCATAGCCATTCAATAAATGTTTATTTTTCATTTGCGGCGTACTCCATCGAGAGAATTTCATACAGGCCTCACCTTAATGCGGGCCGCGCAAACTTTCTCTGGGCGACTGACTGTATTTGCGTACGCGCAAAACAGTATTTGCACAGGAGCAGAATCAGGCACCCGCTCCATGGACCTGCGACACAGCAAATATTCCCCGGTCACTACAGCTTCCTCGACACGAGAATTAAGTCATTTGCTGATTGGTGCGACCATTCCCGCGGCGCTAGAGTTGTTCCCGTGCAATACGCATTGACGGAAGGGAAGACGCGATGAACATGATCAACAGAATAACCTCCGACCCGACGCAATTCCGTGTCGAGTTGCCGGCGCAGCAATTCGAGTTCGACGCCCTGAAGTTCAACCTGGCCGAAATGCGCTGGCGACTGAACATGGCAAACAGCCTGACCACAAGCATTATCGAAAGTGCGGCCGAAAGCATCATGATCACCGACGCGCGCAGCATCATCCGCTCGGTCAATCCTGCCTTCGAGAGAGCCACCGGTTACAGCGCCGGCGAGGCCATCGGCCGGACGCCGGCGATACTCAAGTCCGGTCGCCATGACCGGAATTTTTACCGGAACATGTGGGACGCCCTGAACCAGGTCGGACAATGGCAGGGAGAGATATGGAACCGGCACAAGAACGGCGAGATATTCCCCGAGTGGCTGAATATCAGCGCCGTCAAGGACAGCCAGCAGGCGATCAGCCACTATGTCGGCGTCTTCTCCGATGCGCATACCCAGGAATACATACTCGAACGCCTGAACTATCTGGCCTACTACGACATACTCACCGGCCTGCCCAACCGGCCCCTGTTCATGGACCGCCTGAACATGTCCATCTCCCATGCGCGGCGCGAGAGGCTCATGCTGGCAGTGATGTTCATCGATCTCGACCAGTTCAAGCAGATCAACGACACGTTTGGGCACAAGACCGGGGACGAAGTGCTGGTCGACATAACGAAACGCATGAAGTCCTGCCTGCGAGAGGAGGACACCCTCGCCAGGCTGGCCGGCGACGAATTCACCGTCATCCTGCCCGGCCTCCCCCATCCCGATGCGGCCGGCAATGTCGCCGCAAAGTTGCTGGAATCCTGCGCCCTGCCGTTGAATACCGGCGGGCATGAACTGCGCATCACCGCCAGCATCGGCATCAGCGTCTTCCCCGGCGACGGGGAGAATGCCGACGACCTTCTCCGCCATGCGGACCTCGCGATGCACAGCATCAAGGAATCGGGGAGGAACGGCTATTTGCAATACACCCATGGCAAGTCCTCCGGCGAACTCTCCCGCTGAGGGCGGACGAACGGGCGCAGTAAGCGCCCGTGCCATCCTCCGGGGGCGTCGATAAGCAAGCAGATCAATAAAGAGAAAGATTCGATCCGGCCGCGTTCGACTCACCAGATACCCGACGAATCGAGCTGCCAGGCGACGCGAATCTGTGTTCCCTGCCCGACCGCGGTGTCCATCGAATAGATCCCGCCGGAAAGCGTGGCGCGCTCCTTCATGCTCAACAGGCCCAGCCCCCGGTCCGAACCGCTGCGGCCGGACACTTCCGCCGGATCGAACCCGTCGCCGTTGTCTTCTATCGTCAGATGCAGGGTATCGTCGGCCTGCCTGAGCTTCACCCGCATCAGGTCGGCATGGGCATACTTGACGATATTGCCGGTCGCTTCCTGGACGATGCGGAAGATCGTGATCTTGAGCGGCTCCGGGATGCGGCTTTCAGGGATGCCGAAATCCTTCTCCACGGTCATGTCCGGGAATGCGGTATCGAGCTCGCGGAAGAACCACGTCAGGGTCGGGAGCAGGCCGAGGTCGTCCAACATGGGCGGACGCAAATCCATGGCGGCATGACGCACCTCTTCCAGCGCGCCATGGACTTTGAGCTTCAGCTGCTGCAGCGATTCGGAGGCGTCGTCGATCGCGCCGGTGGCGAGTTGCTGCACCGCCACCGACAGGGACAGCTTGATCATGGTCAACGACTGCCCGACCCCGTCATGCAGATCCGTAGCGATGCGTTTCCGCTCATTTTCCTGGATCGAGAGCATCTGGTTGGCGATCAGCTGCAGCGTGCTCGGCGATTCGCACCAGAACCCGCTGCCGAGCCCGTACTCGTAACCGTATTTACCGAGCCTTCCGGCATGCCGGCTGATGCGCCCCCGCACGCTGACCCCGACAGACCGCCTCAACTGCTTCACCGATTCCTGGTACATGATATTTCCTCCATGCCTTGCCAACCGCGAATTTGCCCCGCCGTACGGGAGGCGATACAAGCCGCGGCACCCTTGCCGATGCGGCGCATTCGACTCCATCGAATGTGGTGCATCGTGGGTCAATTCAGGAGGGCTTACAATAAGTGCGGTTACCTAAGCGCACCGGCGGCGCGGGCTAGTCGGAATCCGAGCAGGCCATAGGGCGGCGCGGGATTCCATGACTGGCGCGGGTTATCGCGGCATAAGCCGCCGGCCCGCAAACGGCCGACGCCCGCAGATGGCGGACAGGGCGAAGAAAAATCGAAGCGAACAGGCATTTTTCTCGCCAACCGGAAATCCGGAAAGAGCGAACCCGACTCCCGTGCCGGAGTTCCTTCCCCGGAATCGGTCCGGCGCTCACGGCACGATCCGCGCCGTGCATGCTTCCCACTCCGCGTCGCCGGGGCCGGCATGACGCAACAGCATGCCGCCCTTGACCAGAAGATGCTGCCCCGGCCCCGAACCCAGCTGCCAGTAATAAGGCGCGCTGTCATCGCGAAACAGGGTCAGCTCGTTTTCCAGCGTTTCGATCAGGCGTTCCCGCCCCAGCGGCCCGCTGATGCCCCGCGCCGCTTGCAGTTGCATCGCCGTGACGGCATTGTTGAAAAAATAGCAGGCGGCATAAGCATCGGCGCGCAACCGCAGGTTCGTCTCCGGTATCCCTTGCCGCTTGAGCCAGGGTCGCAAGGATGCCTGCGTCCGAAGCGCAGACAGCGGGTCATAGACCGAGACATAACGCAGCGACCGCTTCCAGCCGTCGGGGATGACCAGTTCTTCCGGCGGGGCAAGCAACGCGGACAGATAGAGTTGCATCGACGGCGGCACGCCAGGTGCGGCGGCGATCAGGCCGGCGATCTGCTCGGGGCGCAGCCACCACACCATGGCGCTCTGCGCCGGAAGCGGCGCCATGCCGGCATACTGCCTGGAGGTCAACCGGCGCATCGCGATCCGGCTGCCGGCTTGCTCCAGCGCCCGCTCCAGCAGCCTGGCCGCGCGTTCGCCGGAATCGTCCTCGACGACCTGGAAGAGTTCCCGCGGCGGCGGCGCGCCCGCGGCCAATTCGTGGGCCAGCAGTTGCGCCTCGAGGGAAAGGCCGGAAGAAAAATAGAGCGAATGGCTGTCGCGACCGGCATCCGGCGCGAGCTCCACGGAGGGCAACACGCAAGCCACCGCATGGCGCTCGCAGAAGCGGTGGACCGGCTGCCATTCGGCCGCGCCCGCGCCGGACAGCAGCGCGAACACCGGCTGCCGCCGGTAATGTTCGTCGAGCTGGGCATCCCACTCCCGCGGCGCTCCCGTCAGTTGCCAGACGTGCAACTGCCATTTGCGCATCGCGGCGTAGGCGCGCAGCACCTCCAGCAGCGCCTCGCGCTGCTGCGGCGGCACATCCGGCGTGATCACCGTGCCCAGATGCAGCGTTTCTCCCGCGACGCCGGGAGCCGGCCCCGCCGAAAGCCAGCGCAGGTACGCCGCCAATGCCTTGACCGCGGAGGCATCGAGATCGTAACGCGCCATCAGCGGCTGCAACGGCTTGCCGTCGGGGTCGATGCCTTCGCGCAACGCGCGCTGCAATTTCTGTTCGTCATAGGCCGAGCGCGTGCGGAATCGCTCGATCGCCCGGACGGGGGCGGGGCGGCCACCGGCCGCGGGCGCGAACACGCCCGGCGCGAAGAGCACCGCACCGGCGACCGGTGGAACGAGTATCCGGCCTTCAATCGAACCGTAACCGCTGGGACGGTGGCAGTTGACGCAGGCGGCCTCGGCGCCGGCGGCCGTCGAGACGCCGTCGAAACGGATCGCCTTCAGTGGTGTTCCGTCGGGGAGGATGCCGTCGACATAGATGCGCCGCCCCGCTTCGACCAGCGGGTCGACATCAGCCGCCGTCGCCGCACCGGCCAGGAACAGTGCGGCGACGATGCCGAACACCGCACGACGCCATCCACCGGACGGGCCGGAGAAGCGCGAGGCCGGCATCAGGGTGTTTCAGGGGCGGACGACTCGGACGCCGAAGCGGGCGCCTGATCGCGTTTCGCCGCCTCCTGATTCCTTTTCGCCTCCTTCAGCTTCTGCCGCATGCTGCGTTGCGACGGAGCCGCTGTTTCTTCCGTCTGTACCTGGACCTGCTGTTTCCTGGATGCGCGCGCGCCCGACTCCTGCCCGCTGCGCTGCAGGCGGCGCATCTTCCGCTCCGAGGGCTGCACCGGTGTGACAGCCGGCGCAGAGGCCGCCGCCGGACCCGCATTCGCCGCGGCGAGGCACGAGGCACTGCCGCCGGCCCCAAGCACGCCGGCCACGACAAGAATGAATACTGATAGTTTTCGCATGATCCTGGACTCCCGTGTGTGTTGAGGTGTTACGGATTGATGGCGACCAGCTTGAGGTCGAACACCGTGACCTTGCGGTAGAGCGGCGTGCTGGCGCTGAAACCCAGCTCCGGCGGCACGAACACCTGCCACTGCGCGCCCTCCTTCATGTGCGAGACCGCCTCGCGTATGCCGGGCACCAGCGCATCCATGGGGAAGGTCTTCGGCGCGGGCTTGCCGTCCTGGTCGGTGTTGCCGAACTCGTTGCCGTTGGTGAAGGAGCCGCGATAGACCAGTGCCACCTTGTCCATCGCCTGCGGCTGCTTGCCTGTGCCGTCCTTGAGCACCCTGTACTGGAGTCCGCTCGGCAGTGTCGTCACGCCTTCCTTTTGAGCGTTCTTCTTCAGGAACTCCGTGGCGCCCACGCTCGCCTTGGCGGCCGCGCGCCGCGCGTGGCCGGGCGCGGCTTTTCTGGGCGACTCCTCCGCGGCCGGCGCCGCGGCATCCTCCTTGCCGGCCTGCGGCATGGCGGCCCGCTCCTGTGCCACGACCTTGCGCTTGAGTGCGATCAGCGTGTCGCGCATCGCCTGCTCGGTCATCAGCGGAGTCCCGCCCGAGCGCGCATCGTCGATGCCACGCAGCACCGCGGCCGCATCCAGGTCTATCTTCTGGCGCTGGAAATCGCCGCCAATCTGGTAGCCGAGCGCATAACTCGTCATCTTCGTTTCGGATTCCAGTTTCAATCCATCGCCGGCCGCCCATGCGCAGACGGAAACGCACATGCCCAGAGCAAGTGCGACCGATTGCCGAAAGTTTTTGTTCCTCATGTTCTTCTCCTGTAAGAATTCGACTGCCGACAGGCAGGGAGTCCGTAACGTTGAAACGACCGCCGGCGATCGCCGGCGGCCGGTTGCACGATTGCAGTCGTCAGTAAGCCAGTCCCAGTCCCCCGTTCGCGATCGGCCACGCAGTCCCGCCGGGAGCGTTCGTGCATGCCGTGTCGGTCGCGGCGTTCTTGATGCAGATCGGCACCATCATCTCGTTGTCCTCATGCTCGACGATATGGCAGTGCCAGACATAGAGGCCGGGAAGTTCGAAGCTGGCCTTGAAGCGGGTGACATAGCCGGGCAGCGCGAGTACGGTGTCCTTGTAGCCGGCCTCCGTCGCATCGGGCGGCAGCACGGTGCCCGTCAGCGCGGCGGGAATCGCAACCGCAGCGGTCAGCGCATTCACCGCGAGCGCTTCGCGGTTGACCACCTGGAAACGCGCGCCATGCAGGTGCATCGGGTGGGCATCGACAGTGTAGTTGTATACCTCCCAGATCTCGGTATCGCCGATGGTCGGTGCCTCGGTGATCGGATTCATCCAGCGCTGGAACTGCGGTACGCCGTTGATCATGGTGCCTACCAGGGCATCGGTCGGCCCGAAGGGAATGGCCGCCGGATTGATCGCCGTGCAGGCCGCGGCGATATTGGCCTGCGGAGTGGTGAACGAGCCGACCACGGTCAGGACGCCGGCCAGGTCCACGGTCACGCAGATCTTCGCCGAATCTTCCTCGACGATGGAGGCGCGGCGCGTCGCCTTCACCAGCGCGGCATTGGCAGGCTCGCTGCTCAACACCAGTTGCGCGGGCGGCGTGCTTTTATCCGGCGGTGTCGCGGCCGTTGGCGCGACCACATTGAACTCCATGACCTGGCCGGTCCCGCCCGGATTGGCGAGATCAAGCGCGGCGATCGGGAAGCCGCCGAACGGGACGTCCGGCCCGGTGTTGACCATGCGCACCTTGGTGCCGGCCGGCAGCCCGGTGAAGTCCACGATCACGTCCGGACGCTCGGCCGGCCCCATCAGCAGGGCGCGTTCGCAATTGGGGTCGGTAGGATTGGCGCCCAGGGTGCAGGTGGCGGCAGGCTCCGTCCCGTCACCCGGCAAAGATACGACGGTGCCGGTCATCACCTTGGCGACCTTGGGCAGGAAGCCCTGCTCTGCGCCGATCTGGTAGAACGGAAGCTCCTTCGCGCCCGGAATCGCCTTGATGTCGGCCAGATAGGTGGCCGAATTCTGGTTGGGCAGCAACGCGCCGGGCGGTATCGCCCACAACGACAGGTTGAAGGTGCGCGAGTTGGCGCCGGCCAGCAAACGCAGGCGGTAACGCTGCGGCACAACGTCCAGCTTAGGCCAGACCGTGCCGTTAACCACCATCATGTTGCCGAAGAACTCCGGATTGTGGATGGGCGACACGTCGGAGTTCGCTGCGGGCAGGTAGGGCACGACATTCCCCCCGTCGAAGAAGGCGCGGGTATCCGGATAGAACAGCGAGCCGTCCACGTTGAAGGAACGGTCCTGGATGGCGATCGGGATCTCGCGGATCTTGGCGCGGCACACCGCATCGAAGTTCGGGTCGCATCCCTTGACCCCGCCATAGAGGCTGTTCGGGTTGGTCGGGCGGCCGAAGGGCGCGGAGCCCGGCAGGATGCCCTTGACCGGCCTTTCCTTGACGATGGTGCCGGTCGGCGTCTTGTAATCGCCGCGGATCAGCCAGAATCCAGCCGGACCGGCGTAGACGTTGTTGGCCGTCATGCCCAGGGTGTGGTCGTGATACCACAGGGTCGCCGCCGGCTGGCTGTTGCCGTACGAATAGACCGCCGATCCCGGGAATCCGTTGGTGCGGAAGGCGGGTTCCTGATCATAACGGCTGCCCTGCATGGCATAGGTAGCGCTCAGCGGAGCGCGTGTCTTCGGGTCTACGCCGGAAGGCAGCCACCATGATTCGGTGAAGCCGTCGCTATAGGGGCTGGTCTCCGCGCCGTGCACGTGAATGACCATAGGCACCGGCCCGGTATAGGACTGACTGAGACGCGCATCCGGAGCCACGGGATCGACATAAGGACGGCAGTCCGTTGCGCCCGGGAGCATGGCGCCCGTGGCCGGATCGGAGCAAGGCATCCGTTCGGGGTTGGCGAAACTCAGCGTGCGGTCGATCGCGGTCAGGTGCGGCACCGGGGTGCGGCGCTTGTCGCCGAACCAGTATGGCTTGCCGGTGAGCGGATTCAGCGCGACAAGTTCGTTGATCCAGCGCACAGTGCTCACGCGCTGCGCCTGGTTCTCTATCGTGAAGGACGGGTAGTTGAACGAGGACTGCGTTGCGGGCACCGGCGCGACGCCGGGAGGCTGCACCTGCACCCCGTTCAGCGTAAAGCCCATCGGGATCGGGTCTCGCGCCGAGCCGTAGCCCCAGACGGTCGTCGCGCCGAAAGCGTCGATGCGGCCGTTCAGCGCATTCCAGATGCCGCCCGGCAATATCTGCTGCTTGAACTGGCGCTGCGCGATATTGTATGTCGTCGGGGGACACTGCGTCCCGGGCGGGCAGGCCTGCGTCGGCCATTTGTTCTTGGGCATCTCGGGCGGAATGACCAGCGGGATGACATACTTGGGCACCTGCACCAGGACCGGATCGATCGGTCCCGTCTGCACCACCGCCCAAGCCCCCGTTGCGAACATGCTGCCGATCGCGGCGCTCAGGACACTCAAGCGGAACAACGGCGTGCGATTCGAGCCTACTGCGTCTACTGATTTCATTGTTGGGTTCTCCTGAACTTGCGCTGCGATTGAGAAAATAAAACGACGCCGCACCCTGCAATGGGGTCGCTTCCTGGCTATACGGTCTGACTGGGAGGCATTTAAGCCGATGGGGTGATTCGCGGTCACTGGGCAAAGGACTGTATTTTCTGGATACTCCACACCCTAGTTTGCGGGGGATACGACAGCAAAATGCACGATTGCCCGTAGCGAACGGAAGCCGGGCGACTCCGTCCATCGATCCGGGAAGACTGTGGGGGGGATGCCCGCGCAAAACCGCTGCGCGGACGGAAGAACCGCCATGCCCAACGGGGACAGAACCTATGCCGGATCGGCCTGATCATCCTCCAGCGCCATGCGCTTGCGCACCAGATCGGCGATGGTCGGGACATTGAGTTTTTTCATGATATTGGAACGGTGGATATCCACCGTCCGGGAGCTGATGCCGAGCTTCATGCCGATGACCTTGCTCGAATCGCCGGCCACCACGAACTCCATGATCTCCCGCTCGCGTTCGCTCAAAGCATCGAAATGACTGCGCAGGCTGTCCCGCTTCAGGTTCTTCCGGCGGCATCCCTCGAACTGTTCCAGTGCGGCATGCACCCGCTCCAGCAAGGCCTCGGCATTGAAAGGCTTCTGCAGGAAATCGAACGCCCCCGACTTCATGGCGCGCACGGCGAGCGGAACATCCCCGTGGCCGGTGATGACGATAACCGGAAGCACGATCCCGTTCGCCTTCAAGGTATCCTGCAGCTCCAGTCCTCCCATGCCCGGCATGCGGACATCCAGCAGGATGCACCCCAGATGTTGCGGAGTGCAGAATTCCAGGAAAGCGTTCGCATCGGCGAACAGCTTGCAGGGAAGATTCGCCGACTCGAGCAGGCAGGCGATGGAGTCGCTCAAGGCGTCGTCGTCGTCGACCACGAACACCATGGCCCGGTCGATATGCTTATGTCCTGTGTTCTTGCTCATCGCTTGCTCCTGCAGGAAGAGTGAAATTGAACTCGGCGCCCTCGTCGACATTCCGTTCCGCCCAGATTTGTCCGCCATGATTTTCGATGAGCGAACGGCATATCGGCAATCCCAGCCCCAGCCCTCCGATCTTCGAGCTGTGGAACGGATCGAATATCTTGTCCAGCGCGTCCGGGGCGAGACCTTTTCCGGTATCCAGGACCGACACCAGGACAAAGCCGGACTCAAGTGGCCGGGTGGTGATGCGCAACACTCTGGTCGGCGCTTCGGCCATCGCCTCGATCGCATTCTTGAACAGGTTGATCAGCACCTGCTCGATCTCGACCCTGCCCACCCGCACCGGCGGCAAGGTGTAGAAATCCATGATGACCGAAACCGGTATCTGGCGTATCTCGTATTCCATGAAATGGACGGTGTCCCGGATCAGCGCATTGATATCCAGCATGGCGCGCTCCTGCCGCTGTTTGCGCACCATATCCTTAAGATGGTTGATGATCTTCCCCGCCCTTTCGGTCTGGGCATGGGCCAGCAATACCGTTTTCCGCAGCTTTTCGCCGTCCCAGTCGGCTTGCGCCATCTGGCGCAGACCGGCGCTCAGATAATTGCTCGCAGCGGCCAGCGGCTGGCTCAACTCGTGCGCCAGACCGGAGACCATCTCGCCGGCGATCTGGAGCCTTCCGGCATGCTCCATCTCCGCGCGCATCTCGTCGAACAGCTTGTGATCCGTCACGTCGATGGTGGTGCCGATGAAGCCGAGGAATTCTCCCTCCGCAGCGAGACGCGGCACGCCGGAATCCCTCACCCAGCGGAACTCGCCGTCGTGGCGGCGCAAGCGGTATTCGAGGCTGAACGGCTGCGCCTTCATGAATGCCTCCCGATAGGCTTCGACGACGCTCGCCCTGTCGTCGGCATGGATGACACGCTGCCACCTGCAGTTATGCACCCGCTCGGCGGGCAGGCCGGTAAACGCATACCATGTCTGGTTGTAGTAGTTGCAGCCGTCGCAGCTTGCCTGCTCTTGCGCATCCGCCATCCAGATCATGATGGGCGCATTGTCCGCCATGGTGCGGAAACGCACCTCGCTTTCCGCCAGCCTGGTCTCCGCCTGCTTGCGCGCGGTGATGTCCTCGTGGGTGGCCACCCAGACCGTCCCGTAGTCATGGTGATCGAATGTCGAGACGACCGCATGGCACCAGAAGGGCGTGCCGTCCTTCTTCCGGTTGTGGATTTCGCCGATCCACATTCCCCCGGCCTGCAGCGCCGCGATGATCGCCTGCGCCTCCTCTTCCGGACTCTTCATCGTCGGTGCGTTGAGATTGCTGACATGCAGCCCGATTGCCTCGCCGGTGGCATAGCCGAACATCTGCTCGAACTTGGGGTTGGCATAGACTATCGTGCCGCTGTCGGCGCGCACCAGGATGACCCCCTCCTCCATCTGGGAAAGGATAGCGCCCTGCAGGCGCAGTTCGTCCTCGGCCTGCTTGCGCGCGCTGATGTCGAACAGCGTCGAACGACTCATCAGGTATTCGCCGTCATCGTCATACACCGCCGTCGCGCTCAACAGCACGAAGAAAGTCGTACCGTCCTTGCGCACCAGCTCATATTCCAGGTCATGGGCATAACCGCGTTGCTTGAAGCCGGAATAGTTGTCACGGAACACCTGCCAAGAGCCGGGCGCAAGCAGGTCGACGAAATTGACCTCGCCTATCATCTCTTCCCGCGTATAGCCCAGCCACTGCAATTCGGTATCGTTCATCTGGACGACGATGCCGTTCGCGTCCAGCGAGTGGTAGCCGCAAGGCGCGAGGTTGTACAGGTCCTCTATCTGCTGCGCCGACCTGCGCAAGGCCTGATGGAACATCTGCTGTTCGGTGATATCCTGCGCCGTCCCGACCGAACGCAGCGGCTGCCCGGCCTCGTCGTAATAGGTTTCGCACCACTCCTGAATGAACTTGATCCGCCCGTCAGGGAACAGCAGGCGGTGAACGATGCTGTAGGGCTTCCTGTTCTGCACCGAACCGGTATAGGCCAGGTTCACCCGCTCCCGGTCGTCCGGATGCACACGGTCGAGGAAAGTCTGGTAAGTGATGCCGAAACTGCCCGGATCGAATTCGAAGATGCGGCAGTTCTCTTCCGACCAGTAGAGCGCGTTGCTCTTCAGGTCCAGCTCCCAGCTGCCGATATGCGCCATCTGCTGCGACTTCTTCAGCACGGCCTCGCTCTTGCGCAGCGCCTCCTCCGCCAGCTTGCGCTCGCTGATGTCGCGGATGATCCCCTGCAAATATCTGGCCCCGTCGACCTCGATGATCCGGACGCTGGATTCGATCGGGAAACGCGTGCCGTCCCTGCGCACATTGACGGTCTCGAAGCGCAGCTGGCCGAGCCGTTTGATCTGCTCCAGCTGCCCCCGGAACACGGCGGGATCTTCGGCGGGGTCGCGCAGGTCGGGTATCCGCTTCTCCTGCAACTCGACCCTTGTGTATCCGTAAGCCTGCTCCGCACGCTCGTTGGCCTCGACGATTCGGCCCGTCTCGTCGAAGACCAGAATGATGTCGTTGGCGTATTTGGTCAGGTATTCATAATGCCGCGTCAGCATCTCGCGTTCGACCGCCGCGGCATGCTGCGCCTGCAATATCCTGTAGTGCGCCCTATAGTTCCGCAGCCAGGCCAGCACCAGCAGCCCGCCTATCCCGATGAAACCCAGGCCCAGATAGGCCGACCATTGCTTGAGGCGGTTGACCGGGGCGAACAGTTCGTCACGGTCGACCTTGCTCACCATGAACCAGGGCGTGCCCGCCACCCGACGCATCTCGGCGACGACCGGAACGCCGCGATAATCCACCCCATCGGCGGCGCTCGATGCCCCGAGCACCGCCATGGCGGCCGGCAGGTTAGGCGTATCCAGCGGCAGGCGCAGCTTGAGCGCCGTCCCTTGCCGATGGCGCAACTCGTTGAGGAACAGCACATCGTCGCCATCGCGCCGCACCAGCGTGGTCTCGGCGGTCGCGCTATGCGTCGGCCAGGAACGGATAATCGGGTAGAGATAGGTCTGAGGGTCTATCTGCAACACCAAGGCGCCCGAGGCGGTGCCTGCCCCTTTGCCGGCGACGGTGAGCGGCACGATCAGGTCGAGGCATATTCCCTGTGCACCGTGAGCGTGGATATCGGAGAACGCCGCTTTCCGGCTGTCCATCGCCCGCTTCACCGGCATCGCATCGTCGGCGGACAGGACGAAATCGCCGGCAAGCGACAAGCGCACCACGCCACGACGATCCAGCAGCGCGAGGTCCTTGTAGTCCCCCGCGCGCTGAAGCTCGGCCATCATCCGGCGCAACCGCCGTTCGCGCGCGCCGGGCGGCGAGCCCTCCGCCAGCCACAGTCCGAATTCGTCGGCCAGGAGCGAATCGCGGGCGTAAGCCTCCCCCATCTGCTCATGCCGGTCGCGCCATGCGGAGATCCGGACGACTTTGGTATCGGCGATCGCGCCGAGGTCGTGCAGCTTCTCCTGCTGGATCAGCATCTCGATCCGCTGGAAGGAGAAGAAGGCGAGCGCCGCGATGCCCAACGCGAATGCGACATATCCCAGCAACGGCAGGAACAACCTGACGTTCCTGATGGAAGAAGTTCGGTCTCCCGCAGCAAACAGTGTCATGGTTGCGGCCTTCATCACCCCAAGGGACGAGCATGATACCTTCCGCGGCGCGGCGCATGCTACCCAATTTCCGTTCGTGCGATAAAGCACAAGGCCGGATGTCGTCCGGCCCTTGCACATACGCTGCGTCAGCCAGCCGGGCTATTTGGCCGGCATGCCCTTGGCGAACCCGAGCTTGATCGTGATAGTGTCGCCGTTCTTGAGGTCCTTGATGGAGGCGGGCGGGAAATGCAGCATCATGTCCGCAACGCTGTTCTTCAGCATGAGCGTGCCCTTGGCATGGTCTATCCTGTCGACCGTGCCGGTCATGGCATGCGCCCCCATCATCGGACAATCGCCGCGCATGCCGTCCATGTCCATCATGCAATCGCCCTTCATCATGCCCATCCGGCCTTCGCCTTTCATCATGCCCATCCCCGAGCCGTAATCGCCGGCACAAGCGGGCATGGCGAAGGCGGCCGCCAACAGGGTGCTGCTCAACAACAATGTCAGTTTCTTCATGGTGGTTCTCCTGGTCTACGGTTAATAAGGCCCGACGATCGGACCGGCTTCAACACTCGCCCCCGGCGGGCAAGGTATTCGGGTCATCAGTGCACCGCGATCTTGCGATATTCATCGATGATGTCGGATGCGCTGACCAGTCCGTCGAGGCGCACCCAGGGTTTGTCTGGACCGCCCGCCCGCAGGAAGGTCACCGGCGCATGGTTCATCTTGTCGCCGCGGAACGCGTCGAAGGCGCGCTGCACCGCGATGCTGTCCGCGATACTGCCGGTCAGCATGCGCCATTGCGATCCCGCCTGGAACCGCGCAGCGTATTCCTTGAGCCTGGCCGGCGTGTCGTTCTCCGGGTCGATGGAGATCGACACCATGCGCACCTTGCTGCGCTCCTCGCCCAGCTCTTCCTGCACTTGCCGGAAGGTCGCGCTCATCACCGGGCAGATCGCGGTGCAGCTGGTGAAGATAAAATTCAGCATCACCGGTTCGTCGCCGCCCAACCCTTCGCGCAGCGAGACCGGCGTCCCGTCGATATCCACCAGGCTGACATCGGGGATGCTGTATGCAGCCGATGTGCGCTGATAGCTTTTGTCCGCCGGCATGGCATGGTGGTGATGGTGTTCCGCGTGCATGTGCTCCGCTTCGGCAAGGGCAGGCCCGGCCGCCGTTGTACCCGCCGACAGCATTGCGAAGATCATCAACATATCCCGGTATTTCATGACACCCTCCTTCTTTCGTCTAAATCACCTTGAAAAACCTGCCGGCAATCGTTCTGTCGGCATGCATATCTTCTCGTTCCTGCCGAAGCTACTCGACGGTCAGGTTCCCGATGCGCAGGTCGCCTATCATCAGAGTCATCCGGCTCCCGGCTTGCACAGAGCGGCCGGGGTTAGCAAACAGAATGGAACCGGGGGTCGCGGTATCCGGCCCCCCCAGTTGCGCCCCGCTCGATTCATCCAGCAGATAAGGCATGATCTTCCCGTCCAGCAACGGCGCCGCCTTGGCGGGATCGATCACGCGATAGCGGAAATCGAGCATGTCGCCCGCGGCGGAGAGCCGCAGGCCTTCCAGGCGTATTCCCAGACCGATTTCCGCCGCGGCATCCCGGTCCGGCCGCGCGCTTTGCGCTGCCAGCGTGTCGCTGACGTAGTCCGGACGGCCGGCGCAGCCGACCAGGGCGATGCCGCAGCAGATCGCGACGGCAGCCCGATGCCATTGCCTGCCCTCGACATGATTCTTCATGAATGACTCCTCCGGTTACGCAGCAAGGATCGCCGCCCGCATGCGGCGTATCAACTGGACGCGAGTATCGGCCGGGGAGCGGGGTTCGCACACTCAGGCGGATCCCGTATATGGAGCTACATGGAAGACTGTATTCGGATGCCATGGCTGCACGGCCGGGATCAACTCGGCGCCACAGCTATTGATATCACCAATGCGGCTGCTGGCCGAGCTTCCCAAAACTGCCATGTCGTCATTGCACGTTGACCCGCACGGATACCGCCCTCGATATTGCCGGCGTGATGTACGTGTCCCTGACCGCGTACATGAACGTCTCGGTGCCGATGAAGCCTGGCTTGGGCGTATACCCGATGGTGCCGTCGGCATTCACTGTCACCTTGCCGCCCATGTCGGGTTGCTTGCCTACCGGGATGAACACCGTCGGCGGGTTGATCTTGTTGGACGGATCGATCGCCGTGTCCGGATCGCTGTCGTTGCCCAGCACATCAATCACCAGCGGGGTGTTGGCCAACGTGCTGACCGTATCCGCCACCGCCACCGGCGCCCTGTTGGCCTTGACCGCAATCGAGACGACGCCCGCATTCTTGCTGACCAGCCCTGCGCTGTCGCGAGCCAGATAGGAGAAGCTCGCCATGCCGGTGTAGGTTGCCGGCGGGGTATAGCTGAAACTGCCATCGAGGTTGCCGATCAGGGTGCCGACCCTGGGCGTACCGAAGCTCGGGGCCGTGAGTGTGTCGCCGACATCGGGATCGATGTCGTTGGCAAGCACCCCGGGTGCGGCCACAGTCAGCGTGCCGCCCTTGATCATGGTGTAGGCATCGTTGCGCACCAACGGCGCATCGTTCACGTTGGCCACCGCAATGCTGAAGGACTGCACGGTGAACAGCCCGGTCGGATCGGACGCCCGCACGGTCACGTTCTGCGTCCCGACCTGGCTGTTGGCGGGCGTCCAGCCGACCCAGGCGACGAAGCCGCTCGTTGCCTTGATCGTCATGCCGGCCGGAGCCTGATCGAGGGTGAAGGCGAGCGGCCCGCCCTCCGCATCGCTGGCCGTGACCTTGTAGGCGTAGGACTTGCCCTGCGTGGCGATGGCTGGCGGCGTCGAGGCGATGACAGGCGGAGTGCCGTTCATGATCGTAGGCTGGAAGTGAAAGTTGGCCAGTTCCGCCCCCTGCAGGTTATCGGCCAGAAAAGGCTTGAGGGGCGGCAAGCCCTCGGCCTGCCTGCCGGCGTCACCCACCGCCGGGATTTCGATCATAAGATCCGCCAGGACGGGCTCGGTCGGCATCGCATTGCCATGCCCGTGCGGCACGAACAACTGGGGATGATCGAAGGGTGCCTGCTCCCATCGAACCCGCTCGTCGGTCAGGGCCAACAGGAAATCGACCATCTCCCGTTTTTTCTCCAGGTCGTTTTTCAGGATGTTGATATCGAGGATCCCCAGATCCAGGTTGGCCATGTTGGCCTCGCGAAAATTCCCGCCCCTGGTGTAGAACTCCACCACCTGCATCAGGGTGGCCATGCTGCCGTTGTGCATGTAGGGGCCGGTCAGCTCCACGTTGCGCAGGCCCGGAGTCTTGAATGCCCCGTCCACCGCGACCCGGCTCACTGCCAGCAGGTTGGGCGGGCAGATGGTCGGCAGCACCGCATTGAATTCGTTCAGGCAGTTTGGTTGCGCGACCGCCGGGAATGGCAGCATCCCTTGCTGGTGCAGCAGGAACTGGCGGGCAAAGGACAGTGGCAAGGGGTTGCCTTGCAGATCCGGCAGCCCGCCCGTCACCCCGCCGCGCCCGATATCCTCGCCGGTCGGCCGCACCCCGATGTTGTAAAAACCGAGGTCGTAGCTGGCCAGCGTGCCGTCGCCCATGGTCATGATTTCGAGCAGGCCGGGCTCCAATGGATTCTTGCTCATGGAAACCGAGGCGACGGTGAACTCCGCCCCCGCATGACAAAAGGCACAGCCCGCGCCACCGGTCGCGAAACCCGCGGCATCGGTCGCAAAACGGGCCAGCCCCCGTTGTTGTCTGGGGGTCAGGGCTGTGCTGTCCCCTGCCATGAAGCGGTCGAAGGGCGTATTGTCGGAAACCAATGTGGCCTGATAGAGCTGCACGGCCAGGCCGAAGAACAGAGAAAAATTGCTCTCCATCTGGCTATAGCTTGCAGTCCCCGACTGGGGGGGCGGCACGGGGCTGTCCCACAACTCGTTGAGGAAAGCGGCCTGGATCATGGTGGTGTACGTCGTGCTCAGTCCCATTCCGCTTGGGTGGCGCAGTCCGGCCAGGACGCTGTCGCGCACATGAACACCCTGTTTGGCCAGGGGCTGCAAAGCCAGCATCTTGCGACCGATGTCGGGCCAGGAACGTCCCCGCCATGACATCTCGGAATCGGACAAGGCAGGCCCGGTAGCCTGGGAAGCCAGGGAGGCGTTGTCCAACAGATACGGGTTTGCCGCACCGTTCGCCGTCAGGTTCAGGGGCTGCAGTCCGGCGGGTTGATTGATCCACACGCTGGCGTTGGCATCCATGTTGCCGAAGGGATTGACGCCGTTGAAATAGTGGTTGGCCCGGCCGTCCCAGAATTGCGTAAAGTTGAAGACCGCGTTGATCACCGTGGGCGCATTGCGCGGCTCCACCCGCCGGAGGTTATTGCCATTACTGCTGAACACGCTGTCCGGAATGAGGCTCCCCGCATCCACATCCTGCCCGGCATTCACGCCGGCGAAGCTGCGCAAGACCACGCCCTGGCTGGAGACCGGATCGTTGATGCTGCGCAGCACCGCCGGATCGTTCGGATCGATCCCGCCGGTGCCGCGGCTATCGGAGTTCGCCGGCTTGAATAACGGAAAATCCGGCAGGATTAAAGTGGCGTCCGGTCCGGGAGTCGCCCCGGCCTGGAAGGTTGCGTCCCCGGCCGGCAACCCGGGATTCAGCTGGTTGCGGTTACGGTTGTCGGCTCCGGCATGAAAATGGCATGAGGCGCAAGCCGTGACGCCGTCGCTACCCACCTGCATATCCCAGAACAGTGCCTTGCCCAGACGGATGGCCGCCTGCTTGTCCTTGACGAATTTGAACAGGTTGGCGGGTTCCGGAACCGGCACGGTATTAAGCGGGCTAAGCAGCACCGCCGCCCCGAGGCCCAGCGGTATCGTAATAAGCAAAAGGAAAACGGTTGTCGTTTTCCAGGCTCTGGCAAAGCTCATCGCTCTCATGAATTTTCTCTCCATGCCCGATTCAGGGCACTGCCCTTCCCGATTGGCACGGCCGGGTTTGCATCCGGCCTCACCGATTTGAGCGGCTTCCGACAATTCACCGAAAGCAATTTGAAAGCGGGGCCGCAAAAATCACGAAACATCCCTACCGGCTTGCTTCGCGAGTTTCGCGGACCCATCGCTATCAAATTACTGCACGGTGACCTGCACTGTGGTTGCTCTCGATATGGCGGGGGTGATGTAGGTATCCCTGACCGCATACTGGAACGACTCAATGCCGACAAAGCCTGCCGCTGGCGTGTAGTTGATGGTGCCGTCCGCATTCACTGTCACCGTGCCGCCCCTGTTGGGTTGTTTGCCTACCGGGATGAACACTGTCGCCGGATTGATCTTGTTGGACGGGTCGATCACGGTGTCCGGATCGCTGTCGTTGCCCAGCACATTGATCACCAGCGGGGTGTTGACCGGCGTACTGAACGCATCGGCCACCGCCACCGGTGCCCGATTGACCCTGACCGCAAGCTGGACGAAGCCAGCGGCCGTGCTGGGCATGCCACGATTGTCGCGCGCCAGATAGCTGAATCTCGTCAGACCCGTGAACGTTGGCGGCGGGGTATAACTGAAGCCGCCGTCCGGACGGCCGGCCAGCGTGCCGCCGGCCGCCGGCGGATTGAAGTTCGTGGCCGTGAGCGTATCGCCGACATTGGGATCGCGGTCGTTGGCGAGCACCCCGGGTGCGGTCACGTTCAGCGTCGTCCCCTGGATCATGGTGTAGGAATCGTTGGCGGCGACCGGCGGGTTATTCGCCGTAACGGGCGCCACATTGATGCTCCAGGACTGCGTCGTAAACAGTCCGGTCGGATCGGTCGCACGCACCGTCACGGCCTGTGCCCCGACCTGGGCAGTGGTCGGCGTCCAAGCGATCGCCGCGCCGAAGGCGCCTGCTGCGACTATCGTCATACCGGCCGGAGCCTGGTCCAGGGTAAAGGTGAGCGGGCCGCCATCCACGTCGGTGGCCGTAACGCTGTAACTGTAGGCTTGGGCATCCGTGGCGGTGAGCACCGGCGTCGAGCCGAAGACAGGTGCGGTACCCGGCACGGCAGCGGCGGCGACAGTGATGTTGTAGGTCTGCGTCGTGAACAGCCCGGTCGGATCGGTCGCGCGCACCGTCACGGTCTGTGTCCCGACCTGGGCGGCGGTCGGCGTCCAGGCGACCGCCGCGCCGAGGGTGCCTGCTGCGCTGATCGTCATGCCTGCCGGAGCCTGGTCAAGGGTAAAGGTGAGCGGCCCGCCATTCACATCGGTGGCCGTGACGCTGTAACTGTAGGCTTGGCCATCCGTGGCGGCGAGTACCGGCGTCGAGCCGATGACAGGCGCAGTGCCTGGCGCGGCGGCAACCGGAGCGCCTGTACTCACCTGAAAATCATTGGTTCCCAAGGCACTGGAGCGCACCGTAATCCTGGATGGCGGCGCGGCGAGCGGCGCCACGCTGGCCTGTCCGGCCACAAGATCGACCAAGCGCGTTCCGAATGCCAGCGTCAGCGTGGGCGGCACCGAGGTATCGCTCGATACGGCCGCGACGGACAGGGCTTGGGCAACCTTGTCATAGTTTGCCGCGGTGATGGTGACCGCATCCGTGACTTGCTTCGGTGCAAACACCGGCACCGGATTGCCGAGCGCGTCACGCGCGGCGCTGTCCAGCACGCATACCTCCGCAGGTAGCACTGCGGGCTGGGCCTGCCCCCAGAAATCGCTGCCGTCCGAGAGCATCGTGGTCTGGACAGCGCCGGTCGGCGCGCTGTACGGAGGCAGGATCGCGCCTGTCACCGGATCCGCCGTGCCGGCGCAGGGCGCATCGTAGAACGAGAGTTGGGGCACTACCGGCGCGGGCGGTAGAGTTGCCGGGAGCCGGGCCTGGATGGTCCCGAATGCCGTGGCGAAAACGTCCACCTTTTGTCCCGTGGCGTCGCGGGTATAGCTGGCGCGCTTGACGTCGATCCGCCCCGGGAGCGTGCCCGTAAAGACGCGGCCCATCAGGCTGAAGCCGGTGGTCTCGATGAAATCGATACCCTGGCCGCCGAGGTTGGAACCGGCCGGGCCTTCGATGCGGAAGATGTTGTGGTTGCGCAAGACTCCGGTGGAGTCGGTGAAGTCCGGCAGCGTGCTGCCGGTGACCGGTCCGACACGGATCGGGTCGGCGATGTAGAGTCCCGCGGGGCCCGCGACTGCAGGCAACTCGACGCCGCCCGGGGTGGCGGCAGGCAGCAGGAACGGACCGAGGCGCGAGGTCAACGCGCCGCTGAAATCGCCCGGCGCACCGATGCCGACATCCTGGGTGTAGAAGATGCGGCCGCCCGCGACTGCGGTAATCAGCTCTTCACCATAGGGATGGATCACGCGGTAGGTGCCGCTGACCGGCACGTTGGTTAGCCTGGCCCGGATGCGCGCGAAGGTGATCTGGTCGCCGGGAATCGCCGGGCCGGTCGCGAAAGCGCCTTCCAATGCCAGCACCAGCACGGCCTTGCCGCCGTTCGCCGCCGTCATGAGGGCGTTCGCAGCATGATAGAAGTGTTCGTTGAAGAAGCTGGTGGGAAACACCTCCGGAACCGTCGGGACGTTTGCGGGAAGCAGCAGGCACCAGCCTCCGGCCACTTCCAGCGGGTTCTTCGGATCGCAGAACTCCAGCGTCAGGCCGCTGGTGTCCTGGTACCAGGTCGGGAAACCGCCGATCGACGGAGCCGTGCTCGTCGGGCCTACCCGTTCGAGGACGGCATGCGCGGGCAAGGCCGTGGTGGTCAGCATGACTGCCGCCATGATGACCTTGAGTTTCGCGGGAAACGGCATCCTGTTTTCCTTGAAGCCGCGTGGTTGCTTGGTCGCATTGACCGGCATGCTGTTTTTCATGGTGCAACTCCTTTTCGTTAGTGGAACTCCTGAGTAAGCTCGCCCGGATTGCTCCGGTAAAACGGTGCGATCTGCTACAACAATGTCAGCGGCATGAACTGCACCACGCCATTCGGCGAGGTCACCCTGAGCATGGTCGTGCCCGCCGGCAAAACCGCAATTGCGTCCAGCGTCCAGTTGCCAAGGGCATCGGCGACGACACCGCCGGCGACGCCAAGCACCGTCCCGTTCGCACCGATGTAGTTCAGCAACACAATCTGGCTTGCGGCCGGGTAGATGCTGCCCTCTGCCCGCAGGCGCCTTTGGCTTGCCAAGTATTCGGAGCGGATGAAGTTGATGGCCTCGGATACGACGTTGACGCTCACTTTGGTCGCCCTGGATATCCCCGGTGTGCCGTAGGTATCCCCGGCCGCGTACATGAACGTTTCGATGCCGATGAAGCCGGGCTTGGGCGTGTACCCGATGGTGCCGTTCGCATTGAGTGTCACTGTGCCGCCCTTGTCGGGCTGTTTCCCTGCCGGGATGAACAGCGTCGTCGGGTCGATACGGTTGCTCGGGTCGATCGCGGTGTCCGGATCGCTGTCGTTGCCCAACACATTGATCGCCAGCGGGGTGTTGAGCGGCGTGCTGACCACGTCGTCCACCGTCGCCGGCACCCTGTTGGCCCTGACCGCGATCGAGACGAAACCGGCAGTCTTGCTGGCAAGACC
The DNA here is from genome assembly GCA_035654695.1 of Gallionella sp. Taxonomy (GTDB): domain Bacteria; phylum Pseudomonadota; class Gammaproteobacteria; order Burkholderiales; family Gallionellaceae; genus Gallionella. The sequence goes on along the minus strand of DASRWG010000008.1, from coordinate 1,130 downwards.
CTTGTTGTCCCTGGCCAGGTAGCCGAACCGGGTCGTGCCGGTAAAATTCGCCGGCGGCGTATAACTGAAGCCGCCATCCGCCCTGCCGGCCAAGGTGCCGACCAGTGGCGTAGTGAATTTCGCCGCGGTGAGCGTGTCGCCGATATCGGGATCGCGGTCGTTGGCGAGCACACCGGGCGCAGCCACGTTCAGCGTGCCGCCCTTGATCATGGTGTAGACATCGTTGCTGACTTGCGGCGGGCTGTTCACAAAGGGTACCGCGATGCGGTAGGACTGTGTCGTGAACAACCCGGTCGGATCGGTCACGCGCACCGTCACATCCTGCACCCCGGTCTGGGTGCCGACAGGCCGCCAGCCGACCCAGGCGACAAAGCCGCTCGATGGCCTGATCGTCATGCCGGCCGGAGCCTGGTCGAGGGTGAAGGAGAGCGGCCCGCCGTCCGCGTCGCTGGCCGTGACCTTGTAAGCATAGGACTTGCCCACCATGGCGCTGAGGGTCGGCGTCGAGGCGATGACAGGCGGAGAGGCCACCGCCACCTTCACCGACGCTTGCGCAACCCCACCGTTCACCGATACCACACAGACCGTCGAGACCGGTGCCGCAACATTCGCGGAGAACGACCATGCACCGAGCGTGTTGACAGCCGCCGCCCCGAGGCTGCTGCCGGAACACGCGCCGGCGTAGACTGCGACTTGCGCCGCATAAACGCTGTTTTGCGCGCTCACCGTGCCGTTCACCGACAGAATGCCGTTCTTCAGGTCGCCGCCGGTGATCGTCACCACATCCGTCACCGGGTTGGGCGACACGTTAACGATCACAGTGCCGGAGGTGGCCGAGGCGCCGCCCGCGTTCGTGGCCGTGTAAGAGAAGCTGTCCTGGCCGGTGTAGTTACCATACGGCGTGTAGATCACCATGCCGTTGCCCGGGCTGTTGGCGACGGCGCTGCCGCTGACGGGCGGGATCGCGATTGCCACGGCGCAGGGCGTAACCGCAGAGCAGTTGGCGTCGTTGGCGGTCGCGTCGATCGCCACCACCGAACTCTGGATCGTCGCGGCCGTGTCGTTGACCGGCACCGGTGCGGGCGGCACCGGCGCGGTACCCACCGTGATGTTCACGGTGGCGCTGTTCG
>DASRWG010000007.1:0-62531 GCA_035654695.1 Gallionella sp. | reverse complement strand
GGAGACCACCAACTATGTGGCGATCTTCATGGACATCAGCGAGCGCAAGCGCGCCGAGGAGGAGATCCAGCGGCTGGCCTTCTACGACACCCTGACCGAACTGCCGAACCGCCGCCTGCTGATGGACCGGCTGATCCAGTCGCTGATCGCAAGCGAACGCAGCGGCTCGTTCGGCGCGCTGCTGTTCATGGACATGGACAACTTCAAGATACTGAACGACACGCAGGGGCACGATGTCGGCGACATGCTGCTGATCGAGGTCGCCAACCGGCTCAAGTCCAGCGTGCGCGAAAGCGACACGGTGGCGCGTCTGGGTGGAGATGAGTTCGTGGTCATCCTGCAAGGGCTGGGCAGCAGCGAGCTGCTGGCGGCGAACATGGCGGAAGACATCGCCGAAAAAATCGTCGCGGCGCTCAGCGAGCCCTACTTCCTCGGCGCACACGAACACCACAGCAGCGTGAGCATCGGCGTCGGCCTGTTCCACGGACGCGGCACGACGGTGGACGAACTGCTGAAGCGGGCAGACACGGCAATGTACCAGGCGAAATCCGCCGGACGCAACGCGGTGCGCTTCTTCGAAACCGACATGCAACGCGCCGTCGAGTCGCGCGCGATGCTGGAAACCGCGCTACGCCAAGCGCTCGCCAAGGAAGAGTTGCAGCTCTATTACCAGATGCAGGTCGACCGCGAACAGCGCATCGTCGGCGCCGAGGCTCTGTTGCGCTGGATCAACGAGGAACGCGGTTTCGTCTCCCCGGCGCAGTTCATTCCACTGGCCGAGGAAAGCGGCCTGATTCTGCCGATCGGACTCTGGGTGCTGGAAACGGCCTGCCGCCAACTGCAAAAATGGCAGAACGCTCCGGAGACCCGTCACCTGCAACTCGCGGTAAACGTGAGCGCACGACAATTCCGCCAGCCGAATTTCGTGGCACAGATCGGAGAGCTGCTGAAGAAATACGGCATCGATCCGACGCTGCTGAAGCTGGAGCTGACCGAAAGCATCGTGCTAACCGATGTGGAAGAGACTGTGCAGAAGATGCTCGCGCTGAAGCAGTTCGGCGTGCAGTTCTCCATGGACGATTTCGGCACCGGCTATTCGTCGCTCAGCTACCTGAAACAACTGCCGCTGAACCAGATCAAGATCGACCAGTCGTTCGTGCGCGACATCGTCGTAGACAAGAGCGATGCGATCATCGTCAAGACCATCATCGACATGTCGCTGAACTTCAATCTGGAAGTGATCGCCGAAGGTGTGGAGAGCGAAGAGCAGCTGGAGATTTTAAAGAAGAACGGCTGTCAGGCTTTCCAGGGCTACCTTTTCAGCAAGCCGGTGCCGCTAACCGAATTCGAGACCCAGATCGGACAAACGGGCACGATCAAGGCCAACACCACCTACAAGTCCATCGGCGCCGATATTTAACATCTCCTATCCGCATGTGGTAAAGCATGCGGACTTAACCGCCAAAACTACTCTCCCAACATGACCGCGATCTGGCGCTCGGCTTCCACCCAGTGTTCGGTCGAGTTGCCCTGGAATCCGTGGCGCTCGGCAATGAAATAGGCCGCCGTTTCGACCATGCGGTAACGCTCTTCAGGCGAAGGGGCTGCCGATTTTTTAGCCTTCGAAGCTGCAGCTTTTCTGGTTGTCGTTTTTTCCGCCGACAGCTTGTCTTCCGGGACTGTTGCAGCAACCTTCTTCACAGCCGGTGTCGCCGCCTTCTTGACCGCAGGAGCTGCAGCTTTCTTCGCGGCAGGTGCAGCAGCCTTTTTTACGGCCGGAGTTGCAGCAGCCAATATCTTCGACTTCGCAGTCGCGACGGTTTTCTTGCCTGCAACAGCTTTTGCTTTTTGCTCTACCATGACACCTCCTTGTAAATATCTGAACCGGCGAAAAAAACTTCACGCCGAACATGATAGGTGCGGCAAGCAGCATGGTCAATCGATTCCGGGAATTTCATATTGACGTTGCAGCACCTAGCGGCTAGTGTGCGCTACTAATTTTTCGATACTGACTTCCATGAAATACCTGAAATCCGAACTCCCCATCGCCATCGCCCTGATCGTCCTCGGACTGGGCTTCGCTCTCGAACACGGAGCCGTCGAACACGGCGGTGGAATGCTGTGGGGCCTCTTGCTGGTGATACTCGCGGCCATCATCGGCGTCGCGTTCCGCATCGCGCACCACGCCGAAGTACTGGCGATGCGCTTCGGCGAGCCTTACGGTACGTTGATCCTCACGCTCGCGGCAGTCTCGGTGGAGGTGGTGATCCTGGTGGTGCTGCTGATGGGCGAACCCAACCCGACGCTGGCGCGCGACACGGTGTTCGCCGCGGTGATGTTCGACATCAACGGCATCCTGGGACTCGCCGCCATCGTCGGCGGACTGAAACACGGCAGCACCAAATACAACGTGGATTCGGCCAACTCCTTCGTCGCGATGCTGCTGGTCGCGATCGGCGTCGGCATGTTCATTCCCGACTTCGTGCCGGGGGAAAAGTGGCAGATCTACTCGGCCTTCTCGATCGGCATCATGGCGATCATGTATATGGCGTTCCTGCGCCTGCAGACCGTGGAACACCGAAACTTTTTCGAATATTCCTCCGATACCGAGGAAGAAGCGCACGACGAAGCGCATAGCCCGAATGCGCTGCATGTCGGAGTAATGATAGGCGCGATCGTGCTGGTCGGCCTGCTGTCGGAAGTGCTGTCGGTGCTGCTGGATGCCGGACTGTCCGGCAGCGACCTGCCGAAGGCCATTCCCGCCGTGCTGGTCGCGCTGATCTCCGCCAGCCCGGAGATACTCACCGCACTCAGGGCCGCGCAGCACAACCGCATGCAGACCACGGTCAACATTGCGCTGGGCGCCTCGCTGGCCACGGTGCTGCTGACGCTGCCGGTGATCGAGGCTATCGCGCTGTTCAGCGGCGAACGCATCGACATGGCGCTGACGCCGGTCCAGGCCGGCATGCTGCTGCTGACCTTCCTCACCGTGATGAACAACCTGCACGACGGCGAGACCAACGCCATCGAGGGCATCAGCCACTTCGTGCTGTTCGCCGCATTCATCGCACTGGTGACGATGGGCCTGATCTAGGAATATCCCTAGGCTGGAATATATAGGCATTCCAGCCTATTGCCACAGATCAACGGTGAGGTTATAAGACGGGCGCGGACCGGGAAAGGCGGCACAGATCGCTTGTCCATCCGCACCCATAACAAAAAGACAAATAAGGGCAAATTCGCCACATGATTCCATCCCTGTCTTTCCTTCACGGTGCAATACGCCGTAGCGGCGCCGAGCGGGCGGATATCTGGATGACTGAATAACCTTTGACTGGAGTTTCCCCTGCTGATCTAGCGCGTCGTCATGGACAACAAGATATTCGCGGCATTTTCGAAGAATCTCACCTTCCAACGCCAGCTCGGCATCACGGTCACGCTCGGCATCTTCTTTCTGGCGATACTCTCCTCCATCGCCGGCTCATGGCAAAGCAACGAGCGCGTGAGCCGCGACATTATCGAGCACGGGATGCGCATCACCGAAAATCTGGCGCGCCAGAGCGTGCTCGCGCTGATTTTCGATTCACCCGACAACGTGGCAGAGGCGGCAAAGACCACACTGACCTTCCCCGAGGTCGTCGGGGTGGCGATCTACCATACCGACGGCCACCTGCTCGTTGCCCACGGAGACAATCTCCCCGGACAATTCCTGCCCCCTGCGAGACAGAGCGGCAACTCGCATGCCGCCATCCTGCTGGACGATACCCCGAACGCATGGCATTTCACCGCCCCGGTCTACAGCCAACCCTTTGCCGACTCGCCGCTTGCCGAGGCCGCCGCACCCGAATTGCTGGGACACGTTGTCGTCGTGACCGGCAAGGCCGGGATGGTGCGACTGGCGTCTGACATCTTCGCGACCAACCTGACCATCTCCTTCTCCTTCGCCCTGTTCTTTCTGCTGCTGATCCGCTCGCTTTCCCGCAACATGGCGCGTCCGCTCGACGAATTGTCGGACAGCATGGAACGAGCCCAGACTGGCGAATCGCAGGTGCGCGCCAAACCGGGCGGCCCCAAGGACATCGCCGCGATGGCGCACGCCTTCAACGACATGATGGCGGTGCAGGAGGAACGCGAGGCCGCGCTGCGCGAGAGCGAGGAAAAATACCGCACACTGGTGGAAAGCGCACTCAGCATCGTCCTGCGCTGGGATACACGGGGCCACATCGTGTATATCAACCACTATGCCGAGAACCTGTTCGGATACCAGCCGGACGAACTGATCGGCGAGCATGTCGTGGGCTCCATCGTGCCGGAAACGGAAAGCACTTCACGCGACCTGTCTGGATTGATGAGCGATATTCTTGTGCATCCGGAAAATTATCGTTTGAACATCAACGAGAACATCAAGAAAAGCGGCGAACGTTTATGGGTAATGTGGACGAACCGCCCGATATTCGACGATACCGGCAAGATGATCGAAATATTGAGCATAGGAAACGACATCACCGAACGCAAGCACGCGGAGGATGCACTCACCGAGTCGATGCGCCAACTGGAAGCAAAGGAACTGGCCAAATCCCGGTTCCTCGCGGCGGCGGGACACGATCTCAGGCAGCCGCTGGCCGCCGCGAACCTTTTCATCGATACGCTCAAACTGACTTCGCCCACCCCGCAGCAGAACGGCATCATCGAGCATCTGGACCGTTCCATGTCGACGTTCAACGGACTGCTCGACACCCTGCTCCATGTCTCCAAGCTGGATGCGGGCGTGATCAAACCGGAATTCATCTCCATCGATGTCGCCGAGATATTCGGCTGGCTGGAACAGAACTTCGCCGCACTGACCGGTGAGAAACAGATCGATTTCCGCCTGCGCTTCCCGGCGAAGGAGCGGCTTGTCGTCCACAGCGACATCGGCCTGGTCAACTCGGTGATGATGAATCTCGTTTCCAATGCGATCAAGTTCACGTCGAACAGCCCCATCCTGGTCAGCGCCAGACGGCGCAGGAACGAAGTGCTGTTCCAGGTGTGGGATACCGGGGTGGGCATACCGCAGGAATTCATCGGGCAGATCTTCGACGAGTTCTACCAGATCGACAATCCTCAACGCGACCGCACCAGAGGACTGGGACTGGGACTATCCATCGTCAAACGCGCATTGGCGCTGCTGAACAGCGAGATCGGCTGCCGGTCCCTGGTCGGGCGCGGATCGGTCTTCGAGTTCAGCCTGCCGCTGGATATCCAGACCATCGAAACCGGCCGGCGGAACGATACGGAGACTGCGCCGGCAGAGACCGACGTCAAGTCATTCGTCCAGGACAAGCGCTTCGTCGTGCTGGACGACGACATGCTGGTCGCACAGGCCATGGTCGCACTGCTGGAGGAAATGGGCGGCGACGTGACCTGTTTCCATAATCCGGAAGATGCATTGCTCCATCCCGGTATCGAACATACCGATTACTTCATCGTCGATTACATGCTGGGCAACTCGCTCAACGGCATCCAGTTCCTGAACCGGGTCAGGCAGAAACTGGGACATCCCATCCGCGCGGTGCTGATGACCGGGGACACATCGGCAGCGTTCATCCGGGAGGCGGCGAGTTGCGACTGGCCGGCGCTGCACAAGCCGGTCAACATCCTCAGGCTGAAATCCGCCCTGGCCGCACAGACGCCCCCGCAAAACTGAAACCGGACACCGCCTGCCAAGCGCGGACTACTCCTGGCGCTGCCGCAACGCGACGCGCCGGAGATAGGCCTCGCGCGCGATCTGCACGTCCTCGAGGAAGTACGGCAGCTCTTTCAGCAACAGCGCCTGCGGCCCGTCCACCAGCGCCTTGGGCGGCGCGGGATGGAAGTCCACCAGCACCATGTTCGCACCCGCCATCACGCCCTGCGCGGTGGCATGCATCACGTCGAGTATGCCGTCCGACGAGGCGGCGCGCGTGCCGACCGAGTGCGATGGATCGATGCACACCGGCATGCGGGTCAGCCGCTTCACCACCGGCACATGCGCGAAATCGACCAGGTTACGGTGCGGATCGCCCATGTTGGTCTTCATGCCGCGCAGGCCGAAGATCACCTTGCGGTTGCCTTCCGATGCGAGGTATTCCGCCGCGTTCAGCGACTCGTCCAGCGTGATGCCGAAGCCGCGCTTGAGCAGGACCGGCATCTCGGTCTGGCGACCGACGATCTTCAGCAGCTCGAAGTTCTGCGTGTTGCGCGTGCCGATCTGCAACATCACCCCGGTCGGGTTGCCGGTCTGCCGCAGCGACTCGTTGATCTCGTCCAGATGCGATTCGTGGGTGATCTCCATTGCGATCACCTTGATGCCGTACTTGCCCGCGAGTTCGAACACATAGGGCAGGCAGTTCCTGCCGTGCCCCTGAAAAGCATAGGGACTGGTGCGCGGCTTGTAGGCGCCCATGCGCGTGCACACCTGCCCCGCATCCGCCACCGCCTTCATCATGATCTCGACATGCTCGCGGTTGTCCACCGCGCACAGCCCGGCGAACACGTGCAGCGTGTCCTGCCCGAAGCGCACGCCGTTGTAATCGAAATGCGTGGAGCGCTGCTCGTCCCTGTGCCGCCCGAGGATGCGATACTCCTCCGACACCCGCACCACGCGCTCGACGCAGGGCAGGCTCTGCATGTCCTCGATATCCAGCGCCTTGGTGTTGCCGATCAGGTAAATCTCGGTGAGATTCTGCTCGCTGCCGCGCTCGACATGCACACGGGTCTGGATGCCTTCAAGCGTCGCGAGATGTGCCAGCAACTGGCGGTATTCCGGCGCTTGTTCGCCGGCGTTGGAATTCAGGATCAGGATCATGGCTACCTCCGGAATTATCTGCCTAGCAGGATCGCGCGCTGTGCCGCCCATCCCGCCATCGGATCGCGCGCAAAACCGCTCTTGCCGAACTGCTGCCAGCGGCCGATGACGTAGCACAGCAGCAGGTTGGCATGTGCACCCACGTCCACGGCCTCTCCCATCTCGCCCTGCGTCGCGGCGATGCGCAACGATTGCTTCAGCGTCACTTCGATGCGGTCCAGCAACTGGTTGATGCGGGCTTGCAGGCGCTCGTCTTCGTTGACCAGCGCGTCGCCGATCAGCACGCGCGTCATGCCGCGATTTTTCTGCGCGAAGCCCAGCAGCAGCGAGACGATGGCATCGACCTGCTGCAAGCCGCTCTTCTCTTCCTGGGTGATCTTGTTGATGAGGCCGAACAATGTCTGTTCGATGAATTCGATCAGGCCTTCGAACATCTGCGCCTTACTGGCGAAGTGGCGGTACAGCGCCGCTTCGGACAGCTCCAGCCTGGCCGCCAGCGCCGCGGTGGTGATCTTCTCGCCCTTCGGCTGCTCCAGCATAGCTGCCACGGTCTGCAGTATCTGCAATTTTCTTTCGCCCGGTTTGGCCGCCATCTCGCCCCCCTTTAATTAAGCCGCGCCATCGCGCGCGGCAGCTCCATCACGTTCCGCACCTTCACATCCACGCAGGGCGGATTGCGCGTCTCGCCGGTCACCCATACGGTGCTCATTCCCAGCCGTTTCGCGGCCATCAGGTTTTCGAGGCTATCCTCGACCATCACGCACTGCGCCGCCTTGAGGCTGTGGCGGCGCAACAATCGCATGAAGCCGAAGCGGTCCGGCTTGGGACGGTAGCGCGTCTGCTCCACCGCCATCACGTCGTCGAACAGGCCGTCGATGCGCAACAGCTTCAGCACCGCCTGCGCATAGTGCTGCGGCGCGTTGGAGAACACCACCTTTTTGCCCGGCAGGGCTTGCAGCACATGGCGCAAACGCGGTTCGCGCAGCACCATGCGTTCGAGTTCCGGGAACTGGTGGGTGTGCCACAGAAAATGTTCCGGCTTCGTGCCGTGGTGGCGCATCAGCCCGGAGAGCGTCGCGCCGTAGCGCTGCCAGTAATGCACCCGCAGCGCGTTCGCAGCGTCTTCGTCCAGTTGCAGGTGTTCCTGCAGGTACGCCGTCATGCTGCGGTTGATATGCGGAAAGATATGCGGCGTCGCGTTATGCAACGTGTTGTCCAGATCGAAAATCCAGACCGGTTTTTCCATTACTTGCTCTTGATTAAAGTGCCCACACCTTCATCGGTCAGGATCTCCAGCAGCAGCGCATGCTCCACGCGACCGTCGATGATGTGCACCGAACGTACGCCGCTGCGCGCGGCGTCCAGCGCCGAGCCGATCTTGGGCAGCATGCCGCCGGACAGCGTGCCGTCCGCGACCAGGTCGTCGATGTTCTTCGGCGTCAGGCCGGACAGCAGGTTGCCGTCCTTGTCCAGCACGCCCGGCGTGTTGGTCAGCAACACCAGCTTCTCGGCGTTCAGCACCTCGGCCAGCTTGCCCGCCACCACGTCGGCGTTGATGTTCAGCGTCTCGCCGTCGGGTGCGACGCCGATCGGCGCGATCACCGGGATGAAGTCGCCGGAATCGAGGAAGGTGATGATCGCCGGGTCGATCTTGGTGATCTCGCCGACCAGGCCGATATCCAGCATCTTGCCCGGCTCTTCCTTGCTCTCCAGCATCATCTTCTCGGCGCGGATGAATGCGCCGTCCTGGCCGGTCAGCCCGACCGCCTTGCCGCCGTGCTTGTTGATCAGGTTGACGATGTCCTTGTTGACCTTGCCCAGCACCATCTCGACCACATCCATGGTCTCTTCGTCGGTGACGCGCATGCCCTGGATGAAAGTGCCCTGCTTGCCGACCCGGTTCAGCAGGTCGTTGATCTGCGGGCCGCCGCCATGCACCACCACAGGATTCATGCCGACCAGTTTCAGCAGCACCACATCGCGCGCAAAGCTATCCTGCAACGCGGGTTCGGTCATCGCGTTGCCGCCGTATTTCACCACGATGGTCTTGTCGAAGAATCGCTGGATATAGGGCATCGCCTCGGACAGCGTGCGGGCTTTCTTTTCGGCGGCGGATGGGGTGAGGGACATGTTTCTTCCTTATGAATTTTGCCGCGAATTGTACAACATAAAATAAAACGGGCGGCTGAGGCCGCCCGTTTGCCGCGAAGTCTGCGCTTACTGAATGACCAGTTGCCTGGACGACGACGCCGCCTTCTTGGGCAGCGTCAATTCCAGCACGCCGTCGTGGTATTTCGCCTGCGCGGCGCTCTGGTCCACATCGCGGTCAAGCGTGAATGCGCGCGACACCTTGCCATAATAACGTTCGCTGCGCAGCACCTTCTCGCCTTCCTTCACATCCCGCTCTTCCTTCACCTCGGCGCTGATGGCGACCTGGCCGCCGTCGATGGAGACATGGATGTCATCCTTCTTTACGCCGGGAATCTCGGCATGCACGATATAGGCCTTGTCGTCTTCCTTCACGTCCATCCTGATCTGGGTTTCCGGCAACTCTTCGAAGCGCATGGGGCGCATCCAGAAACGGCGAAGCAGGTCGTCGAAGGCTTCATCGGCGGGGGTATAACGTATCAGGTTTCCCATAATGTCCTCCTGTTTAACGAAACGGGGGAGCGATCGCTCCCTCTGTGTCGGAAAAATGCGGGCGGAACTAAGGGATTTCAAGTCCCGGGAACGCGGGCACGGGACTAATGGTGCATATGGTGCGAGTGTTCGCCCTGCGCAGGCTTGGCTTCGGTCAGCGGCCTCACTTCCGCCTTGACCTCGACCTTCACGACGCGCTTGTCCGCCTGCCGGACGCTCAGCGTCAACGGCACAGAGTCGCCGGCCTTCAACGGCGCCTTCAGTCCGATCAGCATCAGGTGGTAGCCGCTCTCGCCCAAGCCGACGCGCTGTCCGGCGTGCAACGCGACTTCCTTCACTTCGCGCATCTTCATCACTCCGCCCTCGTGTGTCATGCTGTGCAGTTCGACCGTCTTGCATGCCGGACTGGAGACGCCGACCAGCGTCGCCGCCTGCTTGCTGGTGATGGACATGTCCACCATCGCGGCATCCTGTCCGGGCGCGGTGGCGCGCGACCACGCGCCCTCCGCCGACACATCGCCGGCATAAACATTGACGCTCAGCAGCAATGCCGCCAGCAAACCGCCCATACGATACAAACTGTTCATGATGTCTTCCGTCGAAAAAATTCTGGAGCGGCGAATTATACGTCCCCATCGGGAACCGGTGCGCGAAGATCGCATAGCTTGCCTTCAAGCAGGTTGGGAGGAGATTGCGTAACGAAGTCAAACCATACGGCCCATCGGCATGGATGGATTATCGGGCAGGAGGCCCAACCGGGAATGCGGCATTTTGCCGCACCCCGTCCGGCCGCCAACCCGTTAGAATCCCCTCCCATGAACGCGTCCCCCTTCGCAGCCCAGACCGGACACAGCCATTTGCGCCGCCTCGTGTGGCTGCGCGCCATCGCCATCGTCGCGCAATCCGCCGCGCTGACGCTGGCATACCAATACCTCAAGATGGAATTGCAATGGCTGCCGATGATCGCCACGGTCGCCGCCCTATCCGTCCTGAACCTGCTGACCTGGCTGCGCCTGCGCAGCAGCCGCCCGATCTCCAATGCGGAGCTGTTCGCACAACTGTGCGCCGACGTGCTTGCGCTGTCGGTGCTGCTCTATTACGGCGGCGGATCGACCAACCCGTTCATTTCCCTGTTTCTGCTGCCGCTGGTGATCGCCGCCGCGACCTTGCCGCACCGCTACACTTGGGCGATGACCGCGCTGACCACCGGCAGCTACACGTTGCTGATGAAATACTACGTGCCGCTGCCTATGCCACACGACGCAAGCGACGACATGTCGGGCATGGATCACATGAACCATGACATGAGCGCAATGGCCGACATCAACGCGATGGGCTCCGACCTGCCGCAGGACAGCATCTTCAACCTGCATGTGTTCGGCATGTGGCTGGGCTTCGTCATTAGCGCGGTAGTGGTCGCATACTTCGTGGTGAAGATGGCGCACGCGGTGCGCGAACGCGATGCGGCGCTGGCCCGGGTGCGCGAGGAGACCCTGCGCAACGAACGCATCGTCGCGCTCGGCACACAGGCCGCCGGCGCGGCGCACGAGCTCGGCACGCCGCTGGCCACGCTGGCGGTGGTGATCGGCGAACTGAAACGCGAGCAGGCGATGCTGCCGGAATGGCGCGACAACTTGGACATCCTCGATGGGCAGGTGCGGGCCTGCAAACGCATCCTCGACAAGCTGCTGGCTCATGCACAGGATGGCGAAACGCAACAATCGCTGGAACAGTTCCTCGCAGAGACGCTGGACGAATGGCAGTTGCTGCGCCCCGCTGCACATTACCGTTACCGCACATCCGGTGCCCAGCCCGCACCGCAGTTGCGCATCGACCCGGCTTTGCGCGCGGCACTGCTGAACCTGCTCAACAATGCCGCCGACGCCTCGCCGGACGAGATCGACATCGAGACGCACTGGGATGCGGACAACTTCACGCTGTCCATCCGCGACCACGGGCAGGGACTCACGCCGGAAGCCGCCGCCCGCGCCGGATCGGCGTTCTTCACCACCAAGGAAGAAGGCCGCGGGCTAGGGCTGTTCCTCGCCAACGCCACGGTGGAACGGATGGGCGGCAAGGTGCGCCTGTTCAACCGCGAGGGCGGCGGCGCGACCACCGAGATCACCCTGCCGTTACGGACATGAGCGAAACAGCCAACGAACAAGCCTCCCTGCTGCTGGTGGACGACGACGCCACCTTCTGCCAGGTGTTGTCCGCCGCACTGGAGAAGCGCGGCTACAACGTCTGTGTCGCCCACAGCGTGGAACAGGCCATTCCGCTGGCGCAGGCCAACCCGCCGGAATACGCCGTGGTGGACCTGAAGATGGAGGGGGCTCCCGGCCTCGCGCTGGTCAAAGCGCTACACGAACTCGACCCGAACACGCGCATCGTGATGCTGACCGGCTACGCCAGCATCGCCACCGCCGTCGAGGCGATCAAGCTGGGCGCGACCCAATACCTCGCCAAACCCGCCAATGCCGACGAGATCGTCGCGGCCTTCAACCACTCGCCCGACGAGAATGCACTTCCCAAAGCCCAGCCCACGCTGATCGGCAACCTGGAATGGGAACACATCCAGCGCGTGCTGCACGAACACGACGGCAACGTTTCGGCCACTGCGCGCGCGCTCAACATGCACCGCCGCACCCTGCAGCGCAAGTTGGGCAAGCCACCCTCGCGGGCAGACCAGAATTAGTCCCGAACGGGAATCAGCCCGGGACCGGAACTAGCCCTCGCGAATTCCCCGAATCTTTCGTATAGTTCGCCCTTCACGGCGTCCCGCCGCAAACCGAATCGATCGCAATACGCAAAGAACATCCGATGACCGACCAAAACACCCGCGCCAAGCTCAAACATGCCCTGGCCAACCTCGACACCCTGCCCGCGATGCCGGGCATCGCCCAGAAGCTGCTCGCGCTCCCGCTCAACACGGATGAAGGCGAGGAGGAGTTGCTCAGGCTGATAGGGCAGGATCCGCAGATCACTGCCAAATTGATCGGTCTGGCCAACTCGCCGATCATGGGCGTGACCCGCAAGGTCGCGGCCGTGCATGATGCCGCCATGCTCCTCGGCCTGACCCGGGTCAAGTCGGTCGCCATCGGCATCGCCTCGATGTCAGATTTCACCAAACTCCCGCCGGGCCGCGACTTCAAACCCCAGGACCTGTGGTTGCACTGCATGACCATCGCCGTGGTGATGCGCGCCATCGCCGCTGCCATGCCCCATCGCATCCGCCCGTCCGAAGACCAGATATTTCTGGCCGGCCTGCTGCACGACATCGGATTCATGGCGCTGCACTACCTCGACCACGACCTGAGCAACGAACTGCATCACCAGATCCGTCTGCAACCCGGGCGTCCCGTGCTGGATGTCGAGCTCGAGACGCTGGGGATCACGCATTGCTATATCGGCTCTCAGATCGCGCGGCACTGGAACCTGCCGGCCGAGATATCCGCGGTAATGGGCTATCACCATCCGCCCTACGTGGACGAGATGCCGGAGAAGAATCTGCTGGCAAGGCTGATCAGTGTGGCCGAGAAGATACTGCCCGACTTCGGCATCGCCGAGCATACGGGCGGGGCAGTCACGAACTTCGAGTGGGAAGAGCTGGGTATCGACCCGTCTGAAACGGACGAAATCTGCGCACAGGCCAACGAACTGGCGGTGCAGGCCGCCCAGATGTCCGGAATATAGGGCGTCAGCCCCCGTGCAGGCGCCTGTTGATCCCCGTCAGCGCCTGGATGATGGTGCGTAGCGCCTGGTTGTACTCGTTCCGGAATATTTCCCGTGCTGCGGAGCGTTCGCCTGCCTTGAGCTTCTCGACGATCAGCCCGCCGAACTGGTGAAACTGCCGGTGCGCTTCTTTCAGTTGCTCGAACTCCGGCGTGTCGCGGAACGCCTCCAGCTCAGCCCCTGCTATCCAGCACCCCAGCTGGCAGAACCCGCTCTGTCCGACCAGCACATGCTCCAGCGGCTCGCGGATATTGCCCTCGATATGATGCCCCAGACGCGCCTTCCACAGAATATGCGCCTCGGCAGCGCCAAGCAGGTTGAGATCGTTGCGTGAGGCACGCACATCGTCAAGCCCGAAAAAATCCTTTACCCCGGCAAGTAGTGCCATATCTTCCTCCGTTCAGTTGCCGCATTTATATCCCCGTATCGGCGCGATAACAATATGCCGAAATACCTATATATTCCGGTCTAATCCTTTTCTTATGCCCGCAACGCTCCCTTGTCGGCGGCCGCGCACATGCCCGGCAACACCGGATTCAGCTCCGGCTTCGCCGCGTGCCCCGCACGGACTATAATCGCCCCACAAAGGAAAACCTGCCGACCATGAGACCCATCCTGCTCCTAGCCACCCTGCTGCTCCCGGCTGCCGCCCTCGCCGCTCCGGCGACCATCCCCACCGCACCGCTGCTCTCGGCCAAGTCCTATCTGCTGTACGACTACGGCAGCAACCAGATCCTGGTGAACCAGAACGGCGATGCGCGCATGGAGCCTGCGTCCCTGACCAAACTGATGACGGCCTATCTGACGTTCGATGCCCTCAAACACAAGACCCTGTCGCCGGACCAGCCCCTGACGGTTCCCGCCAGCGCAGTGCGCACCCAGGGCGGCGAGTCGCGCATGCTGCTCAAGGCCGGGCAGGAAGTCGGCGTGGACGAGCTGTTGCGCGGCCTGATCGTGCAATCCGGCAACGATGCAGCGATCACGCTGGCGGTGAACATCGCCGGCAGCGAGGCGGGCTTCGTCGACATGATGAACAAGGAGGCGAAACGCCTGGGCATGAACAACACCCGGTTCAGTAATCCGGTCGGGCTGCCGGACGCAGGGCATTACAGCAGCGCGGCCGACCTGGCGAAGCTGACCGCGGCCATCGTGCGCGACTATCCCCAGCACCAGCATCTGTTTGCGCTGCGCGATTACACCTTCAACAACGTGACGCAGGCCAACCGCAACCGTCTGCTGTGGATGGACCCTTATGCCGACGGGATGAAGACCGGACACACCGAAACCGCCGGCTACTGCCTGGTCGGCACCGCCAAGCGCAACGACCGTCGCCTGATCTCGGTGCTGCTCGGCGCCAGTTCGGACAACCTGCGCTCGACCGAAAGCCAGAAACTGCTGAATTTCGGCTTCCAGTATTTCGATCTGGTCCGCCTGTACCAGAAGGATCAGCCGGTCACCCAATTGCGCATCTGGAAAGGCACCGAGCGCCAGATCGGCGTCGGCTTCCGCAATGACCTGTTCCTGACCATACCCAAAGGAAGGCTCGCGCAAATCAAGGCCACCGTGCAGACGCATCAGCCCATCCTCGCGCCGATCACCAACGGTCAGCAACTCGGTGTGCTCAAACTGACGCTGGCAGGCAAGCCTTATGCGGAATATCCGCTGATCGCGCTCGAAGGCGTACCGCTGGCGAACGTGCTGTCGCGTGGCTGGGACAGCATCCGGCTGATGTTCGAATAGGAGGACGACATGACGATCTACCTGAACGGCGAATTCATGCCCATAACAGAAGCAAAAGTCTCCGTGCTGGACCGGGGCTTCATCTTCGGCGACGGCGTATACGAGGTCATCCCGGCGTATTCACGCAGGGCGTTCAGGCTACCGGAACACCTGAAGCGCCTGCAACACAGCCTGGACGGCATCAAGCTCCCCAATCCGCATAATGAAGCCGAATGGACGCGCATCGTCGAAGAGATCATCGCGCGCAACGAAGGCGAGGACCAGTACCTGTACCTGCACATCACGCGCGGCGCCGCAAAGCGCGACCATGCCTTCCCGAATCCGCCGGTTCCGCCCACCGTGTTCGTGATGACCAGCCCGTTGCCCACGCCACCGGCCGAACTGCTGAATAGCGGCATCGCCTGCATCACCGCGCGGGACAACCGCTGGCTGCGCTGCGATATCAAGGCCATCGCGCTGCTGCCCAACGTATTGCTGCGCCAGATGGCCGTAGACGCCGACTGTGCCGAGACCATCCTGATCCGCGACGATCCGGCGACAGGAAACGGCTTCATGACCGAGGGTGCGGCCAGCAACATCTTCGTCGTCAGGAACGGGATCCTGCTCGCGCCGCCCAAGGACAACCTGATGCTGCCCGGCATCACCTACGACGTGATCCTGGAGATCGCTGCCGCGAACGGCATCCCCTGCGAAGTCCGGCGCGTGATGAAAGAGGAACTTTTCTCCGCCGACGAACTCTTGCTCACCTCCTCGACCAAAGAAGTGCTGGCGATCACCCGCCTCGACGGCCAGGCAGTCGGCGACGGCCGACCGGGGCCGATGTTCGCCCGGCTGCATGCCCTGTATCAGGACTACAAACACAATGTGATGCGCAAATGAACGAAGCAAACGAACTTAAACACAGTTTTGTCGAATATCCCTGCGATTTCCCGCTGAAGATATTCGGCCAGCAGCAGGCGGGCTTCGCCCAGGCCGTGCTGGAAGTCGTCACCAAGCACGATCCCGGCTTCGCCGCCGCCAGCATGGAGATGCGCGCCAGCAAGAACGCGCGCTACGTCAGCCTGACCTGCACGATACGCGCCACCTCGCGCGAACAACTCGACGCGGTCTATCAGGAGTTGTGCGACCACCCGATGGTGGTGATGGTCCTGTGACCCCGCACATCCGCACGCTGGGCCTGGTCGACTATCAGCCGACCTGGGACGCGATGAAGCGCTTCACCGCCGAACGTTCTGGAGAAACGCGCGACGAGATCTGGCTGGTGCAACATCCGCCGACCTACACGCAGGGATTGGCCGGCAAGCCCGAACACCTGCTGAACCCGACCAATATCCCGGTGGTGAAGATCGACCGCGGCGGGCAGATCACCTACCACGGCCCCGGCCAGATCGTCGCCTACCTGCTGCTCGACATGCGCCGCTGGAAGCTGGGCGTGCGCGAACTGGTGCGGCTGATGGAACAGGCGGTGATAGACCTGCTGGCCGACTACGGCGTCGCCGCGCACAGCCGCGAGGACGCGCCGGGCGTGTATGTCGACGGCGCGAAGATCGCTTCGCTGGGGCTGAAGATCAGGAACGGTTGCTGCTACCACGGCCTCGCGCTGAACGTAGACATGGACCTGAGTCCCTTCGCGAACATCAACCCCTGCGGCTATGCCGGCCTGCGCGTCACCCAGGCCTGCGAACTGGGCGTCGTAGCACCCATCAACGAACTACAGGCCGAACTGGCGCAGAATCTGGTGCACGGCCTGCAGCAACATTTCGCACGCAAAAATGCGTAAAACGAGTAGCCCGGATGTAGCGTAGCGTAATCCGGGAAATCCCATCAGAGCGCAGAGTTCACGCCCCGGAATCCGCTACGCTTCTTCCGGGCTACGAAGGCTTCGCCGAAAATCCCTCCGCAGCATTATTCATGAACCGCGCAGCGATCACCCCGTTCACCGCGCCGAACACCAGCGCGGCGGCGGCGAATATCGGGATCAGGTAGGCAATGCCGGCATGCGGAATCAGCCATAAATACACCACCGCCATCTGCCCGGCGATATGTGCGAACGCGGCATAAATGCTGTGGCTGACCGGGCCGAACCAGCGCGACGGCAGATGCCGCGCCGCCGCCAGCACGACCAGGCTGAGCACCGCGCCGGACAGGCTGAGGAAGAAACCGGGCGCGAGGAAGTTGCCGAAAAGCAGGCTTCCCGCCACCACGCGCAGCAGCGACACCCACGCGGCGACGCGCCAGCCGTAGCGCGCCAGCACGATCAGCGTGACGATGTTCGCCAGTCCCGGCTTCACGCCCGGCAGCGGCGACGGGATCGCACTCTCCAGCACCGTCAGCCCCAGCGCCACTGCAGCCATGCGCGCGATGTGATGATCCTCTGCGGTGGTGTCCAGGAGGATACGGGATACAGGATTCGGGATACGGGGCTGTTCGCCTGTATCCTGTATCCCGTATCCTGATTTCTGTTTCTCAGTAGTTGAGGCTGTCATATTTCTTCTTGCTGCCGGCCAGTTCGACGCTGACCTCGTTGGGCAGGCAGATCGATATCTCCCCCGTCTGTTGCAGCCAGCCCTGGCGCACGCAGTATTGGCGGGGACTCGGGTCGGAGCTGATGCGCGCGCGGCGCTTCTCGATGGTGACGATGCTGGTGCCGAGCGGACCGGGAACCGCTATCTGCTGGTCGCGCGACAGCGGCACTTCAAGGAATATCTTTCCGCCGCTGCGGATGATCGCGCGGTCGGCGAATTCGCCGCTCCACAACGTGAGCGCCAGCAGGGCCACGCAGACGGCGCCCAGCCCCAGCGTCAGCCAGTCGCCCAGCTTCAGGTGCGGCAGGACGTCCGCACGCAACGGCTCATGCCAGCTCACGGTGTCGCACCAGCACCTGTTGCTGTGGTTCGAAATGGCGGGCTAGCTTTTCGGCCAGATACACCGAGCGGTGCTGGCCGCCGGTGCAGCCGACGGCAACGGTGAGATAACTGCGGTTGTCGGCAATGTAATTGGGCAGCCAGCGCTCGACGAAATCGCGGATATCGGAGTACATCATCTGCGCCGACCCGGTCTGATCGAGGAACTCGACCACCGCGACATCGCGACCGGTCAGCGGGCGCAAGTCCTCGTTGTAATGGGGGTTGGGCAGGCAGCGCACGTCGAACACCAGGTCGGCATCCAGCGGAATGCCGTGCTTGAAACCGAAGGATTCGAACAGCAGCGTCAGGCGCGCCCGATCCAGCTGGATGAACTGCTTGATCCAGGCGCGCAGCGCGTTCGCATTCAGGTCGGAGGTGTCGATGTGATGGCCGATGCTGCCGATCTCCGCAAGCAGTTCGCGTTCGCGGGCGACGCATTCCGGCAGCGTCATCACGCCGTCGTTGAGGGGATGCAGGCGCCGCGTCTCGGAGAATCGTTTCACCAGCGCTTCAGTCTGCGCATCCAGGTACAGCAGATGCACCGCCAGTTCCTTCCGCATCAGTTCCGTCACCAGCGCCGGCAGCACCTGCACGCTGCGGGCGTTGCGCACATCGACGCTGACCGCGATGTTGCGAAAACCTTCCGGCAGCAACTGGTCGATCAGGCTCGGCAGCAGCCCGGCCGGCAGGTTGTCCACGCAATAGAAACCGGCATCCTCCAGCGTCTTCAGCGCGACGCTCTTGCCGGAACCGGACAAACCGCTGATCAGGATGAGTTGCGAACCGGGCATGATCAGTCGTCGTTCAGCAACTGGTCGTGACGCGTGATGAATTCCTGCATGCTGTCGATACCGCGCTGGTGCAACACGAAATTGCGCGCGGCTGCCTCGACCAGTACCGCCAGGTTGCGTCCCGCCACCACCGGAATGTTCACCGTGCTGACGTTCACGCCGAGGATGTCCTGATAGGTGGCGTTGATCGGCAGGCGCTCGACCTGGGAGAGATCCCCGCCGGGCGGCCGGTGCAGGTGCACAATCAGCTTCAGGCTCTTCTTGCGCCGCACCGCGGTCTCGCCGAACATCGTGCGGATGTTCAGCACGCCCAGCCCGCGCACTTCGAGAAAGTCGCGCAACAGTTCCGGGCAGCGGCCTTCGAGCGTGTCCGGCGCGATGCGGTGCAGTTCGACGATGTCGTCGGCAACCAGGCCGTTGCCGCGCGTGATCAGCTCCAGCCCCAGTTCGCTCTTGCCCACCGCGCTCTCGCCGGTGATCATCACGCCGACGCCGAGCACATCGAGGAACACGCCGTGGCGCGTGGTCGACTCGGCCAACTCCTTCGCCAGGTAGTGGCGGATCAACCACATCAGGTGCACGCTGGGCTTGGGCGAACAGAACAGCGGAATATGAGTGCGGTCGGCGAACTCGATCAGTTCGGCAGGAATATCGCTGGTGCCGGCGACGATCAGACAGGTCGGATCGTTGCGCTCGATCTGGGAAAACGCGGCATTGCGCTCATCCTGACTCAGGCCGCGCAGGTAATCTAGTTCCGTCTCGCTCAGCACCTGCACCCAGTTCGGGTGGATCAGGTTGAGGTGACCGATCAGCCCCTTGTTGGACGCATTGGCCTCTTCCGTGGTGATGATGCGGTCGTTGCCGTCCGTTCCGGCCACGCGGCTGAGCTCCAGCCGCGCCTGCTTGTCGTCGAACAGTTGACGGACGTTGACCTCGCTCACCGTGAAGTCCTTATCGAATCGAGCAGCCGATTTATTGCGGTTTTCATGCCGCGGCGTTCCACTCGTAGAAAAGCTGATGGATGCTCGGCCCGTCTTCGCATTCCTGCAGGCGGTTGCGGAATTGTGGGTCGCTGAACATCTGCGCCAGCTCGCCGAGGATTTGCAGATGCAGGTCGGTCGCGCGCTCCGGCACAAGCAAGACGAAGATCAGGTTCACCGGCTCCCCGTCGGGTGCATCGAACGGGATCGGATGGCTGGTCTTGACGAAGGCGGCCGTGGCATCGCGCAGCTTGGCGATGCGGCCATGCGGGATCGCGACGCCGTGCCCGAGGCCGGTCGAGCCGAGTTTCTCGCGCGCGAACAGACTGTCGAACACCTGGCTGCGCGCGATCTGCTGGTTGTTCTCGAACAGCAGGCCGACGCGCTCGAACACCCGTTTCTTGCTGGTCGACTCGGTATCCAGCAGGATATTGTCGGGCGCCAGCAGTTTACTGATCAGGTTCATGGGTATCTGGAATGGAAAATGGGCGGCAATGCCGCCCATCGTTGATTACTCGGCAGCCTCGTGCTTGCCGGAGCCGTCGTGACGGCGATCCGCCAATTTTTCCTTGTGCTTCAGCACCTGGCGATCCAGCTTGTCCACCAGCGCGTCGATTGCCGCGTACAGATTCTCGTCCTCGCACTCGACGAACACGTCCTTACCGCTGATGTGGACCGTCGCCTCGGCCTTCTGCTTCAGCTTGTCCACGGACAGGATGATGTTCACGTCGATCACGTTGTCGAAGTGGCGCTTGATCTTGCCGAACTTGCCGGTCGCATATTCGCGGATGGCGGGTGTGATTTCCAGATGGTGTCCGGTGAGGTTGACGTTCATGATGCGCTCCTTGTTTAGAGTGATTTACGGAGATTCACCGGGAGGATATGCAATGCTTCCCGGTACTTTGCAATGGTACGCCGGGCGACTACGATGCCCTGCTGTGCCAAGATTTCCGACATGCGGCTGTCGGTAAGCGGTTTGCGGGTGTTCTCCGCACTGACCAGTTGCCTGATCAACTCGCGTATCGCGGCCGAAGAGCAGGTGCCCCCGCTCTCCGTCGCCAGGCCGCTGCCAAAAAAATGTTTGAATTCGTAGATGCCGCGCGGCGTTAGCATGAATTTCTGCGTGGTGCCGCGCGAGATTGTCGACTCGTGCAATTCGAGTTCCTCGGCGATCTCGCGCAGCACCAGGGGACGCATGCCGATCTCGCCGTGCTCGAAGAATTTCGCCTGACGCTCCACAATCGCCTGCGCCACGCGCAGGATGGTCTCGAAGCGCTGCTGCAAATTCTTGATCAGCCATTTCGCTTCCTGCAACTGCACGGACAGCTGCGAGGCATTGCCATCGTCGCGCTGCTGAAGGATATTCGCATACATGCTGTTGACGCGCAGCTTGGGCATGGCATCGGCATTCAGCCTGGCGCGCCACTTGTTCTGGTGTTTCTCGACAATCACGTCCGGCACCACATAGTCGGCGACGCTGCGGTCGAACTCCGCGCCCGGCTTCGGGTTGAGCCCGACGATCAGGTGCTGCGCGGCGCGCAGTTCGGCGTCGGAACAGTGCAGCAGCTTCTTCAGTTTGTTGAAATCGTGCGCAGCCAGCGTGTCCAGATGATTGCCCGCCAGCCGGATCGCCAGGTCGCGTTGCGGCGTATCCTCCGGCAGCGCCTTGAGTTGAAGCACCAGGCACTCGCCCAGATTGCGCGCGCCCAGCCCCGGCAGATCGAGATGCTGCAACTGCACCAACGCGGTCTCCAGATCGTCCAGCGAGATTTCCAGCTCCTCGGGCAACGACTCGGCCAATTCCGCCAGGTCCTGCGCGAGGTAGCCATTCTCGTCCAGCGCCTCGATCAGCATCCCGACGACCGCACGATCCCTGCCCTCCAGCGGCCCGGCGGCAAGTTGCTCATGCAGATGTTCGCGCAAGCTGAGTTCCCCGGCGGAATATTCAGGCCAGGACTCATCCTCGTCGTCGGAACTGCGCGCCCGGTCGCGGCTCTCCCAGTCGGCGGCCTCAATGCCGAAATCGTCCCTCACGCGCAGTTCCGAACCCTGCTCCTCGGAACTGCGTTCGTCCGAATTGTTCGAACCGGAATCGGAAGCCGATGCGGTTGCCACCGGGCCGTTGCCCGCATCCGTCGCGAAGGCGGCGGGCACGTATTCCTCGGCCAGTTCCAGCATGGGATTTTCGTCGAGCATGCGCGCGACTTCCTGCTGCACATCCTGCGTCGAAAGCTGCAGCAGTTTGATAGCCTGCTGCAACTGCGGCGTTAGCGTCAGTTGCTGGGAAGTCCTGAGTTGGAGCGCGTGTTTCATTGCCTGTTATGGAATCCGGATGCTTTCTTGCGTCAAAGCTTGAAGTGCTCGCCCAGATATACTTTTCTCACGCCTTCATTATAGATGATTTCATCCGGACTGCCCTCCGCCATCACCGCTCCGGCGTTGATGATGTAAGCGCGGTCGCAAATGCCCAGCGTCTCGCGCACATTGTGGTCGGTAATCAGCACGCCGATCTCGCGCTCCTTGAGGAAGCGGATGATCTTCTGGATGTCCAGCACAGCGATCGGGTCGACGCCGGCGAATGGCTCGTCGAGCAGGATGAAGCGCGGGCTGGTCGCCAGCGCGCGCGCGATCTCGACGCGCCGCCGCTCGCCGCCGGACAGGCTGGCCGCCGGGTTGTCGCGGATATGGCCGATATGCAGATCCTCCAGCAGCTCGTCCAGCCGGTTCGACAGCTCGTCGTCGTCCAGCCCCTGCAGCTCCAGCACCGCCTGGATGTTCTGCGCCACGGTCA
Source organism: Gallionella sp. (assembly GCA_035654695.1). Classification (GTDB taxonomy): domain Bacteria; phylum Pseudomonadota; class Gammaproteobacteria; order Burkholderiales; family Gallionellaceae; genus Gallionella. The sequence continues at coordinate 40,125 of DASRWG010000007.1, read as the reverse complement.
GGCGGCGGAAGATCGACGCCTCCTGCGGCAAGTAGCCCAGACCGAGACGCGCGCGGCGATGGATGGGCATGTGGGTGATGTTCTGTCCGTCGACGAATATTTCGCCGCCGTCGGCGGCGACCAGACCGACGATCATGTAGAACGATGTGGTCTTGCCCGCGCCGTTCGGCCCGAGCAGGCCTACCACCTCACCGCTCTTCACCGACAGCGAAGCATCGTGCACCACGGTGCGGGAACCGTATTTCTTCTTTAATCCGACTGCGCGCAATTCGCTCATTTCCGCTCCAACGGGCTCATTCCTGCTCCATAGGGCTAAGGGTGGTACTGGGCGCGATAGGCAAGGCATCCGGCACAGCGGAAGCTGCCGCAGCGCCGGTCTTCGGCTTGGGTTGCAGCACCGCGCGCACCCGTTTCGGCGCGCCATTCGCTCCCGCGGCACCGCTGTTCACCCGGAATATCTCGGTCTTCTGGTTGTAGGTGATATGTTCGCCGCGCACATCATCCCCCTCGCGCACCACGCGGGCTCTTACATAAAAGTCCACGATCTCGGTGCGTTCGTTGTAGACGATGCGCTCGCCGTACCCGTCCACATATTCGTCCAGCCCCTCGCGCTTCTGCCGGAAGCTGGCCGTGTTGCCGTATACCGTGGCGACCTTCAGCCCGTCCTCCCCCTCGACCACCACGACCTTGTCGCCGCGGATCAGCATCGTGCCCTGAACCATCTGGACATTGCCGGTGAACGTGCTGACCTTCTGCCCATCGTCCACCACCATCTGGTCGGCCTCGAGATGCATCGGCTTCTCGCGGTCGGCCCGCTCCGCCAGACAAGGCTGCGCCAGCACTGCCGACAGCAGCACCGGCAGCATGCGAATCACGTATCTAGCGCGGCTCATGAACACTCCTTACCTGCGACAGCAGTTTCAATGTGCGTGCCTCATTGTCCATCTCCAGACCCACTCCGCGTATGGTGTTGCGCGCATCGAAAATCAAAACCGGACGATCGGTGTCGGCCCAGTTCCGATCCGGCAGAACGCGCAGATAATCGGTCTGCAGCGTCATTTCGTCCCGCCCCGCACTCCCCTCGCGCAGCACTTCGACATCATCGTGCATGAAGACCTCCTCACCACTCCCGGAAACCACCGCACGCCTGGAGGCCACGTGCACCGAAGGTTTCCCGAGCGACAGCGAGGTCAGGCGAGGTGCATCCAGTGTGGTGCTGTCGTCATCCGGATAATGCTGCATCCTGCCGGCGAACATGACGAAACGGGGCTCCCCCTGCTCGTTCATCCTGACTGCGGAAAAATTCTCCATCACCGCATCCGGATCATGGCGCAAGACACCGTCCGCCTTCACGGCTTCCGGACGCACCTGCTGGTCCAGCCAGTAGGTGACGCCCAGCAAACCGAGCAACGGCAACAGCGGCAGCCAGTAACGGGCGCGGGAAGCGAACGTCATTTCAGGTATTGCGCCAGCTGGGCGTCCAGCGTGCCCTGCGCCGACATGACCAGTTCGCAGGCTTCGCGCACGGCGCCGTGCCCGCCGGCGCGCTGCGTGACATAGGCGGAGTGTTCGCGCACGACCTTCGGCGCTTCCGGCACGCTGACCGACAGCCCGACATGGCGCATCACGCTCAGGTCCACCACATCGTCGCCCATGTAGGCGGCGGCATCCCGAGACAGCTTGAGCTTGCCCAGCAGATCCAGCATCGCCTCGAGCTTGTTCTCGACACCCTGATAGACATGCTGGATGCCGAGATTCTGCGCGCGCAGTTCGACGCAGCGCGAGGTGCGTCCGGTGATGATCGCGACCTCGACGCCGCTGGCGCGCAGCATCTTGATTCCGTGCCCGTCCAGCGAGTTGAAGCGCTTGAACTCCTCGCCGGAATCCGACAGGTACAGGCCACCGTCGGTCATCACGCCGTCCACATCGAAGGCCATCAGTCGGATCAGTTTTGCGCGGCTGGTCAGCATCGTCGTCTCCTCAAATCACTTTCGCGTGCAGCAGGTCGTGCATGTTCAGCGCGCCGACCAGCCTGTGTTGTCCGTCCACCACCAGCATCTGGCTGATGTTGTATTGCTCCATCATCTGCACCGCCTCGACGGCGAGGTTGTCCGGGCCGATGCAGCGCGGGTTCGCCGACATCACGTCGCGAACCGGCGTGCTGCCGAAATCCAGCTTCTTTTCCAGCGTGCGGCGCAGGTCGCCGTCGGTATAGATGCCCAGCACGCGCTGCTCCGCATCCACAATCGCGGTCATGCCCACGCCCTTCTTCGAGATTTCCAGAATCGCGTCGCTCAGCATCGCGCCCTCGCCGACCATCGGCAGCCGCGCGCCGCTGCGCATGACGTCGCGCACATGGGTCAGCAGGCGACGCCCCAGGCTGCCGCCGGGATGCGAGCGCGCGAAGTCATCGGCGCCGAAGCCCTTGGCATCCAGCAACGCCATCGCCAGCGCATCGCCCAGCGCCAGTGTCGCGGTAGTGCTGGTGGTGGGCGCCAGCCCCATCGGGCAGGCCTCCTTGTCCACATGCACATCGAGGTGCACGTCGGCGACCGTCGCGAGACTCGATTTCGGATTGCCGGTCATGCTGATCAGCTTCGCGCCCTGGCGCTTGATCACCGGCACGATGGTCATCAGCTCCTGGCTCTCGCCGGAATACGACAGCGCGATGATCACATCCTCGTCGGTGATCATGCCGAGGTCGCCATGGCTGGCCTCGCCAGGATGCACGAAATAGGCCGGGGTGCCGGTGCTGGACATGGTCGCGGCGATCTTGCGCGCGATGTGGCCGCTCTTGCCCATGCCGCTGACGATCACGCGGCCTTCGCAGCAGAGAATGACGTCCAGCGCGCGCAAAAAGGATTCGTCGATGCGGGAAGACAGCGACTGCAGAGCAGCCGCCTCGATACTCAACACTTCGCGGGCCAGGTCGAGCGCGCGCGGCGCGGCGGATAGGGATTTGTTCATGGCGCGCATTATAGCAAGGGCCGCAAACGCGGGGCGCGTTTCCGGCCGCGACGTGAACGCCGTCGCCGCGGAGCCCGATTTTATTTTGCAATCCGCGCAAGTTGCGGCATCATCGGGGGTAATGATCGACCGCACAGACAACACGCATCAAACCCATGGATAGCACCCTCTCCCTCGTCCTGATCCTCCTGGCCACCGCCGTGATGGTGGTCGTGCTATGCCGCATCCTGCGCCTGCCTGTGATGCTGGGCTATCTCGCGGTCGGCATCCTGATCGGCCCCCATGCGCTGGCCTGGCTCCCGAACGCGGAGGGAACGCAGCATCTAGCCGAATTCGGCGTGGTGTTCCTGATGTTCAGCATCGGCCTGGAATTCAGCCTGACGCGCCTGATGGCGATGAAGCGCACGGTGTTCGGGTTGGGCGGCGCTCAGGTCATCGTCACGATGGCCCTGGTGATGGCGATCGCCCCGCTGTTCGACCTGGACTGGCGCGCAGGCCTCGCGCTGGGCGGCGTACTGGCGATGTCGTCCACCGCCATCGTCAGCAAGATGCTGGTCGAGCGCGCCGAACTGAACCTGCCCTACGGCCAGCAGATGATGGGCGTGCTGCTATTCCAGGATCTGGCCGTGGTGCCGCTGCTGATCATCATCCCCGCGCTCGCCTCGAACCCGGACGACCTGGCCGCCACGCTGGCCTACGCCACGCTCAAGGCCATCGGCGTGCTGCTGGTGCTGCTGGTGTTCGGCCAGCGCATCATGCGTTCGTGGTTCCATATCGTAGCAAGGCAGAAATCCTCCGAGCTGTTCATGCTGAACGTGCTGCTGATCACGCTGGGGCTGGCCTTCTTCACCGAGATGGCCGGGCTGTCGCTGGCGCTGGGCGCTTTCGTCGCCGGCATGCTAATCTCGGAAACCGAATACCGCTACCAGGTGGAAGAAGACATCAAGCCATTCCGCGACGTGCTGCTCGGCCTGTTCTTCGTCACTATCGGCATGAAGCTCAACCTGGGCGCTGTCGTCGACGAACTGGGCTGGGTACTGCTCGCACTGGCGGGGCTGATCCTGCTGAAGGCACTGGTCGTCGCATTGCTCGCGCGCGCCTTCGAGGGCGACTGGGGCGTCGCGTTGCGCAGCGCGATCGGCCTCGCGCAAGCGGGAGAATTCGGCTTCGTGCTGCTAACTCTAGCCGACGGCGCGCATCTACTCAACGACCCGACGATGCAGATCGTGCTCGCCGCGATGCTGCTGTCGATGCTGGCCGCGCCGTTCCTGATCCAGCACGGCGAGGCCATCGCGAGGCGCTTCTCCGCCGCCGAGTGGACCAACCGCGCGATGCAGATGCACCAGATCGCGATCCAGAGCATGGGCAGCAGCGGCCACGTCATCATCTGCGGCTACGGCCGCAGCGGCGGCGCGCTGGGGAGCTTCCTGAAACAGGAGAAGCTGCGCTTCATCGCCCTCGATCTCGATTCGCGGCGCGTGCGCGAAGCCGTCACCGCGGGCGAGAGCGTGGTGTACGGCGACGCCGGCAAGCGCGAAGTGCTGATCGCCGCAGGCCTGATGCGCGCCAAGGCGCTGGTGGTCACCTACAGCGACAAGCACTCCGCGCTGGCGATCCTGCGCCACACCAAGGAACTGCGCCCCGACCTGCCGGTGATCGTGCGCACCACCGACGACACCCACGTCGAGGCGCTGAAGGCCGCGGGCGCCGCGGAAGTCGTCGCCGAAGTGCTGGAAGGCAGCGTGATGCTGGCCTCGCAGGCGCTGCTGATGGCCGGCATCCCGCTCAACCGCGTGATCCGCCGCGTGCAGGAAAGCCGCGCGCGCCGCTATGCCGCATTCAGCGGCTACCTGCGCACCCCCGGCGCCGAGATCGGCGACACCACCGAGAGCCTGCAGTCGCGCTTCCTCAGCGTGCTGCTCAAGGAGGACTCGACCGCGGTCGGGAGAATGCTGGGGGACATCGGCCTGGACGCACTGGATGTCGAAGTCAACGCGGTACGCCGCCACAACCTGCGCGGCTCGCAACCCAGCCCGGACATGGTCATGCAGGCCGGCGACGTGCTGGTGCTGTTCGGTCTGCCGGAGGCGCTGCAGCAGGCGGAACTCAAGCTGCATCAGGGCTAACCCGCTGTCCGGCACGCCGCATCCACGGCTTAGTGCCATGAAAAGGCCGCGGCGATTATGAAATTCCGCTCATCGCGGACTTGGTGAGTTGTCGCTTGGATAGTCCGCTTTCGCGAACAGGGCAGCCTCAGTTTGCGTCCGCAATTGCTGTTCTATCTTATGAGGATGCAATGCCCGCATAATGAGCACTAGCCATTTGGATACTTGGCCCCCACTCAGGTATTCTTCAAATCAGACGTTGCACCTCAAACTTGAACCCGCATTCCAGCTTACGTCAGTGGCGAGGGTGATAAAACAGGATTGATCAATGAAGATATCGTTTGTAACTATTGCCATTTTCTGTGCCTCTGTCTTGGCATCTATTCCCGCGTTCGCCGAGGAAATAGATGCCGCAGCCTTTGTCGTTGCACATAATAAGTGGCGTGCCGAAGTGGGAGTCAAAGAAAAGCTAAATTACTCTCCAACCCTTGCTGCGTCAGCTCAAGCTTGGGCTGATAACTTGAAACGGACCAATCATTGTCGTATGCGCCACAGCAAGCCGCGTGGTCAGTACGGCGAGAACCTGTACTGGGCTAGTGCCACGACCTGGTCTGACGGTCGCCTGGAGTTACAAAATGTGACGCCTGGCAAGGTGGTGGATAGTTGGGGTGGAGAGAAGGCGGATTATGATTACGCCGCCAACTACTGCCCCCCGGGGAAAATGTGCGGCCATTACACGCAGATGGTCTGGCGTACCACTACGGCAGTTGGCTGTGCGAGGGCCATATGCGAAGACACTCTTGAGCAGGTCTGGGTATGCCAGTATCAGCCAGCGGGGAACCGGGTAGGCAATAAGCCTTACTGAATGTCATCTTGTTGCGAGCCTTGCGGCGTAGTTGTAGTGGTCTCGAGGGTGGCGAATATTTTTTCTAATTTAGAACGACGGGTTTGTACATACTAGCAGTCATCGTTACGGCTCGATGTAAACGGCGGGCAAAGACCGAGGACCGCCCGCTCATTCATCGTTCATTTCGCAACCTGAACACCGCCAGCCCCCCGATGATCGCCAGTAGCACCAAGCCGAATCCCACGACCGTCGTCGCAATCGGCATCCCTGCCGCAGCCGCCCAGCTATAAGCCCCCACGAACGACAGCATCGCGATGTTCTCGGCGAAGTTCTGCACCGCCAGCGCGTTGCCCGCGCCTATGGTTTCGTGGCCGCGCTCCTGCAGCAGCGCGTTGAGCGGGACGACGAACATGCCGCCGCAGATGCCGACGGCGACCATCAATGCGCCGGCGAGCGTGAGGTCGTGCACCGAGGCGAGCGCGAGGATCACCGGGCCGAGCAGCAGGCCGCCGACGAGTGCGCGATTGACCTTCGCCAGCGAAATCCACAGGCCAGCACCCGCAGCACCCAGCACGATGCCGATGGACACCGCACCCATCAGATTGGCGGGAGTCTGGTTGTCGGTGATTAACAATGCGGCGGGAACCCAGGCGAACAGCATCAGGCGCAAGGTGGTGCCGCTGCCCCAGAACACGCTGGTGCCCAGCAGGCTGAAACGGGCATCCTTGTTCCCGAACATCAGCGACAGCGATGTCCCGAATTTTTTGACGAGCAACGCCGGATGGAAACTCACGCCGGGATTCTCCGCGGGCAGCGACGGGATGAACAGGTTGGCGAATGCGGCCATGCTGTATGCCCCCACGACGCCGGCGAACGCCCAGCTCAGCGACTGGTCGGCCAGCCAGCCGCCGAGCAGCACGCCGAGCAGGATCGCGACGATGGTCGAGCCTTCCATCATGCCGTTCGCGCGCACCAGCGAGGCCGGGCCGAACATCTGCGACAGGATGCCGTACTTGGCGGGCGAATACATCGCAGCACCAATGCCAATGATGGCGTAAGCCGTCAGCGGATTGACGCCAAACAGCATCGCGAGCGCGCCGGAGAGCTTCAGCAGGTTCGCGATCAGCATCACGCGGCCCTTGGGGAAGGCGTCCGCGAACTGCCCGACGAAGGGCGCGAGCAGGATGAAGGGCACGACGAAGGACTCTTGCAGCAGCGGAACGAGATTGGGCAGCCCCTGCGACTTCACGATGGCGATGGCCGCGATCAGGATCGCGTTGTCGGCCAGCGCGGAAAGGAACTGCGCGACCAGCACCGCCATCATGCCCGACGACAGCAGCGGCAGGTTCAGGGTGGTTCTTTCGTTGCTCATATTGCCTCCGCCATTTTCTTCAACGCGACGTAATCGGTCTTGCCCGTGCCCAGCAGCGGCAGCGCATCCACATGCTGGATCTTGCGCGGCACGGCAATCTCGGGGACGCCGAAGGTCTTTGCGGATGCGGACAGCGCGTCGCGCGTCAGCGCGGCGTCGGTGGTGAACAGCACGATGGCTTCGCCGCGCGCGCCGTCGGCCTGGGTCGAAGCGCCGTGCATCGCCGCGGGCGAGGCCTGCACCGCGAGCTTCTCGACCACTTCCAGCGACACCATCTCGCCCGCGACCTTGGCGAAGCGCTTGACGCGGCCCACGATGGAGACGAAGCCGTCGTTGTCTATCGCGACCACGTCGCCGGTCTCGTACCAGCCCTCGCCCGCCTCGGAGGTCGGCGGTTGCAGCACGCCGGGATTGTCGTAACGGTAATAGCCGGACATCACGTTGGGGCCGCGCACATGCAGCATGCCGCCCTTCTCGATGCCGGGCACGGGAATCAATTTATGCTCGATGCACGGCAGCAACTGACCGACCGTGCCGCTGCGGTAGGCCATCGGCGTATTCACCGCGAGCACCGGTGCGGTCTCGGTCGCGCCGTAGCCTTCCATGATGCGCAGCCCGAATTTCTCGAACCACAGCTCGCGCACCGCGGCGGAGAGTTTTTCCGCGCCAGCGATCACGTAGCGCAGGCGATAGAAGTCGTAGGGATGCGCGAACTTCGCGTAGTTGGCGAGGAAGGTGCTGGTGCCGAACAGCACGCTGCAATTGCGGTCGTAGGCCACCTCGGGAATCACGCGGTAGTGCAGCGGCGTCGGGTACAGGAACAGGTTCATCCCGGTCATGATGGGCAGCAACGCGCCGCCGGTCAGGCCGAAGGAGTGGAAGATAGGCAGCGCGTTGAGCACTTTGTCTTCCGACGAGAAGTCGATGATGGAGCGTATCTGCGCGATGTTGGAAAGCAGCGCGCGATGCGACAGCACCACGCCCTTGGGCTTGCCCTCGGAGCCGGAGGTGAACAGCACGACGGCGGTGCTTTCCGGATCGCGGTTCTGTTCCATCGCTCGCGGGAACAGCATGCCGAGCATCACCCACAGCTTGTCGCCCAGCCCCATGGACGGGCGCAGGTCTTCCAGATACAACACCTCGACGCCGGCTATCGCCGCCACGTCGTCCTGCAATTTCGCCTGCTCGATGAAAGCGCGCGAGGCGAAGATGGTGCGTATCTTTGCGGCGGTGCAGGCGTCCTGCATGCCGCCCGCACCAGCCTTGTAGTTCAGCATCGCGGGCACGCGGCCCTGCGCGCTCGTGCCTATCATCATGCAGACCGTCGCCGCCAGGTTCGGCATCAGTATCCCGACGCAGTCGCCCGGCTCGCTGTGTTTCGCGACGAGGCGGCCCAGCGCCAGCGTCATCTTGAGCAGGTCGCCGTAGGAATATTCGATCTGCTTCACATCCTCGACGAGGCGGCGGTTGCGGCCATAGATGGACATCGCGTCGAGCAGACCGGAATACAGTGTCTGCTTGGGATGCGACTCGAACAGCATCTTCTGCATCAGCCTGCGCATCGCCTCGCCGGCCATGCGGCGGCGCTGCTTCGCGGTGTCCGCCTCCGGCATCGCGATCGAGGTGGTCGCCAGCACGGAGATGGTCACGCGCGGGAACAGGCGGCGCGGATACTTGCCGGAGATACGGCTGAAATAGGAGCGCGCCGGGCCGTCCAGACGCACCGGCAGTATCGTCGCCCCGGTCTTGGCGGCGACGAACGCCGGACCTTCGTACACCTTCATCAGCGAACCGGTCACGGTGATGCGGCCTTCCGGGAAGATCACCACCGGCCTGCCGGCATCGACCAGCTTGATCACTTTCTTGATCGCCATCGGGCTGGTCGGATCGACCGCGAGATAGTCGGCCAGGCTCAGCACGATGCGGAAGAACCAGCTGCGCGTCACGCCGGTATGCACCACGAACACCGGATCATAGGGGAGGAACAGGCCGAGCAGCAGGCCGTCGAGGAAGGACTCATGGTTGGCGACGATCAGCAGCCGCGTGGTGTCGATGTTCTTGTCCAGCCCGGTGACGCGAACGCGAAACAGCAGTTGCAACACGTTCCGCAGAACGATGCGAATGAGGCTCTTCATTTGATGCTCCCTGTCGTTATGACCGATTTTCCCGATTCCCGGGAACCAACATTCCACGAACCGGCGGTGCCATCTGCGTAGCCGTCGAAGTACGCCTCCAACCTGTCGTCCCGCAACAGACTGGCCGGCGTCACCGTCTCGCGCTGCCATGGAATTTCGCCAAAATACCACATCCGCCAGAAGCGCCGATCGGCCTGCGGATTGCGCTGCAACAGCGTGGCGAAAGTCTCCACTTCGCCAATTTCCACTCCCGTCGCCTCACCCAGCACCTCGCGCACGAAGCGAGAACAGAATTGCCGCGGCGAATGCAGATCGAAGCCGGTGTCGTACAGGATGCCGCTACGCGCGGCCACCGCCTGTTTGACTTTGCGCTGCTGCCGAGCGTCAAGAGGTGTGCCCAGCCGCATCACGGCCACCCTGCCGGACTCCGAGCGCTTAACGAAATCGGACCATGAAGTTTCGCCGGAAAGCGGCACCCTGCTTTCCGCGATCACCGGCTCCGCACCGGAAACATCCGACACGATGCCGACATGGTTGGTCCAGCTCGATGTGGTCTCGGCCACCTGGGTGAACGGCTGCGACGGAATGCGGATGAACACCACATCGCCGACTTCGAGCCGCTTGCCGAGCTCGTGGAGATTCGCGTGTGCGGCGGGCTGCGCATGAGCCGCGCCCAGCATGCATGCCGCCGCGATAAGCGCGCCGCACAGGCGCATGACGGGATTGCTGCGGTTACCGGATAAGCAGGACATTTCGTTTTCCTCCGTTCGTTTAACGTGAAACTCGCGTAGCGATTCGTTTTCCCTTTCTCCCGCTTGCGGGGGAAAGTTGGATAGGGGGAAACGGGCATGGCAAGTTTCGTCATCAGGGGCGGCACAATTGCCAGGCCCGTTGACGTGGCGCACATTAATCGCAGGACGCATAAAACGAAACGATTGACCGAGCAAGTGTCGGAAAATAGACTGCGCGGTATCGCTATCCGATACTTTCAGCCATGACCGAAGCCACCCAGTTGATCTCGACGATCAAGAAACAGTTGAAGAGCCAGGGCATGACCTATCGCGACGTCGCCCGCGCACTCAAGCTGTCCGAGCCCAGCGTCAAACGGCTGTTCGCGTCCGAACGCTTCACCGTCGACCGGCTGGTGCAGGTCAGCAACCTGCTGGGCTACACGCTGGCGGAGCTGTCGAAGGAAGCGCAGGCGGGACAACTGCGCCTGAGCACGCTCACCGAGAAACAGGAGCGCGAAGTGGTGTCCGACCCCAAGCTGCTGGTCGTCGCGGTTTGCGCGCTCAACCACTGGACGCCGGACGAGATCGTCGCGACCTACCGGGTGAGCCATGCGGAATGCATCAAGCTCCTGCTGCGGCTGGACAAGCTGCGCATCATCGACCTGCTGCCGGGGAACCGCATCCGCATCAACGTGTCGCGCGATTTCGACTGGCTGCCGAACGGCCCGATCAGGCAGTATTTCCAAGGGCGCGGACTGGGCGATTTCCTGAAGAGCGGTTTCTCGAACGAGAACGAGTCCATGGCGTTCGTGAACGGGATGTTCACCGAACAGGCGCAGGCACAGATACAGGAAGAGCTGCGGCGCCTGCGCCAGAAGTTCGCCGAGCTGCACGAAGCCAGCCTGTCCGCGCCGCTGGGCAAACGCAGCGGCGTCGGGTTACTGCTGGCGATGCGGCAATGGGAGCCCGCCGACTTCGCCGGATTGCGCCGCTGAAGGACCGGACCCGGCCGGGGGTTGCCGCGGTACGGTCAATGCGCCGATAATCCCCGCCCAGCCCCCCTTCCTGACGGGATCAAATTGAGCATTGCCCGACCTCTCATCGCGTTCGCTCATTACCTGAAACAGCGGTTCGTCGAGGCGCATCCCAGGCGCGGAGATCTCTCCTCCTATGCGCTCGTGTTCGCGCTGATGGGCGTGGCGCTGCTGGTGCGGCTGGCGATGGCGCCGGTGGATGCCGGCCTGCAGTATGTGACCTTCTTCCCCGCGGTCACGCTCTCGGTGGTGATCGGCGGATTCTGGCCGGGCATCTTCGCGACGTTCATCGGCTTGTCGCTGGCCACGTATTTTTTCACCCCCCCCTTCTACTCGTTCTCCAGCGAGGCCTTGCATGCGAGCTTCTGGTCGAACATGGTGTTCCTGCTGGACGGGGTCATCGTGTGCGCGTCCATCGAGGGCATGCACCGCTACCGCGCCAAGTACGCCGCGGAACTGAACGAAGCCAAGCGCCAGGAGGCGCGCGTGGCGGAGATCAACAAGTCGCTGGACGAATTCACCTACATCGCCGCGCACGACCTCAAGGAGCCGCTGCGCGGCATCCACAACTACGCCAGCTTCCTCAAGGAAGACCACGCTCCCCAGCTGGACGAGAGCGGCAAGCAATACATCGACAGCATCCAGCGCTTGGCCGAACGGCTATCCACACTGATAGACAGCCTGATGACCTACTCGCGCCTGGGCGTCGCCGAACTGGCCAAGGCCCCGGTCGACGTGGACGCCGTCGTCGACGCGGTGGCGGAAGACCTCAATCGCCTGTGGACCAAGGAAGGCATTACACTGCGCCGCAACGGCCGCCTCGGCATGGTGCAGGGCGATGCCGCCCGCATCGGCGAGGTGTTCCAGAACCTGTTCTCCAATGCGGCGAAATACAACGACAAGGCGGAAAGATGGATAGAAGTCGGCTGCGACCGCAGCGGCAGCCAGCCGGTCTTCTACGTGCGCGACAACGGCATCGGCATCCCGCCGCAGCATCACAAGAACGTCTTCCGGATATTCAAGCGGCTGCATGAGCAGAACAGATACGGCGGCGGCACCGGCGCCGGGCTGACCATCGTCAAGAAAATCGTCGAGCGATACGGAGGTCGCATCTGGCTGGAATCCGTCCCAGGGGAGGGAACGGTGTTTTATTTCACTTTTGGGGAAGCATGATGGCGGGTAACGAAACGCAGCTTATTCTGATCGTCGAAGACAACGACGACGATTTCTTCGCCACCATGCGTGCCTTCGGCAAGGCCAATCTGTCCAACCCGGTCCGGCGCTGCACCAACGGCGACCAGGCGCTGGACTACCTGCTCCGGCGCGGCGAGTTCTCCGCCGCCGACGCGGCGCCCCGTCCGGGCATCATCCTGCTCGACCTGAACCTGCCCGGCACGGACGGCAGGAGCGTGCTGCACGCCATCAAGAGCACGCCCGAACTGCAGAAGATCCCGGTCATCGTGCTTACGACTTCCAATGCCGAGCAGGACATCGAGCAGTGCTATGCCGCCGGGGCGAATTCCTACGTGCAGAAGCCGGTCGATTTCGAGGGCTTCATCCGGGCGATCTCGCGCCTCTCCGAATTCTGGCTGGGCGTATCCATCCTCCCCAAGGGCGGACTATGACCGCAACCATACTGGTGATCGACGACAGCGCGGACGACCAGCGCCTCTATCGGCGCGCGCTCAGGGACATCGACTGCCGCCTGGTGCTGACCTCGACCGGTGAGGACGGATTCGCCAGCGCAACCCACCTGAAGCCGGACCTGATCCTGCTCGATTACCACCTGCCGGACATGGACGGACTCGGCTTCATCAAGCTGCTGGAAAAATATCCTTGCCCACCCTTGCCCATCGTCGTGCTGACCGGCGAAGGCAACGCGGAGGAGGCCGTCGAGATGATGAAGCGCGGTGCCGCCGATTACCTGGTCAAGGACACCGTCGGACTCTACCTGCGCCTGCTGCCGACGGTGATCGCGCGCGTCATGGCCGCCGCCGCGCAGCGCGAAGAGACACGCCGCCTGCAACAGGAAACCGCTGCGCTGCTGCGCCGCAACCGGGCGTTGATGAAAAGCTCCAAGGACGGCATCCATGTGATGGACGCCGAGGGAAATCTCCTCGAAGCCAACGATGAATTCTGTCGCATGCTGGGCTACGGGCCTGATGAGGTGGCCGGCCTCAACGTGGCCGACTGGAATGCTCAATGGACGGTCGGCGAGCTGCGTGCGAAGTTCAAATCCATGCTCGGCAAGAGCGCGGTTTTCGAAACCCGGCACCGCCGCAAGGACGGCACGCTGATCGATGTCGAGGTCAGCACTGCCGGCGTGGAGATAGACGGGCAGCATCTGTTCTTTGCCGCCAGCCGCGACATCAGCGCGCGCAAGCGGGCCGAAGAAGAACTGAAACTGGGCGCGCAACTGCTGGACAGCACCTCGGATTCGGTCTTCCTGCTCGATCTCGACGGCAACTTCCTCTTCCTGAACGAGGCCGCGTGGAAGTCGCGCGGCTACACGCGGGACGAACTGATGGCGATGAACGTGCGCGAACTGGTCACGCCGGAGTCCGGCACGCTCGTCGCGCCGCGCATTAAAGAGCTGATGGAAAACGGCCATGTCATCTTCGAGTCCGAGCACCGCTGCAAGGGCGGCGCCGTCATGTCGGTCGAGGTCGTTTCCCGCATCATCGAGTCCGGCGGACGCAGGCTGATACTCTCGTCGTGCCGCGACATCACCGAGCGCAAGAAGGCAGAAGCGATGCTGCGGCAGCACAAGCTGGTGATCGATACCTCGATAGACGGCTTCTGGATGACCGACATGCGCGGCAATGTGCTGGAAGCCAACGAGGCCTACGCGAAGATATCCGGCTATACGGTGGAAGAGCTGACGGGCATGCACATCAGCCAGCTGGAAGCGAAAGAGGAGGCGGGAGACGTAAAAGCGCATATCGACAAAATCGTTGCGCAAGGCTACGACCGCTTCGAGACCCGCCATCGCCACAAGGACGGGCATGAAGTCGATATCGAAGTGTCCGTCACCCATATGCCCGAACCGCAGCGGCTGTTCGTCTTCTGCCGCGACATCACCGAACGCAAACTCGCCGGTATGGAACTGGAGCGCAATCAGACCCTGCTCAACGAAGCGCAACGGCTGGGAAAACTGGGCAGCTGGGAACTGGACGTGCCGGGCGGCCAGTTGCGCTGGTCGGCCGAGATGTACCGGATATTCGAGCAAGACCCGGCACGCTTCTCGCCTTCTTACGAAAACTTCCTGGGCACAATACATCCGGACGACCGCGACAAGGTGAATCGGGCATACACGCAGTCGCTGCGCGACAGAAAACCCTACGACGTGGTACACCGCCTGCTGTTTGCGGACGGCCGCGTCAAATGGGTGCGCGAACACTGCACCAGCGAATTCGATGTTGCGGGCAACCCGCTGCGCTCGGTGGGGATGTCGCAGGACATCACGGAACACATGGAGTCCGAAGCCGCCTTGCAGAAGAGCGAAGCCAACCTGCGCGCGATGCTGGACAACTCGCCCTACCTGACCTGGCTGAAAGACGCCGAGGGACGCTATATCACGGTGAACAAGGTGTTCGCCGATTATCTGCGGCTAAACGACGCCGGCCAGGCCGCCGGCAAGACCGACCTGGACCTGCAACCGCGGGAGCTGGCGGAGAAATACCGCGCCGACGACGCCGAGGTGATGGCGGCCCGGCGACAGAAGCATGTCGAGGAAGCGGCGTTCGACGGCAAGACCACCCACTGGGTGGAGACGTTCAAGACCCCGATCACCGATGCGCAGGGCAATGTGCAGGGCACCGTCGGTTTCGCCCGGGACATCACCGAACGCAAACGGGCCGAAGAGGAGTTGCGCGTCGCCGCGGCGGCCTTCGAAACGCAGGATGCCATCGTGATCGCCGATGCCGACTGGAACATCACCCGGGTCAACCATGCGTTCCAGTACATCACCGGCTACAGCCCGGAAGAGGTGCTGGGCAAGCACTACAGCATTCTTGAGTGCGGCGATGACGCCTGCATCGAGATATTGCGGCAGTCGATAGACGACGGCACATGGGCCGGGGAGATCTGGGACCGGCGCAAAAACGGCCAGCTGTACCCCAAATGGCTGACGATAACTGCGGTGCGCAACGAGCGGCTCGATATCATCCGCTACGTGATCATATTCAGCGACATCACGACGCGCAAAAAGGTCGAGGAACAGAAATTGCGCGAAAGCGACGAGCGCTTCCTCGGCACGCTGGAACAGGCTGCGGTCGGCATCGCGCACGCCTCACCGCAGGGCTTGTTCCGGCAGGCCAACAGGAAATTCTGCGACATCACCGGCTACTCCCGCGAGGAACTGTTCGGCATGGTCGAACAGGAACTCACGTTCCCGGACGATCAGGGCAACGGCGACGAAACCATGCGGCAATTGCTGGCCGGGGAAATATCCACCTTTGCCGTGGAAAAACGCTATGTGCGCAAGGACCGGACATTGGTGTGGGTCAACCAGACCGTATCCGTGTTGCGCGAGGCCGACGGCTCGCCCAAATATCTCATCCTCGTGATCGAGGACATCACCGAGCGCAGGCGTAACGAAAACCTGGCACTGCGCTTCGGCCGCCTGCTGCAAGGCTCGTTCAACGAGATCTACCTGTTCGATGCCGACTCCCTGCACTTCCTGCAGGCGAGCGAAGGCGCGAAGGAAAACCTGGGATATACCGACGACGAACTGCAACGGCTCACGCCGATGAATTTGCATCCGTCGTTTACCCGGGACAGCTTCGAGGAACTGATTGCCCTGCTCCGCAGCGGCGAACGGCAATCGCTGCTTTTCGAGACAGTGCAACGCCGAAAGGACGGCTCGATTTATCCGATAGAAGTGCGGATGCAACTGATGGAAGCGGCCCCTCCGGTGTTCATGGCCGTCGTCCAGGACATCACCGAGCGCCGTCGCGCGGAAAGCCAGTTGCGAGAATTCACCGCGCACCTGCAAACCGTGCGCGAGGAAGAAAAAATCAGCATCGCGCGCGAGATCCACGACGATCTGGGAGGCACGCTGTCCGCCATCAAGATGGAGGCTTACTGGCTGAAATCCGAGCTGTCCGCCGGCATGCGGGAAATGCACGGTGCAGAGACTCCGGCCATCGCGCGCATCCAGTCGATGACGCAACTGGTCGACAGTGCGGCTGATGCCGCGCGGCGCATCATCACCGGCCTGCGCCCGGCGATACTCGACGACTTCGGGCTGCTGGCCGCCATCGAATGGCAGTGCGCGCAATTCCAGCAGCGCACGGGCATCGAATGCCGGGTCAACTGCGTCGAGAACCGGGGTGCGCTGGACAAGGCGAGATCGATCGCGCTGTTCCGCATCCTCCAGGAAGCGCTCACCAACGTGATGAAATATGCCGGCGCATCCCGCGTGGAGGTCGAATTCCTGCACGGCGGCGGCGAGGTCATGCTGTCGGTCCACGACAACGGGCACGGCCTCGCCGAAAGCCTGGACGCGAGCTCCGGCCACTACGGCATGCTCGGCATGGTCGAGCGCGCCGAGCAACTGGGCGGCACGGTCAGCTTCGACAGCCAGCCCGGCAGCGGGCTGGGCGTGGTAGTGAGATTACCGCTGTCCGCCTTCGAAAACGAAGGAACGCAGACATGATCCGCATCCTGATCGTCGACGATCACGTCCTCGTGCGCGAGGGGCTGACGCTGATCCTGGAAAAGACCGGCGAAATGAAAGTCGTGGCCGAACATGCCAACGGTATCGCAGCCCTGGACTGGCTGCTCAACAACGACTGCGACGTCGCGCTGATCGACGTCTCGATGCCCGGCATTACCGGCATCGACCTGCTCAAGCGGCTGCGGGAGGCAAACTCGACCGTGCCGGTGCTGGTCATCAGCGCCCACCCGGAAGACCAGTATGCCGCGCATTTCCTCAAGGCTGGCGCAAACGGTTATCTGGTCAAGGAGTGCGCGCCGGAAGATGTGGTGGCCGCGGTGCGCTGCGTGGTGAGCGGAAAAAAGTACCTTGGAGCGAATGTGGCCGGAATGCCTGCCGCCGAACCCGGCGCATCGAACGCAAGGCTCCCGCACGAGACCCTGTCGAATCGCGAATACCAGATTTTCCTGCTGCTCGCCTCGGCAAAGACCATCGCCGAAATCGCCGGAACCCTGCGCCTGAGTCCCGACAGCATCAACTCCTATCGCAACCGCATCCTGGAAAAAACAGGGCTGCGCGATGACGGGGAGCTGGTGCGGTACGCCATAGCACATCGCCTTGCGACATGATCCAGATAAACCCGGACTGATCCTTAAAAAGCAGTTGTCCGCAGATTAAACAACAGCTATCCCGTCAATCAGGCACACCTTTCAGGTGAAGCGCTTATTGAGCATAAGTGCATGAAAATCTGCGTTCATCTGCGGATGAAGCTTAGGTTTTCAGGTTGATCCACGAAAGACACCGCATGACGGGCTCTGCCCGCCATGCATTTTTCGGGATTAATGCTTTTCCGTTGTGTCGACCGGCGCGCGCTCGACCAGCAATGAATGCAGCCTGCGACTGTCGGCGCGCAGCACGATGAAGTCCAGATCGCCGATGTGGATGCGGTCGCCGCGCTTGGGCAGCTGACCGGCGGCCTTCAGCACCAGCCCGCCGACGGTGTCGCACTCCTCGTCGCTGAACTCAGTGCTTAACGCCTCGTTGAAATCGGCGATCTCGGTGTCGGCCTTGACGCGCCAGTTTCCGGAGCCGTCCGCGATGATGTTGTCCTCGTCCTCGTCGAAGTCGTATTCGTCCTCGATGTCGCCGACGATCTGTTCCAGCACGTCCTCGATGGTCACCATGCCGCACACGCCGCCGTATTCGTCGACCACCAGCGCGATGTGATTGCGGTTGCTGCGGAAGTCGCGCAACAGCACGTTCAGGCGCTTGGACTCGGGCACGAACACCGCCGGGCGCAGCATGTCGCGCACGTCGAACTCCTCGCCCGCGTAGTAGCGCAGCAGATCCTTCGCCAGCAGGATGCCGATGATGTTGTCCTTGTCGCCGTCGATGACCGGAAAGCGCGAGTGCGCGGTATCGATCACGAAGGGGATGAACTGCTCCGGCGGCTCGCTGATATCGATCACATCCATCTGCGCGCGCGGGATCATGATCTCGCGCACCGGCCGCTCGGACACCTGCAGCACGCCTTCCATCATGGACAGCGCGTCGGCGTCGAGCAGGTTGTGTTCGTAGGCGGAGTGCAGCAACCGGACGAGTTGCTCGCGGTCTTCAGGCTCGCGCAGCAACAGCGCAGAAAGACGTTCCAACAGGCTGGGTTTGTTACTCTCGGGTGAGTCCATTTGGTGATTCAGGATTCCAGATAAGGATCAGGGTAGCGCAATTCTAGCATCAGCTTCGTTTCCAGCGCCTCCATCTCGGCGGCATCGTCGTCGTTCTCGTGATCGTAGCCCTGCAGATGCAGCAGCGCATGGATGGTCATGTGCGCATAGTGCGCGAGCAATTCCTTGCGCTGCTCGCGCGCCTCGCGCTCCACCACCGGCGCGCAGACGATGATGTCGCCGTAGAGCGGCTCGTCGTCCAGCACGAAGGTCAGCACGTTGGTCGCGTAATCCTTGCCGCGATAAGCCTTGTTCAGCTCGCGCCCCTCGGTCTCGTCGACGACGCGTAGCGTCAGGCTGACGTCGCGTTGCAAGGCCTTCTGCGCCCAGCGGCGAAACTGCGGACGCGAGGGAATGCACTCCGAGTTGCTCGCATACTGGACCGAAAGAGACAATTTACACATATGGGGAACCATTATTCCGATTTTCAACAAACCGCGGATCCGATTTCCGCAATCAACCGATATCCTATGCGCCGGGCGCAAACGGATTCATTCAATTATTCCGCGCTCCAGCTTTTCAGCATCTCTGCCGTCATCGGACGAGCTATGCCGTAACCCTGCCCGACTTCGCAACCCATTTCAAGCAGGGCCTGGTAATGCGCTGAAGTTTCTATACCTTCCGCCACAGTTTGCTGGCCAAAAGCCCGGGCCAGCGCGATCACGCCTTGCACGATGGCCTTATCGCCCTTGTCTTCCAGCATGTCGCGCACGAATGATTGATCTATCTTGAGCACATCCACCGGCAGGCTGCTCAGATAAGACAGCGAAGAATAACCGGTACCGAAATCGTCCAGCGCAAAACGCACACCAAACATCCGGCAGGCCTCGATGATCTCGCGCACGATAACCAGATCGTTCAGCGCCACGGTTTCCAGCACCTCGATCTGAAGACGTCCGGACGGCAATTCGGGGTAGTGCGCAAGCTGTTGTTGCAGCTTCTCCGAAAAACGCGGCGACTCCAGATGGTATGCCGAAATATTGATGCTCACTTCGATATCCAGCCCGGCCTGGCGCCAGACGTCGATCTGGGCAAGTGCGGAGGCAATCACCCAGTCTCCGATCTCGATATCGAGGTCGGTATTCTCGACCGGGCGGAGGAATTCCCCCGGAGGCAGCAATCCGCGCTCCGGATGCCTCCAACGCACCAAAGCCTCAGCCCCGACGAGTTTCTTCGTCAACAGATCGACCTTAGGCTGGTAATACAACTCGAACTGATCCAGCGCCAAACCATAACGAATGCTGTTGATGAACTCGTAGTGATTGCGGGTGCGCAAGTCGAATGCCGGATCGTAAATATGGTAACGATTCTTGCCGGATTGCTTGGCCACATACATGGCCTGATCCGCATGGCGCAACAGGGTATCCGGATCTTCATCATCCAGCGGATAGATGGTGACGCCGATGCTGGCCCCCATCACGACCTGTCGGCCGGCGATGTCCAGCGGAAGGGCGATCGAGCCCAGCAATCGGTCGAGAGTCACCATGCACTCCCCCCCGTTCTCCAAACCAAGCAACAGCACCACGAACTCGTCTCCCCCCAGCCTGGCGATGGTGTCGACGCCGCGGATGGTGCTGCCGATGCGGCGCGCCATCTCGATCAGCACCATGTCGCCCGCTTCGTGCCCGAGCGTATCGTTGACGAGCTTGAAACCATCGAGATCGAGGTAGCACACTGCCATCATGCCCTGTTCGCGCACCGTCTGCGCGATGCCTTGTTTCATGCGATCAGCCAGCAATACTCGATTGGGAATCCCAGTCAACGCATCGTAGTGGGCGATACGACTCAACTCCTCTTCATGCTCCTTGATGCGACTGATATCCGAAAACACCCCGACGTACCGCAGCACCCGGCCATCGTCGCCGCAAATAGCCGAGACGGAAAGAAGCTCCGCATATATTTCTCCGTTCTTGCGCCGGTTCCATATTTCCCCGCGCCAGGATTTGTTCTGCACAATCGATTGCCACATCGATGCATAGAAATCGCTGCCATGCCGTCCGGAACCGAGCAGTTTCGGATTGAGTCCGATTACCTCTTCGCGGCGATACCCGGTAATGCGACTAAAGGCCGGATTGACGTCCGTTATCAGGTTATCCGCATCGGTAATCAGAATGGCTTCTTGCGTGGTATCGAACACACTGGCGGTAATGCCCAGGTTCTCCTCATGCCGTCTTCGCTCGGTAATATCGAAACAGGAGCCGATGTATCCTTCGAATACTCCTTGAGCATCGAAACGCGGAGCTCCTTTGTCGAGCACCCAGCGATATTCGCCATCGCGATGCCTGAGACGGTATTCGATGCTGAACGATTCGCGGCGATCGAAGTAACTTGCATAGGATTCAGAACAGCTCTGCCTGTCGTCCGGATGCACTCCTTCCAGCCAGCCGCCCCCGATTTCCTGCTCCATGGTCCGCCCGGTGAAATCCAGCCAAACCTTGTTGAACCAGGTGTAAAGCTTGTCCGGGCCGGACATCCAGATCAACGCCTGTGCCGTCTCGGCGATAAAACGAAAATGCGCCTCGCTCTGCTGCAATTTCAATTCGGCCTGCTTGCGCTCGGTAACCTCCCGGAAGCTCCACACCCTTCCGACCACCTCACCCGCAATGCGTTGCGGAATGGAATAGCGCTCGATGACCGAACCATCCTTGAACCTGAACGTATCGAACGAACTGGCCTCCGGCGTGGCATACAGCTCCTGCACCTTGCCGAGAAAGGCTTCCGGATCTTCCAGCCTGTCCACGACATGACACAGCGCCGCATTATCGTCGCCGGAAGAAACGATCTCCGGCGGAATACGCCAAAGATCGATGAAGCGCTGGTTATACAGCGACCATCTGTTGTCGGGGGCAACGACAAGAATCGCATCAGCGGAAGACTCCAGCGTGGCATTCAACAGCGACATGTATTCCGCCCTCTGCCGTTCCGCCTGTTTGCGCTCTGAAATGTCGCGAACCACCGCCTGCAAATAAACCCGGCCTTTCAGCTCGATCCTGCTGAGATTGACTTCGACATCCAGTGGCGAACCATCGGCGCGCAGCGCCTGCCATTCGAACTGTCCCGGCAGGCCATTCAATGCCGCCGCGATCATTTCCCCGGCGACCTCAGCCGACAGCCGGCCCCCCGGCTGCCGTTCCGGCGCAAGCGCGGCCGGCGACTGACCGATCAGCTCTTCCCGTGAAAGGCCATACATTCGGGCGCCTTTTTCGTTGCAATCGACAAACCCGGTTTCATCCTGAATGAAAATGCCATCCCCGGCCGTCTCGAACAGCGCCCGGAACTTGGCTTCGCTTTCCCGAAGCGCGATGTCGGCGCATTTACGCTCGGTGACATCTCGCCATACCGCGACCATCAAACGCCTGCCAGGCAAATCCAGCATGCGGACATTAATTTCGACATCGAGAACGTCCCCATTCTTGCTGCGGTGGCGATTTTCGAAGCCGGCGCTACCCGAGCGTTCGATATCCGCTACAGCCGCTCTCAATGCCGACTCATCCATATCTGCCTGCGTATCGGGCAAGCTCAGGGACAAATATTCTTCATGCGTATACCCCAGCATGTTGCATGCGGCGGGATTGACCTCGACAAAACGGAGCGTCGCCGGGTCGATCAACTCAACGGCGCTGGGCGCTTCGCTGAAAATGGTGTGGAACAGGCTTTCCTGTTCAGCCAGTTGCTGCTCCATCCGCTTACGTTCGGAGACATCCTCGGTGATGCCCATCAGCTTCTGAACATTGCCGTCGCCATCGCGAATCGGAATGAAGCAGGACTTGAAAAAGAGGGGCTCTTCGCCCGACGACATGAACTCGAAATGACTTGCCTTGCCGTCAAAAGCATCCTTCATCAGCGCTTCGATACCGGAAAGATCCTGATCGCTGACGGCGCTGAGATAAGGCACCCCGCGAATTTTTTCTTCGCTATCCAGGTTCAGCATGCACAGCCCGGCGCTGTTCATCGATTGCAGGGCGCCTTGCAGGTCTATCTCGTGAATACAAAACGGCGAATTCTCGACCAGATTGCGATAGCGCCTCTCGCTTGCGGCAAGGACGGCTTCCGCACGCTTGCGCTCGGAAATGTCGCTGCCCATCGCCAGCGCTCCCGTCACCTCGCCGGCTTCGTTGCGTTCGGGGACTATATGAATGCTGTGATAGCGCAAGCCGTTGCCGTCGTCCGGAAACGTCACCTCGATTCGAGCCTCTTCGCCCCGGGCTATGACACGCCGGATCGTTGCTTCATATGCTTCGTCGCCTTCCGGAAAAGCACAGGGCGTCTTGCCCATCAACTGCTCTGCCGTCACATTCAGGGTCTGCAGCATGCGGGGATTTGCATACAGCACGCGGCAATCACGGTCATAACGAACGATATTTTCCGGTGCATTTTCCGCCAGAGTGCGAAACTCCCTTTCGCGCATCCGCAATAGATGATCGCTGCGCGCGCGCTCGAGTTCGGCAGCCACCCGCGGCGACACAAGCTGCAGCAAATGTTTGACTAGCGCCTCGTCAGCGAACGGCTTGCCGTCCATCGCCGCAATCAGGCCTATCGGCTGCCCCGCGGTATCCCACAGCGGCATTCCCGCATAACTCTCGACGCCCAAATCGGCAAGAACCGGATCATCCGGAAACGATGCCTGCACGTCTTCCCGGTAGCAGCACAGCACCTTGCCGACGACGTTGTCGCAAGGCGTATTCTTGAGCGCGTAGCGAATGTTCGGAACGAGATCCCCCTTGGAATAGAACGCCACCGTTTCGGCACAATCTCCGCTCTCGGTCAGCGTGTCGATGAAAACATAATCCACGCCCAACGCTGTGCCGAGATACTGCACCAGAGCGGTGAGTATATTTTCCGCATTGTCACCGCCACCGCGTTGCGCGATAAAACGCAAAGCGTCTTCGGTATGTTTTCGCACAGTGATGTCGCGCGCGACGCCCAGCACGCCGATCGTCTTGCCGACGGCGTTTTGCATCGGCGTCTTGATGGTTTCCAGCAATTCTCGGTGCCCATCGTCGGCATAAGTAACCCACTCCTCATTGACGCTCGGCCCGCCATTCCCCATGGCTTTCTTGTCGTAGCTCCGGAAAGATTCGGCCAAATCACCGTCCATGAAATCGTAGTCTGTCCTGCCAACGATATCCTTTTCCGGTGCGCCGAAGAAACGCTGGAAACGGGCGTTGCAGGCGAGATAAACACCGTCGACATTTTTCAGCCAGATAAGATCGGGCACCGTATTGATAAGCGTGCGCAGAAAACTCTCCTCGACGCCACCTCGCTCTCCGGCAGCTCCGAGCGCCATCGTCTGCGTCAACTCATGCTCACTCAACAGACCCGCCATATGCCCCGCCGCATCGACCACCACCAGATGGCGCACCTTGCAGGCCAACATCATCTCGGCGGCCTGGTTGGTCGTGCTCTCGGACGAAATGCTGATCACCGGAGACACCATGACTTCTCCGAGCGAAATGTCCTCATATGACTTGTCGCCGGAATAAAAGCGAACGACATCCCGCTCTGTAATGATGCCCACCGGCTTATCGTCTTCCACGACGACGACGCAACTCTTGTGCTGCATTTGCATCAGATCGAGCGCCTGCATCAGGCCAGCGTCCGGCGACAAGACGATGGCGGAACGCCTGGAGACCGCGAGGACCTTGCGGCGTCCGGCCAGTGCGGTGAGATTGAGATGCAGACGAAAATCCGTTTCGCTGACCACGCCCGCCAGCAGGCCGTCGCGGTCCACGATCACAAGATGGCGGATGCCCTTGCTCTGGAACAGGGCATGCGCCTCGCGCATGGTGACCGAGGAAGTCACGGTGATAACCGGCGAAGACATGACTTGCTGCAATGGGGTTTCAGACCTGCATCCGGAACGCATCGCATGCAGCATATCGCGCTCGGTGACGATCCCTGCCGGATGGCCTCCTTCGTCGGTCACCACGATGGAAGATATTCGCTTCTCGGCCATGATGCGTGCGGCCTTGCCTACACTGTCGTCTGGCGCGAGACGAACGACATTGCGGGAGGAAATATCGATCAGGAGCGTATGCTCTCCGTTATTGTGCGACTCAACGTGCTGGCTCATGATTGCCGGATTCTAAACGGCGCCACCGGATATTTCCACACAAACCAAACGGATATGGCACGGCAAGCGCTCTTGCCGGCCTCATAACGCTTGGCGCGTATTTCTTTCATATCGCTCGTAGGCGGTGACGATCTTCTGCACCAGCGGATGGCGCACGACGTCCTCGGCGAGGAATTCGCTGAACGCGATGCCGCGTATATCCTGCAGCACGGCGCGCGCCTCGACCAGGCCGCTCTTCTGCCCGCGCGCGAGGTCGATCTGGGTGACGTCGCCGGTGATCACCGCCTTGCTGCCGAAGCCGATGCGGGTCAGGAACATCTTCATCTGCTCGGGCGTGGTGTTTTGCGCCTCGTCGAGGATGATGAAGGAATGGTTCAGTGTGCGACCGCGCATATAGGCCAGCGGCGCGATCTCGATCACGCCGCGCTCGAATGCCTTGACGACCTTCTCCACGCCCATCAGGTCGTAAAGCGCGTCGTACAGCGGACGCAGGTAGGGATCGACCTTCTGCGCGAGGTCGCCGGGCAGGAAGCCCAGCTTCTCGCCGGCCTCGACCGCCGGGCGCACCAGCACCAGGCGGCGCACCGTCTCGCGCTGCAGTGCGTCCACCGCGCAGGCCACCGCGAGATAGGTCTTGCCGGTGCCGGCCGGGCCGATGCCGAAGGTGATGTCGTGTTCCTGTATCGCCTGCAGGTAAGTGTTCTGGCGCGGCGTGCGGCCGCGTATCTCGGACTTGCGCGTCATCAGCAGCGGCACGAAATCATCCGCCGGCTGCGGATCGTCGCGCCATTTCATCGCCTCGATCAGACCGAGCTGCAGCCGCTCCAGCGTGATGTCGTTCTTCGCCTCGCGGTAGAAGTCTTGCAACACCTCGCGCGCGAGTTCCGCCTGTGCGCCCTGCACGCTGAAATGCTCGCCGCGCCGCGCGATAGTCACTTCCAGCGCGGTCTCGATCTGGCGCAGGTTCTCGTCCAGCGGGCCGCACAGGTTCGCGAGCCGCTGGTTGTCCAGCGGCTCCAGAGCAAACTGCAGTGTCTTGATCTCGGTATTCATGCGCTCAATACCAGCTCGCCGCGCAGTGTGTGCCGCACGACCTCGGTGATCTTCACGTCGACGAAGCGGCCTATCATGGCCTGTGATCTGGTTATATCCGGCGATCCGCGGAAATTCACCACGCGGTTGTTGTCGGTGCGCGCCGCCAGTTCCTGCGCATCCTTCTTCGACACTCCCTCGACCAGCACGCGCTGCACCGTGCCCAGCATGGACTGATTGACCTGCTGCTCCAGTTCGTCGATGCGCGCCTGCAGACGCGCGAGCCGCGCCGACTTCACCTCCGCCGGCGTGTCGTCCTGCAGCTCGGCGGCGGGCGTGCCGGGGCGCGGGCTGTAGACGAAGCTGAAACTGACGTCGAAGCCGACGTCGTCGATCAGCTTCATCGTCGCCTCGAAGTCCTTCTCGGTCTCACCTGGGAAACCGACGATGAAGTCCGACGAGATGCAGATGTCGGGACGCACCGCGCGCAGCCGGCGCACGATGGACTTGTATTCCAGCGCGGTGTAGCCGCGCTTCATCGCCGCGAGGATGCGGTCCGAGCCGGACTGCACCGGCAGGTGCAGGTGGCTGACCAGCTTGGGCGTGGTCGCGTACACATCGATCAGGCGCTGCGTCATTTCCTTGGGGTGCGAGGTCGTGTAGCGCAGGCGCTCGACTCCCTCCAGCGCCGCGATGGCCTGCAGCAGGAACGCAAAATCCACCGTGTCGCCGTCGTCGGTGTCGCCACAGTAGGCGTTCACGTTCTGCCCCAGCAGCGTGATCTCCTTCACGCCCTGCGCGGTCAGTTCCTGCACGTCGCGCATCACGTCGGCGAACGGGCGCGACACTTCCTCGCCGCGCGTATAAGGCACGACGCAGAAGGTGCAGTACTTGCTGCAGCCTTCCATGATGGCGACGAAGGCCGCTCCGGATGCCGTTTCCGCAGCCGGCAGATGGTCGAATTTCTCGATCTCCGGGAAGCTGATATCCACCTGCGGCAGCCCGGTGTCGCGACGCGCCCGCAGCAACTGCGGCAGCCGGTGCAGCGTCTGCGGGCCGAACACCACGTCCACATAGGGTGCGCGTTTGATGATGGTCTCGCCCTCCTGGCTGGCGACGCAGCCGCCGACGCCGATCAGCAGATCCGGATTGGCCTGCTTCAGCGAACGCACGCGCCCCAGGTCGGAGAACACTTTGTCTTCGGCCTTCTCGCGGATCGAGCAGGTGTTGAACAGGATCACGTCGGCCTCCTCCGGCTTGTCGGTCTGCTCCATGCCCTCGCAGGCGCGCAGCACGTCCGCCATCTTGTCCGAGTCGTACTCGTTCATCTGGCAGCCGAAGGTCTTGATATAGAGTTTCTTGGTCATATGGGGGCGTGTCGAAACGGGAGGCGCAACGGCCTGAAAATCCGAGCGAAAAGGTCGTGTAAGATTTTAACGAAAACGGCTTGCCGACACAAAAAATTGTGCTACGATTCGTCCCGCTTGTTAGTTGTTGTGTTCAACCTAAATCTCTCGGGAGGAGAAAAAATGTCGTTCATCGCAGATATTTCCGCAATCGGCACCGCAGTCTTCGCAGTTGGCTTTTCTCTGTGGATGCTGAAAGAGCTGTTCAAGGCCTAAGCCAAACGAATAAACGAAAAACTCCAGCCCGCGCTGGAGTTTTTTGTTTATGCGGCCCATTTTTGCGCCCCGGGAACTCTGAACGGAATATTATGTCTCCCACCGAGTTTTGCTTGATTCGACTGCACGACAACGGTTCCGGATCAGCCGCACCGATTTAACAACCAAGGAGAACAACATGAAGACTCGTCACCTGATTGCAGCCGCAGCCGCCCTGTCCCTGTCAGCCACCGCATTCGCCGCAGACAATGGCGAAGCCTTATTCAAGAGCAACCCAAGCTGCGTTCAATGCCACGCCCTCGACAACAAGACCAAATCCCTGGGGCCTGCGTTGAAGGACATCTCCGCCAAGTACGCCGGCCAGAAGGATGCCCAGGCCAAGCTGGAGAAAAAAGTACGTGAAGGAGGGAAAGGCTCGTTCGGCGGCATGCCGATGCCGGCCACTCCCAAGACGACGGTCGGCGATGCCGACGTCAAGGCCATCGTAGCCTGGATCCTCAGCCTGAAATAAACATCTTCGCCCTCCCCAAAAAGCCGACGCGAGTCGGCTTTTTTGTTGCCGTTCAGATGAGTCCGGCATGGGTGCTGATATAATTCGCGCCAATTTTCGGCACATGTTTAAATGAATATCCTCTACGAAGAAGACGGCAGTTTCAAGGTCGGCAGCATCATGACCGACAACACAACCTCCCTGCAGGTCGAAAGCCTGTCCGGCAAGCGCAGCAAGATCAAGGCTGCGAACGTGATGCTGCGCTTCGCCCAGCCTGCGCTGTCCGAGTTCCTGCCGCAGGCGGAAACGCTGGCCGACGACATCGAGACCGAGTTCCTGTGGGAATGCTGCCCGCCGGAGGAATTCGGCTTCGAGCAGATCGCCGCCGAATACTACGGCCATACGCCCAGCTCGCTGGAGGCTGCCGCCGCGCTGATCAGGCTGCACGGCGCACCGATCTACTTCCACAAGAAAGGCAAGGGCCGCTATCGCGCAGCGCCGCCGGATGTGCTGAAGGCCGCGCTGGCCGGCGCCGAGAAGAAGCGCCAGCAACTCGCGCTGCAGGAACGCATGACGACCCAGCTGATCGGCTTCGAGCTGCCGCCGGAATTCACTGCGCAGCTGCAGCAGCTGCTCTACAAACCGGACCGCAACACGCTGGAAGTCAAGGCGCTGGAAGCCGCCTGCGCGGCGACGCACCTGTCCGCGGCGCATCTGCTGCACCGCTGCGGCGCGATCGCGTCCACGCACGATTACCATTTCAACAAGTTCCTGTCCGAGCATTTCCCCAAGGGCACCGGCTTCCCGCCGGTGGATCTCGCCACTTGGGATGAGTTGCCGCTGGCGACCGCGAGTGCGTTCAGTATCGACGATGCGACGACGACCGAGATCGACGACGCGTTCTCGGTGGAGAAGCTGCCGAACGGCAACTGGCGCATCGGAGTGCATATCGCAGCACCCGCGCTGGGCATGCCGCGCGACTCGGACGGCGACAAGGTCGCGGCCGAACGCCTGTCCACGGTGTACATGCCCGGCAACAAGATCACGATGCTGCCGGACAGCGTCGTCGAAGCCTTCACACTGTGCGCTGACCGCGTCTGCCCGGCGCTGTCGATGTACAACGAAGTGGACGCGGAGACGCTGGAGCTGCTGAACCACGAGAGCCGCGTCGAGCGCATCCACATCGCCGCCAACCTGCGCCACGACACGCTGGAACCGCTGTTCAACGAACAGACGCTGGCCGAAGGCAAGCTCGATTACCCCTATGCGCCCGAACTGGCGCTGCTGTGGAAGCTGGCGCAGAAGCTGGAGGCGGGACGCGGCAAGCCTTCCGACAACAGCACGCAACAAGTCGACTACAACTTCCATATCGATAACGATCCGTCCAGCGAAAACGCCAAGGTCAGCATCACCAACCGCCGCCGCGGCTCGCCTATCGACAAGGTCGTGTCCGAGCTGATGATCCTGGTCAACAGCGAGTGGGGCAAGCACATTGCCGAGCACGGCTTCGTCGCGATCTACCGCACCCAGCAGGGCGGCAAGGTGAAGATGAGCACCGTCGCGGCGCCGCATCAGGGGCTGGGCGTCGCGCAATACATGTGGTCGAGTTCGCCGCTGCGCCGCTACGTGGACCTGCTGAACCAGCGCCAGATCATCGCGATGCTGAACGATGCCGAGCCGGTCTATCCGAAAGGCGACACCGCGCTGTATGCGGCGATGCGCGACTTCGACACCATGTACGGCATCTACAACGACTTCCAGCGCCACATGGAACGTTACTGGTGTTTGCGCTGGTTACAACAGGAACAAGCTGCTCTCGGCATCACCCAGAACGGGCACGGCACGCCGTGCCCCTACCCGGAAGGCGCAGACGCAAACGAATCTCCACGCGAACTTGTCGTGACTGCCACCGTACTGCGCGAGAATCTGGTAAAGCTGACCGACATCCCGCTGGTGTTCCGCGCCTCTTCGCTGCCCGAGTTGCCCGCCAACACGCGCGTACAACTGGCCGTCACCGGTATCGACCTGCTGGATGTCGATATCGCAACGCGTTACGTCGCGACCATGGAGGATGCCGCTTGATTGCAAGCCTGACCTCGCGACTGTCTGCGGCGATGACCTTCTCGGTCGCGCTGCATGCTTTCGCGCTGTTCGGCATCGCGCTGGTGCTGCCCGAACCGTCCAGCCTCGCCAACATGATGACGCCGCTGCAGGTGGTGCTGGTCAACAGCAAGTCGCAGACCCGCCCGGACAAGGCCGACGCACTCGCGCAGGCCAATCTGGACGGTGGCGGCAACACCGCCGAAGATCGTCAGGCGAAAACCTCGCTGCCGACCATCAGCGACGACCAGCAATTCACGCCGGAACAGATCGCCCGGCGCGTCGCCGAACTGGAGCAGGAATCGAAGCGCCTGATGACGCGTATGAAGAGCGATACCACCGTCGCCCAGCCGGCCCCGAAGAAGGAGCAGACCAGCGCCAACCGCAGCGGCGACGACCTGGTGCAGCGCAGCCTGGAGATCGCCAGGCTGGAGGCACAGATCAGCAAGAACATGGATATGTACCAGAAGCTGCCGCGCCGCAAGTTCATCGGCGCGCGCACCCAGGAATACCGTTTTGCACAATACATCGAGGACTGGCGCATCAAGGTCGAGCGCATCGGCAACCTGAACTATCCGGAAGAGGCGCGCCGCCAGCAGATCTACGGCAAACTCCAGCTCAGCGTCTCGATCCGCGCCAACGGTAGCCTGGAGAGCATCGAAGTCAGCCGCTCGTCGGGACATCGTATCCTCGATGCAGCAGCGATGCGCATCGTCAAACTCGCTGCCCCCTACTCTCCGCTGCCGCCGGAAATCACCAAGGACACCGATATCCTGACCATCGTCCGCACCTGGACGTTTACGACCGCGGACCGGCTGGAAGGCGAATGATGGGAACCTCCATAAATCCATTTTGCGGGCGAATCGCGGTGTCGCATGCTCGCTCACTCCTCGCCTACCTGGGAGGTATGTCTCGTCGTTCGCTGCGCGGCTCCTTGCGCTTCATCCCGCAAAATGAATTTCTAAAGGCTCCCACAAGATCATGACCGACAAATACGCCGTGATCGGCAATCCGATTTCGCACAGCAAGTCGCCGCTGATCCACCGCATGTTCGCGGAACAGACCGGCGAGGATATCTCGTACGAGGCAATCGAGGCGCCGCTGGACGGCTTCGCGGCGACGATAGAGCGGCTGCGCGCAGAGGGCTACAAGGGCTGCAACGTGACTGTGCCGTTCAAGTTCGAGGCGTTCGAGCTCGCAACGGAATTGGGCGAGCGAGCGCAATCGGCCCAGGCGGTGAACACGCTGAAGTTCGATGCGAGCGGAATCTTCGGCGACAACACCGACGGCGCGGGGCTGGTCAACGACATCGAACGCAACCTCGGCTTCTCATTGCACGGCAAGAACGTGCTACTCATGGGGGCAGGCGGAGCTGCTTATGGAGTTGCTCTGCCGCTGCTAGGGACGGGAACAGCATTGACCATTGCCAATCGCACTATAGATAAAGCAGAAAAGCTACAAAAACAACTAGCGGCAGCACTCAGAAAGTATTCTTCCGGAGAACAACAAAAGCCAACTGCATTTAACCCTACAACTCACCAATTGGTCGGTCTTTTAAGAGCTGGGACGGTGCGCAGTTGTAGCTATGCATCTCTTCGCGACAAACGGTTTGATGTGATCATCAACGCCACCTCCGCAGGCCTTTCCGACAGCACGATTCCGTTGCCTGCAAACGTCTTCGCGCCCAACGCGCTCGCCTACGACATGATGTACGGACGCGAGACGCCGTTCATGGCGTTCGCCCGCGCACAGGGCGCGCGCGTCGCCGACGGTCTGGGCATGCTGGTCGAACAGGCCGCCGAGGCGTTCCATATCTGGCGCGGCGTGCGCCCGGATACCAAACCTGTTTTAGAGAAGCTGCGCGCAGCATGAAGAAGTTCCGTTACTGGAGCTGGCGCATCCTGCTGGCATTGTTCGCGCTGGTGCTGTTGTACCAGGTCTGGATATTCATCCACATCCTGTGGTGGGTGAAGTTCAATCCGTCGACCAGTTCATTCATGGAAGACCGGCTGGAGGTGATGCAGGACAAGAATCCGGACGCAGAACTGAAACACAAGTGGGTGCCCTACGAGAAGATATCCAACAACCTGAAGCGCGCGCTGATCGCCTCGGAAGACGCGAAGTTCGTCGATCACGAGGGCTTCGACTGGGAGGGAATCCAGAAGGCCTACGAGAAGAACATGAAGAAGGGCAAGATCGTCGCGGGCGGCTCCACCATCAGCCAGCAACTCGCGAAGAACCTGTTCCTGTCCACCAAGCGCACGCCCTGGCGCAAGGCCGAGGAAGCCGTCATCACGCTGATGCTGGAGGCGGTGATGGACAAGCGCCGCATCTTCGAAATCTACCTGAACGTGATCGAGTGGGGCAACGGCGTGTTCGGCGCGGAGGCCGCAGCGCGCTATTACTACCGGACCAACGCCGCCGGCCTGTCCGCCGAACAGGCGGCCAAACTCGCCGCGATGGTGCCCAATCCCCGCTACTACGACAAGCACCGCGAGGCGCGCGGGCTGATGCGCAAGACCGGCATCATCCTGGGCCGGATGAACTACGCGGAAATCCCGTAGCCGAACGGCTCGCCGTGCCCTGCACATGCATCGCATCGCCGCCATTCGCGCGGCGATTCCTTTACAATAGCGCGCGAATCCAGGGGCACGCGCGATGACCGACACCAGCCACGAGAACCACCACACCGAGAACGTCCAGGAACACCTCAAGCAGGTGGAGGCACTGCTGCACAGGCACGCGCTGGTGGAAGAGGTCGCGCACAAGCAGGAACTGCCGCGCGCGGACCGCCATGCGCTGGTCGACACGCTGCTGCACAAGCAGCACCTCACCGAGCTGCAGCGCAAGCTGGACGGCCTGCACCCCGCCGACATCGCCTACATCCTCGAGGCGCTGCCGATCGAGCAGCGCCTGCTGGTGTGGGACCTGGTCAAATCGGAACGCGACGGCGAGATCCTGATCGAGGTCTCGGACGCGGTGCGCGAATCGCTGATCGCGACGATGAACCGCGAGGAACTGCGCGCCGCGGCCGGACAGCTGGACGCCGACGAGATCGCCGACCTGGCGCCGGACCTGCCGCAGAACGTGATGCGCGACGTGTTCAAGTCGCTTTCCATCGAGGAACGCGAACACCTGCGCGCCGCGATGTCCTATCCGGAAGACTCGGTCGGCGCGCTGATGGACTTCAACATGATCCATGTGCGCGAGGACGTCACGCTGGAAGTAGTGTCGCGCTACCTGCGCCGCTTCGACGAACTGCCGGACCATACCGACCAGGTGTTCGTCGTGGACCGCGACGACGTCTTCAAGGGCGTGCTGCCGATCAACCTGATCGTGGTCAACGAACCGGAAGTGCTGGTCCGCGACCTGATGCTGACTGATACCATCCAGCTGCATCCCGAAGAGAAGGCGGACCAGGCCGCGCAGGCGTTCGAGCGCTACGACCTCGTTTCCGCGCCGGTGATCGACGAAGACAAGAAACTGACCGGCCGCGTGACGGTGAACGTGGTGCTGGACTTCATCCGCACCGAATCGGAGAGCGACTTGCTGAACCAGGCCGGCCTGCGCGAGGAGGAAGACATCTTCGCGTCGGTATGGAAGTCGGCGCAGAACCGCTGGACCTGGCTGGCTCTGAATCTGTGCACCGCATTCTTCGCCTCGCGCGTGATCGGCGGATTCGAAGGCACGATCGAGAAGTTCGTCGCGCTGGCTGCGCTGATGCCCATCGTCGTCGGTATCGCCGGCAACTCGGCGAACCAGACCACCACCATCATCATCCGCTCGCTCGCGCTGGGACAGATTACCCAGGGCAACGCGCGCCGCCTGCTGCTCAAGGAGCTTGCGATCAGCGCATTCAACGGCATCGTGTGGGGCGGCATCGCGGGCCTGTTCGCCTACTTCCTGTATCACAGCGTACCGCTCGGCGTCGTGATGACCAGCGCGATGCTGCTCAACCTGATCGTGGGCGCCATCGTCGGCATGGTCATTCCGCTGACGATGCAGAAACTCGGACGCGATCCGGCGATAGGCTCCAGCGTGATGATCACCGCGATCACCGACAGCGGCGGCTTCTTCATCTTTCTGGGGCTGGCGACGATCTTCCTGATCTAGCAGACACCTCGAATAACCTACTGCGCGGCTCAATTCACCCGCAAGGGGTAGGCCGGTGGGTGCCCGGCTGATATGCAGCCACCCTTCCGCTCGCGGCGTTGCGCGGTCTTGGTTCTGGCATAACGTGCTTCGCGCATTAGCCGCCACCGCAACTTCGTTGTCGAAATCCGGGGCCGCGTAGCGGCAAACTTTATGTACGTTCCAGTTTGGCTTCGACTAACCTGAAGGAAAGTCTTCGCCGCAACCAGGTTGTCTGCGTTCCGTGCGCCTTGCACTCGAGCCGCTCGCTACGGTTCTTCGAGGTGCCTGAATATTCGATACACCTGAACAAAATAAAAACGCCCCGTGCGGAACACGGGGCGTCTCGGTAAAGCAGGCTTGCGGGGCTTGCGGGGCTTACGCCCCGCAAGAAAGAACATCCGGGTTATGCGCCCAGGATGCCCTTGCCGGCCTTCTTCGCTGCGGGCTTCTTTGCTGCCGGCTTGGCGGCGGCCTTTTTCACGGCAGGCTTTGCCGCTGCCTTCTTGGCGACGACCTTCTTCGCTGCCGGCTTCTTGGCTACTGCCTTCTTCGTTACCGGCTTTGCCGCGGCCTTCTTGGCGACTGGCTTCTTGGCGACGACCTTCTTCGCTGCCGGCGTCTTGGCTACTGCCTTCTTCGCTGCCGGCTTTGCCGCTGCCTTCTTGGCGACGACCTTCTTCGCTGCCGGCTTCGCTACTGCCTTTTTCGCCGCTGGCTTGGCTGCCACTTTCTTGGCAACCGGCTTCTTGGCAACAACCTTCTTCGCTGCCGGCTTCTTCGCTACAGCTTTCTTGGCTGCCGGCTTGGCGGCAGCCTTCTTCGCTGCGGGCTTGGCCGCTGCCTTTTTCGCTACGGCCTTCTTTGCTGCCGGCTTCGCAGCCGCTTTCTTCGCTGCCGGTTTGGCTGCCGCTTTTTTCGCTACGGGCTTGGCAGCCGCTTTTTTGACTGCCGGTTTAGCAGCAACTTTCTTCGCTGCGGGTTTTGCTGCAGGGGTCGTTGCGGTTGTATCGGATGTTGCCATTTTCATTCTCCATAAAAATTGGGGACATTCTCGCTACTCAACTTCTCGCTCAAACGCCCTGTCCTATAGCCGTAGACGTTTGCGGCATCGGCACTCTATCCACGTTTAAAAAAACGTGCAACAGATTTCGCAAATTAGTTTTGCGAAAATTGCAACACTCAAGCAAGCGTCCGTTCCCCCGCAAACAGCTGAGCGACGGTCTCGCGCTCGCGCACCAGGCGCATCGAATTGCAGTCCACCATCACCTCGGCGGCACGCGGACGAGTGTTGTAATTGGAGCTCATGCTCATCCCGTACGAACCCGCGGAAAGCACAGCCAGCAAGGCTTGCGGGGCGACTGACAGTTCGCGTGAACGGCCGATGAAGTCCCCAGTCTCGCAGATCGGACCGACCACATCGTAGGTCTGAACCGGATGATTTTCGCGCTGCACCGGCAGGATCTCGTGGTACGCGTCGTACAGGGCGGGACGCATCAGATCGTTCATCGCCGCATCGACGATGGCGAAATTTTTTTCCTCGCCATGCTTCAGATATTCGATGCGGGTCAGCAATGCGCCGGCGTTGCCGACCAGCACGCGGCCCGGTTCGAGTATCAGTTTCTCGGTGCGTCCCTGCAGCGCATCCAGCAGGGCGGCGACGTAATCGGCGATCGCCGGCGGCGTCTCGTCGTTGTAGCGTATGCCCAGTCCGCCGCCCAGATCGAGATGCTCGAAGCGTATGCCCTCGGCCGCCAGGGCGTCGGCAAGCGCCAGCACCTTTTCCACCGCCGCGATGAACGGGCTGACCTCGGTGAGTTGCGAACCGATATGGCAATCCATGCCGGTGATGCGCAGGTGCGGCAGGTCGCGCGCCCTGCGGTACAGCGCCACCGCCTCGTCGTAGGCGACGCCGAACTTGTTCTGCTTCAGTCCGGTGGAGATGTAGGGATGGGTCTTCGCATCGACGTTCGGGTTCACGCGCAGGCTGATGGGTGCTACCTTGCCCATGCTGCCGGCGACTTCGTTCAAGCGCTCCAGCTCAGGCGCCGACTCGACGTTGAAGCACAGGATGCCCGCCTCCAGCGCCATGCGCATCTCGGCGACGCTCTTGCCGACGCCGGAGAACACCACCTTGCCCGCATCGCCGCCCGCGGCCAGCACGCGCTGCAGCTCGCCGCCGGACACGATGTCGAAGCCCGCGCCGAGCCGAGCGAACACGTTCAGGACCGCCAGGTTGGAATTCGCCTTCACCGCGTAGCAGATCAGATGCTCGCGCCCCTGCAGTGCGTCGCTGAACTGGCGGTAGCCCTCGGTCAGCGCGGCGCGCGAATAGACGTAACAGGGGGTGCCGAATTGCGCGGCGATGTCCGCAAGCGGCACCTGCTCGACGCACAGCGCGTCGTTGCGATACTGGAAATGAGTGCTCATGAGCGATAGTCCGTAAAGAAAGTCGTTTGCGATGCCGCGAAGGATTGCGCGGCAGGAAGTTTGAGCGGCCCCTTCTTGCCGCAGCCTTGCAGCGACAGGATCAGAGCCACGATAATGGCCAGCGTGAGTTTCAGGCGCATGATGATTCACCAGAGATGGAAATTTAACCGACCGGATTATAAGGGCTCAGCATGAATGAAGGCGAATTCAACCAACTGGCCGATGCCGCACTGGCGCGCATCGAGAAAGCCGTCGACGACTGCGGCGGCGACGTCGAATGCAACCGCAGCGGCAACGTGCTGGAGATCGAGTTCGACAACGGCCAGAAGATCATCGTCAACCGCCACGACGTCAACCGCGAGATCTGGGTCGCGGCGAAATCCGGCGGCTTCCACTATGCCTGGCGGGACGGCGCATGGCGAAGCCAGCGCGATGACGGCGAACTCTATTCCAAGCTCACCGAACTGTTCGCCGCACAGGGCGAGGACATCGTTCTCTAACTCAAGGCCTGCTGTCTCATCAGCTTCTTGTCCAGCTTCCCCACGCTGGTGCGCGGCAGGGACTCGACGAAACGGATCTCGATCAGGCGTGCATAACGCGACAAGTGGCCCGCATCGATCCGGCGGCTGAGCGGCGCACGCAACGCGTCGGCATCGGCTTCATGCCCCGCCTTGAGCACCACCAGCGCGCGCGGACGCTCGCCCCACTTCTCGTCCGATACGCCGATCACCGCGACTTCGGCGACGGCGGGATGTTCCGAGATCAGGCTTTCCAACTCCAGCGAAGACAGCCATTCGCCGCTGCACTTGATCACATCCTTGAGCCGGTCGGTGATGTTCAGCATCCCCGTTGCATCGCGGTTGCCGGTGTCGCCGGTATGCAGCCAGCCGCCTTCCCACAGCACTTCAGATGCCGCCTCGTCGTGCAGATAGCCCTGCGTCAGCCAGGGCGCGCGCACGACCACTTCTCCGGCGGAGCTGCCGTCATGCGGCAGCTCGTTGCCATCGGCATCCACGACGCGCAGATCCACCAACGGCATCGCCCGGCCCGCACGGACACGATGCGCCAGCGCAAGCTCCGCATCGTCGGCCTCCTCCGGCACGAGCAGGCCAAGCGACAGGATGGGACAGGTCTCCGACAAACCGTAACCGGCATACACATCCACCCCGATCTCCAGCGCCGCCTGAGCCAGTCCCTTGGGCAGCGCCGAGCCGCCGATGACCGCCTTCCAGCCATGCAGCGTGACATTCGCCGCATGAGCGGCGTTCAGCAACATATGCAGCAGCGTCGGCACGCAATGCGAGAACGTCACGCCTTCCTGCCGGATCAACTCCAGCAGCACATCGGGCTGATAGCGTCCCGGGTAGACCTGCTTCACGCCCAGCATCGTCGCCACATAGGGGAAGCCCCAGGCGTGGACATGGAACATCGGCGTGATCGGCATGTACACATCATTGCGCCCGAATCTCCCCTGCACCGGCGCGGTTCCGAATGCAGCCGCAGACGCAAGCGTGTGCAACGCCAACTGGCGATGGCTGAAATACACGCCTTTCGGATTGCCGGTCGTGCCGGTGGTGTAGAACGTCGTCGCCCGCGTGTTCTCGTCGAAATCCGGGAATACATGGCCGGGATCGCCGCCCGCAAGCAGCGTCTCGTAGTCGGTCTCGAACGGCGCGGGGCAATCGGGAAACTCCCTGTCCGAAAGCAGCACGAAGCGACTCACCGTTTCGAGGCGTTCCCGGAAGCTTTCCAGCAACGGCAGGAAATCCTCATGCACCAGCAGCACGTCGGCGCGCGCATGGTTCAGCGTATAGACGATCTGGTCGGGCGACAGCCGCACGTTCACCGTCTGCAGCACAGCGCCCAGCATCGGGATCGCGAAGAAGCATTCCAGATAGCGGTGGCTGTCCCAGTCCATCACCGCGACCGTCTGGCCGGCCGTCACATGGAGACCGCTGCCGAGACGGCCGATGCGCTCACACAACGTTCGGTAGTCGTAACGGACCCGGTCGCGATAGACGATCTGCTGTTCCGGCGCATTGGCCAGCGGGGTCAGCAGCAGTTGCTTGATCAGCAGCGGATAGGCATAGGCGGACATATCGGTTTCCCCGTTCCACGGGCGCGACGAACCGCGCCCCTACAGTGCGATGGACTTCAGCTCGCGGCGCAGCTTCGCGTAGTTCGGGCAGGCGCTCTTCACCACATCCCAGAACGCCGCCGAGTGGTTCATCTCGCGCAGGTGCGCGAGTTCATGCACCACCACGTAGTCGATCAGTTTCAGCGGCAGGCGGATCAGCTGCTCATTCAGCCGTATCGTGCCGCGCGTAGTGCAGCTTCCCCACTGCGTCTTCGCCGCGGACAGCTTGAGCACGCGCGGCGCGACGTTCAGCAGCGGCGCGTAATGCTCGATGCGCTCGGCGAACAGCGGTTCGGCCTGCTGGCGATACCAGTGCGACACCAGTTGCTCGATATGCGCGGCGTCGCCTTCGTCCACGACAAACAGCCACAGTTCCTTGCCGCGCCGCTGCGGGATTCCCGCGAACAGGCTGGGGCGGATGCGCAGCGTCAGCGTCTCGCCGAGAAAGGGGATGCTCTCGCCGTCCGCCCAGCGCAGCACCTCGCGCTTGCGCGACTGCCAACCGTCCAGCTTCTCCACCACCCAGTTCGCCTTGTCCTGCAGCACGCTGTGCAGCCAGCTTTCCGACGCGCGTAGCGGCATGCTCACGGTCAGCCCGCGGTCATCGATGCGCAGGCCTATGCTGCGGCGCTTGTCGCTACGCTTCAG
Source organism: Gallionella sp. (assembly GCA_035654695.1). Classification (GTDB taxonomy): domain Bacteria; phylum Pseudomonadota; class Gammaproteobacteria; order Burkholderiales; family Gallionellaceae; genus Gallionella. Next base: position 888 of record DASRWG010000007.1, on the reverse strand, counting down.
GGTGTAAGTGATGTGCTTGCCGGCGAGGAGGGCTGCACGTTGCTCGACGGCAGGAGGCGCCATCAGGTAGCGCAAACGTTTCAGCATTGACCTTCCCTCGATATTTCGTGTCCGGATAGAGGGCGCCATGCTACCAGTTTTTACCGCTGTGAATCGCTGCGAGCCGGTTACTCAAAAACGGCATCGACCGGAAAAACATCTGTCCACGAAAAACACGCAATGCACGAAAAAATTGAAGCCCCCCGGCTATGTCGGGGGGGGGCTTCAATGAATCAACGCCGCAGGCCTGCCGGACAATCGCAGGCCGCTTGCCGCCCGGACTAATTCTCGGCGCGCTCGGAGATTACCAACGTGGTCTGCTGCGTACCGACAGTAATCATCAACTGCATCGGGAATGACCCGTCCGGCACGGACGACGCGATAAACGTCTTCGTTTTCGCATCGTAACGCAGCCAACGCGGAAGCGGCCCGCCCGACATCGTCGTAACACGAACGGCGACATTGCTTGCCCTGGCCGCGATCTGCGCCGGCAGCGGGAAGCTGAATCCGCTACCCGATGTCGCCGTTTCCTTGGGCAGGGATACCGTAATGACACCCGTCACCTGCGCCGAGGGCTCGCGAACCAGCGTAATGGAAATGCCCTCTTTGGTTTTTATCGTCGCTAACGCGGCATCGTCGGATTGGCCCGATTGTTTATTGCCCATGCCATCCGCATCGGCATTGAATTGGACATCGCCTCCATCCGAGGCAAGACCGTCGCCGTTTCCGTTATCGCCGTTTCCGTTATCGCCGTTCCCGTTATCGCCGTTCCCGTTATCGCCGTTCCCGTTGTCGCCGTTCCCGTTGTCGCCGTTCCCGTTGTCGCCGTTCCCGTTGTCGCCGTTCCCG
>DASRWG010000006.1:0-12616 GCA_035654695.1 Gallionella sp. | reverse complement strand
CCTCGGCCGCCGTAATAGCCGATAGCCGAGCCGCTCAGCAGCACCGCCGGCTTGCGTTCGGCGGCGGCGATGCGGCGCACCAGCTCTTCGGTCAGGGCAACGCGGCTGTCCCACAGCACCTGTTTGCGTTTGTCGGTCCAGCGCTGGTCGACGATGGGCTCGCCGGCCAGGTTGACCACCGCGTCGAAGGCCTGGTGCGGCTGCCACTCGCGCAACGAAGCCATCGCGCGGACGCCGGTGCCGCATTTTTCGGCGACCGAGTCCGGTTTGCGGCTGAACACGGTCAACTCATGGCCTTCCGCCAGCAGCGCTTTGCACAGATGCCGGCCGATCAGTCCGGTGCCGCCGGTGATGAGTATGTGCATGTCCATCTCCCGCCAGAAGTTGATGTTTTCAGGCTAACGAAACATCGGCCTGCTGGCAATAAGCAAAAACCGTTATGATTTCGCGCATGCCGCATTCACTCCCCAGCAATCCCGATCTCCTGTCGCGCAGCCTGTCTGCGGTCTGGCATCCCTGTTCGCAGATGAAGCATTACGAGAACTTCCCGCTGGTGCCGGTCGCGCGCGGTCAGGGAGTATGGCTGTACGACTTCGACGGCAAACGCTATCTGGATACGGTCAGCTCCTGGTGGGTGAACCTGTTCGGCCACTGCAACCCGCGCATCAATGCCGCCATCGCCGACCAGCTCGGCAAACTCGAACACGTGATGCTCGCCGGCTTCACCCACGAGCCGGTGGTGCGGCTGTCCGAGCGTCTGCGCGAACTGGCCCCCGCGGGATTGGGGCACTGTTTCTACGGTTCGGACGGCGCCTCGGCGACAGAGATCGCGCTGAAGATGAGCGCGCATTACTGGCGCAACAGCGGCCGGTCGCAAAAGACACAGTTCATCAGCCTGCAGAACAGCTATCACGGCGAGACGCTGGGCGCGCTGTCGGTGACCGATGTCGCGCTGTTCCGCGACGCCTACGGTGCGATGATCGCGCAGCAGGCAACGGTGCAGTGTCCGGACTGGCGCGATGCCGAGCCGGGCGAGAGCGCGGAGGCCTATGCGCTGCGCTGCGCCGACGCGCTGGAATCGCATCTGCAGCAGCATCACGCGCAGCTGGCCGCCTTCATCGTCGAACCGCTGGTGCAGGGCGCGGCGGGCATGGCGATGTATCACCCCGCTTACCTGAAGCGCGCGCGCGAGTTGTGTACACAATACGGCGTGCACCTGATCGCCGACGAGATCGCCGTCGGCATGGGAAGGACGGGGACGCTGTTTGCCTGCGAGCAGGCGGGTATCTCGCCGGATTTCCTGCTGATCTCGAAAGGCATCACCGGCGGCTACCTGCCGCTGTCCATCGTGATGACCTCAGACGAAATCTATGGTGCGTTCTACGCCGACGAGACCGCGCGCGGCTTCCTGCATTCGCATTCCTACACCGGCAACCCGCTGGCCTGTCGTGCCGCGCTGGCGACGCTGGACATCTTCGAGCAGGACGACGTGCTGAACACGAACCGCGCGAAGGCGGCGGCATTGAATCGCATCGCCGCACCGCTACGCGATCATCCCAAGGTGCGCAACTTCCGCAACACCGGCATGATCTGGGCGTTCGAGGCGGACACGCCGCATGCCGATTTCGCGCGCCGCTGTTTCGCTCTCGGGCTGCAGAACGAATTGCTGCTACGGCCCATGGGCAACACGGTGTACTTCATGCCGCCCTACGTGATCGAGGAAGACGAGATGCGTTTGCTGGTCGAACGCACATTGAAGATCGTGGAGGCGCTCACATGAGGCTGCTGATCCTCCTGTCGTTGTCCCTGCTGTTTGCTTCCGCCGCCGATGCGGCATCGTTGCCGCGCGAAGTCAGGCAGGCGCTGAAGCAGGCGGGCATTCCGCTCGACGCCGTCGCCGTGGAGGTGCGCGCGGTCGGCGCGCGCAAGCCGCTGATCAGCCTGAATGCCGGGCGGGCTATGAACCCGGCCTCGACGATGAAGCTGCTGACGACCTATGCCGCACTGGACTTGCTCGGCCCGGCCTACACCTGGAAGACCGAGGCCTGGATCGACGGCGAACTGAAGAATGGCGTGCTGCACGGCGATCTGGTGCTGAAGGGCTACGGCGATCCGAAGTTCACGATAGAGCAGTTCTGGCTGTGGCTTGCAGAGCTGCGCGCGCGCGGCCTGCGCGAGATACGCGGCGACCTGGTGCTAGACCGCAGCTTCTTCGAATTGCCGCCGCACGACCCCGCCGCGTTCGACAACGATCCGGCGCGCGCCTATAACGTCGGGCCCGATGCGCTGCTGCTAAACTTCAACACGCTGCGTTTGCGTTACCTGCCCGAGGGAGACAGGCTGAACGTCATCGCCGAACCGCCGCTGGACGGCATCCGGCTGGACAACCGGCTCGTGCCCCGTCCAGTGGGCGGCTGCGACGACTGGGACGACGGCATCGTCGTGCAACCCGATGGCGACAGCGTCGTGCTGCAGGGCGGCTATCCCGGCGAGTGCGGCGAACGCGAGCACAACCTCAGCGTGATGCCGCATACTCGTTACGTCGACGCGGTGTTCCGCTCGCTGTGGAAGGAACTGGGCGGCACGCTACGCGGCAAACAACGCGAGGGGCGCGCAAGCAGCTCCGCTCACCTGTTCGCTACGCACCGCTCGGAACCGATGGGCAGTGTCATCCGCGACATCAACAAATTCAGCAACAACGTGATGGCGCGCCAGCTGTTCCTGACGCTGGGCGCGAACGGCAATGCGAGCATAGAGCGCAGCACGCAGACCGTGACGGACTGGCTGCAGAAGCGGGGGCTCGATTTCCCCGAACTGGTGCTGGAGAACGGTGCGGGCCTGTCGCGCAGGGAGCGCATCAGTGCCGCCCACCTCGCGCAGTTGCTGCAACATGCCATGATCCATCCGTATAGCGCCGAGTTGCAGAGCTCGCTGCCGATACTCGGCGTGGACGGTTCGGTGAAGAAGCGCCTGAAGGAAAGTCCCGCCGCCAGTCACGCGCACCTCAAGACCGGCACGCTGGAAGGCGTGAAGACCCTCGCCGGATACGTACGTTCACGGAGGGAGGAATGGGTAGTAGTGTTCTTCATCAATCACCCGAACGCGAAGCGCGGGCAGGCCGCACAGGACGCGCTGGTCGAATGGGTGCACGGGTGGCGTTAGCCCCGCGCCAAGTTACGGCATCCGCCATTCCGGTTTAAGTAATTCATTCTATTGTTCCAACACTCCTGTGCGTCCAGCATAGTCTCACCACGGTTCACCCATGTGCCTTCAACGCAATGGCTGCCGTTCCAATCGATTTTGATGGGAGACTGGGCATGAAAAACATCGCAATTGTCACTCTGTTGTATGCCATCGCCGCGCAGCCTGTTTGCGCGTCCGACAACAGCACTTATGCATTTCCCGAGCCGGATATGGATACGCCACTACTCCCGGATGCAGCCGCCTGGAAATCCGAGCTTGCCAGGTTGACATGGTTCAGCCTGCTGCGGGAGCAGGAACATGAGGATGAGGTCTTCTCGCTGTATGGCGGGCTTTTCATTCCGCGTCTGCATGCCGGCGGCGCCGAGGCCGGGATACGCCACAATACCGCCACTTACGGATTGCACGGCCAACTCAATAGTTCCCCGAAGCTCGATATACGGTTCGGACTGGATCGTTATATCGCCGGGAAAAACGCCGGCGACAACGTTTACTCGCTAAGTGCGAGGGTCAAGTTCTGAGTCCCGACTATCCGGGATCGCCTTGCCGCCCTGCCTGAGCTTTGGGCGGGCCGTGCACAACTTCCGCATTTGTCCACTGATGCGGAGCGCCTCCCTGTGAATTAAGCAATTCACCTTATTGCGGCTGTCCGGCCGCATATCTAGCATTCCTGTCATCACAAAAGCCGATTTGGCTCGCTGAAAACCGCCGGATGTTTCTGATTAACTTTCAAGGAAAGGGATCGAAAATGAAGAAGATCGTTGCCGCTGTCTTGCTGTCCGCCGTTGCCGCGCTGCCCGCTTACGCCGACAACGGCTCTTACGCCGGAGTCAAGGCGGGGAGCGCGAATGCAGGATTCAACGGGTTGAGCAAATCCTCCGACACTTCCTACGGCCTCATCCTCGGTTACCAGTACAACAGGAATCTGGCTGTCGAGGGCGAATATGCCGACCTCGGCCGATTTACCACCGCCACAGGCATCACCGGCAGATCTAACGTCTGGGGGTTGAACGCGGTAGGCTCGATGCCGCTGGACAGCAACTTCTCTGCATATGGCAAGCTCGGCCTGACCCGTTCCAATACCCGCACATCCGCGGCTACCGGCATCCGGCGCACTGCTGTCGGTTACGGCCTGGGAGGCCAGTATGAAGCCACGCCGATGATCGGCATACGTCTGGGCTGGGAGCGTTACGGGGTGGGGGTGGCAGGCCAGAATGCCCGCGACGACCTTTATTCGCTGGCCGCGATGTTCAGGTTCTGATCCCGATACAAAAGAAGCCGGGGAAGTCCCGGCTTCCGGTTCGGGTGCGACTTACAACCCCAGTTCGTCCCACATCTCATCCACCCTGGCCTTCACCGCAGCATCCATCACGATGGGCGTACCCCATTCGCGCTGCGTCTCGCCCGGCCATTTGTTGGTCGCATCCAGTCCCATCTTGCCTCCCAGTCCCGATACCGGGCTGGCGAAATCGAGGTAGTCGATCGGGGTGTTCTCGACCAGCAGCGTGTCGCGCACCGGGTCCATGCGCGTGGTGATCGCCCAGATCACTTCTTGCCACGAGCGCACGTCAATGTCGTCGTCCACCACCACAATGAACTTGGTGTACATGAACTGGCGCAGGAAGCTCCAGATGCCGAACATCACGCGCTTGGCGTGACCGGCATATTGCTTGCGGATAGACACTACCGCCATGCGATACGAGCAGCCTTCCGGCGGCAGGTAGAAGTCGGCGATCTCCGGGAACTGCTTCTGCAGCAGCGGCACGAACACCTCGTTCAGCGCCACGCCCAGCATGGCCGGTTCATCGGGCGGCTTGCCGGTGTAAGTGCTGTGGTAGATCGGTTCGCGACGCATCGTGATGCGCTCGATGGTGAATACCGGAAATTTGTCCTGCTCGTTGTAGTAGCCGGTGTGGTCGCCGTACGGCCCTTCCAGCGAGGTCTCGCCCGGATGGATCACGCCTTCCAGCACGATCTCGGCGGAAGCAGGCACTTGCAAATCGCTGCCGATGCACTTCACCAATTCGGTCTTGCTGCCGCGCAACAGGCCGGCGAACTGATATTCGGACAGCGAATCCGGCACCGGCGTCACTGCGCCGAGTATCGTCGCCGGGTCCGCGCCGATCACCACCGCAACGGGGAAGGGCTGGCCGGGGTTCTTCTCGCAATGGTCGCGGAAATCCAGCGCGCCGCCGCGGTGCGCGAGCCAGCGCATGATGACCTTGTTCGGCCCCAGCACCTGCTGGCGATAGATGCCGAGGTTCTGGCGCAACTTGTTCGGTCCGCGCGTGACGACCAGCCCCCAGGTGATCAGCGGAGCGACGTCGCCGGGCCAGCAATGCTGGATGGGCAGCCTGGACAGATCGACATCTGCGCCCTCCCACACCACTTCCTGGCAAGGCGCGGAAGACAGTACCTTCGGCGACATCGTCAGCACCTGCTTCAGGATGGGCCATTTTTCCCATGCGTCCTTCAATCCCTTCGGCGGCTCCGGTTCCTTGAGGTAGGCGAGCAGCTTGCCCACTTCGCGTAGCGCGGCGGTGGATTCTTCGCCCATGCCCAACGCGACGCGACGCGGCGTGCCGAACAGGTTCGCGAGCACCGGCATGCCGCTTTTCTGCATTCCGGGTCCGGTGACGTTCTCGAACAGCAGCGCCGGCCCCTGCGCGCGCAGCACGCGGTCGGCGATCTCGGTCATTTCCAGATGCGTCGAGACGGGCGCGGTCACGCGCTTGAGTTCGCCCATCTGTTCCAGTTGTGCGATGAAGTCGCGCAGGTCTTTGTATTTCATCAGTAGAACCTCTCCTCGCCCTCGGGGCGCGTCTTGAACCGCTTGTGCAGCCAGAAATACTGTTCCGGCATCTCGCGCACGCGGTCTTCGATGAAGGCGTTCATGCGCCGCGTGTCGGCGGTCACATCGCCGGTCGGATAGTCTTCCCAAGCCGGGTAGAAGCGCACCTCGTAGCCCTGCCCGCCGGGCAGCAGCTTGCTGATGCAGGGCACGACTCTCGCGCCGGTCATTTCGGCCAGCCGCGGCACGGTGGTCAGTGTCGCGGCCGGCACCCCGAAGAATGTCACGAACACGCCGTCCTTGGTCGCGAGGTCCTGGTCCGGCAGGTAGTAGAACGGGTGCCGTTCTCGCATCGCCTTGATCACCGGGCGCAGGCCCTGCAGGCGCTCATACAGCTTCTGGTTGCCGAAGCGCGAACGCCCGTGCAGCAGCATGTCGTGGAACAGGCGGTTCTTCTGGGGCGAGTACATGCTGACCAGGTCGACGTTCTGGATCAGCCAGGAGCCACCGACGTCCAGCCCGACGAAATGCGGCGCGAGCAGGATCACCGGGCCTTGCGCCTGTGCTGCAGTGTAGTGCTCCAGACCTTCGATGCGGATCAGGCTCTGGATGCGTTCCGACGAGCTCCACCACAGGATGCCGCGCTCGATGAAACTGCGCGCGAACGCCTGGAAGGTGCGCTTCGCCATCCGGTCGCGCTCCGCTTCCGGCAGCTCCGGAAAGCACAGCCGCAGATTGGTCGCGGCGACGTTGCGGCGCTCGCGGGCCAGCGCGTGCAGCAGCAGCCCGAGCGCATTGCCGATACGGGAGAGGATGGACAGCGGCAGGAAGTGCAGCAGCCACAGGATGAATATTCCGATTCTGGTCATTGCGATGCGGTCCCGGGTTGTGCCACGCCGCGCGGGACCTTGTAGCGGTTGTAGCTCCACAGATACTGCGCCGGGCAGGCGCGTATCGTGCGCTCCAGCGCCGCATTGATCTGTCGTGCGACAGGTTGGCCGAAATCCAGCGGCAGCGGTGCCACGTGGATCACATAGCCTTCGCCGCGCGGCAGGCGCTCGGAATACGCGATCAGCACGGTCGCGCCGCTGCTCTCGGCCAGCCGTCCGGCCAGCGTCATCGTGTATGCGGGGCGACCGAAAAATTCTGTCCATTCGCCTTCGCCGCGGCTGGGCACCTGATCCGGCAGCAGGCCGATGGCTTCGCCGCGTTTGAGCGCCTTGTACAGCAGGCGCACACCGCCGACATCGGCTTTCGCCAGTTTTGCCTGTCCGCGTTCACGCCCGGCACGCATCACGCCTTCGAGGAATCCCAGCCGGGGCGGACGGTACAGCACGGTGATCGGCATGCGTCGGGCGGCATACAGCGCGGATATTTCGAAACAGCCCAGATGCGGGGTCAGGAAAATGACGCCCTTTCCCTGCGCCTGCGCCGCTTCGATGTGCTCCTGCCCGATGCACTCGCGCACCTTGCCCAGAACTTCGTCATACGAGCGGCCCCAGATCCAAGGCAATTCGGTCAGGCTGCGGCCAGTCTCGGCGATGGCATCGGGCAGGATGTCCGGCGAGATGCCGGCCTGTTTCAGGTTGTCGCGGGTGCGCTCGGCGTAGGTCGCCGAGGCGACGTAGGTAAGCCGTCCGAGCAAGGCGCCCAGACGATGCAGAGCGCCCAGCGGCAATCGCGCCAGCAGCCAATAAAGGGATTTGAACAGGAAGGCGGTCATTGGAGCCCGGTTTGTTATAATGCGCGCCCTATTAAACTATCGTAGTGATCGAACGGAGAGCCATGAGCGAATATTTCTTTACATCCGAATCCGTGTCCGAGGGCCATCCGGACAAGGTAGCAGACCAGATTTCCGACGCGATTCTGGATGCGATTCTAGCGCAAGACCCCTATGCGCGGGTAGCCGCAGAAACGCTGACCAACACTGGACTGGTTGTGCTGGCCGGTGAAATCACTACGACCGCCAACGTTGACTACATCCACGTCGCGCGCGACACCATCAAGCGCATCGGCTACGACAACACCGACTACGGCATCGACTACAAGGGTTGCGCCGTGCTGGTGGCCTACGACAAGCAGAGCCCGGACATCGCGCAGGGCGTGGATCGCGCCTCCGACGACTTCCTGAATCAGGGCGCCGGCGACCAGGGCCTGATGTTCGGCTACGCCTGCACCGAGACCGACACGCTGATGCCGCTGCCGATCTACCTGTCGCATCGCATCGTCGAGCGCCAGGCGCAACTGCGCCACGATGGCCGCCTGAACTGGCTGCGTCCGGACGCGAAGTCGCAAGTCACCATCAAGTATGTCGACGGCAAACCGCACAGCATCGACACCGTCGTGCTGTCGACCCAGCACGCGCCGGAAATGACGCTGGAGCAGATCCGCGAAGCCGCGATCGAAGAGATCATCAAGCCGGTGCTGCCGAAGGAACTGATCAAGGGCGACATCAAGTATCTGGTGAACCCGACCGGCCGTTTCGTCATCGGCGGCCCGCAGGGTGACTGCGGCCTGACCGGCCGCAAGATCATCGTCGACACCTACGGCGGCGCAGCCCCGCACGGCGGCGGCGCGTTCTCCGGCAAGGACCCGTCCAAGGTCGACCGTTCGGCAGCCTATGCCGGCCGCTACGTGGCGAAGAACATCGTCGCCGCCGGTCTGGCCGACAAGTGTCTGATCCAGATCTCCTACGCGATCGGTGTTGCCCAGCCGACCAGCGTGATGGTCACGACCTACGGCACCGGCAAGGTCTCCGACGAGAAGATCGCCGAACTGGTCAAGAAGCACTTCGATCTGCGTCCGAAGGGCATCGTGCAGATGCTCGACCTGCTGCGTCCGATCTACCAGAACACCGCCGCCTACGGCCACTTCGGCCGCGAAGAGCCAGGGTTCACTTGGGAGAATACGGACAAGGCAGCGGCACTGCGTGCCGATGCCGGTTTGTAAGCGGAGCGAGCAAGCCACACGCCGCAGGCGTGCTTGTCCTTATTCGGGCGAAGGCTAACTTGCGTAGCAAGTTAAGGTGCGGAGCACCGGCCGTAGCCAAAACACTGACAAAGCAGCCGCAAGCACCCGTGCCGGCAGTACGAAAAAACAAAGCCCCCGATTTCGGGGGCTTTGCTTTTGTATCGTGTCGGCCGTAGGACTCAGCCAGCTTTGCGCCTGAACACCAAGTCCCACACCCCGTGTCCCAGATTAATGCCGCGCTTTTCGAACTTCGTCAGCGGGCGATATTCCGGGCGCGGCGCGTAGTCCGCCGCGGTGTTCTCCAGCAGTATCTCCTCGCCGAACACGCGCAATATCTGTTCGGCGTAGTCCTGCCAGTCGGTCGCGGCGTGGATGTAGCCGCCGGGCTTGATCTTCTGCACCAGCTTTGCGATGAACGGCGACTGGATCAACCGGCGCTTGTTGTGGCGCGCCTTGTGCCAAGGGTCGGGGAAGAAGATATGCACGCCGTCCAGCGAGCCGTCGGCGATCATGTCGCGCAGCACTTCGACCGCATCGTGTTGGATGATGCGGATGTTGGATATCTGCTGCGCGTCGATCAGCTTCAGCAGGTTGCCCACGCCGGGCGTATGTACCTCCAGGCAGAGGTAATCGTTTTCCGGATGCGCCTGCGCGATGGTCGCGGTGCTGTCGCCCATGCCGAAACCGATCTCCAGTATCTTCGGCGCACTGCGGCCGAAGGCCTGATCGAGGTCCAGTATCCTGTTCTCGTAGGGGATGCCGTAGCGCGGCATCAGCGTGTCCACCGCGCGCTGCTGCGCGGGCGAGAGATGGCCCTGGCGCAGCACGAAGCTGCGGATGTGGCGATTGCGGAGGTCTGCGGTGTCGGTCATTCGGTTAACTTCAGACCGTTCGTCCTGAGGTATCGAAGGGCGAACAGTTCAAATCACAAGTGTGGACAGGTCGTTCATGCTTCGATACCTCAGCACGAACGGAAAAATTGTTTAACTGCGCACCGAACCGATGATCCCCGCCGTCGGCGAACTCGGGCTGGCGCTGTACAGTTTCTTCGGCATGCGACCGGCGAGGAAGGCCTCGCGGCCGGCTTCCACGCCCTTCTTCATCGCGGAGGCCATCAGCACCGGGTTCTTCGCGCCCGCGATCGCGGTGTTCATCAGCACGCCCGCGCAGCCCAGTTCCATCGCGATCGCCGCGTCAGAGGCCGTGCCCACGCCCGCATCCACGATCACCGGCACCTGGAGGCGTTCCATGATCAGCTGCAGGTTCCACGGATTCAGGATGCCCATGCCGGAGCCGATCAGCGATGCCAGCGGCATCACCGCGACGCAGCCGATGTCCTCCAGCTGCTTCGCGACGATGGGGTCGTCCGAGGTGTACACCATCACCTGGAAGCCTTCGGCTACCAGCGTCTTCGCCGCGGCGATGGTCTCGATCACGTTCGGGTACAGCGACTGCGGGTCGCCGAGCACCTCCAGCTTCACCAGCGAATGGCCGTCCAGCAGTTCGCGCGCGAGGCGCAAGGTGCGCACCGCGTCGTCGGCGGTGTAGCAGCCGGCGGTGTTCGGCAGATAGGTGAACTTCGACATCGGCACCGCGTCGAGCAGATTCGGCTCGTCCGCTTTCTGGCCGAGGTTGGTGCGGCGGATCGCCACAGTGACGATCTCAGCGCCGCTCGCGTCCAGCGCCGCGCGCGTCTCCGCGAAGTCCTTGTACTTGCCGGTGCCGACCAGCAGCCGGGAGTTGTAGCTCTTGCCTGCGATGATGAGTTTGTCGTTCATTTTGTATTCCTGTTAAATCCGTATCGACCTGCCTTCCCTCTCCCCTTGGGGAGAGGGATTGAGGGAGAGGGTTAGCCCCCGCCCACCGCGACCACGATCTCCAGCTTGTCGCCGTCCGCGATCTGCTGCGTCGCGAAGGTGCCGCGCGGCGCGATCTCGCCGTTGCGTTCCAGCGCGATGCGCTTGCCGGTCAGCCCCATCTCCTCGATGAGCGCGGCGATGCTGAGTGCTTGCGGGAATTGGCGGGGTTCGCCGTTGATGCTGACGGTTATCACGTTGTGAGTCTCTGGATTGCCTAAGGCCGTGTTAGAATGCGCCCCGCATTCTACACCAAGCGGGTGTAGTTCAATGGTAGAACGGCAGCTTCCCAAGCTGCATACGACGGTTCGATCCCGTTCACCCGCTCCACGCATCGCGCCGTTTCTTGCGGCATCAGTTTTTCCGGCGGCAAGTGCCGTAACGCGCTCGCCCTGTTCCGATAGTTGTCGTTCAAGCGGGGGAGGCTCCTGATATGAAAGCGCAATCCGAACTGGCCTTCCCTGATCTTCCTTCGCATCACCGATGAATCCCCCTTCGCTCACCGGCGGACTGACGCTGCGGCTGCACGTCCGGCGCGGAACGGTCGACGAAGTCGAGATCGTCTCCACCCGCCCGCAGGCTGCCGTGATGCTCGCGGGCAAGACGCCGGAGCAGGCGGTGCGCCTCGCGCCGTTGCTGTTCAGCCTGTGCGGCGGCGCGCAGGGTGTGGCCGCGCAGGCTGCGCTGCTGGCCGCGCAGGGCGGGGAGCCGGATGCGCGGCAGCGGGCGCAATGGGCCGCGACGGTGCGGCGCGAGGCCGCGAATGAACACCTGTGGCACCTGATGCTGGCCTGGCCGCCGCTGTGCGGGCTGGACAATCTCGAACGCGAATACGCCGACTGCCGCAAGCGCCTGCTGCAGGCGCAATCCGACGAAGAACATGCAACTGCGCTCGCAGCCATGACCTCGCGGCTGCTCGGCATGCCGCCCGGCGACTGGCTGCGCCTCGGGCGGACGGAATGGGACTCATGGCACAACGACTCGGCGGCGCTGGGCGCGGTGCTGCTGCGCGCCGCCGGCGATATCGCAGGCGTGCCGCCCTCCCTCCTGCCGCCTGCCCCCGCCGAGGGCTGGCTCGCGCTGGAACAGCAAATGCGCGAGTCCGCCTTCTGTGCCGCCCCCACCTGGCACGGCGAGCCGCGCGAGACCGGCGCGCTCGCGCGTCAACGCGAACATGCGCTGGTGTCGTCGCTGCTCGAAGCGGGACGCAACATCGAGGCGAGGCTGGTCGCGCGATTGGTCGAACTGGCGCGCTGGGCCTGCGGCGAGACGGGCGAGGCGCGCGACTGGGTCGATGCTGCGCGTTGCGCCGACGGTTCCGGTCTGGCGCGTGTCGAGACCGCGCGCGGCGTGCTGCTGCATCGCGTGTGCGTCGAACATGGCCTGATATCCGAATACGCCGCCGTCGCCCCCACCGAATGGAACTTCCACCCGCGCGGCGCGTATGCGCGCGAGGCGATGCTCATCGCTGCGACGGACGACGCGGAGCGCAAGGCGCGCATGCTGGCGCTGTCGCTCGATCCCTGCGTGGCTTGCGAGGTGGTGTTGGAGCAAGCCGACTAGGCCGAAATATATAGGCCTTTCGGCATATTGTTTTCGTCGGAGAGGTCGGGTAGGGTTGCGGTCGCCGTGGCAAGCTGTTCCAGCTTATACGGCGTTTTGCCGTCTACTTTACTACAAGGGCTTCCCCATCAACGCAACTGATGTTTTGGTTTTTACGGTTCCATCGTTTCATCCTCAAATCACTTTGCCGGCTTCCAGTTGCGATGCGAGAAGGTGAAGGACTGCCAAACTACAA
>DASRWG010000005.1:0-56909 GCA_035654695.1 Gallionella sp. | reverse complement strand
CATGCAGAACCACACGAACAGCGCGAACATGATCAGCTGGGCGAGAAGAGTTGCATTGATATTCATGCAAGCTACCTTTCTTGAATTATGCGTTGTCGCTTATTCGGAGAATTAACCCACAACTGCGAACAGAACGTACATGGCGATACCGACGGCGATCATCGGAACGGCGTCGACCAGACCCATGACCACGAAGAACTGGGTACGCAGCATCGGGATCAGTTCAGGTTGACGAGCAGCGCCTTCCAGGAAGCGACCACCCAAGATACCGATACCAACGGCTGCGCCGAGTGCGCCCAGACCCATCATCAGTGCGCCAGCGATGTACAGCAGTGCGTTTGCCATTTCCATTTTCTATTTCTCCTGTTGATTAAAGTAAAGTTAAACGAAACCAAAAAATTTTAGTGATGTTCCTGATGCGCCATATCCAGATAAACCACGGTCAGCGTCATGAAGATGAACGCCTGCAGCGTGACAATCAGGATGTGGAAGATCGCCCAACCCAGCGACAGCAAGATCTGCGAACCGAACAGCGTGACGCCGGCGAACGACAGTCCCGCCCAGGCGCCGCCCATCAGCGCGATCAGAATGAAGATCATTTCGCCGGCATACATGTTGCCGAACAGACGCAGAGCGAGCGAGATCGGCTTGGCAATCAGGTTGACGCCTTCCAGCAGGAAGTTGACCGGCATGCCCCACTTGCCGAACGGCTGCAATGTCAGTTCGCCCATGAAGCCGCCCAAACCCTTCATCTTGACGCTGTAGTACAGCACGAGCGCGAACACACCGATGGCCATGCCGAAGGTCGCGTTGGGATCGGTGGAAGGGACGACCTTGAAGAACGGAACACCCAGAGAAGTCATCAGCAACGGAACCCAGTCGATGGGAATCAGGTCCATCAGGTTCATCGAGAAGACCCAGAAGAAGATCGTCAGCGCCAACGGGCCGATCATCGCGTTCTTGCCGGAGAAGGAGCCGCGTACGCTGTTGTCGATGAACTCCAGCGCCCATTCGCAGAAGTTCTGCAAGCAGTTCGGCACACCGGCCGATGCGCTCTTTGCCGCGCGATAGAACATGAACATGAATACCGCACCGAGCAGCATCGACATGATCAAGGTATCGAGATTAAGCGCCCAGAAGCCCATCGCCTTGGCTTCTTCCGCACTGTGGGCAACACCCCAGGTACCGTCGGGCAATTGACCATAGGTCAGGTTTTGCAGGTGATGCTTGATGTATTCACCTGATGTATGCGCCGCCTCATGCGCGGCTCCCGCCACTTCTGCTGCTCCTGCCATTTCACTGGACATTTCCGCCACCTTCAGTTTTTCAATCTCAATAACAGCCGCGCCGACAATAGCGCCGCCTGTCCCAATACAAAGCCGCCCAACACCCCCAGCGGCGATAACTTGAGCACTGCCATGCACAAAGCCAGCAGCGCCACAACCACCAGAAATCTTTCGGCGGCGTAGAAATACATAAGCCGTAACTGTAGATGTGCATCATGGGCGGAGACCGAGGCCGCTCTGGACATCCGCCAGGCCAGCAACGCTCCATTGAGAACAGATACCACCCCCCCACTCAACACCGCTATCGCATATTGCGGCGTCTTTCCGATGATGTATGTCGCGCCTGCAACCGCGAAGACTACCGCCAGTTGTAAACCCACCACAGTGCGCGCCAATTGTTTTTCTTTTATTTCGGCATCGAAAAGCGCGCGGATGATAGCGGCGTTTTCCTGGGGTGTCAAACATCTTTGCTGCTTATCGTCCTCTTCCCAGCTCAACTTTTCAGGCCTTTTTGAGCTTGTTCAGCAGGTCGTCCAGCTGGTCATGGTTCATATATTCGATGACCAGCTTTCCTTTACCCTTGCTGCCGGATTTGATTTCGACGCGCGCGCCGAGATAGGCGCTCATCTCCTCCTGCAGGCGTTCGGTATCTCTATTTATCTTGGCGACCTTCTTCTGCTGGGCTTTGTCCGGATGCTGGCCATGGGTTTGCACCAGCTTTTCCGCTTCGCGTACGGACAATCCATCTATCACGATCTTGTTGGCCAGCATGATCTGATCACTGCCTTCCAGCGACAGCAACGCACGGGCATGGCCCATGTCCAGCTTGTTTTCCATCAGCATGCTCTGCACCGGCTGCGGCAGCTTGAGCAGGCGCAGCAGATTGCTGGCGGCGCTGCGAGAACGGCCTACCGCATCGGCGGCCAGCTGGTGCGTCATCTTGAATTCGTCGATCAGGCGCTGGATGCCGACCGCCTCTTCCAGCGGGTTCAGGTTTTCGCGCTGGATGTTCTCGATCAGCGCCATCGCCAATGCGGCGTTGTCCGGCACGCTGCGCACCAGCACCGGCACATGGCTCAACCCGGCGCGCTGCGCGGCGCGCCAGCGGCGTTCGCCGGCGATGATCTCGTAACTGCTGTCTTCCAGCTGGCGCACCAGAATAGGCTGCATCACCCCCTGCGATTTAATTGAAGAGGCGAGCTCTTCCAGCGAGGCTTCGTCCATATGCGTGCGCGGCTGGTATTTGCCCGGCTTGAGCATGCTGACGTTCAAGTCGCGCAGCACATCGTCCTTTTCGCTCTTGCCGCCGGACAGCAATGCATCCAACCCGCGCCCCAAGCCCTTGTGTGGTTTTGCCATGTCGATATTCCCTCAAAACTATGCGGCCTGCGCCGCGTTGTTCAACAGCTCCCCGGCCAGCGCCAGGTATGCCTGCGTCCCCTTGGACGCCTTGTCGTAATGCAGCGCAGGCATCCCATAACTGGGCGCTTCGGCCAGCCGCACGTTGCGCGGGATCACGGTGCGGTACAGCTTGCTGCCGAAATGCTCCTGCAACTGGTCCGAAACCTGTTGCGCCAACGTGTTGCGCGGATCGAACATCGTGCGCAGCAGACCTTCGATCTCCAGATCCGGATTCAGGTTTGCGCGCACCTTGCGAATGGTATTCACCAGGTCGCTCAAGCCTTCCAGCGCGTAGTACTCGCATTGCATCGGGATCATCACCGACCTGGCCGCGCACAAACCGTTCAGCGTCAGAAGATTCAACGCCGGCGGGCAGTCGATCAATATATAGTCGTAATCCGCCGCGACGGCCTGCAATGCATCGCGCAAGCGCGTCTCGCGATGAGCCACGTCGACCAGCTCGATCTCCGCGCCGGCCAGATCGCGATTGGCCGCCAGCATGTCGTATTTTCCGGCCTCGGAATGCACCCGCGCCTCGGCGACTGTCTTGCTGCCCAGCAGCACGTCGTAAACGCTGGCCCGCAGATCGCGCTTGTCGATGCCGCTACCCATCGTCGCATTGCCCTGAGGATCGAGGTCGATCAACAGCACGCGCTGCTTGGCTGCGGCCAGACTGGCGGCCAGGTTCACCGTGGTCGTGGTCTTGCCCACCCCGCCCTTCTGGTTGGTTATCGCTAGTATTTTTGTCATGTCGCTACGCTCCCTGTTGCAATCACCAGACTGCGTGCCGCCTGCAACCCCGGCACATGTAACGGAATGACGCGCTCCACGCGACACCATTCCGGCACTCCCGCCAACTCCTGCTCCGGCGCGCCCTTCATCGCCGCCCAGCGGCCTCCTTCGGCCATCAGGTGACGCGTGACGCGCAAGAAATCGCCCAGCTCGGTAAATGCCCGCGAAACAATCCCGTCGAACAATTCCTGCGGCTGCCACTCTTCCACACGCACGCAGTGGACGCTCGCGTTCTTCAGCCCCAGTTCAATGATCGCCTGCTGCACGAAACCGGTCTTCTTGCTGTTGCTGTCCAGCATCACGACCTGCCAGTCTGGACGGGCGATCGCCATCACCACACCGGGCAAGCCCGCGCCGCACCCGACATCCAGCCACCGCCCCGGCCACAGATGCGGCAGGATGGCGAGGCTATCGAGCAAGTGATTGCTCACCATCTGCTGCGGATCGCGGATCGCGGTCAGGTTATAGACCCTGTTCCATTTGTCCAGCAGCGCCAGATACGCCAGTAGCCTGTCCTGCGCCCCGTCATCAAGCGCAATCCCCAGCTGCGCGATGCCGCGCTGTAGTTTCTCGCGGTTACTCACGCGCGCTTCTTGTCATGTTGGTCGTCGCGAAAACCGCGCTTCAAGTGCACCAGCAGCAGCGAGATCGCCGCCGGGGTGATCCCGGAGATGCGCGCCGCCTGCCCTATGGTTTCCGGCTTGTGCTGGTTGAGCTTCTGCTGCACCTCGATGGACAGGCCGCGCACTTCGCGGTAGTCCAGCGTAGCTGGCAGCGCCTGATTTTCGTGCTGTTCGTTGCGCTCGATCTCGTCGCGCTGCCGTTCGATATAGCCTTGGTATTTTGCCTGAATTTCGACCTGCTCCACGACTTTCTCGTCCGTCTCGCCCTCGCCCGCTCCGGGCAGGCTCATCAGGCCGGCATAATCGACGTTCGGGCGGCGCAGCAATTCATAGAGCGAATACTCGCGTTCGATGGGCTGGCCCAGCACCCGGGTCGCGTCCTCGGCGGACAGCATGCGCGGGTTGACCCAGGTGCCGCGCAACCGTTCCTGCTCGCGCGCGATCGCCTCGCGCTTCTGCTCGAACGCCGCCCAGCGAACGTCGTCGACGATGCCCAGCTTGCGGCCGGTCTCGGTCAGGCGCAGGTCGGCGTTGTCCTCGCGCAGCTGCAGGCGATACTCGGCGCGGCTAGTGAACATGCGGTACGGCTCGGATGCCCCGGAGGTGATCAGGTCGTCCACCATCACACCCAGATAGGCCTCGTCGCGGCGCGGGCACCAGGCATCCTGTTCGCGCGCCTGCAGCGCGGCGTTGACGCCGGCCAGCAATCCCTGCGCCGCTGCCTCCTCGTAACCGGTGGTGCCGTTGACCTGTCCGGCAAAGAACAGGCCCTGTATCGTCTTGCTTTCCAACGAGCTTTTCAGCCCGCGCGGATCGAAATAATCGTATTCGATCGCGTAGCCGGGGCGCAGGATATGGGCATTCTCAAGGCCCCTGATCGAGCGCACCAGTTCCAGTTGCACGTCGAACGGCAAGCTGGTCGAAATACCGTTCGGATAAATCTCGTGCGTGGTCAGCCCTTCCGGTTCCAGGAAAATCTGGTGCGACTCCTTGTCGGCGAAGCGCGTGATCTTGTCCTCGATGGACGGGCAATAGCGCGGCCCCACTCCTTCGATCACGCCGGTGAACAGCGGCGAACGATCCAGTCCGCCGCGGATGATGTCGTGGGTGCGCTGGTTGGTCTCGGTGATCCAGCAGGGCAGTTGTTTCGGATGCTGCGCGACATTACCCATGAACGAAAACACCGGCACCGGATCGTCGCCCGGTTGTTCCTGCATCACCGAATAGTCGATCGTGCGGCCGTCGATGCGCGGCGGCGTGCCGGTCTTCAGCCGGCCGACCGGCAGATTCAGTTCGCGCAGGCGATGCGCCAGGCTGATCGACGGCGGGTCGCCCGCGCGCCCGGCCTGGTAATTCGCCTGCCCGACATGGATCAGCCCGGACAGGAACGTGCCTGCGGTCAACACCACGGTCTTCGCGCTGAAGCGCAGGCCCAACTGGGTGACCACGCCGCAGACACGATGGTTCTCGACCAGCAGGTCGTCGACCGCCTGCTGGAACAGCCACAGGTTGGACTGATTTTCCAGCCTCGTGCGGATCGCCTGCTTGTATAGGATGCGGTCGGCCTGCGCGCGCGTCGCGCGCACCGCCGGCCCCTTACTGGAATTCAGGATGCGGAACTGGATGCCGCCCTCGTCGGTCGCCGCGGCCATCGCGCCGCCGAGCGCATCGACTTCCTTTACCAGATGGCCCTTGCCGATGCCGCCGATGGACGGGTTGCAGGACATCTGTCCCAGCGTCTCGATGTTGTGGCTAAGCAGCAGCGTCCGGCAGCCCGTGCGCGCGCTGGCCAGCGCAGCCTCGGTGCCGGCGTGCCCCCCGCCTACCACGATCACATCGAATGCATCCGGAAATTTCATCGTGCCGCCGTTTTGAAAAGGACGCGCATCATACCTCAGCACGCTTGCAAAACCCAAGCGGGATGTTTCACGTGAAACAATCGGCTATTTGCCGATGCAGAAGCGGGAGAAGATTTCGCCTAACAGATCGTCCGGGGTGAACTCGCCGGTGATCTCGTTCAGCCCATGCTGCGCCAGGCGCAATTCCTCGGCGAAGAGCTCTGCGTGGGCTATGACTCCCGCCGCCTGCTGCAGGTGAGCCTGCGCGAGACTCAGCGCGCGCAGGTGGCGCTCGCGCGCCATGAACGCGCCGCTCTCCTGGTCGCGCCAGCCCACCGCGTCGAGCAGTTTCTGGCGCAGGTCGTCGATTCCCTCGCCGGTCCTGGCCGAGATGCGGACATGGGGCAAGTCCTCCGGCAAAGCGGCGCCCTCACCCTCCAGCAGGTCGGCCTTGTTCAGCACCAGCAGCCGCGGGATGTCCGTCGGCAATCCGGCGAGGATGGCCTCGTCCTGCGCCGTGATGCCCTTCGCGGCATCCAGCAGCAGCAGGATCAGGTCGGCGCGATGCAGCGTCTGGTGGGTGCGCGCGATGCCCATGTTCTCGACGACGTCCTCGGACTCGCGCAACCCGGCGGTGTCCATGATATGCAGGGGGACGCCTCGGATCTGGATCGCTTGGCGGATGACGTCGCGGGTCGTGCCCGGCACGTCGCTGACCAGCGCTACCTCCTCGCCCGATAGCCGGTTCAGCAGGCTGGACTTCCCGACGTTGGGCTGGCCGGCGATGACCACATGCGCACCCTCTCGCAGCAAACAACCCTGTTTCGCGGTATCCAGCGTCTGCTGCAGCCGCGCCCGCAGGCTCCCCAGCAGCGCGTCGCGCTGGGCCAGATCGACCGCGTCGACCTCCTCCTCGGGAAAGTCCAGCATCGCCTCGACCAACATGCGCAGATAGATCAGTTCGTCGACCAGACTGTGCACCACAGCGGAGAATTCTCCGCGCAGCGAACGCATCGCGCTGCGCGCAGCCTCGACGGTATTGGCATCGATCAGGTCGGCGACGCTTTCCGCTTGGGCGAGATCGAGCTTGTCGTTCAGGAAGGCGCGTCGGGTGAATTCGCCAGGCTGAGCCAGCCGTGCGCCGAGATCGAGGCAGCGCTGCAACAGCAGCTGCAGCACGGCTGGGCCGCCATGACCCTGCAGCTCGATCACATCTTCGCCGGTGAACGAATGCGGCGCCGGAAAGAACAAGGCGATACCCTGATCGAGGGTATCGCCTTGTTCATCGAGGAAGTCGCAATAGGTCGCGTGCCTTGCGGCGGGCTGTTTGCCGAGAACGCCGTGTGCCAGCGCTTCCAGTCCCCGCCCGGATATCCGTACTACCCCCACCCCGCCGCGTCCCTGCGCGGTGGCGATGGCGGCAATGATATCAGCGCTTGGCGGCAGCAACCTTGGTCTCGTCCTCGGCGGCGCGGGTGATGTACCACTGCTGACCGATGGACAGCAGGTTGTTCACGATCGAGTACAGCACCAGACCGGCCGGGAAGAAGAAGAATACGATACTGAACGCGATCGGCATGATCTGCATAATCTTGGCCTGCATCGGATCCAGCGGCGTCGGATTCAGGCGCATCTGCACGACCATGCTGATACCCATGATCAGCGGCAACACATAGTACGGATCGGCGACCGACAGGTCGGTGATCCAGCCGAAGAACGGCGCATAGCGCATCTCGACGCTGGCTAGGATGGACCAGAACAGCGCGATGAACACCGGAATCTGGATCAGCACCGGCAGGCAACCGCCCAACGGGTTGATCTTTTCGGTCTTGTACAGGTCCATCATCGCGCGGTTCAGCTGTTCGCGGTCGCCGGCGTACTGTTCCTTGATCTTCTCCAGCTTGGGCGTGACCAGGCGCATCTTCGCCATCGAGCGATAGCTCGCCGCCGACAGCGGGAAGAACAGCAGTTTGATCGCGATCGTCAACAGGATGATCGCGATGCCCCAGTTTCCGGTCCAGTCGTAGAACAGCGACATCACCCAGAACAGCGGGGCGGCGATGATGGTCAGCCAGCCGTAGTCCACCGTCAGACCGAGTCCGGGCGCGATCTCGTCGAGGTCGGACTTGGCCGGGCCGGCATAAAGCCTAGTGGAGACGACAGCCTTCTGGCCGGGCTGGACGACAGTCTCCGGCAGCACCATCCCTGCGGAATACATGTCGCCATCGAGCTTGCGTGTAAAGTACTCGCGGCCGCTCTTCGCTTCGGGCAACCAGGCGGCGACGAAGTAGTGCTGCAGCATGCCCACCCAGCCGTCGTCGGCTTGCTTTACATGCTCCGTCTTGCCTTTCTCGATATCGGCAAATTCAACTTTCTGGAATTTTTCCTTGTCGGTGTAGACGGCTGGACCGGTGAAAGTCGGCAGGAACATCGAACTGCCCGCCGGAGGCACGCTGTCGCGCACCAGCTGGAAGTAGCTGCTTGCCGCAACAGCCTGCTGACCGGCGTTTTCCAACTCGTAAGCAACATCGATCAGGTAGCTGTCCTTGTGAAAGGTGATGACCTTGGTTGCCTGTAGCGGCGCGCCCCCCTCGGCCTTCAGCCGAACCTGGACCTTGTCGCCATTCGCCTCCAGCTCATAGCTCTCCTGCTCTGCAATAAAGGAAGTATTGTGATTCGGCAAGCCGGCGCCGAGCAAACCGCTCTGCGCGACATAGTTATGGGTGCCCGCTCCGCGCTGGAACAGCACCAGAGGCTTGCTCTGATCCACCCCGTCCGGATGCTTCAGCAGCGCGAGGCGGCTGATGTCGCCGCCGACCGAACTGATCTCCGCTTCGAACAGGTCGGTCTTGACCTTTATCGTCTTGCCTTCAGAACGTACCGCCTGTTGTGCAGGCGCTACCTGCTGCCCTCCTGCCGATGGCAGGGTGCTCTTGGCCTGATCCTTGGCGACTGCCGATTCCTGTTGAACGTATTGCTCCGGATGCTGATAGCGTTGCCATCCGTCCCAGACCAGCACCAGCGAAAACGCAAAGATTAAAAACAGGAAAAGTCTTTGTAAGTCCATGATCTAGCCTGAAGTTTAAGGAATTGGGTCGTATCCGCCTGCATTCCAGGGATTGCAGCGAAGCAGACGTTTCAAGCTCAGCCAGGCGCCTTTGATGACGCCGTGCTTGGCCAGCGCTTCGCAGGCGTAACTCGAGCAGCTGGGAAAGAACCTGCAAGTAGGCGGGTTCAGGGGACTAACCAGATATTGATATCCGTGTATCAGCTTGATCAGGATTATGCGCATCTGTCTTCTATCCGGCCAAACAGCGTGTTCAATTTCTCCGTCCCGGCACCGAGATCCTGGATGTTGACAGTCTTTGCCAGCACGACCAAGTCCAGCTTTCGCGTTTTGATGGCATGCCGCCGGAATGCCTCCCTGACCAGCCGCTTAACGCGATTCCGGTCGACGGCCCTGGGAAACGATCTCTTGCTGGCAATGATACCTAGCCTGGCGTTCTCTCCTCCGTTTCCGGCGTAGAAAACCTTGAAGTGCTTGTCCGCGACATTGTCACCACGGACGACGTGGTCAAACCGGTCTGTGCGCAGCAACCTGTGTGCTGCGTCGAATCCGGCTGAAGCGACTTTCTCTTTAGACAGCGAGTCTTGCACGGCCTTTTGCGCGGCGTGCATTGATGACGGCGCGGCCACCGCGGGTCTTCATGCGAACCAGGAAACCGTGAGTGCGCTTCCTGCGGGTGACGGACGGTTGGTATGTGCGTTTCATGTTATCTTCCTCGGGTAAATCGTAAAGCGCGCTATTACAAAGCCTTATCGCATAAGTGTCAAGTCTAATTTGCTTTTTTGCCTGTGGATAAGTTTCGTCCGGGCATGTAGAATGCAAAAAGTTTTTCAGTCACTTAAGCCGGTATCCATAAATATAAAACCATGCAGGACATTTCTTTTTGGGATTCATGCCTGAGCACGTTCGAAAAGAGCCTGCCATCGCAACAATACAATTCCTGGATAAAGCCTCTGGTGTTGAAGAGTGAAAATGGATCGCTGGTGCTGACGGCACCCAATAGTTTCACCCTCAAGTTGGTGCAGGAACGATTCTTGCCGGAAATCAGCCGCCAGGCCGAGCAGGCATATTCCAGAGTTCCTTCATTCGTGTTTCGTGTACTCGAAAACGAGCCCTCCTCCAAACCCCAAGAAAAGTCGCCAACCCCATCGGCCGCTCCCGTTGCGGAAAACCGCCCTGTCCCGGAAACATCTTTTCGCGGATATGGAAAACTCAATCCCAACCTGACTTTCGATAATTTCGTCACCGGCAAAGCCAACCAATTGGCATTTGCCGCCGCGATCCAGGTTGCGGAATTGCCGGGCGCTTCGTACAACCCCCTGTTCGTTTACGGCGGCGTCGGCCTGGGCAAAACCCACCTGATCCAGGCCATAGGTAACCAGGTCAAGCTTAACAACCCGCAGGCGAAGATCTGCTACATGCATGCAGAACGCTATGTTTCGGACGTAGTGCGCGCTTACCAATCGAACAAATTCGAAGAATTCAAGCAGTACTACCACTCCCTCGATGTCCTGTTGATCGACGATATCCAGTTCTTTGCCGGCAAGCAAAAGACCCAGGAAGAGTTCTTCTACGCCTTCAATACGCTGATCGATTCCCACAAACAGGTGATCATGACCAGCGACACCTTTCCCAAGGAAATCGCCGGCCTGGACAGTCGCCTGATCTCCCGGTTCGGCTGGGGTCTGACGATAGCGATCGAGCCTCCTGAACTGGAGATGCGCGTCGCCATTTTGCTGAAGAAAGCCGACCTGGGCGGATATGTGCTCGATGAAGCCGTCGCCTTCTTCATTGCCAAACACGTCAATTCCAATGTCCGCGAACTGGAAGGCGCACTCAAGCGAGTGGAGGCCTATGCCAAGTTCCACCGCCGCGCGATCACCGTGGAGACAGCGAAGGAAGCCTTGAAGGATATCCTGGTCGCACAGAGCCGCCAGATATCCATAGACAACATCCAGAAGACCGTGGCCGACTATTACCGGCTGAAGATTGCGGAACTGCTTTCGAAGAAGCGCACCCGCAACCTGACTCGCCCAAGACAGATGGCAATGGCTCTGGCACGGGAACTGACCAGCATGAGCCTCCCCGAGATAGGAAATTCCTTCGGCGGAAAAGACCATTCGACCGTGATACATGCCTGCAAGACCATGGCCGAACTCCGGGCATCTGATACAACTGTCGATGCCGATTACAAGATTTTGCTGCAGACTTTACGTGGATAAGACTGTGGATGTGATGTACATGGAATGTGGATAACCTCCATTTTCCCGGTGAACAAAATAGTTATCCACATTGGGCATGTCCGTTATCAACAGCAATACCGCAGGCTTTGTTTTGATGTATCTGGTTGTATATTAGGTGATTTTTACGTTATCAACAGGTTCGAAGGCTGATTATTAGCTCTTATTAGGAATTTATACTATGTTTATTGAAAAGGTAGAGAAGGAAACACTGCTCAAACCGCTGCAAGTAGTCATCGGTATTGTTGAACGCAAACAGACCCTGCCGATACTTTCGAATGTCCTGATCGAGAACCAGGCCGGCAAAGTAAGATTCACTGCCACCGATCTGGAGATACAGATCACCACGACCGTCGATATCGAAGAAGCCGCCGGATCGAGTTCGTCGATCACCGTAGGCGGAAAAAAATTCCAGGAAATCCTGCGCGTACTGCCTGACCAGAGCAAGGTCACGATCGACATCAAGGACAGCAAGGCCCAGATCAAGACCAACAAGAGCCGCTTCAGTCTGCAGACCCTGCCGTCGATGGACTTTCCCAAACTGAGTAACCAGCTCGAAAATGCGAAAAAAATCAGCCTTTCCCAGAAAAGCCTGAAGAACCTGTTGCTGTCGGTTCAATACGCTATGGCCCAGCAGGATGTGCGTTACTACCTGAACGGAGTTCTGCTGATCGTCGGCGAGAACAAGCTCAAGGTGGTCGCAACCGACGGACACCGCCTGGCATTCAACGCCACGAACATCGATGCCGATTTCGGCAAGCAGGAAATCATCATGCCGCGCAAGGCAGTCACCGAGCTTTCCAAGCTGCTGGCCGACAGCGACGACAATGTCGAACTCGAATTCTCCCAGCAACAGATCAAGGCAACCTTCTCCGGCATCACGCTGGTCACCAAGGTGATCGACGGCAAGTTCCCGGATTACGAGCGCGTCATTCCCAAATATGAAAACCATCTGGGCATGGACCGTATCGTCATACAGCAGGCCTTGCAGCGCGCAGCCATCCTGTCGAACGAGAAATTCCGCGGCGTGCGTTTCGTGCTGACCGAGAAGAACCTGAGCATCATCAGCAGCAACAGCGAGCAGGAAGAGGCCCACGAAGACATCGAGACCGATTACCACGGCAATGCGCTGGACATCGGTTTCAACGTCAACTACCTGCAGGACGGGCTGAACAACATCAGCAGCAGCACCGCGGTGTTCTCGTTCGGCGACCCGAACAGCAGCATCCTGATGACGACGCCGGACAACCAGGAGTTCCGTTACGTCGTCATGCCGATGCGCATCTAGGACGTAAAAAACGGAATTGATACTTCGCAGTTGTTCCACGTGAAACAGAGAGACTGAAAAACCATGAGCGAGAATTACGACGAATCGAGCATCCAGCAACTTGAAGGTCTGGAGGCCGTACGCAAGCGTCCCGGCATGTACATCGGCGACACTTCCGACGGCACCGGCCTGCATCACATGGTGTTCGAGGTAGTCGACAACGCCATCGACGAATCGCTGGCCGGGCATTGCGACGACATCAAGGTCATCATTCATGGCGACAACTCGATCTCCGTGGCGGACAACGGCCGGGGTATTCCCATCGGCATCAAGTTCGACGACAAGCACGAGCCCAAGCGTTCGGCGGCCGAGATCGTGCTGACTGTGCTGCACGCCGGCGGCAAGTTCAACCAGAACAGCTACAAGGTCTCCGGCGGCCTGCACGGCGTCGGCGTCTCCTGCGTCAACGGCCTGTCGGAATGGCTCAAGCTGACGACTTATCGCGACGGCAAGAAATACGGCCTGGAATTCGTGCGCGGCGTCGTCAAGGACAGGCTGGTCGAAATGCAGAAAGGCGTCGAAGTCTCCCCGGTGCGCGAACTGGGAGAAAGCCAGAAGAAAGGCACCGAGGTGCACTTCCTCGCCGACAAGGAAATCTTCGGCAACGTCGATTTCCATTACGAGGTTCTGGCCAAGCGCCTGCGCGAACTGTCGTTCCTGAACAATGGCGTCAAGATCGAGCTGATCGACCATCGCACCGGCAAGAGCGAGAACTTCGCTTACTCCGGCGGGGTGCGGGGCTTCGTCGAATACATGAACAAGAGCAAGACGGTGCTGCACCCCAAGTGCTTCCAGGCCAGTGGCGAGAAGGACAACATCACTGTCGATGTCGCGATGCAGTGGAATGACAGCTATTCCGAAGTCGTGCAGTGCTTCACCAATAACATCCCGCAGCGCGACGGCGGCACCCACATGACCGGCCTGCGCATGGCGATGACCCGCGTCATCAACAAGTACATCGAAGACAACGAACTGGCCAAGAAGGCCAAGGTGGACACCACCGGCGACGACATGCGCGAGGGTTTGACCTGCGTGCTGTCGGTCAAGGTGCCGGATCCGAAGTTCTCCTCGCAGACCAAGGACAAGCTGGTTTCCAGCGAAGTGCAACCCGCGGTGAACGAAGTGGTGTCGCAAAAACTGACGGACTTCCTGCTGGAAAACCCGGTCGACGCCAGGATCATCGTCAACAAGATCATCGAGGCCGCAAGAGCGCGCGACGCCGCGCGCAAGGCGCGCGAACTGACCCGCCGCAAGGGCGTGCTGGATGGCATGGGCCTGCCGGGCAAGCTGGCCGACTGCCAGGAAAAGGACCCTGCCCTGTCCGAACTTTACCTGGTCGAGGGTGATTCCGCCGGTGGCTCCGCCAAGCAGGGACGCGACCGCAAGTTCCAGGCGATCCTGCCGCTGAAGGGCAAGATCCTGAACGTCGAGCGCGCACGCTTCGAGAAACTGATCTCCTCGCAGGAAATCGCCACGCTAATCACCGTGCTCGGCACCGGCATCGGCAAGGAAGAATACAACGCCGACAAGCTGCGCTATCACCGCATCATCATCATGACCGATGCGGACGTGGACGGTGCGCACATCCGCACCCTGCTGCTGACGTTCTTCTACCGCCAGATGCCGGAGCTGGTCGAGCGCGGCCACATCTACATCGCCCAGCCGCCTCTGTACAAGATCAAGCAGGGCCGCGACGAGCGCTACCTGAAGGACGATCAGGAGATGAAGATCTACATGCTCAAGTCGGCACTCAACAACGCCGTGCTCTACCCGGCCGCCGACGCGTCCCCTATCCAGGCCGATGCGCTGGAAGAGATCGCCAAGCAGTATTTCCTCGCCGAAGCCGTGATCGACCGCCTGTCGCGCTTCACCGCGCCCGAGGCCAGCCATGCGTTGCTGGTGCTGCCGACGCTGTCGCTGGACGACGAGCAACAGGCGCAGAACAGTGCCAGGCTGCTCGAATCCGCTTGCGGCGGCAACATCAAGGTTGTGGTCGAGAAAGACGAAGTCGGCGAACTGCGTTTCCGTCTGGAGAAGCTGTACCACGGCAACTACTCAGTCAGCTACATGGACCAGGACTTCCTCAAGGGCAGCGACTATGTGCAGATCCGCCAGGCCGCCGAGATCCTCAACGGCCTGATCAAACCCACCGCCTACATCGCCCGCGGCGAACAGAAGCGCGGCGTGATCAGCTTCAAGCAGGCGATCGAATGGCTGCTCGACGAGGCCAAAAAAGGCGTCAACATCCAGCGCTACAAGGGCCTGGGCGAGATGAACCCGGACCAGTTGTGGGAGACCACGATGGACGTGAAGAACCGCATCCTGCTGCGCGTGCGCATCGAGGACGCAATCAGCGCCGACGAGATATTCACGACGCTGATGGGCGACATCGTCGAACCGCGTCGCGCGTTCATCGAGCAGAATGCGCTGGGCGTGAAGAACCTGGACGTTTAAATTCGAGGGCGCCTTTGTAGGCGTTTTAGGGTGTCTGCTTTAAATTGGGCGTTAATTGCCATACCCATACTAGCTGTCTCTAAGAATGCTAACTAACCTCGGAAGATTATTCAGGCGAAAGTCTCGCGTTGTAGTAATAAAGCCAGGAAAAAGCTATCACGCGCCTGATCTTTCATTGGTCATTTCTAGTGGGGGAGTATGGTACGTCCCAAATCCTAAAGGGGACGTCTACCGCAAGTTGAAACCCGAATTTGTTGAGTTGGTCATCGGCGCCCCTGGACTACCGAACCTAAAGAAGGAGCTTCAACTCGGCGATGCTGTGTTGTACCAACTTCCAGACTTTGGTGTCGTAGAGATACGCGTTGTCGAAATTAGCGTTTTAGTCAAAGTATTGATCACCGAGGTTTCACCACGTCGTGGATTTTCAGCTGCGTACACCTCCGAGGAGATTGAAAACTCTCCGTTTGGGTCTGACGAATCTGCAAGAATTGCCAAAGACCTTAAAAAAGTATGTGCTCAAATTTCTGATCGAAAGGATGTAACTCCTCAGCAACTCGCAATGCTTAAAGCCAAGCTAGATGAAATCGCAGACGCATCCACTCGACTTGGAAGAAAGGATTGGATTATGTTTTCGGCTGGCAGGTTGACCAACGTTGTAGTCGGCGCAGCATTTTCACCTGAAGCAGCAAAGGCACTATTTACAGCCCTAAATACGCACTTATCATGGGTCTTTCAAAACGCGCTTCGATTGGCAGGCAGTTGATGCCTAATCCATCCATCGGGAGGGACAGGGACGTTCCAGTCCGCCAATAGGTGGACCTTATGTATTCTTGAGGCAGCAGGCTGAAAGCCAATAACTACGGGTCTTCCAGCGCAAGTCGCTCAAAACGCGCGATAAGCGGCGTTCGATGACTCGGCAAGGGGATGGGGTTCAATCAGTAGATAAAATCCGTTCCCGGCGCCTCAAATGCGCCGGGAACGGATTTAAGGGGATCAGGCCTTGGCCTTGGTGGTCTTCTTGGCTGCCGGCTTCTTCGCGGCGGGTTTGGCGGCGGTCTTTTTGGCGGTCGCCGCCTTGGTCGTCGTCTTGGCCTTGGTCGCCGCGGCTTTCTTCGCGGGAGCCTTTTTGGCCGCTGCGGTTTTTGTCGCAGCCGGTTTCTTCGCCGCCTTCGTCTTGCCGGTCCCGCCCTTCGCCGCCTTGGCGGCGATCAGTTCCAGAGCCTGTTCCAGCGTGACGTCGTCCGGCGAAATGTCCTTAGGCAGCGTCGCGTTGACCTTGCCGTGGCGGGCGTAGGGGCCGTAACGGCCGCTGCAGATCTCGACCGGGGACTTGTCGTCCGGGTGTTCGCCCAGCGTGCGCAGCACGGTGTTGCCGGCCTTGGCCTGCGCCAGCAGTTCCACCGCGCGGTCCAGGCCGATGTCGAAGATGCTGTCGCTTTTCGGTATCGACTTGAATTTGCCGTCGTGGCCGATGTACGGGCCGAAGCGGCCAATGTTGACGATGACTTTCTTGCCGGATTCGGGGTGGGCGCCGAGTTCGCGCGGCAGCGACAGCAGCTTCAGCGCGGTGGCGAGGTCGGCCTGCTCCAGCGGCAACTCCCTGGGCCAGGAGACGCGCTTGGGCTTGGCCTTTTCGCCTTCGATCACTTCGCCTAACTGCACGTAGTAGCCGTAGGGGCCGCGCAGCAGCAGCACGGCCTGCTTAGATTCGGGATGTTCGCCCAGTTCCTTGCGCGCCTCGCCGGCATCTTCCTCGCCGCCGAGGTTGCGGGTGTAGTCGCACTCGGGGTAGCCGGTGCAGCCGATGAAGCTGCCGCGCTTGCCGAGTCGCTTGGACAGCGGCTTGCCGCATTTCGGGCAGAGCTCTTCCAGGATCTCGGTGCCGGGGCGGTCTACGTCTTTCTTGTCGCCGATCAGCGTGTTGAAGCCCTTCCAGAACTCGTCCAGCACCGGGATCCAGTCGCGCTTGCCTTCGGAGATCTCGTCCAGCTCGTCTTCGAGGTTGGCGGTGAAGCCGTAATCGACATAGCGGGTGAAGTGTTCGGTCAGGAACTTGGTGACCACGCGGCCGACGTCGGTCGGCATGAAGCGCTTCTTGTCCAGGATCGCGTATTCGCGCGCCTGCAGCGTCGAGATGATGGTCGCATAGGTCGACGGGCGGCCGATGCCGTATTCTTCCAGCGACTTGACCAGGCTGGCTTCGGAGAAGCGCGGCGGCGGCTGGGTGAAGTGCTGTTCGCCGTAGAGCTTGTCCAGCGGCAGCACGTCGCCCTCGGCCAGCGGCGGCAGCTTGCCGCCCTCCTCTTCCTCGGCGTCGTCCACGTCTTCCATGTACACGCCGATGAAGCCGGGGAACACCAGCGTCTGGCCGGTGGCGCGGAACAGCGTGTCGTCGCCGCCCAGACGGATGTCGGCGCTGACGGTGTCGTAACGGGCCGGCGCCATCTGGCACGCGAGCGTACGTTTCCAGATCATCTCGTACAGGCGCGCCTGGTCGGCGGTCAGGTGGTCGCGGATGCTGTCCGGCGTGCGCAGAATGGAGGTCGGGCGTATCGCCTCGTGCGCTTCCTGCGCGTTCTTGGACTTGCTCTTGTAGACGGGCTGCCTGGACGGCAGGTAGTCGGAGGCGAAGTTGTCCTTGATGTAGTCGCGGATCTCGGCGACGGCTTCGTTGGCCAGGTTCACCGAGTCGGTACGCATATAGGTGATCAGACCGATGGTCTGGCCGCCGATGTCCACGCCTTCGTACAGCGACTGCGCGGTGCGCATCGTGCGGTCGGCGGACATGCCGAGCTTGCGCACGGCTTCCTGTTGCAGCGTCGAGGTCGTGAAGGGTGCTGCGGCATAGCGCTGCTTGCCCCGCTTCTCGACGCGAACGACCTTGGGCGGCAGCTTGGCGTCGGTGAGTTTCGCGTAGATCGCGTCGTACTCGGCCTGGCTGCCGATCGACAGCTGGTCCAGCTTCTTGCCCTGGTACTGGAACAGCTTGGAAGTGAACGGGAGCGTGTTCTTCTGGCTATCCAGATGCACCGACCAGTATTCCTGGCTCTTGAATTTCTCGATTTCCAGCTCGCGCTCGACGATCAGCCGCAGCGCCGGACTCTGAACGCGTCCCGCCGACAGGCCGGGACGTATCTTGCGCCACAGCAGCGGCGACAGGCTGAAGCCGACGAGGTAATCCAGCGCGCGGCGCGCCTGCTGGGCATTCACCAGCGGCAGCGAGATCTCGCGAGGGTGAGCGACCGCTTCTTGCACGGCGGACTGGGTGATCTCGTAGAACACCACGCGCTTCATGTTCTTGCCCTTGAGCGCGCGCTTAGCTTTCAGCAGTTCCGAGATATGCCATGCGATCGCCTCCCCTTCGCGGTCAGGGTCGGGTGCCAGCAGGATGTTGTCGGCTTCGGCAGCGGCTTTGGCGATCGCGTCGACATGCTTGCTGTTGCGCGCGATGGTCTCGTACTGCATTGCAAAGCCGTTGTCGGGATCGACTGCGCCGCTCTTCGGCACCAGGTCGCGCACGTGGCCGTAGGAGGCCAGCACCTCGAAGTCCTTGCCCAGATATTTCTTGAGTGTCTTGGCCTTGGCCGGGGACTCGACGATGAGTAGATTGGTTGCCATTCGCGATACTTATATTAGTGTAATTGCGTGGATTGGATAGGCGAGAGCAGTTCCTCGACCAGCAGAGGGTCCAGGTCCTGATGGCGGTTCCACAGCACCATCAGCATGATCAGCTTGAGCTTGTCCAGGCCGAGGTATTCGTATTGCAGCGCGACCGCGCGGTCGATGATCATCTCGCGCTCGACGGCGGAGATCATGCGCTGCTGCTCGGCGAAAACCAGGAACTGGCGCGCCTCGTCGCCGATGCGCTGCTTTTCCAGTTCTGCAAAATGCCGGATGCCGGCATGGCGCAGATCGGTCGGATAGGCGTCGGGATTCTGTTGCTGCAGCCCCGACAGCCAGGTCAGTGCGTCGCTGATTTCTTCTTCCTCGAAACCGGCTGCCGACAGCTTGCGCGACAACTTGTCCGGCTCGGGATAGCTGCCCGCATCGAAATAGCTTTCGAACAAATACATCAGGATTTCGAACATGGATTAAGCTAACGCTTTGATTTAATTGATTCGTTGATATAGGCCGCCGGGGAGTGCGCTGATGCGTCCATCCAGCTCTAGCGTCAACAGCATGGCGGATAGCTCGGCCATCGTCAAGCCGCACCGCGCGACCAGCGTGTCGAGATCGACCGGATCGAAGCCCAGATGCGCCAGCAGGCCCGGCTCCGGAACGGTGGCGGGATCGTCCGCGGACGGGGCGGCGAAACCGCCGAGTTCTTCGAGGATATCCTGCGCGGTCTCGACCAGTTTGGCGCCCTGCTTGATCAGACGGTGGCAGCCTTTGCTCTGGGGGGCGTGTATCGAGCCGGGAATAGCGAACACGTCCCTGCCCTGCTCCAGCGCCAGCCTTGCGGTAATCAGCGAGCCGCTCTGCACGCTGGCTTCGACGACCAGCGTGCCGATGCCGAGGCCGCTGATGATACGGTTGCGGCGCGGGAAATTCGCGGCCAGCGGCGGCGTGCCGAGCGGGAATTCGGACACGATGGCCCCGTTGGCGGCGAGCGCATGGGCGAGGTCGCGGTTGGCCGCGGGATAGATCCGGTCCAGCCCGGTGCCGACCACTGCGATGCTGCTGCCCTGATGACTTC
Source organism: Gallionella sp. (assembly GCA_035654695.1). GTDB lineage: Bacteria > Pseudomonadota > Gammaproteobacteria > Burkholderiales > Gallionellaceae > Gallionella. The sequence continues at coordinate 37,185 of DASRWG010000005.1, read as the reverse complement.
CTTGGCCCTGCAGTGCGCCGCGATGGGCGGCGGCATCGACGCCGTGAGCGAGGCCGCTGACGACGCACAACCCGGCTTCGCTCAGCGTACGGGAGAACGCCTCGGCGTTGCCGAGACCCTGCGGGGTGGCGTTGCGGCTGCCGACCACGGCCAGCGCCGGGCGATTCAGCAGGTCCAGGCGACCTTTTACATAGAGCAGCAGCGGCGGATCGGGAATGTTCAGCAGCGCCTGCGGATAATCCGCGTCGGCGAGCGTGACGATATGGTTGTTGCCGTCTTCCAGCCAGGCTAGCGCCGGGGCGATTTGGGCGTCGTCGACGCCCTTGCCGATCTCGGCGGCGACTTCCGGCTTGACGATGGATTTGAGTGTGGCGCTCGATGCGGCGAACACGGCCTCCGGCGAACCGAGTGCTTTAAGGAGGCTGCGCGCGCCCTCCCCGCCCAAGCCCCTGATCAGGCTGAGCGCCAGCCAGGCCTTGAGCGAGGGGTCATGCGGCATGGCCGGGGTTTTACATCAGGGGGTTTGGGCGCGATCCAGCAGTTGCACCGGCAAGCGGGTCTGCATCACCAGCGCGTAGGAGACCTTGTCGAACACGCGGAACACGAAGGTCAGGCCGTAGCGTTCGTCCGGCAAGGTGAACTGTTCGCGTTCGTGCTTCACGACCTCGCCTTTGCGATACAGCGCGAGCACATGGCCGACTTCCAGTCCGTCGCGCTTGCCTTTATTCAGCGTGATGACGGTGTTCTGTCCGGCCTGGGAGACGCCGCCATAGACCGAGATGATGCGAGCGGCGATGTTGCCCTCTGGTGCGTGCGGGACATAGTTGTTGACGACGTCGCCAGAGGGCGCGACCAGACGGTCGCCCATGCCGATCTCCTGCGCCGACTGGGTGATCGATACGGTGCTGACATCGGCGAAGTTGGTTGCCTCGGCGCGCCCAAGATAGATGGCTTCGACGCCCAGGATTTCCTCGGTTTCCGGATCGATCAGGGACTTGCCCGGACGGAACAGCTGCCAGCGGTTGCCCTTGTCGGAGGGCAGGCCTTTGACGAAGCCGGTGTCCCCCATACCCAGAACCACGCGCCCTTCGCGCGCGCCGACCAGCGTCGGTGCGTCCTTCAGCGCGTCGTTCTCGACGATCAGCGGCTGGCTCAGGAATGGGGCGATCGCGTCGGCGGGGATCGTCGGCACCGTGTCATGGGCACTGTCGCCCTCGCGCGCTCTCGGGGAGAGCCTGACCACGTTGAGGGCGGTGGGTGCGGCAGAGCCGGAAGGCGGCTGGCCGATGCGCAGCGTGCCATTGACGCGATCCAGATAAATCACGTCGCCGGGATAAATCCAGTGCGGATCCTTGATAGCGTCCTTGTTCATACCCCAGATGTACTGCCATTTCCACGGATCCTTGAAGAACTTGGCGGAGATGTCCCACAGCGTGTCGCCCTTGACGACGATATGCTTGTCTGGAGCGTCGCTCCGCAACTGGGGGGCATCGTCAGGCTGGGCGGCAAAGGCCAGGGCAGGCAACAAAAGGCAAATCAGCGATATAATCTTGCGCATGAAAAACTCCGGCAGAGTCAATTGATAAGGCACGCAAAGTTGCGGCGTTGCGTTAAATTCTGCATCCAGACCATTAAATAAGCAAGCAATTAAGCTGCGGCGGTGGGATACACATGGCAATCCTGAAAATTCTGCAATACCCGGACGAGCGCCTGCACAAGATCGCCAAAAAGGTCGAGCAGGTCACTGACGACACGCGCCGACTGATACGCGACATGGCCGAAACCATGTATGCCGCGCCGGGTGTCGGGTTGGCGGCGACGCAGGTCGACGTGCATCTGCAGCTCTTTGTTGCGGACGTGTCCGAGACGCATAACCAGTTGCGCGTGTTCATCAATCCCGAGATCCTCGCCAGCGGCGGCGAGGAAGAGAGCGAGGAAGGCTGTCTGTCGGTGCCCGGCGTATATGAGAAAGTGCGCCGTGCCGAAAAGGTGACGGTGCGCGCGCTGGACGAGAACGGCCAGCCGTTCACGCTGGAGGCAGAAGGTTTCCTCGCGGTGTGCCTCCAGCACGAGATCGATCACCTGCGCGGCAAGGTGTTCGTCGAACACCTGTCGCAACTCAAGCAGACGCGCATACGAGCCAAGTTGAAGAAGCGCATGCGCGAAATCCTCTGATGAAGATCATCTTTGCAGGTACGCCGCAATTCGCGGCCAGCGCCTTGGCCGAGTTGTTCCCGGAACACGAGATCGTCGCGGTGTTGACCCAGCCGGACCGTCCTTCCGGGCGCGGCATGCAGCTGACCGCCAGCCCGGTGAAGCAGCTCGCGCTGCAGTACGGCTTGCAGGTGTTGCAGCCGGCCACGCTGAGGACCGAAGAGGCGCAGCGCGAGATCGCTGCGCTCGACGCCGACGTGATGGTGGTCGCGGCCTATGGCCTGATCCTGCCGCAGGCGGTGCTGGACTTGCCGCGACTCGGCTGCCTGAACATTCATGCCTCGCTGCTGCCGCGCTGGCGCGGCGCCGCGCCTATCCAGCGCGCGATCCAGGCGGGCGACGCCGAGACCGGCATCACCATCATGCAGATGGACGCGGGGCTGGACACCGGCGCCATGCTGCTGCGCCATGCCTGCCCGATCGCTTCCGACGACACCGCCGCGACGCTGCACGACAAGCTGGCGGATCTTGGTGCGTCCAGTATCGTCGAGGCGTTGCGCCGATTGCCGGAATTGGTTCCGGTCAGACAGGATGATGCCGGGGCGACCTACGCCGCCAAGCTGCTGAAGAGCGAAGGCCGGATCGACTGGTCGCAGGATGCGCAGCAACTCGGTCTCGCGGTGCGCGCTTTCAACCCCTTCCCCGTGTGCCATGCGACGCTGGGCGATACCGCCATCAAGATTTGGCAGGCGAAGCCGGTCGCGCAGCAGGGCGAGCCGGGTACGGTGCTGGCTGCGGACAAACAGGGCATTACGGTCGCCTGCGGCAAGGATGCTCTACGGCTGGAAGTGCTGCAGCGCCCCGGCGGTAAGGCGCAACCGGTAGTGCAGTTCCTGCAGGCCGTGCCTGTCCGGGCCGGCGACAAATTCTCGGTAAGCTAAATGCAACATATACAACTCGCCGCCGGCCAGATCGTGCAACAAGTGCTGGTGGACGGGCGCAACCTGAACCAGGTGCTGGACGAATCGTTGCGCAGGAAATCGGTATGGACGCCGTCGCAGCGCGCCGCGCTGCAGGACCTGAGTTACGGCACGTTACGTTTCTACGGCCAGCTGCGCGCCATACTCGAACTGCTGTTGCACAAGCCGCTGTCGGACCAGCGTATCTACTACGTGTTGCTGGTGGCGCTGTACCAGCTGGAATACAGCAAGGCGGCGCAGCATGCGGTGGTCGATCATGCGGTGCGCTCCGCCCAGATGCTGAACCCGAAGATCAGCGGCCTGGTGAACGCGATCCTGCGCAATTTTCTGCGCAGCCGCGATACATTGCTGGAGCAGGCGAAGCAGCGCGCGGAAGGCAAATACAATTATCCGCAATGGTGGATAGACGAACTGCAGGCACAATACGGTGAGCGCAGCGCGGCGATACTGGAGGCCGGCAACGGTCACCCTCCGCTGACGCTGCGCGTCAACCGCAGGCGCGGCACGGTAGACGAATACGCGGCATCGCTGGAACGGGAAGGCATCGCAGCCCACCGTATCGCGCCCGATGCGCTGCAGCTGGACAAGCCGGTCGGCGTGGACAGGCTGCCGGGTTTCTTCGACGGCCTGGCCTCGGTGCAGGATGCCGGTGCGCAGTACGCCGCACTGCTGCTGGATGTGCACGACGGCATGCGCGTGCTGGACGCCTGCGCCGCGCCGGGGGGCAAGACTGCGCATATCCTCGAGAGCGCGGAAGTCGAGATGGTCGCGGTGGACAAGGACGAGCAGCGACTGCAGCGTGTCGCGCAGAACCTGAAGCGACTGAAACTGGAGGCGACGCTGCTGACCGGCGATGCCGCCGCGCCGGAATCCTGGTGGGACGGCAAGGCCTTCCAGCGCATCCTCGCCGATGTGCCCTGCTCCGCCTCCGGCGTGGTGCGCCGCCATCCCGACATCAAGTGGCTGCGTCGCCGCGCCGACATCGCCGGGTTCGCCGAACAGCAGCTGGCCATCCTGCAGGCGTTGTGGCCGCTGCTGGAACAAGATGGTAAATTGCTCTATGCCACCTGTTCGGTGTTCCGGCAGGAGAACGAGCAGGTGGTCGCCGCGTTCCTGGCGCAACAGCCGGATGCGCGCCGCCTGCTGCTGCCCCTGCCCGATAACGGACAATTGCTGCCCGATGACCAGCATGACGGATTCTTCTATGCGTTGCTGCACAAGACTGCTTGACCTGCTGCTGCGCGGCGCACTTCTCGTCTGGCTGTGCGTCGCGACGGCGCATGCCCAGGGCGTGTCTGTCGGCAAGGCGGAACTGCGCGCCGGCGAAGATGGCTACCAGCTCTCGGTGAACTACGACGTCAACCTGACCTATGTGGTGGAGCAGGCGCTGTCGCGCGGCATCCCGCTGTATTTTGTCGCCGAGTTTTCGGTGGTGCGTTCGCGCTGGTACTGGCTGGACGACGAAGTGTTCCGCAGCGAACAGGTCACCAAGCTCTCCTACAACGTGTTGACGCGGCAGTACCGAATATCGCGCGGCGCTCTGTTCCAGAGTTTCGCGACGCTGGAAAGCGCGCTGAGCATGCTGTCCAGACAGAGTTCGATCGCGATCTCGGCCGACGCGCTGGGCAAGAATGGCGAATACATCGCGGCGGCGCGCTTGAGGCTGGATATTGCGCAATTGCCCAGACTGCTGCAGGTGAATGCGCTGACCGGCAAGGACTGGACGCTGGACTCGGACTGGTATCGCTGGGTGGTGAGGCCGGTCGGCGATGGCCGCGCGGAGTGAGCGCATGATGCGTTATCTCAATCTCGTCAGCATTGCCATCGGTGCCGTGTTGCTGTATCTGCTGTCCAGCAGCAGCGCCGACACCGAGGTGTTCTCCGCGAACTATTATTGGCTGCTCGGACTGACCGGGCTGTTCGCGCTTGCGCTCATGGGCCTGGTCGGCTACCAGCTACGGCGTCTGCGCAGCAAGCTTCGGGAAAAGGTTTTCGGCGCCAAGCTGACCCTGCGGCTGGTGGTGTTCTTCACGCTGATCGCGGTGTTGCCGGGGGTGTTGGTCTATGTCGTGTCGGTGGGATTTCTGGGCAAGAGCATCGAGTCGTGGTTCGACGTGCGTGTCGAGAAGGCGCTGGAGGGCGGTCTCAATCTCGGGCGCAGCGGTCTCGACAACAGCCTGAACGAGTTGACGAAGAAGACTCAGTTCATCTCGCTGTTGCTGGCCGAGAAGCCGTTGGGACAATACCAGGGCACCCTCGACCAGTTGGTGGACGAAAAGGTGGCGCAGGAGGCGGCGCTGTTCACCGCCAAGGGAAACCTGATCTCGTTCTCGACCACCGGCGCCGCCCTGGTTCCGGACATGCCCGATGCGGACCTGTTGCGCCAGACGCTGGAGCGGGGCGAATATTCGGTGATCGATACCTTGCCGAACAAGGGGCTGACGTTGCGTGCGCTGTCGGTGGTGAATTCCAAGGCCCATCCGGGTGCGCGTTACGTGTTGCAGTTCACCCAGCCGGTGCCCAAGCAGATCGAAGCCGATGCCGAGACCGTGCAGGCGGTGTATCGCGACTATCAGGAACTGACGCTGTCCCGTCTCGGTCTGAAGCGGCTTTATGCGATCACGCTCACCCTGTCGTTGCTGGTGGTGCTGTTGACGGCGGTGTCGATGGCCTTCTTTCTCAGCGAGCGGCTGGGCGCGTCGCTGGAGGCGCTGGCCGAAGGCACGCGCGCGGTGGCGCAGGGCGATTTCACCGGCCAGTATCCGATCCAGAGCAGCGACGAACTGGGCGCGTTGACCGGGCTGTTCAACCAGATGACCCGGCAACTGCATGACGCGAAGCTGGCCAGCGAGCAGCAGCAGCGCGAGGTGGAAGGCGCGCGGGGATATCTGGAGAGCGTGCTGACCCACTTGTCGTCCGGTGTGCTGGCGCTGGACCAGGAATTCCATCTGCGTTCGGCGAACACCAGTGCGGCGCAGATCCTCGGCGCGCCGCTGCAGGAGATGCAGCGGCTGTCGCTGGCGCAGATCGCCGAGAAGCACGGCCTGCTGGCATCGTTCTGCCACACCATCACCGAGGCGTTCGACAAGACCGGCAACGGCGAGTGGCAGCGGCAGATCGAGCGTATGGGCAGGAACGGCAACCAGATCCTGCTGATGCGCGGCACGCGATTGCCGCAAGGCGGGGAGGCCGGCTATGTGGTGGTGTTCGACGACATCAGTCACCTGCTGCAGGCCGAGCGTCAGGCGGCCTGGGGAGAGGTGGCGCGGCGGCTGGCGCACGAGATCAAGAATCCGCTGACGCCTATCCAGCTGTCGGCGGAGCGGTTGCAGCACAAGCTCAGCGACAAGCTCGACGAGCGCGACGCGCAGCTGCTGCAGCGCGCCACGCAGACCATCGTCAGCCAAGTCGGGGCGATGAAGAACATGGTCGGCGATTTTGCCAACTATGCGCGCGGCCCGGCATTGCGGCTGATCCGGCTGGATATGCATCAGCTGATCCGCGAGGTGCTGGGCCTGTACGAGGCGAACAGCATACCCATCGCACTGAAGCTGGAGGCCGGGCGCAGCGAGGTTAACGGCGATGCGACAAGGTTGCGCCAGGTCATCCACAACCTGCTGCTGAATGCGCAGGATGCATTGCAGGGACAGGCGCAGCCGCAGATCGCGGTCAGCACGCAGACGCAGGGCGGGGAGATCCTGCTGCAGGTCGAGGATAACGGCGCGGGCTTTCCGCAGAGCGTGTTGTCGCGGGCTTTCGAGCCCTATATGACGACCAAGTCCAAGGGGACAGGCTTGGGACTGGCGATTGTGAAAAAGATCGTCGAGGAACACGGTGGACATATCGTGATCGAGAATGGTGAACATGGCGGAGCGCGCATCAGTATTGCGCTGCCGCTGGTTGAGGAGGCTTAATGGCTAGCAAGCAAATTCTGGTGGTGGATGATGAAGTCGGCATCCGCGAATTGTTGTCGGAGATTTTGTTCGACGAGGGATATCAGGTGCATCTGGCAGAGAACGCCGCACAGGCGCGCGCCTTCCGCAACGAGCGCGAACCGGACCTGGTGTTGCTGGACATCTGGATGCCGGAAACGGACGGTGTGGCGCTGCTCAAGGAATGGGTCGAGCACGATCTGCTGACGATGCCGGTGGTGATGATGTCGGGCCACGGCACGATAGAGACCGCGGTCGAGGCGACGCGCATAGGCGCGGTCGATTTTCTGGAGAAGCCGATCGCGCTGCAGAAGCTGCTGAGCACGATCGCCAAGGCAATCAAGGAAGGCGCGCCCAAGTTGCCGGAATCCGGGGCGCAGCCGCCGGCCCAGAAGATCGAACTGGATGTCGGCGGGCAGACGCAGCAGTTTTCGCTGTCGCTGGATCTGCCGCTGCGCGAGGCGCGCGAGCATTTCGATGCGGTTTACTTCGAGTATCACCTGCGGAAAGAGGCGGGCAACGTTTCGCGGGTCGCGGAAAAAGTCGGCCTGGAGCGCACCCACCTTTATCGCAAACTGAAGCAGCTGGGTATCCGTTTCGCCAGGAAGGGCGGCGAAGACGATGCCCAATAATGCCCGAGGGCGGCGGTTGCCCAAATTCGGGGGCTGCGGCATAATTGCCGACCCAGAATTTAATTTTCATTATTAATCCAACAAATAACCCATCCCGCAGGGATGTTTAGGAGACGAGAGCAATGGCTGCGACACGCAACGTAACCCCACCCAAGTACAACGACATTACCAGCGCGATTCGCATGCTGGCAGTGGATGCCGTGCAAAAAGCCAACTCCGGCCACCCGGGCGCCCCGATGGGCATGGCGGAGATCGCCGACGTGCTGTGGAACCGCCACCTGCGCCACAATCCGGCGAATCCGAAGTGGCCGGATCGCGACCGCTTCATCCTGTCCAACGGTCACGGCTCGATGCTGATCTACGCATTGCTGCACTTGTCCGGCTACGACCTTCCGATCGAAGAGCTGAAGCGCTTCCGCCAGATGCATTCCAAGACTCCGGGTCACCCCGAGTACGGCTACACCCCGGGCGTTGAAACCACCGGCGGTCCGCTGGGCCAAGGCATCACCAACGCGGTGGGCATGGCGATGGCGGAGAAGCTGCTGGCCAATGAGTTCAATAAGCCGGGCCACGAGATCGTCAATCACAACACCTATGTGTTCCTCGGCGACGGCTGCATGATGGAAGGTATCTCGCACGAAGCCTGCGCGCTGGCCGGCACTTGGGGTCTGGGCAAGCTGACCGCGTTCTGGGACGACAACAACATCTCCATTGACGGCCATATCGACGGCTGGTACACCGACGACACCGCCAAGCGTTTCGAAGCTTATGGCTGGCATGTGATCGCCGACGTTCAAGGCCATGATTCCGAGGCGATCGACGCCGCGATCAAGGCCGCCCATGCGGTTACCGACAAGCCGACGCTGATTTGCTGCAAGACCGTCATCGGCGCAGGTTCCCCGAACAAGGAAGGCACGCACGACGTGCACGGCGCAGCGCTGGGCGATGCAGAAGTCGCCGCGACCCGCGAGCATATCGGCTGGAAGTATCCTCCATTCGAGATTCCGGCTCATGTGTACGAGGCATGGGATGCACGCACCAAGGGCGAGGGCCTGGAAAAGCTGTGGAACAACAAGTTCGCCGAATACAAGGCTGCCTTCCCGAAGGAAGCCGCCGAGTTCGAGCGCCGTATCAAGAATGAACTGCCGGCCAACTGGGCTGCCCACGCCGCCGAGTTCATCGCCAAGACCAACGAGAAGGCCGAGACCATTGCGACCCGCAAGGCTTCGCAGAACGCGATCAACGGCCTGCAGCCGGCGTTGCCCGAGTTTCTGGGCGGTTCCGCCGACCTGACCGGTTCCAACCTGACCAACTGGACAGGTGCGCACCACGTCAGCGGCAAGAAGCCGGGCAACTACATCAGCTACGGCGTGCGCGAGTTCGGCATGTCGCACATCATGAACGGTATGGCGTTGCACGGCGGCTTCCTGCCGTTCGGCGGCACCTTCCTGATGTTCTCCGAATACGCACGCAATGCGCTGCGCATGTCGGCATTGATGAAGCAGCGCGTGATCTACGTGTTCACCCACGATTCCATCGGTCTGGGCGAAGATGGTCCCACGCACCAGCCGGTCGAGCAGACAGCTACGCTGCGCTACATCCCGAACATGGAAGTATGGCGTCCGTGCGACACCGTCGAGTCCGCTGTGGCATGGGTTGCCGCGGTCGAGCGCAACGACGGCCCGACCAGCCTGATCTTCAGCCGCCAGAACTTGGCGTTCCAGAAGCGCGACGAGGCCCAGATTGCCGCGATCCGCAAGGGTGCTTACGTGCTGTCCGAGGCGGTAGGCGGCAAGCCGCAAGCCGTGATCATCGCGACCGGATCCGAAGTGTCGCTGGCGCTGAGCGCACAAGCCGCGCTGGCAGCCGAAGGCATCAACGTGCGCGTGGTGTCGATGCCGTCGACCAATGTGTTCGACAAGCAGGACCAGGCCTACAAGGACAGCGTGCTGCCGAAGGGCATCAAGCGCGTTGCGGTCGAGGCTGGCGTGACCGGCGGCTGGTACAAGTATGTACTGGACGGCGCAGTGGTCGGCATGGACTGCTTCGGCGAGTCCGCTCCGGCGCCGGAACTGTTCAAGCACTTCGGCTTCACCACAGAGAACGTGGTCAAGGCAGTCAAGAGCGTGCTGTAAAAGTTTTTAATTACTAAACGGGAGAAAAACAATGGCTATCAAAGTTGGTATCAATGGTTTTGGTCGTATCGGCCGCATGGCATTCCGCGCAATCGCGAAGGATTTTCCGGATCTCGAAGTGGTCGCGATCAACGATCTGCTGGAGCCTGATTACCTGGCCTACATGCTGAAGTACGACTCCGTGCACGGCAATTTCAAGGGCGAAGTCGCCGTTGAAGGCAACAACCTGAAAGTCAACGGCAAGACCATCCGTCTGACTGCAGAGCGTGACCCCGCCAACCTGAAGTGGAACGAAGCCGGCGCCGACCTCGTGATCGAGTGCACCGGTTTCTTCCTGACCGAAGAGTCCTGCCAGGCCCACATCAAGGCCGGCGCCAAGAAGGTCGTGATGTCCGCGCCTTCCAAGGACAAGACTCCGATGTTCGTGTACGGCGTGAACCACAACACCTACGCCGGCCAGACCATCGTGTCCGCCGCTTCCTGCACCACCAACTGCCTGGCGCCTGTCGCCAAGGTGTTGAACGACAACTGGGGCATCAAGCGCGGCCTGATGACCACCGTGCACGCAGCGACTGCGACGCAGAAGACCGTCGACGGCCCGTCCAACAAGGACTGGCGCGGCGGCCGCGGCATCCTGGAAAACATCATCCCGTCCTCCACCGGTGCAGCCAAGGCCGTGGGCGTGGTGCTGCCGGAACTGAACGGCAAGCTGACCGGCATGGCGTTCCGCGTGCCGACGTCCGACGTCTCCGTGGTCGACCTGACCGTCGAGCTGAACAAGGAAGCCAAGTACGAAGATATCTGCGCTGCCATGAAGAAGGCATCGCAGACCGGCGATATCAGCAAGACGCTGGGTTACACCGACGAGAAGGTGGTTTCCACCGACTTCCGCGGCTGCGGTTTCTCGTCGATCTTCGACGCCGAAGCCGGCATCGCACTGGACGGCACCTTCGTCAAGGTCGTCGCCTGGTACGACAACGAGTACGGTTACACCTGCAACATGCTGCGCTTCGTGCAGCACGTCGCCAAGTAATACGTTCCGCAAAGGGCTGGCCTCGCCGGCCCTTTCAGCTTTATCCGTTCCAAAGGAAAAATCATGTCCGTTATCAAAATGACCGATCTGGATCTGAAGGGCAAGCGCGTCCTGATCCGCTCCGACCTCAACGTGCCCGTCAAGGATGGCAAGGTGACCTCCGACGCACGCATCACCGCCTCGATGGCGACCATCAATGCCGCAATGAAGGCCGGTGCACGCGTGATGGTGACTTCCCATCTGGGCCGTCCGGAAGAAGGCGTGTACTCGGAAGAGAATTCGCTGAAGCCGGTCGCCGACACCATCGCCAACAAGCTGGGCAAGCCCGTGCGCCTGATCCGCGACTGGATCGATGGCGGCTTCGACGTCGCCGAGGGCGAGCTGGTGCTGCTGGAAAACTGCCGCTTCAACAAGGGCGAGAAAAAGAGCAACGACGAACTGTCGAAGAAATACGCCGCCCTGTGCGACGTGTTCGTGATGGACGCTTTCGGCACCGCGCACCGTGCCGAGGCTTCGACCCACGGCGTGGCAAAATTCGCTCCTGTCGCCGCGGCCGGCATCCTGCTGACCGAGGAACTGGAAGCGCTGTCCAAGGCTCTGTTGAACCCCGCGCGTCCTATGGTCGCCATCGTCGGCGGTTCCAAGGTTTCGACCAAGCTGACCGTGCTGGAATCCCTGTCCGAGAAATGCGAACAGCTGGTGGTCGGCGGCGGTATCGCCAACACCTTCCTGAAGGCAGTCGGCAAGAACGTCGGCAAGTCGCTGTGCGAAGACGACCTGGTTCCGACAGCTCAAGCGCTGATGAGCAAGATGCAGGCGCGCGGCGCTTCCATCCCCGTCGCTGTGGACGTGGTGGTCGGCAAGAAGTTCGACGCCAACGAGCCGGCCGTGCTGAAGGATGCCGGCGACGTAGCCGACGACGACATGATCTTCGACATCGGTCCGAAGTCCGCACAGGAACTGGCCGACATCATCATGAAGGCTGGCACCGTGGTATGGAACGGCCCGGTCGGCGTGTTCGAGTTCGATCAATTCGGCGAAGGCACCAAGACCATCGCCAAGGCGATCGCGGAAACCAGCGCATTCACATTGGCGGGCGGTGGTGACACCATCGCGGCGATCCAGAAGTACGACATCTACGACAAGGTGTCCTATATCTCCACCGCAGGCGGTGCCTTCCTCGAATTCCTGGAAGGAAAGACCCTGCCAGCCGTGGCGATTCTGGAAGAGCGCGCCAAGCAGTAAAGCAGAACGGCGCCCTGCGTTCCGATGGAGAGATAGGGACGCAGGGCTGAACAATGGATTCGACAAGGAAATCATGCTTCGTAGAACAAAAATAGTTGCAACGCTGGGGCCGGCCTCCAGCGACCAGAAAGTCCTGGAGCAGATGATTCGTGCCGGAGTCGATCTGGTGCGGATGAATTTCTCGCATGGCTCGGCGCAGGATCACATGAAGCGCGCCGAGACCGTTCGTGCGGCTGCCGCTGCGGTAGGCCGCACCGTCGGCATTCTGGCCGACCTGCAGGGCCCGAAGATACGCGTGCGCAAGTTCGAGAACGACAAGATCACCCTGAACAAGGGCGACACCTTCATTCTCGATGCCACGCTGGACGGTTTGGGTAACCAGCAGCGCGTCGGTCTGGACTACAAGGAGCTGCCGAACGACGTGGATGTCGGCACGGTGTTGCTGCTCAACGACGGCATGCTGGAATTCCATGTCACCGCCGTAAAGGGACCCGAGGTTCATTGCGTGGTCGTTCGCGGCGGCGTGCTGTCCAACAACAAGGGCATCAACCGCAAGGGTGGCGGCCTGACCGCGCCGGCCCTGACCGACAAGGACAAGGAAGACATCAAGACGGCCGCGCTGATCAAGGCGGACTATCTGGCGGTGTCCTTCCCGCGCACCGGCGACGACATGCGTCTGGCGCGCGAGCTGATGCACGCGGCGGGCGGCAAGAGTCTGCTGATGGCCAAGATCGAGCGTGCCGAGGCGATTCCGGTGCTGGGCGACATCATCGACGCATCCGATGCGATCATGGTGGCGCGCGGCGATCTGTCGGTCGAGGTCGGCGATGCTGCCGTGCCGGGTCTGCAGAAGCGCATGATCAAGATGGCTCGCGCGAAGAACCGTCTGGTCATCACCGCGACGCAGATGATGGAATCGATGATTACGGCACCTATTCCAACCAGAGCGGAAGTGTCCGACGTCGCCAATGCGGTGCTGGACGGCACCGATGCGGTGATGCTGTCGGCCGAGACCGCGGTGGGCGACTACCCGGTGGAAACCATCGAGGCGATGGCGCGTATCTGCCTGAAGGCCGAAGGCGAGACCGAGGACGGCATGGCGGATTGCGCGATGGCGTCGCAGAAGTTTGCGCGTATCGATCAGTCGATCGCCATTTCCGCGCTGTTCGCCGCTTCGCACCTCAAGGTGAAGGCCATCGTCGCGCTGACCCAGTCGGGTTCGACGCCGTTGTGGATGTCGCGCGTGAATACCGGCGTGCCCATCTTCGCCCTGACCCCGCTGCCGGAGACCTTGAGCAAGGTGACGCTGTTCAGCGGCGTGCACCCGATCAACTTCAACACGACTGCACAGGAATCTTCCCAAGCGTTGCTCGAAGCCGAGGCGGCGCTGGTGAACTTGAAACTGGTGGAAGACGGCGACCTGATCGTCATGACCATAGGCGAGGCGGTCGGCAAATCCGGTCACACCAACACAATGAAGATCGTGCGAGTGGGCGACCATCGCAATACTTGATAACCGTAGGGGCACGGCGTGCCGCGCCCCTGCAAATTTTGATTTTTACTCAGGAGGAATAAATGGCACTCGTATCCCTACGTCAACTTCTCGATCACGCGGCAGAAAACAGCTACGGCCTGCCCGCTTTCAACGTCAACAACCTGGAACAGGTCAAGGCCATCATGGAAGCGGCCGATGAGACCAACAGCCCGGTGATCATGCAAGGCTCCGCCGGTGCGCGTAAGTACGCAGGCGAACCGTTCCTGCGTCACCTGATCGAAGCTGCCGTTGAAATGTACCCGCACATCCCGGTCGTCATGCACCAGGACCACGGCGCATCGCCGGCGGTCTGCATCAACGCGATCAAGTCCGGCTTCTCCAGCGTGATGATGGACGGCTCGCTGATGACCGACGGCAAGACACCTTCTTCTTTCGAATACAACGTCAACGTGACTCGTAGCGTCGTCGAGATGTCCCATGCAGTCGGCGTTTCCGTCGAAGGCGAGCTGGGCTGCCTGGGTTCCCTGGAATCCGGCCACGGTGAGAAGGAAGACGGCCACGGCGCCGAAGGCGTGCTGAGCCACGACCAGCTGCTGACCGACCCGAACGAAGCCGCCGAGTTCGTCAAAGCCACCCAGGTGGACGCGCTGGCGATCGCGATCGGCACTTCTCACGGCGCATACAAGTTCACCAAGCCGCCCACAGGCGACACCCTGGCGATCAGCCGCATCAAGGAGATCCACGCACGCATCCCCAACACCCACCTGGTGATGCACGGTTCTTCTTCCGTGCCGCAGGAGTGGCTGGAGATCATCAATCAGTTCGGCGGCGCGATGCCCCAGACCTACGGCGTGCCGGTCGAAGAGATCGTCGAAGGCATCAAGCACGGCGTGCGCAAGGTGAACATCGACACCGACCTGCGCATGGCTTCCACCGGCGCGACCCGACGCTACCTGGCGCAGAACCCGAAGGACTTCGATCCGCGCAAGTTCCTGGCCGAGACCACCAAGGCGATGAAGGCGATCTGCAAGGCCCGCTACGAAGCCTTCGGTTCCGCAGGCCAGGCCGGCAAGATCAAGCCGATCGCACTGGACGCGATGGCGATGCGTTACATCAAGGGCGAGCTGAACGCGATCGTGAAGTAATCAGCACAACGCGCAGTAAACAAAAAAGCGGCCTGATGGCCGCTTTTTTGTTGTGTGTTTAAGCCTTTACTTCCATTCAGATGGGTTGGCCGTATCACAAGTGTCGTTATTTTCATGCCATTGCCTTAAACCATTTTCCCGAATGGTCAGACAACCGTTGCCCTCCTGCCTTGTCCCCGCAACAGGAGTGGCGGTCAAGGTGTAGGTTTGCCCGACGCCACTGAGTGCAAGATCATACATACCATCCGAGGTTGTTGAATTGGTTTTGCCAAGGCCGCCCGAAGCAGTGCCGTTGTAGGCAGTGGACACATTAGGACTGTACGCGCTGGAGTTGAGGTAAATCTTCTCCTGCAGACTGGCCATTTCCAGTAGCTCGGTTTGTGCGGCGGCACGAGAGCCTCGTACCATGTAGTTGTTGTAACTGGGTATTGCGATGGCGGCGAGGATGCCGACGATGATCATTGCGACCAATAATTCAATCAGACTAAAACCCTTGATATGGCGAGATTTCATTGCAGTTCCTTATGTTGAAACGGCGTGCAGTCAAGAAAGTTGGCTGCACACCGCAATAGTTAAGTTATTCCCTGATCAGTTCTTTCCAGGATATTCGCCTGTATCCAAGCGCATTTTGATTAAGAAGCCCGCCGCTGCCACTACCGCCAGCGGTATTGGCAGTAGTGGAGTTGGAAACGGTCGTGCCGTCGCTTAAAGTGGTAGAGGCGCCGGCCGCAGCGGTGCCAGTCGTTGTGGTGCCATCGCTATGGGTTACGGTGGTGGTGATGGCCCCGGTCGCCGAGTCGATGACATGTACGATCGTGCCGTTTATACCTGCCGGGAAGTGGGTGGTGATGGTTGTGACGGTGCCATTTGCGTTCGCGATTTTCTGGATGATGTCCCGAGCTCCATCTACATAAGTAATGGTCGTGGTATCGCCGGTAGTAACTACGCTTGTGACGGTGCCGCCCGATCCGCTCAGGCTGCCGATCTTAGGATCGGTGGAACCCGCAGCCGGGGTAGAGGCGCTCGTGGTGCCGTTATCAGGACCCGGGGTCTTGGTCCAGGTCGAAGAGTCGAAACACAGGCCGTCAGGATGATGCCAGTAGGTGTTGTATTCGGCCAATACATAGTCCTTGAAGAGCGCAGACTTGACTCGCCAGCCGTATTCGGGGCGACCCAGATGGTCGTTCAACTCGATAGCGCTGTTGGGCGTAGTGTCCCGGATGATCTGTATGGTCAAGGCGCCTCCGTGCCGCAGGCCGACCGCCGTAGCCGGGGTGGTTGAAGCAGACCAGCCTTTTGTCGCGGGGCCGTCTAGCGGATACCCGAGCGTTGCATCGTTGGCAGGAGCTTTGACCGGGCGGTACATGTTGCCGTCAGTCGAGCCGGCAGCATCCCAGACGCACCAAGGGGTGGTCGGGAGAAGGCCGACACGAACATCGCCATTACCCCACCAATTCTTGGCGGTCAGCGCGTCGATCGGCATGTTGATAGCCAAGCTGCCGATGTATTTCGGGCCTGTGGTCAAACCATCCCCCGTTGAGGCCGGATTGCGGTTGTAAGTTGGCAAGGTCGCCAAATCCAGCGTGGCAGAAGTGGTGTAATTCTTGATGCTGACATAACCGAAATCGACATTCGGCAAGTAGGCCGCATTGCCGATGTGCAGCTTTACCGCCGGGTTAAGGTATTGGTTATGCATGATCACTTTGAAATTTTGCGCAGTGCTGGGTACGGCACGCGAAAGGTTAAACGAGGTCGTGCTGGCATTCAGCATGTTCACCCCGGTGACATCATATTTATCGTCGTATTGGTGAACGTGCGTGTCGTATTTGCACCCGGAAGTGCAGGTGTCGCCGGATGTGCCGCCATCCGTACCGCCGCTGAAAGCAGTAGTGGAAAGCGCGGGTGCGAGATCGCTCCAGCCTGTGCCGGGCGTACCTGCGGTCCCGCCCGCCGTGGCGGTGGTGGAAACAGTCACATCGCCGCCATTTGTCCATGAACCGATGGTTACTAAACGACCATTGGTGGAAGTGGTAGTGTCCACCAGGCAGACAACCGAAGCGGTTTGCGCAGCACAGGTCGGCGTGATGGGGTCGCCGCCGGCATATGCTCTTACGGAGCCGCCGGTACCTATTTTGGAAACGACAGCATTGACAGCCTGTGCAGGAGTCTTGCTTTGGCCGATCGTGATTCTACTGTCGGTTAGTACGACAGTAGAGCCTACTTTGACGGTATCGTTATTAGAGTTGATGTCTTTATTTATCTTGGCGTCGTTGTTGCTGCTGGTTTTACCGGTGCCGGTGCCTGCAGTGAAGGTAATTAGTCCGGTCGGATAAACACCCGCCGTGCCCGGTGTGCCGGAGGAAGTGCCGGGAAGTATCGTGATGGTTTTGCCGTTAAAGCTGGCGCCGGATGGGGCCGTGAGGGTGATTGTGCTGCCGGATCTCGTGGCGGTGTAAATGCCGGTCACCTTGGTGGTGATGATATCGGCGTTGGTGGAAGTCGCCGAACCGTTGGTGATGTCTGCGACGGTCAGCGCGGGAACGATGGTCACACCGTCTACCTGTATACCGCCCAGCGTGGCAGGTAGCGTGCTGCCGGTGCTGCCCACCGTGATGGTGGCGGTAGCTTGGGCACTGGCCGTGACGGTGCCGAAATATATATCTTCGTCGAAGTGACCTCCGGACACACCAGTTCCAACAGGTGCGGCGGCAGGGAGCGTAATGTCCGGATTGGTGTTGAACAGGGTCGTGAAGAGGGCAGTCAGCTTTACCAGAGTAGGCTGCGATTGCACGCCGCGCGACACCCATTTGCCGACCTCGATGCCGTCCACGTTGGGAGTGGTAATCGGGGTGCCTGCCGTTTGCGTTACGGCAACGACTTCGGCATCCGTGGCAGTGTAATGAATCCGGTCGTCGATTGTAATGGTGCTGTTGCCATCCAGATCCATGAACGGATCGATGCTTCCCCCTGTCGTTGCTTCCAGAGCCATTTGCCAGTTCTCGCCCCAGACATAGGTGGTGGTGTTGGGTACGAGGTAGCTGATGGTTGGATTGTAGGTGGAGAAATAGTAGCGACCGCTGGAAATGAAGCTGCCTTCACCCACTACCCGCTCGCCGCCTACAGGCAAAGCAACTTTCCAGCCTTTGTTTCCTCCCGTTGCCCAATTAGGGGGCGTGTTGGTTACCCTGCGCACACGGGTTTCGTTGGCGGGGCATGGAGGATCGCTGGGCACGCCGGAGGTGCTGTAGCAGCGTTCCGTCAGTACGGGCTGGACTAGCGTGGTGTTGCTTGCTGGAGCGCCATCCCAGATGCCATAGACATAAAACGTGGAAGTGTCGCCCAGATCACCCGTGGGCGAGATGCCGGTCGTAGGTTGCGTACCGGTAAGAATGGCGCCGGTGGCAAAATTGACCACGTAGCCAACGCCGGATGGGTGGGGAATAGCAGCAGGCGTTGCGGTAATAGGCTGTTTTGGAGAGGTGACATGCAGAACGCTGGCACTCCAGGAAGAAGGAGTTGCGTTGGATAAATCGAATCTCCACATGGTGCCATTCAAATCCCCTGCATAAACGCGATCGACATAACCGTCAGTGTTGCTATCGAATGACAGAGTGTTGAACAGGCCATTGGGACTCAGGGCAGTGCCGTCCGTTACGGCCGTGCCCGTGTTATTGGCGGCAGTGCTGTCGGCCTTGATCGCCCTGACCAGGCGGCCATTTTCTGCATTAATGATGTAGAGGTAGGCTTGGTAGTCGCCGCCGTTGTTATAGCCATTGCCAATAATGACGACCCTCAGCGGGCTGCCGCCATTGTTGATGGTTCTGATTTGCGGCGTGCCATAGGTATAACCAAGATTGCTATAGGCAGAGGCATTGCTTGTGCCGTCATTATTTTGCGGCGTGGCGTAGTTAACCTTGGTGGGTGTAATTTCCCATATCGCTTTATCGGCAACCTGTTGATTTGACGAGGCAGTCAGGCCGGAACTACCGTCGATATTCAGGGCATACAGACCTTTGCCGCCCGCGCCCAAGGCGCCTACCAGGATGCGTGTGTTGACTCCGGAAATTGAGGCATTGCCTACTGCAATCTGGCCGTCTACAAAATAATCATGCGTATAGGGATTGGCCGCCAAGGCTTTCATTTTGGAAATCAGCATCGACGGAACATAAGCCCAGCGCTCCGAACCGTCGGTAGCGTTGATGGCATGCAGCATGCCATCGTTGGCGCCGACAAAAACCGTGGGATTGGTGGCGTCAGCCAGATAGAAAGGTTTTGAATGGACGATGTCGCCAAGAACGGTGGGGGTAGTGGAGTTTCCCTGCGGCATGAGGCGCTGACGCAGCGCACTGGCCCCTTCGTTGCTATGGTCGCCGCGGAGAAAATTTACAATTTGTGTGCTGGTGTAAGAAACTGTGTTGACGGTAGTGCCCAATGTGCCTTGCTGGGTGGCAGATAAACTGGCGGAAAGGAACGGCACCCTGGTGCCGTCATCCTTCATGGTGCCAATGAATCGCCCGGTGCTGAAGTTCTGAGTTTCAATATGTCCCGCTATGCCGCCAGCCCACCTTTCGGCAACGATGTTCAGAACGCCATCCGCACTCACTGGATAGGCATACATGTTGCCGCTCCAATGCTCTTTTTCAAACTCAGCGCGAAATATCGTTTCGTTACCGCTGGTTAACGTGCCATTGGTTGCAACCTCCTGGCCTAGGTAACCGGTGGGTTGAGATTGCGGGTTGAACGCAGCAATGGCAAACGCAGCTTTGACAAAAGCGGCCATCAAACCCAAAAAGACAAATATGCCTAGCGTATGCACCGATTGGATCTTAAGTATGCGTCGAGACATGTTGAGCTCCTATTTAAGCGGTACGGCGTAATAAACCTGAACAAATTTGGTGGCGCCGCGCCCCCCTTCTCCGCGTGCGGTAATCAGGTAGGTGTGTACGCAGTCAAAATTGTGTTCATTGCTGGGATCGAAACAATCGAGTCCCACACCGGCCAATGGCGAGGCATTGGTGGAGACATAGCCAATCGTGTATGGATCGGTGATGGCAAACGGATCGAAAGAGGTCGGGACTGCACTTGCTGAAGGTGTGGCTGCGGCATTGGCCTCCAACAATTGTTCGGCAGCAATCACTGCCGATTCGGCATTGTTCATCGCCATATTTTCAAACTGCAAATTGCCTGCCAATTTGTATTGCGTGTCCGAGATATTCATTGCTGCTATGCCGAGCAGCATCAGGATGATCAGGATGATCAGGCTAATAACCAGGGCAGACCCGGATTGCTTGCCGGTGGAAGACAGGAATCTTACGGCTTTCCTTAACCCGTATTCGCTTTGTTCGGCGTGCCGGAAAGCAACGCAATTCAGACAACTATCCGGCGCTGTCGCGATATCGCTCCAGTTTCCATTTTCCTGTTTTCGGTCAGTTAATTGCATGATGTGGACATCCTCAATTTCGAAAATTCCGCAGTTGCACGACAGTGGTGAAAACTTGGCGGCGGAAACTGTCATTTACCGGACCGTAAAGCCGATTGCTCAAGGTATAAGTATTGGTATTGCTGTATCCGTTCTCGGCCTGGCTGTTGCGCGCCAGTAACCAGATGCGCACCGAGCTTACCTTGTCCCAGTCTGTGGCGCCTGTTGCACTGTGGCTGCCGCTGATGTTATTGGCGGTGAAATATCGAGTAGTTCCATCCGTATTGGTGACGCCATATTCAAATTGCATTTGTTCGATGCCACTGACCATCATTTCGTCGACCATGGCATTGCCGACCAAAGCAATTCTCCGCAATGCCGGGACTGCCGAGTTGTTATCGTCACTGCCAATGTAATAAACATAAACTTGTAGCGCGAAATTTTCGGTGCCGGCGATAACGGTAGCTGGTAGTGCGGATCCCTGCAGCATGTCTATGTGGGAATAAGAGCTACGCAAATAAATCATATTGGCGTCCGCATTGGCCGTTAATGTGGGGGTCCCGGCTGCACGACGGATGACCAGCACGTCTCCTTGACGGTAGGTTCTGGGGACGCTAACACCGGAAATGCAATTGCCAGAAAAAGGATTGTCAGAGGTATCGCCATTGATATCGTTGCTTCCCCAGACCCGTTGGCGAAAATTTTTTGCGAAGCTACCCGCGACACCACACTCGTTGGTAATAGTAGGGGTCGTCCAGCCGGCGGATTCAGGCGCCACCGGGGTATAGCCGCGATAACCGGCATGATGCAGTTCGCGTTTGAGCTGGTCTAGTGCATAGCGGCCATTGCTTTGTAACTCGGAAGTGCGCTCGTTGGTTTTGCTGCTTCGCGAATTGCTGACCAGTACACCGGTTAATGCCGCGACGACCAGCAAGCCGATGGCGATCGAGACCATCATTTCAATGAGGGTGAACCCAGCCATAACCCTGATGCGGTGGGGAGAGCGGATAGTATATTTGTCAGGCGCGTTCATGGCATCAATTGCTTATGGTTCGTGTGGCAGTGTAGGAGAAGGTTTCTCCGTGGCTGGCCTTGTCCGAGCTACGGTCGGTCCAGCTGATTACGATGCTGTAAGTACTCGGGTTTCCTGCGGTTGTCCGAGTGATTTGCCAGGTTGCTTGCGGCAGCAGGCTGGCAATGGAGATTCCCCATTGGCTCAGGTCCCAGCGGGCCATGTCGGTGGAGTTGCAGACGGTCGTGGCGCAATTGGTGGCGGCCACGCTGGATACGCTGGTTAGCGCCAACGCATAATTTCCTGCAACTGCAGCCGCTTTGTTAACCTCCATGCGCTCCGTAATATCCGAGGCCAGAAAAACCGCCTGTGTGCGGAACTGCCCACTCTGTCCCATGCGCATGGCGTACATTTGCAGTCCCGCAGTGCCGAGTAGAGCAGTGGCAATAATGACCAAGGTGATCAACACTTCCAGCAGGGAGAAGCCATGCTGGGATGTGCTGATGACAGGGGGGTGTGAATGGCTGCGCATGCTTGCTCCTATGGGTTGGAGACGGAGATGTTGCCGGTTGCTGCAACATTGGCGGTTCTGGATTTTGCTCCAGAAGCCAGATTTAGCGTGCCAGGACCACCCGTACCGTTCGGATTAAAACGAATGGAGGTTGCACTGCCGGTGAGTACGAAGTTTGCATTGATGGCTTGATGCGCTGTTATCGGGTTTGGGTTGGCTGCGGTGCCGGTATCGCATGCGTTATTGGGCTCGCTGTCCTGGCAAATCAACCAGCCGTTGTTCCAGTTGTTTCCACAGGCATTATCGGTGCTTCGAGCGCAAACCAGTATCCATGAATTACGCTTAATAGCTTCACTGCGCGCACGATTCATGTCGCTGGTCAACTGCGACATTGTGGACGTCAGACGCGTGTTGCTGATGAAATCGTTGAATGACGGTGCAGCGACGGTCGCCAGTATGGCGGCAATTGCCACGACGATCATTACCTCAATCATTGTTACGCCGGTTTGTCGTTGCCTGGATTGCATGGTTTCTCCTGAATGTCGATCGCACTGTAAGGAAGACAATCCGTGCGAGTAAATTGTTGTCCGATATAAGGAAGAATTTCCGGACGGACGGTTGGAATCATAGTGGGAAGGGAGTTTCAACAACTGCTTTGGTTGGCGTGGACCAAACGAAACTTCTAGATCTATTCCCTCGGCGCATAGTTCAAAACTATATCCATAACGGTGCCGACCGCATTGCCACGTATGCGTCCCGGGGCAAAGCGGGATATCAGGAATCCGTTGCGTGCACTATCGATAAATGCCTTTGGCAATTCCGAGGAGACGGGTTCGGCATTGATTACCTTGCCTTCCTCGTTGATCCACAGGCGCAGGATCAGCTTGCCTCCTTGTGGGAAATCCTGCAACTCGGGAGGGTCGCCCGGGATGTCCTGAATGACGAAGGGGCGCTCGTCCAGTTCAGCAAGGCCGAAATAGTGCTGGTCGATTGCCAGCGATAGGCCTTTTTCCGACAAAGAAAATTTATTGCCCGCTTTGTCGGTGTCCGCATCGGCGCCGGTGGAATCCTGTGCGACGGTCTTTTCGATAAGACTCTTTTTGCTGCTTTGAATTGTGGTGGGCTGGGTGCCGGGAAGAACCACCGTTAATGGACTTTTACCGTGCTGTTCGTGATGTGCGGTTTGTCGCGCTCCAAAAGACGACCATGACAGGGCGAACAGAATCGCTAGATGGGCGCATAGCGACAGGAAAAGAAAAATTGCCAGCCGGGCGTAACTGTTAAGGTGCAACAAGTAATTCATGTATACGGCGAAATTTCTGGGATGGTCCAAACGCTTTGCTCATTCAACTGGGCATGATGAGGGAGGCGTATTTTCTATCGAATCTGTATGGTAAGGCCTGCAACTACGGGGTTCTATCATCAGCAGACTGAAGGAAAAGATAGGCTGACCGGCGGCGAGTGTTTATTCGGCGGCGTCGAAGATCGAGCCTTGGTGAGGCTGGCTCAATAAAAATTCCTTGAACGCAGTCGCCGCGCCGGACAGGCGTTTGTGGCTGCGGTGGGCGACGAACCAGTGGCGCAGCAGCGGGAAGTGTTCGACGTTCAGCACCGCCAGTCGCCCGGTCTCCAGTTCCAGTTCGATGCTGTGCAGCGAAAGGATGCCCAGCCCCATGCCCGCCTGGACTGCCTGTTTGATCGCCTCGTTGGTTTCCACTTCCATGCCGATGCGCGGCTGGATGCGGTGTTGCGCGAAGATGCGTTCCATCGCGCTGCGCGTGCCGGAGCCCTTCTCGCGCGACAGAAAGGTCTCCTGCGCGAGCTGGTCGAGCCGAACCTGGCCGGCGTCGGCGAGCGGATGGTCGGGGGCGGCGATCACCACCAGCGGGTTGTCCAGGAAGCGCTCTGCGGTCAGGTCCAGGCCTTCCGGCGGCTGGCCCATGATCGCCAGGTCGGTGCTGTTGTCGGCGAGTTGCTGCAACACGGCATCGCGGTTGGCGACATGCAGCGTCACGTTGATCTTCGGGTGCTGACGGCAGAACTCCGCCAGCAGTTGCGGGGTGAAATAGTTCGCGGTGTTGACCACCGACAACGTCAGCGATCCCTGCCCCAGTCCCTTCATCTCGTCGAACACAGCTTCCATCTCGGCGAGCTGCTGCAGGATGCTGCGGCTGTAGTGCAGCACTTCGCGTCCGGCCTCGGTCAGGAATATCTTCTTGCCCATCTGCTCGAATAGCGGCAGTCCGATGTTTTCTTCCAACTGCTTGATTTGCATCGACACTGCCGGTTGCGATAGGTATAGTGCCTCGGCTGCGCGCGAGTAGTTCAGGTGGTTGGCCACCTTTTCGAATACTTGCAGTTGTCGCAGCGTGAGATGCAGCATGGTTCGGGCGAAATCTGAGGTGAAGATGTTGTAATTATATCAAGTTATAAGATTTCCTTATGGTTTGAATAATAATAATTGACTATCACTTATGTGATGTCATCTCTTATAGTCGCCACCGTTGCAGATAAAAACCAATTTTTAAACACACTGGAGAGAAATTCATGGATCAATCCAATCGTTATGCCGATCTGAGCCTGAAGGAAGAAGACCTGATCAAGGGCGGCAACCACGTTCTGTGCGCCTACATCATGAAGCCCAAGGCGGGCTACGGTTTCCTGGAAGTGGCCGCGCACGTCGCAGCTGAATCCTCCACCGGCACCAACGTCGAAGTTTCCACCACCGACGAGTTCACCAAGGGTGTGGACGCGCTGGTGTATGAGATCAACGAAGAGACCGGCCTGGTCAAGATTGCTTACCCGGTTCCGCTGTTCGACATCAACATCATCGACGGCCGCGCAATGATCGCGTCCTTCCTGACGCTGACCATCGGTAACAACCAGGGTATGGGCGATTGCGAATACCTGAAGATGCACGACTTCTACATGCCGCCGAAGTACCTGCGCCTGTTCGACGGTCCTAACGTCAACATCGTGGACATGTGGCGCGCACTGGGCCGTCCGGTCAAGGACGGCGGCTACATCGCCGGCACCATCATCAAGCCGAAGCTGGGCCTGCGTCCGGAGCCGTTCGCGAAGGCTGCCTACCAGTTCTGGCTGGGCGGCGACTTCATCAAGAACGACGAGCCGCAAGGCAACCAGCCGTTCTGCCCGCTGAAGAAGGTGATCCCGCTGGTCGTGGACGCGATGAACCGCGCCCAGGACGAGACCGGCGAAGCGAAGATGTTCTCCGCCAACATCACTGCCGATGATCCGGCCGAAATGATCGCCCGCGCCGAGTTCATCCTCGATGCGTTCGGTTTCAACGCACCGCGCGTCGCTTTCCTGGTGGACGGCTACGTTGCAGGCCCGACTGCTGTGACCGTTGCCCGTCGCAACTTCCCGGCCCAGTTCCTGCACTTCCACCGCGCAGGTCACGGCGCCGTGACATCTCCTCAGTCCAAGCGCGGCTACACCGCGTTCGTGCACTGCAAGATGACCCGTCTGATGGGAGCGTCCGGTATGCACGTTGGCACGATGGGTTACGGCAAGATGGAAGGCGAGTCCTCCGACAAGCTGATCTCCTTCATGCTGGACGACGATGTGGCGCAGGGTCCGTACTTCAAGCAAGAGTGGCAGGGCATGAAGGCCACCAGCTCCATCATCTCCGGCGGCATGAACGCGCTGCGTCTGCCAGGCTTCTTCGCGAACCTGGGCCACGGCAACGTGATCAACACCGCGGGCGGCGGCGCTTACGGCCACATTGACTCCCCGGCTGCCGGTGCGAAGTCGCTGCGTCAGGCGTACGAGTGCTGGAAGGCCGGTGCAGATCCGATCGAATACGCGAAGGAGCACAAGGAATTCGCCCGCGCATTCGAATCCTTCCCGAAGGATGCGGACAAGCTGTTCCCGGGCTGGCGCGAAAAGCTGGGCGTGCACAAGTAATCAACGCTTCAGCTGCTGTAACTACAAAATGCGCCCCCACTCGATGGGGGCGTTTTTTTAAGAATTGCCAAAACCGCCTGAACTGTGCGGTTACATGGAGTAAGCCATGACGAACATCGACCAATACAAGGTACACAAAGAGCCGTTCTACCAGGCGCAGTCCGATGAAGTCGCGCTGTACGAAGCGGCCTATGCGGCTCGCCTGCCGGTGATGGTGAAAGGCCCGACCGGTTGCGGCAAGTCACGCTTCGTCGAATACATGGCGTGGAAGCTGAACAAGCCGCTGATCACCGTGGCCTGTAACGAAGACATGACGGCAAGCGACCTGGTCGGGCGTTACCTGCTCGACGCCAACGGCACACGCTGGCTCGACGGTCCGTTGACCACTGCGGCGCGCATCGGCGCGATCTGTTATCTGGACGAGATCGTCGAGGCGCGTCAGGACACCACCGTGGTGATCCACCCGCTGACCGACCACCGCCGCACCCTGCCGCTGGACAAGAAGGGCGAGTTGATCGAGGCGCACCCGGATTTTCAGCTGGTGATCTCGTACAACCCCGGCTACCAGAGCCTGATGAAGGACCTGAAGCAATCGACCAAACAGCGCTTCGTCGGGTTCGACTTCGACTATCCGGCGGCCAGCGTCGAGGCGGAGATCCTGAGCAAGGAGACCGGCATCGAGACGGGGTTGTCCGCAAAGCTGGTGAAAATCGGTCATGCGGCACGCAACCTCAAGGGCCACGGTCTGGACGAAGGCATCTCGACCCGTCTGCTGGTGTATGCGGCGACGCTGATCAAGAGCGGCGTCGAGGCCAAGGCGGCCTGCCGCATGGCGCTGGTGCGTCCGATCACCGATGACGCGGATATCCGCGACACGCTGGATCACGCGATCGAGGCCACGTTCGCCTGAACGCGATCATGACCGAGCAAACCGTCATCGAGATACCGGACGACCTGCAGCCGTACTGGACGCAGCTGAGTTGCGGCTTCGCGCGCGTCGGCCTGGTGTTCCCGGATTGCATGCGCGAGGCGCTGGCGACGCTATCGAAAGACGGGGTGGATGCCTACATCGAGAATGCGCGCTTCCTCGGCAAGATGGGTCGCGGCGCCGAGCCCATTCTGATCTTCCTCGAGGAATGGCCGGTTGTTGCCAAAGTCGTCGGCGAAGAGGCGCTGCCTGCGGTGATCGACCTGGTGCGCAAGATGACCAAGTCGCCCAACAGCAAGGCCATCGCACCGTTCCTGCAGTCCCTGCCGGCCGCGGCGCGGCGCTTGCAATCGGCGCAGCAGTTCGCCGATTATCTGACCATACTGCAGGACTTCATGGAGCGCACCACCGGTTCTGTGCACGGCATCCACCAGACCTTCCCCAGTCCCGGCTTGCCGGAATTGTTCAAGCAGATTCCGGTGCTGCTCAGCCAGCTCAGCCTGGGCGGCCTGAAGAACTGGGTCGATTACGGCGTGCGTTATTACCACGACCATCCCGAACGGCAGGTCGAGTATTTCAGCCTGCAGTCGGCCGATGCCCGGGCGGTGATGCAGCGCGAGCGTCAGGGCACCTTGCTGGTCGACGCCGAGCGCAGGCTGAACATGTATCTGCGCGGCCTGTGGCAAGACGACGACCATCTGGTGCCCTACTCCGAGGTGTTCGACGAGCTGCGCAAGCCGATGCCTTATTTCGACTCGCTCGGCATACGCCTGCCGGATGCCTACAGCGATTACATTCTCCCCTCCCCCGCTCGCGGGGGAGGGGCTGGGGGAGAGGGTGCGCAAGGAAGCCCTCTCTCCAACTCTCTCCCGCAAAGCGGGAGAGAGAGCAACCGTCTCCCTGCGGGAGAAATCGTTATATCTGGATTAGACCGCTATCGCGCCGCGCTGGCGCATATCGCCGCTCATCGCCGCTGGACCAAACCGGTGGTCGCGGACAACATCAGCCCGTTCCAGCGCATGGCAGTGGAGTTCTTCGAGGACACTCGCGTCGAATATCTCGCGATGAAGGAATATCCGGGGCTGCGCAAGTTGTTCATGGCACTGCACCCGACGCCGATCGAGGACGCTTGCGATCCGGACAAGCAATCGGCGGTGCGCCATCGTCTGGCGATGGTGTCGCGCGCGATGCTCGACCCGGCCTGCAGCTATCGCAATCCGGATGTGTGCGAGATCGTCGCGCGCTTCCGCAAGATCATGGACGAGGGCGATTCGTCGACTTCCGATATGGTTGACCTGGCGATCTCGTTCATCGCGCGCACCCGCCGCCAGGCCGACCTGTCGCCCGATGTGTATTTCGACAATACCGAGGTGAGCTACCGCGACGACAACCGCCACATGTGGGTGTTCATCGAGGAAGGCGACGAGGAAGAGGCGTTCGACAAGCCCGAAGCCCCGCCGCAGGAAGAGATCAAGGGCCTGCCGCCGCGGCACTATCCGGAGTGGGACTACAACAGCCAGAGCTACCGCCCGGACTGGGTCAGCGTGTACGAGGGGCTGCATCCTTCCGGCAACGCCGCGGACATCGAGCGCCTGCTGACCAAGCATGCGGCGCTGGCCAAGCGGTTGAAGAAGATGCTCGACCTGCTCAAGCCGCAGGACAAGGTGCGCATCCGCTATCAGGAAGAAGGCAGCGAGCTGGATCTCGACATCGCGATCCGTTCGCTGATCGACTACAAGAGCGGCGCGCAGCCAGACCCGCGCATCAACATGAGCCACCGCACCGACGGACGCAACATCGCGGTGATGCTGCTGCTCGACCTGTCGGAATCGCTGAACGAGAAGGTCGAGGGCACCGGCCAGACCATCCTCGAACTGAGCCAGGAAGCCGTGTCGCTGCTGGGCTGGGCGGTGGAGAAGCTGGGCGATCCGTTTGCGATCGCGGGCTTTCATTCCAACACCCGCCATGACGTGCGCTACCTGCACATCAAGGGTTACAGCGAGCACTGGGGCGACGAGGTGAAGGGGCGGCTGGCGGCGATGGAGGCCAGTTATTCGACGCGCATGGGCGCGGCGATGCGCCATGCCGGGCATTATCTGGAGAAGCAGCAGGCCGACAAGAAGCTGATGCTGATCCTGACCGACGGCGAGCCCGCGGACATTGACAGCAAGGATGGGCGCCTGCTGATCGAGGATGCGCGCCAGGCGGTGAAGGAGCTTGACCGCGAGGGCATCTACGCCTATTGCATCAACCTCGACCCCAAGGCCGACGAATATGTCGCCGATATCTTCGGCAAGCAGTATACGATCGTGGACAAGGTGGAACAGCTGCCAGCCAAGCTGCCGGAGCTGTTCATCTCGCTGACCAAATAAGCGCAGTACCGGATTGAAACGCAAATCAAAGGAGAGCAAGAATGAATCAAGCTGAAAATGGCAAGGTGCTGGTGGGTATACTCACCGGCAGTCCCAACGACCTGCCCACCGTGGTCAAGGTGCGCGACACGCTGACCGACCTCGGCATCGCCAGCGAGATCGTGGTGGCATCGGCGCACCGCACGCCGGACAAGGTCGTCACCTATATCGACCGCGCGCACAGGGAAGGCGTGCAGGTGCTGATCGGTTGCGCCGGCATGGCCGCGCATCTGGCCGGCGTGATCGCCGGCCATACCCGTTTGCCGGTGATCGGCCTGCCGCTGTCCGGTGGCGTGGTGTCCGGTCTGGACGCGCTGCTGGCCACCGTGCAGATGCCGCCCGGCGTTCCGGTCGCGACCGTGGCCGTGGACGGAGCGAAGAATGCCGCGATGCTGGCCGCGCGTATCCTGGCGCTGAAGTATCCGGAGATCAACCAAGCGCTGGAGGATGCGGCGAAGAAGGAGCGCGCCCGCTACGACCAGACCGCCGACGAGGCGCTCGCCAAGTTCGGCGCGAAATAAAACAAACGATCCTGTTCCCGCGGCCAAATAGCCGTGGAGAGGCGGGCGGAAAACCTGTAAAATCCGGCAGTTGATAATTTCTAAATGTGAGGAGAGCAGTAATGAGCAAGAGTTTGATCCAGTTCATCATCGAAGAACAACGCGCGATCCCCGGCGCCACCGGCGACTTCACCGGCCTGATCAGCGATGTCGTGTCTGCCTGCAAGCAGATCGCGCATGACGTGAACAAGGGTGCGCTGATCGGCGTGCTGGGCAGCGCGGGCAGCGAGAACGTGCAGGGCGAAACCCAGAAGAAGCTGGACATCATCACCAACGAAGTGTTCATCAAGGCCAACGAGTGGGGCGGCCATCTGGCAGCGATGGCTTCCGAAGAGATGGACGACATCTACCCGATCCCGGCCAAGTATCCGAAGGGCAAGTACCTGATCACCTTCGACCCGCTGGACGGCTCTTCCAACATTGACGTGAACATCTCCGTCGGCACGATCTTCTCCATCCTGCGTTGCCCCGAAGGCGTGGAAAACCCGACCGCGGCCGACTTCATGCAGCCCGGCACCAAGCAGGTCTGCGCCGGTTACGCGCTGTACGGCCCGAACACCATGATGGTGATCACTACCGGCAACGGCGTGAACGGCTTCACGCTGGACCGTGACGTCGGCGATTTCTTCCTGACCCACCCGAACATGACGATCCCGGCCGACACGCTGGAGTTCGCGATCAACGCCTCCAACGAGCGCTACTGGGAAGCGCCGGTGCAGCGCTACGTGCGCGAGTGCATCGCCGGCAAGACCGGCCCGCGCGGCGTGAACTTCAACATGCGCTGGGTCGCCTCGATGGTGGCCGAAGTGCACCGCATCCTGACCCGCGGCGGCGTGTTCATGTATCCGAAGGACACCAAGGATCCGACCAAGGCCGGCAAGCTGCGCCTGATGTACGAAGCCAACCCGATGTCCTTCATCGTCGAGCAGGCGGGCGGCATGTCGCACACCGGTTACGAGCGCATCATGGACATTCAGCCGACTGGCCTGCACCAGCGCGTGCCGGTGATCCTGGGCTCGAAGAACGAAGTCGAGCGCATCGTCGGTTACCACAAGGAAGCGTAATCACCCGGCAACGCCCCCGCTTGCGGGGGCGTTGTCACGTCCGCAGGGGCAGCCCTGCTCCGACCGAGGAAATACCATGGCCGCATTACACGAATCCCATCTGACCAGCCTGAAGTTCCTGCACCGCGGCAAGGTGCGCGATCTGTACGAGGTCGATGCCGACCACTTGCTGATCGTGCAGACCGACCGTTTGTCAGCGTTCGACGTGATCCTGGACGACCCCATCCCCGGCAAGGGCGAGGTGCTGACCGCGGTGTCGAACTTCTGGTTCGACAAACTGGGCCACGTCATCCCGAATCATCTGTCCGGCATCGCGCCGGAATCGGTGGTGAAGACCGAAGAGGAAAAATCGCAGGTGCGCGGCCGCGCCTTCGTCACCAAGAAGCTGAAACCGTTGCCGATCGAGGCCATCGTGCGCGGTTACCTGGTCGGCTCCGGCTGGAAGGACTACAAGAAGACCGGCGCGGTGTGCGGTATCGAACTGCCTGCGGGTCTGCAGGAGGCGCAAAAGCTGCCCCAGCCGCTGTTCACCCCGTCCACCAAGGCGGCGGTCGGCGATCACGACGAGAACATCTCGTTCGAAGAGGCGAAGAAACTGCTGGGCGCGGAGATGGCCGAGAAGGTGAAGAACGCGACATTGGCGCTCTATACCCAAGCCGCGGAGTATGCGCTGACGCGCGGCATCATCATCGCCGACACCAAGTTCGAGTTCGGCACGGATGCTTCCGGCAAGCTGTACCTGATCGACGAGGCGCTGACGCCGGATTCCTCGCGTTTCTGGCCTGCGGACCAGTACAAGGTCGGCAGCAATCCGCCCAGCTTCGACAAGCAGTTCGTGCGCGACTGGCTGGAGACTTCCGGCTGGAACAAGCAGCCGCCCGCGCCGCGCATTCCTGCGGACGTGCTGCAGAAGACCGCCGACAAGTATCGCGAGGCGCAGCAGCGCCTGATCGGGGCATGACCAGCCCGCGCGATCTGATCGAGGGTTTCCATCGCTTCCGTGAACAGCATTTCACGGACGACGATGCGCTTTATCGCCAGCTGGTGCAGGAAGGCCAGACGCCGAAGATACTCGTGGTCGCTTGCTGCGACTCGCGGGTGGACCCGGCGCTGGTGCTGAACTGCGCCCCCGGCGACCTGTTCGTGATCCGCAACGTCGCGAACCTGGTTCCTCCCCTGGAGAGTCGCAGCGGCGGGCGTCACGGCACCAGCGCCGCGCTGGAATACGGCGTGCATACTCTGGGGGTGGAGCACATCATCGTGCTGGGCCACGCTCATTGCGGCGGCATCCGCGCGCTGGTGCAGACCGGCGGAGCCAGCAACCCGGAATCGTTCATTGACGATTGGATGCAACTGGTCGAGGACGCGCGCGTCAGTGTGGCGCGGGACATGCCGGGTGCGTCGCTGGAAGACCGGACGCAGGCCTGCGAGCAGCGCGCCATCCTGGGTTCGCTGGCCAACCTGATGACTTTCCCCTGGGTGCGCGAGCGCGTCGAGCAAGGCTCGCTGACCCTGCATGGCTGGTATTTCGATATGGATAACGGGCGGCTGCTGGGTTACAACCCGGCCACCTGTTTGTTCGAGGCGCTGTAGGAAGCTGTCTTAAAAATTTCTGGTGGAACTAGCCATTTGACTAAGCCCGCAAGCTAGCAAGTCGCTGGTTATGCGGAGGGCGTCTGCGGTGTTGCGCGGTGCTCGGAGTCCTCATGTACTACATGTACATTCCGGTTCCTGCGCTCCGTGCGCCTTGCATCCATCCTCCCTCGCGAATTTTTAAGACAGCTTCTAAGCCTTATTTGCCGGTCAATTCCTTGTAGCGCGCCTTGTCGGCATCGTAGCGCGCTTCCATCGCCGCTTTATCGGACTTGGCCTTGTCCAGATCCTTTTGCAGTTTGGTCAGTCGTACCTGCGTTTCGTCCAGATCCTCTTGCAAGGATTGCGGAAGTTTCTTGCCGGCTTGCTTGTAACCGTCGGCTTCCTTCTGCAGGCCCAGCAGGCTGTCGTTGACAATCTTGACCTGGGAGCTGATGCCGTTGACGCGGGCGTCGACCTGTTGCAGGTTGCGGCTGCGCGCCAGATCTATCTCGGCCGAACTGCTGTAGGTATTCACCAGCGCCTTGTCGCGGCGTTTCCGTTCAAGCGCAGCTTCTTCATCGGCGCGTTTTTTGGCATCGGCCTCTTCCTTGGCTCGGCGCTTTTCCGGATTGAGCACTTCATCCTTCCTGACGGTCTGCCCGGACTTATTGAGTTCGGAGCGATCCTTGCCGGCATATTCCGGTGGAATGGTCTCGCCGTAGTGGGTGACGCCCTGGTCGTCCACCCATTTGTACATCTTGGCCGAAACCGGCAGGCTGAGAGAGATCCCGGCGATCAGGGCGATGAGCAGTTTCGATTTATTCATGATTCACTCCATACTGGTCACGGTAGGCCTGCACGGCGGACAGATTCTGCACCATCTCGGGTTCGCACTGCAAATAGCCGAGCAGGTCGTCCACTCCCGCGATGGACACCACCGGAATACCATAGTTTCGTTCGACTTCCTGCACCGCAGACAGCTCTCCCTGACCGCGTTCCATGCGGTCCAGCGCGATGACCACGCCGCAGGGTTCGGCGCCGGCGGCGCGGATCAGTTCGATGGACTCGCGCACCGAGGTGCCGGCCGAGATCACGTCGTCGATGATCAGCACGCGGCCCTGCAGCTTCGCACCGACCATCGTGCCGCCCTCGCCGTGGTCCTTGGCTTCCTTGCGGTTGTAGCAATAGGGGATGTTGCGGCCCTGTTCGGCCAGCGCGATCGCGGTGCCGGCGGCCAGCGGGATGCCCTTGTAGGCCGGGCCGAACAGCATGTCGAACGGCACGCCGGAAGACAGGATGGCCTGCGCGTAGAACTGGGTCAGGCTATGCAGCGAGGCGCCGTCGTTGAACAGGCCCGCGTTGAAGAAATAGGGCGACAGGCGTCCCGCCTTGGTCTGGAACTCGCCGAAACGCAGCACCTTCTGCTGCACGGCGAAACGGATGAAATCCTGGCTGAAGTTCGACATGATGGACACCGTAGGTAGGGATGACGGACGTCATTATAATGGCGCGCTTTGCCACCCCGGGAATTTTCATGCGCATTATCACGATAAACCTGAACGGCATCCGTTCGGCTGCCGCCAAGGGTTTCTACGATTGGCTGGCGCAACAGGATGCGGACGTCGTCTGCCTGCAGGAATTGAAGGCGCAGGCCGCGGACATGACCGAGCAGATGCTCGCACCGCATGGTTACCACGGCTATTTCCACTATGCCGAGAAGAAGGGCTACAGCGGCGTCGGCATCTATTCCCGCCTCAAGCCGGATGCGGTGATCGAGGGGCTGGGCATCGCCGAGTTTGACAGCGAGGGGCGCTATCTGGAGGCGCAGTTCGGCGATGTCAGCGTCGTGTCGCTGTACCTGCCGTCAGGCTCCAGCGGCGAAGAGCGCCAGATGGTGAAGTTCAAATTCCTGGATGCCTTCATGCCGCATATGCGGGAGTTGAAAGCCGGCGGGCGCGAGACGATTGTCTGCGGCGACTGGAACATCGCGCATAAGGAGATCGACCTGAAAAACTGGCGCGGAAACAAGAAGAACTCGGGCTTCCTGCCGGAAGAGCGCGCATGGCTCACCGAACTGTTCGACGAAGTCGGCTTCGTTGACGTGTTCCGCAAGGTGCATCCGGAGCTGGAAGCGTACACCTGGTGGTCGAATCGCGGACAGGCCTGGGCGAAGGACGTGGGCTGGCGCATCGACTACCAGATCGCCACGCCCGGCATCGCCGCGAGGGCGGAATCGGCGAGCATCTACAAGGAGCAGCGCTTCTCGGACCATGCGCCGCTGACGGTGGATTATTTGTAGGGGCACGGCGGGCCGTGCCCGCGCGATTAGCCCTGCTGCCAGGGCAGGCCGGCGGCGCACCAACCGTTGGTGGCGCGGCGCTGTCCGGCGGCGTCCTTGTCGCCCTCGAAGCCTTCCAGGATGTTGTAGCAATCGGCGTAGCCGGCTTCGGTCGCCAGTGCGGCCGCGGCATGGGAGCGCTGTCCGGTGCGGCACAGGAACAGCACCAGCGACTCCTTATCGACCGACTGTTCGAGTTGCGCCATGAAGTTCGGATTGCGCTGCATGCCGGGATAAGAGGCCCACTCGATCTCGGCGGCACCCGGAACCCGGCCCACCCAGTCGCATTCGGCGCGGGTGCGCACGTCGACCAGCCTTGCGCCTGGTGCGGATTGCAGGATCTCGTAGGCTTCCTTCGGCGTCAGTGCGCCCTCGTAAGGCAGATTCAGTTCTTTGGCGCGCAGCTGGGCAGTTTGCAGGATATTGGTGATGGTTCCCATGGTGGTTCTCTTTCAGACAATGTTTAATCGACTCGGCGCGGATGTTATGCTGCGCCGCAGGGCCACACTATAACCGATATGAAAAACCACTCCCATTCGCAAACCCACCAAGGCGGCACCGAACCGTTCGATCCGGCGCATCCGGAGCGGTTCGCCGCCGCGCAGCGATGCACCTGGGTCAGCGTCGGTATCAACCTGCTGCTGACGGTGCTGCAACTGGTGGTCGGATATTTCGGCCGCTCGCAGGCGCTGATCGCGGATGGCCTGCACTCGCTGTCCGACCTGCTGTCCGACTTCCTGGTGCTGTTCGCCAACCGGGAGAGCAGCCGTCATGCCGACGCCCGGCATCCCTATGGTCATGCGCGCATCGAGACGGCGGCGACGCTGCTGCTGGGAGCCGCGCTGGCGGCGCTCGGCGTCGGCCTGTTGATCGCCGCCGGGATGAAGCTGCAGGATCCGGCAAACCTGCAGCCTGTCCACCCGGTCGCGTTGTGGGTGGCGCTGTTGACGCTGGTTGCCAAGGAGGGGTTGTTCCATTATCTGATGGCGGTCGCGAAGCGGGTGCGTTCGCAACTGCTGGCGGCGAACGCTTGGCATTCGCGCTCCGACGCGGCCTCCTCGCTGGTGGTGTTGATAGGCATCGCCGGCAACCTGATGGGGTATGTTTTTCTCGACCTGATTGCCGCGGCGGTGGTCGGTGTGATGATCGCCCGCATGGGTGTCAAGTTGGCGCAGGAAGCGCTGGCCGAGCTGATCGACACCGGACTGGATGCGGCGGAGGTCAAGGCCATACGCGACACCTTGCGCAACACTCCCGGCGTATGCGGCCTGCACGAATTGCGCACCCGCAAGATGGCCGACAACGCGCTGGTCGATGCGCACATCGTGGTCGATCCGAAGATCAGCGTCTCGGAAGGGCATTACATTGCCGAGGCTGCACGGCAGGCGGTGCTGACCAAGCATCATGTGCTGGATGTGATGGTGCATATCGATCCCGAGGACGACCGCAAGGTGAGGCCAAATGCCCATCTGCCGGATCGTTTCGTATTGCTGGAACACTTGTCCGCGCGGCTGGGGGATCCTTCCATCCGGGCGCGCCGGGTGGTGTTCCATTACCTGGACGGAAAAGTCGACGCGGAGATATTCTTCCCGTCACGGGAATTGCCTGCCGGGCGGGCCGAGGCATTGCAGGCGCAGTGCGATGCGCTGGTTCATAACGACGAGTATTTCCGTTCCATTCAGATTTGTCGCAGCGGCGCACTGGAATAGTGCGCCGGCATGCCTTGAGCGCTCCGTTTTGGTGCAAATATTTTCTGTGCCGTGTCGCGGGCTTATGGCACAATGCCGCCTTACTATGTAGATAGAGTTGGCACGCTTTCTGCATTCTGAATTTCGGGTTTGATGATTTTGTTCGCTGTTTTATTTGATCCTTGGAGAGAGTTATGTCGATGACGGCAAATGATGTGTTGAAGATGATTAAAGACCACGACGTCAAGTTCGTGGATTTCCGTTTCACCGATACCCGCGGTAAAGAGCAGCACGTAGGCGTGCCTGCCAAGTACGTGGGCCTGGACAAGTTCGAAGACGGTCACGCGTTCGACGGCTCCTCGATCGCCGGCTGGAAGGGCATCCAGGCTTCCGACATGCTGCTGATGCCGGATCCGACTACCGCTTACCTCGATCCGTTCATGGACGAGAACACGCTGGTGATCACCTGCGACGTGATCGAACCGACCGACGGCAAGGGCTACGACCGCGATCCGCGCTCCATCGCGAAGCGTGCAGAAGCCTACCTGAAGTCCACCGGCCTGGGCGACACCGCATTCTTCGGTCCCGAGCCGGAATTCTTCATTTTCGACTCCGTGACCTGGACCGTCGACATGTCCGGCTGCACGCTGAAGATCAATTCCGAAGAGGCTGCATGGGCCACCGGCGAGAAGTTCGAAGGCGGCAACACCGGCCACCGTCCGATGGTGAAGGGCGGTTACTTCCCGGTTCCTCCAGTCGACAGCCTGAACGACATCCGCGCCGCAATGTGTCTGGCGCTGGAAGACATCGGCATCGAAGTCGAAGTTCACCACCACGAAGTGGCGACTGCCGGCCAGTGCGAGATCGGCACCAAGTTCAACACGCTGGTGCGCCGCGCCGACCAGACCCAGGCCCTGAAGTACGTCGTGCACAACGTCGCACACCAGTACGGCAAGACCGCGACCTTCATGCCCAAGCCCATCGTCGGCGACAACGGTTCC
>DASRWG010000004.1:0-118080 GCA_035654695.1 Gallionella sp. | reverse complement strand
GCGCGCGTAGCGCATCGATCACCTGGTAGCCGACCGTGCCTTCCTGTTTGAGGGCGTCGGCGAATTCCTTGAAGGTGACGATGGCGTTTACCGGGTCTGCCGCGTACAGGGTCTGCAATGCGGCGACGGCGTTGGCGGTGTCCCGTCCGCACGTCCGCCGTTCTATTTTTCGTATCAATTTCTTCATTTTTTTCGCATCTCCTGTCAGTTTTTTCCGCTTCCGTTCGCTTACTTCATCCGTTTTTGTTCGTTCCGCTCGCTGCTTTGTCGCTTCTTCACGATTTTTTCGATTTTGGGCGTTACATCGCGGACAGTGCTTGTCGCTGTCTCGGTCAGGTTGTTCTGTTTCTCTTTCGCTCTGCCCACGTCGCTAGTACCTCAGGTGATATCCACTCAGCAGCCCGTCCCATGCTTCGAACCAAAGTTCTTGTTTTACCGGTTTTACGTATAGCTCGATTCCATTCCAGGCTTCCACCGGAGTACGACCATCCAAGTTTTGATGTGGGCGAATATGGTTGTACCAATATCGAAAGGTATCGAGGTCGCGGTTGAGTTGTGCGATTCCCGAGACGATCCAGCAATCGAGTACTTGTTTCAGTGTGCCGAATAGCCGTTCGATTCTGCCGTTCTGCCACGGGCATCCAGGTGTGGTGCTTTGATGGCGGATGCCTAGTTTCTTAAGTTCGATGCGGAATGTTTTTGAGGTGAAAATGGATTCGTTGTCAGTCCGGATGACTTTGGGTTTGCCGTGGATGCGGATGATCTCAGTGATACAAGCGATCAGCATTTGCGAGCTCTTGTCTTGCAGAGCTTGCAGGTGCAGCAAGGCACGGCTACCGTGGTCGATGATGCCGAATATTGAATGCAAGCTTTTGTGAGCATCCGTCTTGCCGGTGAGGTCTATTCCCCAGATGAGATTGCGCGGAACGGATTTTGGTTTTGCTTGTTTCAGGTTGCGGCACAGGATCAGCACTTCATAAGCGTGCCGCTGCAAGGTTTCGTGAACGTAGGTTTTGCCGACGGTTATCTTGCGGGATGCGGCAAAACGGCGGTTGCAGATGTCGGCGATGGTGCGGCATCCGGCTTGGGGCATGTGCGCTTTGAGGCGGATGATTTCATGCTTGAGCCAGTCCGGCTTTTGCGGGGAATAGCGATGATTGTGTTTATCGATGGGCGCGATGCGCATGCAGCGGTAGTACGGGCGATGCGATATGGATACCCATTGCACAAGGCGCTGGATGTGCAAGTACAGGCATTCGGCGAGCGCCAATAACGTTAGCATGGGGGCGTCTTTCGCGGCGATCAGGCAAGTAAAAGCCCAGGCAAACCGCCGATAGAGACACCAGTCGAGCGATCTTTCAAACGAGTTGAAACACGCATGTGTCACCTCCCTGAAAAGCGACAGCCGCCGATTTTTTTATAGTGGTCTGTCGAAAACGCTTGCTTCAGGGGGCGACCTTAGGCGCATGACAGAGATAAAACAATATGCCGAAATGCCTATATATTTCGGCATATATAGGCCTGAATATATAGGCCTTCAAGCATATTTACATTCTGACGATCTTGTGATCTCTCACTGAAACCGGGACTTACACGCCGGAGGAGGGCTCAAGCAGGCTGTCGACGCCTGCCCAGCCGGAAATACGCGGTATTGTCGTAATAAGCCGGACTGTCGTTATCGGGCGTCCAGCCCGGCACGCCGAGCAGCGGCACCGGGGTCAGTTCGGCGGTATCGCGACAATATTCCGGCGCGGCAAGGTACTGCGCCAGCAGCTCGTCGAGATTGGCCAGCCGGCGCTCCAGCGGCCAGCCGAAGAACTCTTGCTCCACCGGCAGCAGCAAACCCTGCCCGGTCATCCCGACATAGGGTTGCAGCGCCTTCTCGTACAGGCCGTGCCCGAACAGTAGGAAATCCATGGATGCCCCCACCCGCTCGCGCTGCGACCAGAACAACTCCTTCCAGCGAAAATCGCGCAGCAATCCGGCCAGCTCAGGGTCCGCGCAGGCCACGATCACGCCGGACTCGTCGAACAGCGTGTTCATGTCTCGCACCGCGCCGCGCTGGCTGCGCGACGCGCCTGCGGACGAGGCGGAGGCGGCCCCGGCGGTCAGCGCTTCGTAGTGACGCGAGTTGATCGCGGCCTTGGCCTTGGGAAAGACCAGCCACACCAGCGCATTCAGCAGGTCATGCCAGTTGTCGGCCCGGGTCTGCACCTCGCCCTTCAGGTAGCAGCGCGGCTCGTACTGCGCCTCGAACGGCAGCCTGCCGTATTCCTGTGCCACGAAACTCAGCGGCAAGCCGCTACGGACAGCGATCGGAGTGGATGTCAGCAACGCATTGCAGTCCTGCAGCGACGGGAAAGAATCTCTGCCGAGACGCTCGATGACAAGGTGCAGCGGCCGAAAAGGCGGCGATTGCAGCAGGGAGGACTTGTTCCAAGGGTGTTTCATCTGCGGCTATCGGGCAACATAACGGACACAGTTACGTCCGCTTTCTTTGGCCTGATACAGCGCCAAATCTGCCTTGCGCAACATACTGTCCTGCTCCTCCGGCACCGGAGCGTAATACGCGCCTATGCTGGTCGTACAGCGGATCGCGCCCTCGCCTCCGACCATCTCCAGTTTCTCGATTTCGCTGCGGATGCGCTCGGCCACGCGGAGCAGCGAGTCTTCGTCGCATTCGGCCAACAGCACCAGAAACTCCTCGCCGCCCCAGCGCGCTGCATGATCGTAGGCACGAATACTCTCGAGAATCACCGCTGCGGAAGCACTCAGCACGACATCGCCCGCGGCATGACCGTAACGGTCGTTGATCTGCTTGAAGTGATCCAGGTCGAGCAGCAGCAGCCCCAGCGCCCCGCCCTGCCGCTTCTGGCGCGCCATTTCCTGATCGAAGCGCTCCTGCATGCCGCGCCGGTTGAACAGGCCAGTCAGTTGATCGACCTCGGTCAGCCGCAGCAACTCCTCGGTACGTTGCCTGACCTTGCCTTCGAGTTCGTTGCGGGTGTCGCGCACCACTTTCACCATACCGGTGAATTGGCGCGACAATTCGCTGATCTCGCCCTTGCCTATCGCCGCGAGATCGATCCGGTAGTTGCCATGCTCGACTTCGGCCATCGATGTGCGCAGGCACTCGATCGGCGCCAGGATCCAGCGATGCACCAGCCAGCCGACCAACAGCAAAGCCAGCAAGAGCACGAGACCGAAGGCCAGCGGCACAAGCAGCAGGCCTTCCGGGAAGAACAGGCTATGTACGTCGATCAGCGTCAGGGCGAACCAGCCGATCTCCGGCACCCAGGAGACGCCGAGCAGGTGACGCTCACCCTGAAATGTCACCCACAGGGTGGACACCGCCTCGCCGGAATTCTCCAGCCGCATCATCACCTGGCGCAGGTTCTCGATGTCGGCGGGGTCGGACAACAGCGCATCTACCCTGCTGCGCTGCTTGACGTCCTTGGTGATGCTGGCGTAATCGATCAGCTCCTGGTCCCGGTACAACTGAATCGCCATGTCGCGATCGACGAACAGGTTGTGCACCTCGGGCTGATGAATGTCGACGGTCTCGCTCAGGAAGTCGGTGATGTCGATGCCAGTGCCGATCACGCCGAGCACCTCCGGACCGCGCTTCAACAAGACATTGATCCAGACCTTGGTGACCCCCAGATGCACATCCGGATCGAGATTGACCTGATAATCCTTGCCGCTCTTCAGCGTGGAATAGAACCATTTGTCGTTGGGATTGGCGGATGACAGCGTGTAGCGCAGCTGCCTGCCGGCATACCGGTTATCCGCATCGTTGAAATAGTAATGTCCGCTGCGCGCGAACGCCACGAAATAGCTCTGGTCGCGGAAGTTCTGCCGGTAAGTCTCCATGACCTTGATCGCGCGCGCGCGCGCCGCCGGATCGTCCTCATGCAGCGCCATGTCCAGCAACGCCGGATCTGCCGCCATCTGTCTGGCCAGCGCGATCTCGCGCGTCAGCGGCAGCAGCGTCCGGTGCTTGTCGAACATCACCTGCCGGCCGGCGAACATCGTCGTCCACTTTTCATTGACCTGCGACAAAAGGTGCAGCGAGAAAAACCAGGCCAGCGCAGAAAAACCGAGCAGTATCCCGAAGATCAGCAGAAAGAATTTTTGTCTTAGCTTCACGGTCTGGATATCGAATGTGAGAGCCTCCCGGTCGCATGGAAGGCGCAATGGACGGAGTCTAACAGAAAAACCCGCGCGGCCCGCCCGCCAAGCAAGGCCGCCGGGTCAGGCTTCGATATCGATGTGTTCGGTCGGGTCATCCGTCCGCTGCTTGTTATGCCTGCGCTCCAGTCCGGAACGCAATTCGACCACCACCGGCAGGTGACGGGAGCGGCGGCAATAGGTGCGCCGGTCGCCATGCAGCTGAGTATCGTGGCGCCGCTCCGTCGCTTCCCGCAACGGCTCCTCATGCCGCGGCGGTGTCACCAGCGGCGGCAGCGTGCGCGGCTCGACGGACTTCACCGCCTTGACCGCCGTCAGGCCGCTCACCGTCAACCGGTCCCACACTCCGGTGATCTTCGGCGGGGGAAGACTGGGCACAAATTTCATGATTGCACACCTCCGAAAAGCGGAACGTACGAACAACCAAGTCTATACCACCGCAGACCTCACGCCGACAACGCGTGGTCACATACCTTAGCTCAGCCGATCGCGCACTTGGTCAGCGGATAACCGGCTTTCCTCAATTCCACAGCTGCCTTCGCCAGCTCCTCGGCCTCGGCCCTGGCCTCGACGGCGGCCTGCGCGTTGCTGTCCACCAGGGAACTGATGCTCTCCAGACTGGCCGACACACTTGCGCCCGCCTCGGACTGTTCCTTCGACGCACCGGCGATATGCTCGATGCGCTGCGAGACGCTGCCGGTCGCCTGCATGATCTCCTTCAGGCCCTCGCCGTTCTTGCGGATCAGGGCAATGCCGGTCTCCACTTCGGTCACCGCATCGTGCATCGATTTTACCGCCGCATCCGAGATGGTGCTGATTTCGCCTATGGTGCGGGTGATGTCCTTGGTGCTGGACGCGGTGCGCTCCGCCAGCTTGCGCACCTCGTCGGCGACCACGGCGAAACCGCGCCCCTGCTCGCCGGCGCGTGCCGCCTCGATCGCAGCATTCAGCGCCAACAGGTTGGTCTGCTCGGCGATCTCCTTGATCGTATTCGCAATGGAGCCGATGTTCTCGACCGCACTGCCCAGGTCTGAGATCGTCCGGCTGGTGCCCTGCACGGTATCCGCCACCCTGCTGGTCGCGGCGATGCTGAGCTCCATGTTGCGGCTGTTCTCCTCGACCACCTG
The DNA here is from genome assembly GCA_035654695.1 of Gallionella sp. Taxonomy (GTDB): domain Bacteria; phylum Pseudomonadota; class Gammaproteobacteria; order Burkholderiales; family Gallionellaceae; genus Gallionella. The sequence goes on along the minus strand of DASRWG010000004.1, from coordinate 112,762 downwards.
CTGCATCGCCCGCGCATCGCCGAGCGAATCTCCGGCCATGTTGGCGACCTCGGCAACCGAGCGGCTGAAGCCCTCCATCGTGCCGACGATCTGCTGGATATGCTGACGTTCGTTCGCCGCATTGTCTGCAACGCTGGAGACCCGCGTGCCCATATCGGAAATGCGCTGCTGCATCTTGCCGACCGGCGTGACCACCTCGTCAACGATGGTGCGCAGATAGGACTGCATGGTCTGCACGCCGCACAGCAACACGCCCAGTTCGTCGCGTCCGCGAATGTCGATCTCCTCGTTCATGTCGCCCTGCATCAGCTTCTCGAACTCGCGCTGTGCGACATCGGCCGGGTTCGCGACATACTTCTTGACCAGAAAAGCCAGATAGAAGAACAGGAACACCTGCAGCGCGATTTGCCCGATCAGCGTGCGGCGTTCGAGCCTGGCGATCGCATCGAACTGCGGCGTCACGTCGATCTCCAGTTCAGACACCCCGAGCACCACCCCTTCCTCGACCTGGTGACAACCGGTGCAGTCGGTGCCGTGGAAGTCCTTGCTGGCCAGGTAGGGCGTCACCACATGGACATGCGTCCCCTCCTTGTTGAATGTTACGATCTGCTGCTTGGTCTCGATCGCGCGGCGCTGTACGTCGTTTGCGATCTGCTCTTCCGGCAGGCCGGGACCGTACAGGTCGACCACAGGTTTGGCGCGCGCCAGTTGCACCGACCTGACGCCCTCGGATACGGATATCTTGTGCAGCAGCAACTTGCGCAGATCGGGATTACCGATCTGCCCGGCGACCATCAGCATGTTGGAGCTATCGACAATCTCGTTGGAAAGCTTTCCAGCATCCCTGATCGCGGCAGTCCGCGCATCTTCCTTCATGTGTTCGAATACGAAATATTGACCGTATCCGAGCGCCGCCAGCAGAGTAACCTGGATCGCAAACTGCAGTTTTCGCGACAACGCCCAGTTACCGAATTTGAAACACTCGAAGCGAGAAACCAACTGCTCGCCGCTCTGGTTCAGTTTGCGATACAGACTATCGGCCTCGGCGACCTGCTCGCGGGTCGGTGGCCGCCGCACCGAGGAGTACCCGATCACCTCGCCGCCTTCGAACACCGGCGCAACAGTAGCGCGCACCCAGTAGTAATCCCCGTTCTTGCAGCGATTCTTGACGGTGCCGCGCCATGGGCGGCGTTCCTTCAGCGTATCCCACAGCCACTTGAAAGCCTGCGGTGGCATATCCGGGTGGCGCACGATGTTGTGGCTCTTGCCGATCAATTCCTCGCGGGAGTAGCCGGATATTTCGACGAACGCATCGTTGGCATAGGTGATGATGCCCTTGGTGTCGGTGCGGGAGATCAGCACCGTATTCTGCGGAAACGGCACTTCCTTTTGTGTTACGTGGGCATTCCTGTTCTGCACGACATCCCCCTAGCATAACGCTTTAGTTATCGGCCCAGCCCGCCGTGAGACGATGCTCTCCGCCTCCGAGAGGCATCCATTATCCGGATCAGAATAGCAAGCTCGACCGACAGGCAAAACCTCAAATAGGGGTTGGGAACAGGGGTATTTACGAACAGGCCCTCCCCGCTTTCCCGATTAAAGAACGGCGCGGCGCAACCGCAACGCATTGGCGACCACCGACACCGAGCTGAAACTCATCGCCGCCGCCGCGATGATGGGCGACAGCAGCAGGCCGAAGAACGGGTACAACACGCCGGCGGCAACCGGGATGCCGAGCACGTTGTAGATGAAGGCGAAGAACAGGTTCTGGCGGATATTCTTCATGGTCGCGCGTGACAGGCGCAAGGCGCGCACGATGCCACGCAGGTCGCCCTTGACCAGCGTGATACCGGCGCTTTCCATCGCGACGTCGGTGCCGGTGCCCATCGCGATGCCCACCTGCGCTTGCGCCAGGGCTGGCGCGTCATTGATGCCGTCGCCCGCCATCGCGACGATGCGTCCCTCGGCTTGCAGTTGTTTGACGATGGAGGCCTTCTGCTCGGGCAGCACTTCCGCCTCGATACGGTCTATGCCCAGTTTCTTCGCCACTGCTTCCGCGGTGATGCGGTTGTCGCCGGTGAGCATGATGACCTGCACACCTTCATCATGCAGCGCACGGATCGCTTCCGCCGTGGATTCCTTGACCGGATCGGCCACGCCGACCAGCCCCGCCGCCTTGCCGTCGATCGCCAGCAGCATCACGGTCTGGCCGTCGCTACGCAGAGCCTCGGCGCGCACGGGCAGATCGGCCGCATCGATATGCAGTTCCTCGAACAGTTTCAGGTTCCCCAACGCGACCGCACGGCCTTCGACCGATCCCGTCACGCCCTTGCCGGTGATCGAACGGAACTCGCCGGCAGGCTTGAGCACGATGCCTCTGTCTTGAGCGCCCTTCACTATCGCGGCCGCCAGCGGGTGTTCGCTGGCACGTTCGATACTCGCGGCCAGCCACAACACGACGCCTTCATCGAATCCGTCCAACGGAACGACCGAGACCAGCTTCGGTTTGCCTTCGGTCAGCGTGCCGGTCTTGTCCACCACCAGTGTGTTGACCTTCTCCATGGTTTCCAGCGCCTCGGCATTCTTGATCAGCACGCCGAGCGTCGCGCCGCGGCCGGTGCCGACCATGATGGACATCGGCGTGGCCAGCCCCAGCGCGCAGGGACAGGCGATGATCAGTACCGCCACCGCATTGACGACGGCGTGAGCGAGACGCGGTTCCGGCCCAAAGAAACCCCAAACCATCAGGGTGACCAGCGCAACGCCTATCACCGCCGGTACGAAGTAGCTTGCGGTGACATCGGCCAGCCGCTGGATAGGCGCGCGACTGCGCTGTGCTTCGCTCACCATGTGCACGATCTGCGCCAGCAATGTGTCGGCACCGACCCGCTCGGCGCGCATTAACAGGCTTCCTGTGCCGTTCACCGTTGCACCGATCAATCGTGCGCCCGCCGTTTTTTCCACCGGGATGGATTCGCCGGTCACCATGGATTCGTCCAGCGCACTAGTCCCTTCCAGCACCACGCCATCCACCGGAACCTTCTCGCCGGGACGCACGCGCAGCACGTCACCTGGCTGCACTTGCTCCAGCGGGATGTCTTCTTCGATGCTGTTAAGGAGAAATTCGCGCAGCGATTCGTTTGCTCCCTCGCCCGCTTGCGGGAGAGGGTTGGGGAGAGGGGAGCGCACGATGCGCGCGGTCTTCGGCGCGAGGCCCAGCAACAGCTTGATCGCTGCGCTGGTCTGGCTGCGCGCGCGCAGTTCCATCACCTGCCCGAGCAGCACTAAAGCCATGATCACTGCAGCGGCTTCGAAATATACCGGCACCGTATCCATCATGCTGCGCATCGCGGGCGGGAAGATGCCCGGCAGCAGCATCGCCACCACGCTGTATATCCATGCCACGCCGACGCCGAGTGCGATCAGGGAGAACATGTTGAGACTGCGGTTGATTACCGATTCATAGCCGCGTTTGAAGATCGGCCAGCCGCCCCACAGCACCACCGGGGTGGCCAATGCGAATTCCAGCCATTGCAGCACCGTCATCGAAACGAAATCCGGCATCAGTTGCGGCGCAAGATCGGAAACCATTGCCATGACGAATACCGGCAAGGCCAACGCGACACTCACCCAGAAGCGGTGTGTCATATCGTTCAACTCGGTATTGTCTTCCACGGGTGAGTTGCGCGGCTCCAATGCCATGCCGCACTTCGGGCAGCTGCCCGGTTCGTTGCGCACGATCTCGGGATGCATCGGGCAGGTGTATTCCACCGCGCCCGTGACAGCCGGGGATTCGAGCTCCAGCGTCATGCCGCACTTCGGGCAGTTTCCCGGCTTGGGCTGGCGGATTTCCGGATGCATGGGACAAGTGTATATCGCGCCCGGCCTGGCCGGCTCCGCCGCGAGCGGCTCAAGATAAGTCTTGGGCGACGCCTGGAACTTGGCCGCACACTTCGCGCTGCAGAAACGATATTCGATGCCGTGGTATTCGAAGCGGTGCGGCGAATCCGGTTTCACCGTCATGCCGCATACAGGATCAGTGCTTGTGTTCATGGCCTGTTCCTTTCAGGTGCCTCGTTTCATCCGGGAAATCCGGATCGCCCGACTGCATGCATTTGGCCTCGACCATTTCGCGCAATGCGGTCTCTTCTTCCTCAAAGGCCTGTACTGCAGCCGGATCAAACTGGGTGCCGCTCATATTGACGATTTCCGCCTTCGCCTCGACGAATGTCATCGCCTTGCGATAAGAGCGGTCCGAAGTCATTGCATCCAGGGTATCGATCACCGCGAAGAGCCTCGCTCCCAGACAGATATGTTCGCCACGAAGGCCGCGCGGATAACCGCGCCCATCGAAGCGCTCTTCGTGGCTGAGTACGATCTCTGCAGCTTCTTCCATGCCGGGAATTTGCGACACGATCCGGAAACCTTTCTCCGGATGGGTCCGCATCTCCCGCCATTCGTCTTCGCTGAGCGCCCCCGGTTTCAACAGGATGGCATCGGGTATCCCGATCTTCCCGATGTCGTGCAGCAGTGCTCCCCAGTAAATCTGACGCAGGCGTCCTGGATCTTGCGTAAACCGGCGCGCCAGCACCAGAGTGTGGCAAGCGACCCGTTTGGAATGCAGGCCGGTTTCGCGTTCGCGGATACCAGCGCTTCGGTCAATGCCTCCACAAATGCTGCGCCTGCCTGTTCCTTTACCGTCATGAAATCACTGAAGTGACTTACCGCGCCGTCCAGCATCTGCCGGACACACCATCTGGCGTAATAGCGGCCAAGCAGGCGGCCGAGCCAGCGAGCGGGGACGGAACCCGGGAGTGCGTAGTCGATGAATACTCGCAACAGCGAACCGCTCCTCTGCGGCGTGATCTCGAATCCCATGCGGTAATGTCCGATCACCAGCAACCGTGGCGAACCCGTCGTTCCCCATGCTTTGCTTTGCGGCGGGTTGCGCTCGGTCACGACCTCATCGAGCGCGAGGCGGATGCCGAGAATCTTTCCGTCCAGCCGGATGTGCGAACCGACGCTTTTTCCCCTGTCTTCGTCCGGCGCGATTTCCATCCGGCCCCAGCCCATCTTCCATGAAGGTTGTCCCATGTGTGCGGATAGGCTCGCGTGCACGTCGGCAAATTCGAACAGACGTTCGGCCGAAGCCGGGATCATGACACTATCTTCGTGATGGAGAGGCAACGCTGTCATTTCTGTTTGACGTGCAGCACCCATGAAAATTTCCGAGGAGCTTCTTCACCAGCCAGGCGGATCTGCAGCTCCACCGATTGCGGCTGCGCCGTAACGGCATTGAAGCGCAGGACCCCCTTGCGATGATGCCCGTTTGGAGGCGTACCTTTCCAGGCGAAGGGGGCATACTGCTTGTCGTTGGCGATAAGCGTGGAAGTTTTTGCCAAATCTTCGCTCAACGACCGGGTATGGGTTTCAAGAACCACTTCAAAATCCCATTCTTTCGCGTCGGCGATAGCGTGCGGTGTGACTGTCACCTTGATGCCGGACATTTCGCTGATTTGCGGTGCATACTTTATTTCTCCGGCCATGCCATCGCCGATGATCAGGATGAAGGTTGCGGCAAACGTCCAGCAGATTAAAAGGTTCTTTAACATTTCCTATGCTCCTTGGATGCGTTAACAACCCTGAATGAGATGTATGCGACGCCGGCGGCGTTAAACGCCAGTCCAAGCCAGAACAGCTCGATTTGGTATTCTGCAACCACGGCGAGAAAACCGGTGACGCCCAGAATGGGCAAGATGTTGGTCAGGTAATGGGCGCAGCAGGAAACCATCGCGGCGGTAGAGGTCGTGCCGGATGCCGCGACCACTTTGCCCGACGCGCCATGCTGTCCGACCAGGCGCTTGAGGTATGTGAAGAGCCCGACCTGCAGGCCGAAGCCCAGCGCCAGTGGCACGATGAAATACCAGTATTTCGCGAACTGTTCGAGCGCGAAGCTCGTTCCCGAAATCAGGCCGACCACCCCGAAATTGATCGCAAGCAATAACACGAACGCCCCCGTGCCGAATTGAAGCGGCTTGGCGATTCCCATCTCCGCTGCAACTGGAGGACCTACGGTGCGTCGCATGGCATCCTGCGGACGCACGGAAATGCGAGGACTATCGTTTGTCCTGGGCGTCATCGTGCATATCCATTTTTCCCATGGAATCCTGCTTGCTCACACCGGATGCCGGATCCGGCATCGGCATGCCGGCTTTCCCATCCATTTGGTCGGCTTTCTCATCCATCTGATCGGCTTCCTTCACCGGATCGTCCGGTTCCGCCTTCCCTGCCATCGGCGCTTCCGCTGCGGAATCGGCATAATTCTCCTCCTCGGAATATGCGGCAGAGGCGGCGAATGCCGCCAAGGACAATGCAAGCAAGATAGTCTTCATTTTCATGGCGTTCTCCTGATGGTTGGATGATGCACGTAGGGTGACCTAATGGTCTTTCCGCCTGAATGCCCCCTTCCGGTTCGCCGCCAGACGAAGGAGGCAAGTTACACGCTACTCGACTGAAAACACATACGGTTTCCCCCTACTTTTCGGAACGGCATAAATGGTCAGTGTTCCTTTTTCCATCTCTCCCATCCCCGGCGAATTCATCTGCATACCCGGAACGCTGATACCGGCAATGGAAGGCTTGTCCTTGAGCAGCTTGCGGATAGCGGCAACCGGAACATGGCCCTCGACCACATATCCGCCGACCAGCCCCGTGTGGCAACTGGCGACATGGGATACGCCATGGCGTTTCTTGACGCCATCCATGTTGGTCTCGTTCACCGCCTTCACCGCGAAGCCGTTCTCGCGCAGGTAGTCCACATACTTCTCGCAGCAACCGCAGGCCGGGCTTTTGTATACCGTCATCACCGTTGCGGCTTGCGCCATGCCGACAGCGGCGATAGTCAGTGCCATGCAGATCATCAGTTGTTTAATAATTCTCATATGGTTTCCTTTCATGCATTGAAATTACCCTGAGCTGTTGCGCTAGCTGCCTTGAGTTCCCTGAATGCCTCGCGCAACACATGGAATGCGGAATGCAAGAACAGCGAGGCCAGCGCCAGACCGATGAGGATGTCCGGCCAACCGGAATGGGTGAGCCATACCCCAACGGCGGCAAACAGCACCGCGATGTTGGCGATGATGTCGTTGCGGGAACACAGCCACACCGAGCTCATGTTGATGTCGTCCGCGCGATGCCGCCACAGCAGAAAGAAGCAGGTGCCGTTCGCGGCAAGCGCCAGCAAGCCGATGGCGCCGATGGCCTCGTACACGGGAAGCTGCGGGAATGCGATCCGGTAGATCGCTTGCCCGAGCACGAACAAACCGAAGGCCGCCATGATCCCGCCCTTGAGCAGCGCCGCCCTGGCTTTCATCGCCGGACTGCGCGCGACGACATACAGGCTGAACCCGTACACCATCGCATCGCCCAGCATATCCAGCGAATCCGCCACCAGCGAGATCGAGTCGCCGAGCAGGCCTGCCGTGAGCTCGACGACGAACATTGCGGCATTGATCGCCAGCACGGTTTTGAGTGTAGCGCTCTGGCGGCCACGGAGCGCGTCGAGTTCGCATGCCTTGTCGTTGCAGCAGTTAGCCATTATCTGTTTCCGGAATTTACTTGCGCCTGATCGCAACGATCACCCACTGCTTGCCGTTCTCCTGCGCCAACTCGAAGCGCACGGCATCGCCGGCCTTGAGGCCTCTGGGCAATGAAGCGCGCAATGCGAACCACATGGTCATCGCTGGCCAGCCCAGTTCGGCTATGGGCTCATGCGCAATCTGCACCTTGCCTGTGTTGACCGCCTTCAGCACGCCCGAGCCTTGGTGCATTGCGGCGGCAGGTTGCGATGCCGCCTGTTGTTGCGACATGTCGTGTTCATGCGTGGCGGCTTGCGCCGTTGCGCAACCTGCGGCGATGGCCAGACCTAATGCGAGGGTAAGTTTTCTCATGATGTTTCCTTTCAGATTGAGTTTGATGTTGAAGATATTTCGCGCCGTTTGATCAGCGCGTAGATCACCGGGATCACCAGCAGCGTGAGCACGGCCGAGGAGACCATGCCGCCGACCATGGGCGCGGCGATGCGGCGCATCACTTCGGAGCCGGTGCCGCTGCTCCACAGGATGGGCAAGAGTCCGGCCATGATCGCCACCACGGTCATCATCTTGGGACGCACGCGTTCCACCGCACCCTCCATGATCGCCGCATGCAGATCGGCGGCGGTCGGCTTGCGGCCTTCGTTAATTTGATATTCGCGTAGCGATTCGTTCGCTCCCTCGCCCGCTTGCGGGAGAGGGTTGGGGAGAGGGATTGCGCAGCGTGCCTGGACTTCCTGCCACGCCCTCTCCAGATAGATCAGCATCACCACGCCGGTCTCCGCCGCGACGCCGGCCAGCGCGATGAAGCCGACCGCGACCGCGACGCTCAGGTTGTAGTCCAGCAGCCACAGCAGCCACACGCCGCCGACCAGCGCGAACGGCACCGACAGCATCACCACCAGCGACTCGGTGACGCGCTTGAAGTTCAGGTACAGCAGCAGGAAGATCAGCAGCAGCGTGATCGGGATCACGATCTTCATCTTCGCGGCGGCGCGTTCCATGTATTCGAACTGGCCGCTCCAGGTCGCGTAATAGCCGGGCGGGAACTTCACCTGTTCGGCCACTGCGCGGCGCGCATCGGCCACATAGGAACCGATGTCGCGATCGCGGATGTCCACGTAGATATAGGCGGACAGCAGCGCGTTCTCGGTGCGTATCGACGGCGCACCCTTGCTGATGCTCACCTTGGCGATCTGGCCGAGCGGGATCATCGCCCCGTCCATCGTCGGAACCAGCACCACGCGCGCGATCTGCTCCGGCGTGCCGCGCAACTCGCGCGGGTAGCGGATATTCACGCCGAAGCGCTCCAGCCCTTCCACCGTGGTAGTGACGTTCTCGCCGCCCAGCGCGGTGGCGATCACCTCCTGTACCTCGCCCACCGTCAGGCCGTAACGCGCCAACGCCTGCCGGTCCGGCTCGATATTGAGATAGAAACCGCCGGTGATGCGCTCGGCGAAGGCACTACTCGTACCCGGCACCTTGCGCACCACAGCCTCGATCTCCTTCGCGACGCGCTCCATTTCCTCCAGATTCTTGCCGTAAACCTTGATGCCGATAGGCGTGCGGATGCCGGTGGAGAGCATGTCGATACGCGCCTTGATCGGCATGGTCCACGAGTTCGCCACGCCGGGGAATTGCAGCGCCTTGTCCATCTCGGCGATCAGCTTGTCGGTGTCCATGCCGGGCCGCCATTCCTCCTGCGGCTTGAGGTTGATCACCGTCTCGAACATCTCCAGCGGCGCTGGATCGGTGGCGCTCTGTGCGCGTCCGGCCTTGCCGTACACCGACGCGACTTCGGGGAAGCTCCTGATGATCTTGTTCTGCGTCTGCAGCAGCTCCGCAGCCTTGGTCACCGACATGCCGGGCAGCGATGCGGGCATGTAAAACAGCGTGCCCTCGTTCAGCGTCGGCATGAACTCGCTGCCCAGCTTCATCGCCGGATACACGCTCAACAGCAGTGCCAGCACGGCGACGGCGAGCGTGGCCTTCTTGCGTTGCAGCACGCCGGCGATCAGCGGACGGTAGATAGCAATCATCCAGCGGTTCAGCGGATTCTCCGCCTCCGGCTTGATGCGGCCGCGGATGAACAGCAGCATCAGCGCCGGAACCAGCGTCACCGACAGCAAGGCTGCACCCGCCATCGCAAAGGTCTTGGTGTACGCCAGCGGCGCGAACAGCCGCCCTTCCTGCGCCTCCAGCGTGAACACCGGCAGGAAGGACACGGTGATGATCAGCAGAGAGAAGAACAGCGCGGGGCCGACTTCCTTGCACGCCATGATCATCGCTTCCGCCCGCGAGTCGCCGTCCTTCATGCGCTCCAAATGCTTGTGCGCGTTCTCTATCATCACGATGGCCGCATCCACCATCGCACCGATGGCGATCGCGATCCCGCCCAGGCTCATGATGTTGGAGTTCAGGTTCAGGAAGCGCATCGCGATGAAAGCGATCAGCACGCCGATCGGCAGCATGACGATGGCAACCAGCGCACTGCGCGCATGCATCAGGAACACCATGCACACCAGAGCGACGATCAATCCTTCTTCCAGCAGGGTCGTCTTCAGCGTGGCGATGGCGCGCTGAATCAGCTCGGATCTGTCGTACACCGCCTGTATGCTCACGCCCTCCGGCAATCCCGGGGTGATCTCCGCGATCCTGGCCTTGATGTTCGCAATCACCTCCAGCGCGTTCTGACCGTAGCGTGCCATCGCGATGCCGGACACCACTTCGCCTTCGCCGTTCAGTTCCGCGAGGCCGCGCCGTTCGTCCGGCCCGAGTTCGACGCGCGCGATGTCGCGCAGCAGGACCGGCGTGCCGCGCTCGGCCTTCACCACCAGGTTCTCGATGTCGCTGTTGCCGCGCAGGTAGCCGTGGCCGCGCACCATGTACTCGGTCTCGGCCATTTCCACCACGCGCCCGCCGACGTCGCGGTTGCTGTCGCGTATGACTTGCGCGACCTTGGCGAGCGGGATGTTGTAGGCGCGCAGCTTCACCGGATCGACCGTGACCTGATATTGCTGCACGAAGCCGCCGACCGAGGCGACTTCGGCGACGCCGTGCGCCTTGGTGAGCTGGTAGCGCAGATACCAGTCCTGCAAGGTGCGCAGCTCGGCGAGGTTGAGCTTCTCGCTGAGCACCGCGTACTGGTACACCCAGCCCACGCCGCTGGCATCCGGCCCCAGTTGCGGCGACACGCCCTTCGGCAAACGGCCCGCGGCCTGATTCAGGTATTCCAGCACGCGCGAGCGCGCCCAGTAGATGTCGGTGCCGTCCTCGAAGATCACGTACACGAACGACGCGCCGAAAAACGAGAAGCCGCGCACCACCTTGGATTTCGGCACGGACAGCATCGCCGTGGTGAGCGGATAGGTGACCTGATCTTCCACCACCTGCGGCGCCTGCCCCGGATATTCGGTATAGACGATGACCTGCACGTCGGACAGGTCCGGCAGCGCATCCAGCGGCGTCTTCACGACTGCATAGATACCCGCCAGCGTGATGAACAGGGTCGCAAGCAGCACCAGGAAACGGTTATGTGCCGACCAGTCGATGATTTTATTGAGCATGATAATCAATCCTCGGATATTCCTTCCCCTTCAGGGGGAAGGTTAGGATGGGGGTGGGGTCCCAAGGCCACCCAAATTGCCTGAACCACCGCATCCAACTCAGTCATTACCTGATTGTTCCAGAATCGCATTACTCGAAATCCGGCTTTGGTCAAAGCCTGATCGCGAACGGCATCCTTGCTTGACTCGTTGTGTTGCCCTCCGTCAATTTCTATAACCAACTTTGCTTCCAGACACACGAAATCCAGAATGAAATTATCGAAAGGATGCTGCCGCCTGAATTTACAGTGATTGATTTGGCAACCGCGCAACTTTTGCCAAAGCAATTTCTCTGCGTCGGTCATGTTGCGACGCAGTGCACGCTGTATGCGATTCTTAAGTACGAAAGTGTTTGTTTGGCCTTTCACTTTATTTCTCCCGGTTTGCAAACCCATCCCCACCCTACCCCTCCCCTTGAAGGGGAGGGAACGAATGTGAAAGACACTCTCTGCCCCCATCCCCATCCTAACCTTCCCCTTGATGGGGAAGGAATTGCGTTAGTGCCCCTCATGTTGAGATGAGGCCCGCAGTTTAGTGATCACCCATACGCCCTCGCCGCGCTCGACAAGCTCGAACGTGATCGAACTGCCGGGCTTGATGCCTTGCGCGAGCGAGGAATTCGCCAGCTCGAAGTCCATGGTCATGCTCGGCCAGCCCAGCGACTCGATAGGTCCGTGCGTGATGCTGACCGTTCCGTCGGCGTTGACCGCTTCCAGCGTGCCTTGCGCTTGGTGCCCAACCGTTGCCGGCAGCACAGGCTTCTGTTCGACGGGCGATGCCGTGGCTCCGCCGTGCGCCGCATGGGTGCCCAAGCCGGACAACGCCGCCTTCAGGTTGCTCTCCGCATCGATCAGGAAGTTGGCCGAGGTCACGACCCGCTCGCCTTCTTTAACGCCGGAGAGAACCTCGACGTAATCGTCGCCGTGCGTGCCCAGCGTGACGGTGCGAGGCTCGAAACGTCCCTCGGCCAGTTGCACCAGCACGACCTGCCGCACGCCGCTGTCGATCACCGCCGAGGCCGGTACGGTCAGCACCGGGCTTGCACCGCCCACCGGCAGCTCGACCTGCGCGAACATCGCGGGCTTCAGCAAGCCCAGCGGATTGGCCAGTTCCGCCCGCACCTGCACCGTGCGCGTCGAGCTGTTCAGCGTCGGATAGACGAAGGCTATCTTGCCGTCGAAACGTTGCCCCGGATACGCATCGACCTTGACCCGCACCGCATCGCCCGCCTTGATCCCGGCGATATCCTGTTCGGCGACATCGGCGACGACCCACACCGTGGACAGGTCGGCAATACGGTACAGCTCTTCCCCCGGCATGAAGCGCATGCCCTGCACCGCGCGCTTCTCCAGCACGACGCCGGCAACCGGCGCATGGAAGGTCACACGGTTGCCGTTCACCCGACCGTCCGCGATGTCCCAGTTCTTCAGGCGCGCGGCGCTGGATTCGGCGAGCCGGCGCATGCCGTCGCGCGCCTCGTCGTCCGCATCCTTCAGCGCGGCAATGCCTTGCGCGGCAAGTTCGCGTTCGCGCCGTGCCGAGAGCAGCTCCGGGCTGTATACCTCGAACAGCGGCTGGCCTTTGCCGACCGCCTGGCCCGTGGTATTCACGTACAGGCGTTCCACCCAGCCTTCGAACTTGGGCGCGACGACAAAGGTGCGGCGCTCGTTGATCTCGATACGCCCGACCGCGCGCAGCGTCTTGTCCAGCGCACGCAGCGCCGCCGCTTCGCTCTTCACGCCCAGCTTCTGCACCTTGTCGGTGCTGATGGTTATCTGGTTCGCGCCGCCCGGCTCCGCATCGCCCTCGTATACCGGCACGTAGTCCATGCCCATCGCATCCTTCTTCGGCACCGGCGAAGTGTCCGGCAGCCCCATCGGGTTGCGGTAGTACAGCAGCTTGCGCTCGCTCTTGGCTGAGACGGCTTCCGATGACGGTGCGGCGGAGCGCGTACCCAGCCAGTAACCGCCCGCGGCCACGCCCAGCAACGCCAGCACGGCGACGATGATTACGGAAATGTTTTTCATAATTCTTCTCCCAACAAACGTTCGATCTCGGCCAGCCGCAGTTGCGCATCCACCTGCGCCTTGAGAAGTTGCTGTTTCGCCTTCAGGATTTGCCGTTGCGCCTCGATCAGCATCGCGAACTCCACCCTGCCGGTCTCGTAGCCCGCGAGCGCGGACTGGTAGGTCAGCTCGCTTTGCGGCAGCAATCGCGTCGCCGCCAGCGATTCGGTGCGGCGGGCGGTCTCCAGCCCGTACAGGCTCTCGGACAGTTCGGACAACGTCTGGTTAAGCAGCGCTTCCTTGCGCGCGCCGGACGCGGCCAGCATGGCTTCCGCCTCGCGCTCCTGCGAACGGCGTGTGTCTTGCTGCAATGGAATGTTGAACTCGACCATCAGGTCCCAGCTCCTCACCGAATTGCCGGACTGGGTGGGTGCTACGCCCAGCGTGAAGCCGGGATAGCGATTGAGCCGGACGAGGTCGCGGCTCTTTTCGGCAGACTGGATCTGCGCCTCGGCGATCTGCAACTGCGGGTTGCGCGCGCGCAGCTTCTGCTCCAGAAACGGATAGTCCAGTTGCGCCGCGGCAGGCAATCGCCGCAACTGCGACGGCTCAGCCAGCTCGGCCATCGCGGGGCGCGACAGCAGACCATTCAACCGGCTTTGCTGGTGATGCCGCTCGTTCTCGATATCGAGCAGTTCGGCACGCAAGCCGGTCTGCTCGACCTGCACGCGGATGACATCCTGCTGTGCACCGAGTCCGTTGGCGTAGCGCGTCTGCGCAATCTGCTCCAGCGTGGCCAGCAATTCCAGCGTCTGCCGCGCCAGCCGTTCGCTGCCGGAAAGATAATAGTAGTCGGCATAGGCCGTCTTGATCCGTGCGGCCAGTTCGGCCCAAGTCATGGCAACCTGGCCGTCGGCCTGACGAACCTGCGCCTCGGCAACATCGCGCTGCAAGCCGCGCTTGCCGAACCACGGCAGGCTCTGCATCACCAGATAACGTGTGCTGCCCACCTGCGACGGCCAGAGGCTCGCCGCCTTGTTCGTGCCCTGATTGGTGACGTCCATCAGTTCGGCGCGCAGCACCGGGTCGGGTAATGCGCCGGCGGGCTGCACACGCAGCTCTGCGGCATCCGCCTCGTGCCGCATCGCTGCCAGTTCGGGATTGTGTTCGCGCGCATAGGCCAGCAAGCCGGCGACGTCGCTGCCCAGACCGGCAGCGATGGCCGGAATCGGGCCGAGCAGCATGCCCACGAGCAGGTAAATCGGTATTCGTATCATGATCCGTTCCTCGCATTGATTCCATCGGACGGACGCGATGCGGCCGCCGAACGATGCGGAACGAGGTCAGTGACTGGATCGAATTACGAAAAGCAGACGGACTCGTCCCGCGTCAGGCGCGAACGAGCGGCGGAGGGACCAGCGGTACGGAAGTGACGGAGTGGAACGAAACCGTGTACGGGGTCGTTGTCGCAACGGCTTGCGGCATATCCATCGCCGCGAGACCCGGCACAGCCAGATAACCGCTGCATGCCAGATGACAGATGCCACAGTCATTGCAGGAGGTATTCGACTGATCGTGCGACACCGAATGATCGGGCATAGCGGGCATGGCATCGTGATGATGCATGGACATGTCCTCGTCGTGCTGCATGGCCGCCTGATGGCAGGAGCCCTGCTGGGCCTGCATCGCCAGCGAAGCCGCGAGCGCGCTGCCGCCCGACAGGGGCAGCCACAGCAGCATCAGTACGGCGACAAATTTTCTGGACAGGTTCGACATATGCGCAGCTTGGCGATTTGCAGAATTATTGTCAATCGGTCACGAAGAAAATACAGGCTGGACCTTATTCGTAGCCCAGCGTACGCAGCACGCGCGCATCGTCGGCCCAGCCGCTGCGCACCTTGATGAAGACTTCGAGGTACACCTTGCCGTCGAACAGTTTTTCCATGTCGAGGCGCGCCTGGGTGGCGATCTCCTTGAGCTTCTCGCCCTTCTTGCCGATCAGCATCGCCTTGTGCGCCTCCTTGTCCACCAGGATCGCGGCATGGATGCGGCGCAGCTTGCCTTCCAGCTTGAATTGCTCGATCACCACGCTGGTCGAATACGGCAGCTCCTCGCCGGTGAAACGGAACACTTTCTCGCGCAGCATCTCGGCGGCGAGGAAACGTTCGCTGCGGTCGGTGACATCGTCCTCGCTGTAGATCAATTCGCCTTCCGGCAGGTGGCGATACAAGGCATCGCGCAACTGGTCGAGCTGCGTGCCCTGCTTGGCGCTGACCGGCACGATCTCGGCAAATTTGAAGTCCTGCGCGACGCGTTCGGCGAAGCTGAACAGTTTGCCCTTATCCTCGACCTCGTCGATCTTGTTGATGACCAGCAGCACCGGGCGGTTGTCCGGCAGCAGCTTGAGCACTTCCTGGTCGCGCTCGTCGTAACGCAACGCCTCCAGCACGTATACCACCACCTGCACATCGCGCAGGCTGCTGGTGACCACGCGGTTCATGCCGCGATTCAACGCGTTCAGGTGCTTGGTCTGGAAGCCGGGCGTGTCGACAAACACATATTGCGCGCGCTCGTCGGTGAGGATGCCGTGGATACGGTGGCGCGTGGTCTGCGCCTTGCGCGAGGTGATACTGATCTTCTGCCCGATCAGGTGGTTCAGCAGCGTGGACTTGCCGACGTTGGGACGACCGACGATGGCGATGAAGCCACTACGGAAGGCTTCGGTGGCGGAAGCAATGGAGTCTTGTTGTTCTGTCATGTGATGTCCTGTGGTATCAGCGCACCTTGAGTTGTTGGTAGGCGGCCTGCGCCGCCTGTTGTTCTGCATTGCGGCGGCTGCTGCCCTCGCCGCGCGTGGTGATCTTCAATCCCGGAATCGCGCACTCGACCTGGAACGACTGCGCATGCGCCTCGCCCTGTATCTCGATGACGCTATAAGCGGGCAGCGGGATGCGGCGTGCCTGCAGATGCTCCTGCAGCAAAGTCTTGGGGTCCTTGCCCAGCGTCAGCACGTCGACCTTGGCCAGATAGGGCACGAACAATCCGAGCACGACTCTCTCGGCCGCTTCGAAGCCGCCGTCCAGCAATACCGCGCCGAACAGCGCTTCCATCGCGTCGGCCAGTATCGAAGGCCGGCGGAATCCGCCGCTCTTGCGTTCGCCCTCGCCCAGCTTCAGGCAAGTCCCCAGATCGAGCTGCTGGGCCAGGCCCGCCAGCGTCTCTTCCTTGATCAGGTTGGAGCGCAGCCGGGACAGGTCGCCCTCGTTCAACTGCGGATAAGCGGTGTACAGATGTTTTGCAATCACACAACCCAGCACGCTGTCACCAAGGAACTCCAGCCGCTCGTTATGCTCCGGCGCATAGCTGCGATGAGTCAGCGCACGTTCCAGCAATTGGGGCTGCGCAAAGACATACCCCAATTTTTTACAGAGAGTATCTCTATTGGCCACTGGACGGATTGAATTCGAGATACAGACTGACATTGGCCACCAATGGCACCTTGACGGCATAGCTGGCGCTCAACACCAACTTCCCATCAGCCTTGTCGATATTGATGTCGTCGGCAGTAAGCGCGGTGACATTCTCGATAGAGGCCCTTTTGATAAAGGACGTCTTGATGTTGCCGACGCTGGCGCCCTGCATCTCGGGATCATTGGCGATCACGACAAACAGGTTCTTGATCGTCGCATTCTCCATATAGGCCGGAATCAGTTTCAGCCCGGTGATACTGATCAAGACCAACAGGAACGCGCCAAATATGAAGCCGGAAAAACTCAATCCCCGTTGTTTGGCTGGCATTGCATTGTTCATTTTGTTCTCTCCCCTCAGTTGACAGACAAGCCGATCCGTTTCAGATCGGAAAAATTCATCCAGATGAAGAACGCCTTGCCGACGATCTGACGATCAGGCACGAAACCCCAGTAGCGGCTGTCGCGGCTGTTGTCTCGATTGTCGCCGAGCATGAAGTAATGCCCCTGCGGCACCTTGCAGCGCACCATGTCGTCGTCGTAGCTGCAGTTCTCCTGTCCCTCGAACACGGCCACCGCATTCAGGTGCAAGGTCGGCACCTCGGGATTGACCAGCACTTCATGCTTATGCTCGCCCAGCGTCTCGATGCGCTTCTCGGTATGCACGAAATTCAGGCCGGTCTCGACGTAATTGTAATCGCCGTCGGCCTGCTGCTTCTGCTCCACGCCATTAATCCACAGGCGCTTGTTGCGGTATTCGACGGTATCGCCGGGCAGCCCAACGACGCGCTTGATATAGTCCAGCGAGGGATTCTCCGGATAGTGGAACACCATCACGTCGCCGCGCTGCGGGTCGTTGAGCTGCACGATCTTCTTGCTGACGATGGGCAAACGGATGCCGTAGGTGAACTTATTCACCAGAATGAAGTCGCCCACCTGCAGCGTCGGGATCATCGAGCCGGACGGGATCTTGAACGGCTCGACCAGAAAGGAGCGGATGAAGAACACCACCAGGATCACCGGAAAGAAACTCTTGGCGTATTCGACCCACCAGGGCTCCTCTACGCCCTCGCCGCGTTTGGCCGCGAGCACGAAGCGGTCCAGCAGCCACACGCCGCCGGTCAACAGCAATAACAGGAACAGTATCAGCGCGAAATCCATCGTCATTTATCCTCTACCTGCAGGATCGCCAGGAAGGCTTCCTGCGGAATCTCCACGGTACCCACCTGCTTCATGCGCTTCTTGCCGGCCTTCTGTTTCTCCAGCAATTTCTTCTTGCGCGAGATGTCGCCGCCGTAGCACTTGGCCAGCACGTTCTTGCGCATCGCCTTGACGTTCTCGCGCGCGATGATGTTCGAGCCTATGGTCGCCTGGATCGCCACGTCGTACATCTGGCGCGGGATCAGTTCGCGCATCTTGGCCGCGACCTCGCGTCCGCGGTGCTGGCTGTTGGCGCGGTGCACGATCACCGCGAGCGCATCCACCTTATCGCCGTTAATCAGCATGTCCACCTTGACCACGTCGGCAGCGCGATACTCCTTGAACTCGTAGTCCATCGACGCATAGCCGCGCGACACCGACTTCAGCCGGTCGAAGAAGTCCAGCACGATCTCGCCCATCGGCATCTCGTATTTGAGCAGCACCTGCTTACCGTGATAGCTCATGTCGATCTGTACGCCGCGCTTCTGGGTGCACAGCGTAATCACCGCACCGACGTATTCCTGCGGCATGTACAGGTTCACGTTGACGATGGGCTCGCGAATCTCTTCGATCTTCGACGGATCGGGCATCTTGGACGGGTTGTCCACCATCAGCACCGTGCCGTCGCGCAGCACCACCTCGTAGATCACCGTGGGCGCGGTGGTGATGAGATCCATGTCGAACTCGCGCTCCAGCCGCTCCTGCACGATCTCCATATGCAGCAGGCCGAGGAAGCCGCAACGGAAGCCGAAGCCCAGCGCCTGCGAGACTTCCGGCTCGAACATCAATGCGGCGTCGTTGAGCTTGAGTTTTTCCAGCGAATCGCGCAGCGCCTCGTACTGGTTGGACTCCACCGGGAACAGGCCGGCAAACACCTGCGGCTGCACCTCCTTGAAACCCGGCAAGGCGGCAGCGGCGGGCTTGGCCTGATGGGTAATGGTGTCGCCCACCTTGGCGGCCTTGAGTTCCTTGATGCCGGCGATGACGAAGCCCACCTGCCCTGCGGACAGCGTATCGCGGTCCTGCGCCTTGGGCGTGAACACGCCGATGTGCTCGGTCAAGTGCTGCGCGCCGGTCGCCATGAACAGGATTTTTTCCTTGGGCTTCAGCGTGCCGTTGACGATGCGCACCAGCATCACCACGCCGACATAGTTGTCGAACCAGGAGTCGATAATCAACGCCTGCAACGGCGCATCCGCATCTCCTTTAGGCGCAGGGACTTTAGCGATCAGCGATTCCAGCACGTCCTCCACGCCGAGGCCGGTCTTGGCCGAGCAATGCACCGCGTCGTGCGCGTCGATGCCGATCACGTCCTCGATCTCGGCGATGGCGTTGTCCGGATTGGCCGAAGGCAGGTCGATCTTGTTCAGCACCGGTACGACTTCGACACCGAGGTCGAGCGCGGTGTAGCAGTTCGCCACGGTCTGCGCCTCCACGCCCTGCGAGGCATCCACGACCAGCAGCGCGCCTTCGCAGGCGGACAGCGAGCGAGACACCTCGTAGGAGAAGTCCACGTGTCCCGGCGTGTCGATCAGGTTGAGGTTGTATATCTGCCCGTCGCGCGCCTTGTAATTCAGCGCCGCGGTCTGCGCCTTGATGGTGATGCCGCGCTCGCGCTCGATGTCCATCGAGTCGAGCACCTGCGCCTCCATTTCGCGGTCGGACAGGCCGCCGCAGAGGTGAATGATCCGATCCGCCAGCGTGGACTTGCCGTGGTCGATGTGGGCGATGATGGAAAAATTGCGGATATGTTGCATGAATATCTGGTTATAAAGCCAAAATCGGCCGAATTCGCGAAGGGCGGATTCTAGCCGATTTGGGCGTGGTTCGCAGAACCGTGAACGGAACCCCGAAGAACCGTAGCGAGCGGCTTGAGTGCAAGCCTGTCCTGAGCCAAATCGAAGGAGCGCACGGAGCTTTGCATGGCCATTCGACTAAGCTGGCAAACAACGCCAGCCAAGTCGCTGGTCAGCGCAACGCCGCGAGCGAATGGGTGGCGGCAAAGCCGCCGGGCACCCGCCGGCCTTGCAGGTGAATCGAGCCGCGCAGTAGGTTATTCGAGGTTCCCTTTACTTCTCGTCGAGGCGGATCGCCACATAGGAAGCCGCATTGTCGCGTCGCACCAGCAATGCGACATTGCGCCCCTTGGGAACCTGCTTCAGGATGTCGTTGAATTGCGCCAGCGAGCGGATCGGCATGTTGCCTATCGCCAGCAGCACGTCGCCGCGCTGCAATCCGGCGGCACGTGCCGTCGCCCCCTTGACGTCTTCGACCAGCAAGCCGCCGCCGACCTGCAGTTCCTGCGCCTGTTCACGCGTCAATTCGCTGACCGCGATACCCAGACGGGCGATCGTTTCGGCAACGTCGTCTTCCAGCTTCTTCACCGCCTTCGCCAACTTGCCCTCCTCGGGCATCTCGGCGATCACCACGGTCACCTGCTTCACCTCGCCCTTGCGCCACAGCTCGGCGACGACCTTGCTGCCGGGCTTGGTCGCGGCGACGATGCGCGGCAGGTCGTTGGAGCTGACGACCGCCTTGCCGTCGAACTTGAGGATCACGTCGCTGGCCTCGATGCCCGCCTTGTCGGCCGGCCCGTTCTTTTCCACGGAGCTGATCAGCGCGCCCTCGGGCTTGCTCAGGCCGAACGACTCGGCCAGTTCCCGTGTCAGCTCCTGTATCGTCACGCCGATGCGGCCGCGGGTGACCTTGCCGGTGCTGCGCAGCTGGTCGGATACCTGCATCGCCACATCAATGGGGATCGCGAACGACAGGCCCATCGAGCCGCCGGAACGGGTATATATCTGCGAATTGATGCCGACGACCTCGCCGTTCATGTTGAACAGCGGCCCCCCGGAATTGCCGGGATTGATCGCGACGTCGGTCTGGATGAAGGGCACGAAATTGTCCTGCGGCAGGGAGCGCCCCTTGGCGCTGACGATGCCGGCCGTCACGCTGCTGTCGAAACCGAACGGCGAGCCGATCGCGACCACCCATTCGCCGACCTTGAGCTTGTCCGGCTCACCCAGCCTGACCTTCGGCAGGCCGGTGGCCTCAATCTTCAGCAGCGCGACGTCGGTGCGCTTGTCCGCGCCTATCACCTTGGCCTTGAACTCGCGCTTGTCGGTCAGGCGTACGGTGATCTTGTCGGCGCGATCCACCACATGCGCATTCGTCAGCAGGTAGCCGTCCTCGCTGATCAGGAAACCGGAACCCAGCGATTGGGACTCCTGTTCGCGCGGGATCTGCGGCGCGAAGCGGCGGAAGAACTCGAAGAAGGGATCTCCCTCGGGAATCCCCGGAAATCCCTGGACACTGCGCACGATCTGCGTGGTGCTGATATTGACCACAGCCGGCCCCTGTCTTTCGACCAGATCAGTAAAGTCAGGTAATTTTTCAGCATAAACCGCGCCTCCCATTATCAACCCTATTACTAGAGAGACGCAGGAAATTACATTTCTGAACATGCAAGCCTCCACAATTAAGCATTAAGCAAAAAATATAGTGTGAGACGTTAGTCATCTGTCTCGGCCGGCTAAATTGTGACTCCCCCTCAATAATTCAAGTGGTATTCGAATGAGGCAAGAATCAGCTAATCATCGCGCCATTGCCGCACGATACACGGCAGCCGGCCGGATTGCATGGAGTCCAGCCAACGCGACAGTAGAAAACCGGCGATCAGTCCGGAAGCTCCCCCTGCAGCGGCATAACCGTCGCGAAGGCCATCCGTCGCCGCAACGGCATTGCCCAGTGCGGCACCGCCCACCAGCAGCGCCAGCGGCAACAGATAGACGAGGCCTATGCCGCGCAGCACAGCACCGTCCGCAACCGACACCACGACCTGGTCGCCGACTTTTGCACCGATAGGATTGTCCACCTTGAATTGGCGAGGCTCTCTACAGAACGCCTGGGACAGCTTCGCCGTTCCGCAGCCTTTGCCGCTGCATTGACCGCAACTGCCGGTCTGGACTGCCTCGACGAAGGAGACCGCCCCCTCGACCCGCACCACTGTGGCACGCGTTTCAAGCGTCATTGCGGGCCGTTGTATCGCAGCGAATCGGCAACCTGCATCACGGCGCGCGCCGGGACTTCGCCGACCACGGTGATCAGATGACCGTTCGCGACCTTATGGAAAAGATTCATCGCGCCGCGAGTCGACAGGCCGCTGTTGTCATCCTCGTCGCCATCGTCGGGTTCGATGAATACCGAGATCGCGCTCAACCCGTCGGAGAAGACCAGTTGCGTCACCGGTGCATGCCGGCCCCGCATCGGGCGCTGGATCTCCATGGTCTTTTTGAATCCGGCCGGCAACGAGTCCACCACCCAGCCACTGTTCACCGGCACACCGACGGCCTGTGCACCATCGCCTGAGCCTCGCTCCGCCATCGAAGGGGCATTTTTGATCCACGAGCGGTCGACACCGCCGCCGATCTGCAACTGGGTGAAGGCATACTGCTCGACCGGCCGATTCTTGTCGTCCAGCACCGATGCCTTCAGCAACAAGCCGGAAACATTGTGCACCCACAACTTGTGGGCATAGCGCAGGTTGTCCCGGGGCTGGAACAGGACGACCTGCGCATCGTAACCCGCGACCCGTTCCACGCCGACCTGGCTGGCCTGATAGTTCGCGCTCAGTGCCGACAATTGCTCCGGCAGCAGCGACGGAAACTTGCCCCGCCCCTGACTGCTGGCCCGCACCATCTTGTGGTTGTTGTATTCCCAGATATGCCCGTTGTGGCGGATGATCTCGCGCTTCGGCCCGTCCAGACACTCCAGCTTCTCATATTCGCCGTCAGCCTCGACTACATGGATGATGCGCGAGGTCTCCACTTTCCCGCCGTACTGGTAGACGAACACACCGCTGTAATCGGTCTGATGACTGGCGAACGCCACGGTCTTGAGCCAGTCCAGGCTGACCTGACGGCCCTCGGCATGGGCATTGCCGACGGCCAGCAGCAAACCGACGAACGCGATGCCTGCCCTCATCGTCACTTCGCCTCCGTGCTGTACGAAACGGTGCGGATGTAGGAAGCGCCGCCGTTCATGTCCGCACTGGGAGAGAATTCCTGGTGTGCCATCAGGTAATCGTTGGCCTTGGGCTGGATCTGTGCGCTCGCCGGACGCAACGCGCCCGACTGAGCCGCCAGTTGCGGCGCGGCTTCCGGAGTGATCTGCAGCGACATCCATGCCACCACGCCGACCGCCACCAGCGAAGCCGCAGCAGACAAGGCGAATGCACGGGCCTTCTGTTTCGTCGCGCGGGCACGCGGCGCCAGCACGACCGGCTCGTCACGCATGCGCTCCCGCACCTTGGCGCTCAGATCGCTGTGGATGTGTTCGGGCTGGCGCAGCGCGTCGCCGATCAGGTGATAGATCTCCCAGTCCTTGTGGGTGTCGGAGCCGCGCCTGATTTCACCGAACAGGCTTTCCGCCTCGTCCTCGAACAGTTCGCCGTCCATCAATGCCGAAATTTCCTGTTTCATGTCTACCACCTGTTGCCTTTGCTGGTTTCTAACAACGGACGCAGATTCTCGGCTACCGCCTCCCGCGCCCGGAAAATCCTCGATCGCACCGTGCCGATCGGGCAATTCATCACACTGGCGATCTCTTCGTAACTCAGCCCTTCGATCTCGCGCAGCGTCAACGCGCTGCGCAGATCCTCGGGCAACTGCTGCAGCGACGCCTGCACCACATCGACAACCTGCTTGCTCATCAGTTCGTTTTCCGGCGTACTGACCTCATGCAACAGGCTGGCTTCCTCGAACGACTCCGCATCGTCGGTATCGAACAGCGTCGTCGTCGGCGCGCGCCGCTTGTTCGCCAGCAGGTGGTTCTTGGCCGTATTGATACCGATACGGTACAGCCAGGTATAGAACGCACTCTCGCCGCGAAAGCCCGGCAACGCCCGATATGCCTTCACGAAAGCGTCCTGCGTCACATCCTCCGCCTCGGCCGGGTCGCGCACGAACCGCGAAATCAGCCGCCCGAGCCTGCGCTGGTACTTGGATACCAGCAGATCGAAGGCATGCTTGTCGCCGCGCTGAACCCGCTCCACCAACAGTTGATCGACTTCCCGATCTGCCATCCCAGATTATTCCGATTATCGTTTTGACTGCCGCTTGCATCGCGGGCCGCCAGTATAACCGCTCCGCTTCGCTTGCGTCAGCCGGATGGGCAACGCGGTGAATGCGACCGGTTGACGCCGAATAAGTTCCGTTCCTTGCAAACGGATTCTTTCAGTGACCGACTCTTTTGCTATAGTTCCGGCCTGGAACACTCATCGGACATGCAAGTGCTGAAATTCGACACGCTGATCATCGGCAGCGGCCTCGCCGGCCTGACGCTGGCCCTCAAACTGGCCGACCGCCAGCGGGTCGGGCTGATCACAAAGAAAGGCCTGCTGGACGGCGCCAGCAGCCGCGCGCAGGGCGGCATCGCCGCCGTGCTGTCCGGAGAGGATACGCTGGATGCGCATATCCGCGACACCCTCACCGCCGGCGCCGGCCTGTGCGACGAAGCCGTCACCCGTTATGTCGTCGAACACGGCAAGGCCGCGATCGACTGGCTGATCTCCCAGGGCGTGGCGTTCACCCGCGACGATTCCAGCGGCATGGGCTACCACCTGACCAGGGAAGGCGGACACAGCCAGCGCCGCATCATCCACGCGGCCGATGCGACAGGCCAGGTCGTACAGGAGACGCTGGCCGCGAAAGTACTGCGCCACCCGAACATCACCGTTCTGGAGAACCACATCTCGGTCGACCTCATCACCGGGAGAAAGCTGGGACTGCCCGACAACCGCTGTTACGGCGCCTACGCGCTGAACTCACTGACCGAAGAAGTCGTCACCATCGCGGCGCAGCATACCGTACTGGCAAGCGGGGGCAGCGGCAAAGTCTATCTCTACACCACCAACCCGGATACGGCGACCGGCGACGGCATCGCGATGGCCTGGCGCGCCGGCTGCCGCGTCGCCAACATGGAATTCATCCAGTTCCATCCGACCTGTCTGTACCACCCCCATGCCAAGTCCTTCCTGATCAGCGAAGCGGTGCGCGGCGAAGGCGGCATCCTGAAGCTGCCGGACGGAACGCGCTTCATGCCGGCCCACGACGAGCGCGCGGAACTCGCGCCGCGCGACGTAGTGGCGCGCGCGATCGACTTCGAGATGAAGAAACACGGACTGGATTGCATCTATCTCGACATCTCGCACCAGTCGGTCGAATTCCTGCAGGAACACTTCCCGACCATCTACGCGTACTGCCTCAAGCTCGGCATCAACATCAGCAAGGAGCCGATCCCGGTGGTACCGGCGGTGCACTTCACCTGCGGCGGGGTCATGACGGACTTGTCCGCGCGCACCGACATCGAAAACCTGTATGCCGTCGGCGAGACCGCCTACACCGGCCTGCACGGCGCGAACCGGCTGGCCAGCAACTCATTGCTGGAGTGTCTGGTATTCGCCGGCGCCGCGGCGCAGGATATCCTCGGCAAGTCGCCCCATTCGCTGCCGGCGCTACCCGCATGGGACGAGAGCCGAGTCACCGACGCGGACGAACAGATCGTCATCTCGCACAACTGGGCCGAACTGCGCCACTTCATGTGGGATTACGTCGGCATCGTGCGCACCAACAAACGGCTGCAGAGGGCGCAGCACCGGATCAAACTGCTGCAGGACGAGATCGACGAGTACTACACCAACTTCCACATCAGCTCAGACCTGCTGGAACTGCGCAATCTGGTGATGAACGCGGAACTGATCGTGCAGAGCGCGCTGCTGCGCCACGAAAGCCGCGGCCTGCACTTCAGCAAGGACTATCCGGAGATGCTGCCGACCGCGCTGCCGACCATCCTCACGCCGGCGAAACGCTAGTCGTATCGGAGGCGGACGCACAGTTCGCGGAATCCCTCCCCGCCCAGTGCATCCGGGAAGATTACGCGCGCAACCGGCCGGTGCTTGCCGTCCGGCTTGACGCGCAATATCGCGAAATGGGGAGTGACGACACTGCCGTCCAGGATCCGCCCGACCAGCACGGAACCGTCGCGAACACTGACCGTCGCCACGCGATCCTCGACGGAGAGTCGGTGCCACGATGCCGGCAACAACAACCACGCATCGCGGGCCAGGTGATAAACCAGACTAACCGCCACCAGCAAGGACATCCCCACAGCTAATGGCGCCGACACGTTGCAGGCATACGCCGCCCAAACGGCGATCAGATGGGACAACAGCAACAGGGCGGCAAGACGCGGCGAAGGATGGACCGCCATTCCGGGCAGCAGCAGATCAGGACGCAAAGATGGCGACTATGCCCAGCAACACCAGCGCCACGATAACGAACAACAAAAAGCTGCCGACGCGAGGCGCGGCAACGGGCTGGGACGGTTGAGCGACCGAACGGGCCGGCGATGAAGGCACCGCAGGACGCGGGGGCGCGGCCTTGGGCACCTTGACGGTCTGTGCACTGCGGTTGATCTCTTCCATGCTTGGGCGCGCCAGTTTCAGAGTCTTTGATAACTGATCCACATCTTCCGAAGTGGCGGTCATCGCAGCCAGACGCATCGTCGCGGCACCGGAGTCAAAAGCCTGCGACAGTTTCGCCGAAGAGGCCGCTCCCGCCGCCTCTTCGGCATCGGCGTTCCGGCTGCCTGTCACCGCGATCGCGTCAGGCAGTTTCTTCTCGCCCCCGGCCGGTGCCTTGGACACATCGAGAGGCTGCCCAGAGCGCGGAATGGTATCGCGACACGCACGCAAGTCGTCGGCAAAGTCCTTCGCGTTCTGATAACGATCGTCGACCGATTTTGCCAGCGCCTTGGCGACGATGAAATTGAGCATTTCGGGTACGCCCGGATTGAGCTGATTGGGCAGAGGCGGCGCCGCATTCAGCGTCTGGTACATAATGGCGTTGACGTTCTCGCCGTTGAACGGAGCCTGTCCGGTCAGCATCTCGTAGAGCATCACGCCCAGCGAGAAGATATCCGAACGCTGGTCGATGTTCTTGCCCATCACCTGTTCTGGCGACATGTATTTGGGCGAGCCCAGCACCATGCCGGTCTGGGTGCGCACCGCCGACGATGCCATGCGCGCGATGCCGAAGTCGGTGATCTTCACATGACCGTCGCGCACCACCATGATGTTGGACGGCTTGACGTCGCGATGCACGATCTCATGCTCGTGCGCGTAGGCCAACCCCAGCGCCACCTGTGCGACGATATCCAGCACCTGATCGACCGGCAGCCGCCCGTCGTCGTTCATGATGTCGCGCAGCTCGCGCCCCTGCAGGAACTCCATCGCGATATAGGCGACGTCGCCGCTCTTGCCCACATCGTAGATGGTGACGATATTCGGATGGTTGAGACGCCCGGCAGCCTTGGCTTCCTGGTAGAAGCGGCCCTCGTACTCCTCCTTCTCCTCCAGGGCCAGTCCGAGATTGATGGTCTTGATCGCGACCACCCGGTCGATCAGCGGGTCCCTGGCCTTGTAGACCACGCCCATCGCGCCCTGCCCGAGTTCGCCCAATATCTCGTAGCGCCCCAGTTGGCTGATCATGTTTTCCGTCCGAATGAGTTCTTCATTGCCGCGATTTCCTACTGGCCGCAAAAGCCCGGCCTGATACGCACCGTCTTGCCCGACGCGATCTCGACGCTCTGGGTAGAGATGCCGCCGCTGCTATGGCTGACGATCACGGTATGCTTTCCGGGAGGGACAGCCGTAGTCAGCGAGCCGCCACTCGTCTTGCCCTTTTGCGAGCCGTCCACGAACACTTCCGCGCCATCCTTGCAGCTGACCGAGACGAACCCGTTCGCGCCCCTGTCGGCAGGCGCGAACATGCTCCCGTTCCTGGCACCTTCATCCGCCTTGGTCTGGGCTGCGGACTTTTTGCTGTCGGTGGCCTTCTTGTCTGCTGGCTTCTTGTCTGCCGGCTTCTTGTCTGCCGGCTTCTTTTCAGCCTGTGATTTCTTCTCGGCAGGCTTCTGCAGAATGTTATTCTTTTTGTCCGGAACTGGCGCAGCTTCCGCAACCTTGCCACCCGGCAGAGACTCCGCCGAAACATCAGCCACGACGGCCGATACTGGCTGGACTACATCGGCGGCGTTTTGTGCATCGTCCGCCGCATCCTTGCCGGCCAGTTTTACCACCAGCCCGACGGACAGCAACAACACGACACCCACTCCGGCATAGATGGCGCGCAGTCTCGGTTCGATCCCGGCAATACGGGCCGCCAGCGTTGCCGCGACACCGTCCAATTGCGCCGCTGCTGCATTCCACACCTGACCGATCCGGGTCCATGGCGAAGAGGTTTCGGCAGCCTGCCCGTCGCTCCCCGCAACCGCCGTGGATATCTTCGACGCCATCTCGCCCGGATAGCCGATCGCGTACACCTCATGCTCACGCACATGCTTGTCGGTGCGGGAGCCTTGGTAGTGGAACATTTCGGCGTATTGATGCGAGAGACGCGAAACGGCGTCGAAATAGGAACGCGACACCAGCACCTGACCGGAATCGGCAAACCCCATCACCCGCTGTGCGACATTGATACCGTCCCCGACGATATTCGGCTGGCCGTTGATATCCCTGACCAGACGCACCGGCCCGAGATTGATCCCCATACGCACCAGCAAAGGATTATCGGAATTCGGGTCTTCCTTCAGCAGACTCTCGCGCAGGCTCAATGCCGCCTTGAGCGCATCTTCCACATCGCCGAGGAAATTGATGGCCGCACCGTCCCCGGTATCGAGAATGATGCGATCGGCGACCGGCACATCGCGTATCGCCTCGGAAAGGTAACTATTGAACCGCTCTTTCAGCGAAATCTGCCCAGCCACCGACTTCTTGGAATATTCGACGATATCCAGGAAGAAAACACTGCACATGATGGTTTTGTTGCCTCGGTCTTCCATTCAGGCTTCCATTGCGATGCTATCGGTTATGTTTTGGCGTTAATCAACGGCGCAGATTCTAGTGATAGTCAGCGTTTTGCACCAGCTTTAGTTTGTCGCACACTGCCCCGCGACGGCGTCCGCGGACGGTCCGT
Organism: Gallionella sp.; assembly: GCA_035654695.1. Classification (GTDB taxonomy): domain Bacteria; phylum Pseudomonadota; class Gammaproteobacteria; order Burkholderiales; family Gallionellaceae; genus Gallionella. The sequence continues at coordinate 83,859 of DASRWG010000004.1, read as the reverse complement.
TGCGGCGCGCGGGCCGCGCCCATCCTTTGCGGGCGGCTTGCGAACGGGTCGGGGCGCTGCCACATCGGCACTTTCGGCGGTCATTCCGACCCAATCGAGCACCTGCGCCACCTCTCCCTCGCCCAGTTCGGCGGTCATCCCCCGCTTCAGGCGCGGCGGCAGGTTGACCAGGCCGAAGCGCACCCGGATCAACCGGCTGACCGGCAAGCCCAGCGCATCGAAGCTGCGCCGGACCACACGGTTGCGGCCCTCCTTCAGCATCACGCGATACCAATGGTTGTAGCCCTCGCCGCCTTCGTCCTCGATCTTCTCGAACTTGACGTTCCCGTCGTCGAGGTCGATCCCCTGCTTCAGCAGCTGTGCCATCTGCTCGTCGGTCATGGTTCCCTGCACGCGCACCGCATATTCGCGCTCCACTTCGAAGCGCGGGTGCATCAGACGGTTGGCCAGATCACCGGAAGTGGTGAAGATCAGCAAGCCGCTGGTATTGAAGTCCAACCGCCCGATGGCGATCCATTTCTGGCCGCGCAGCTTGGGCAGCTTGTCGAACACGCTGGCGCGCCCTTCCGGATCGTCGCGGCTGACGATCTCGCCTTCCGGCTTGTGGTACAGCAAAACGCGCACGGCATGTTCGCGCTCGCCGACGCGTATGGTGCGGCGTTCCGCCTTCACCAGATCGCCAGCCACCACACGCATACCCAGCGTGGCCGGCTCGCCGTTCACGCTGACGCGCCCGGCGGCGATCCATTCTTCCATCTCGCGGCGCGAACCGAACCCGGCCTGGGCAAGCACCTTTTGCAACCGCTCGCCAACCTCGACCTCCGTCGCCTCGTCCAGCTCGATGGGCCGTTCATCCGGGTTGCGCCTGTTTTTCCTGATCATGCCATCACCTCGCGTCGCTCCAACACGGCCTGCGCCAGTGTGCCACTATCAACCTGCTCCAATTCGCCGCCCACCGGCAACCCGCGCGCGATGCGCGACACCTTGACTCCCTGCGCCCGCAGCAGATTGGTCAGGTAATGCGCAGTCGCATCGCCCTCCACGGTGAAGTTGGTTGCCAGGATCACTTCGCGCACCTGCTCGCGCGCGCGCTTGAGCAAACGGTCGAAATGCAACTCCTTCGCGCCGACACCGTCCAGCGGGGACAAGCGCCCCATCAGCACGAAATACATACCGCGATAACACTGCGTCTGCTCCATCATCAGCAGGTCGGCCGGCATCTCGACCACACACAGCACCTCGGCGTCGCGCTTGGATGACGCGCACAGCTCGCACACTTCGAGTTCCGAGAAATTATTGCACTTGCTGCAATGGTGGATATTGCTCGCGGCCCGCTCCAGCGACTGCGCGAGGCGCAGCGCCCCGGCGCGATCCCGCTGCAGCAAATGATAAGCCATGCGCTGCGCTGACTTCGGCCCGACACCGGGCAGGCAGCGCAACGAGGCGATCAACTCCTCCAGATGCGATGGCATCATCGCCGAACCTCAAACAGTTTGTCGCCGGAAGCTCTCATCAAAACGGCAACTTCATTCCGGGCGGCAGCCCCATGCCAGAGGTGAAAGCACTCATGCGCTGCGACGTGGTGGCTTCGGCCTTCTTCATCGCATCGTTCAGCGCCAGCACGATCAGGTCTTCCAGCATCTCCTTGTCGTCGCCCAGCAGGCTGTCGTCCAGTGACACGCGGCGCACTTCGTGCCCGCAGGTCATCACCACCTTGACCATGCCGGAGCCGGCCAGCCCCTCGACCTCGACGGTCGCCAGCTCGGCCTGCGCCTTCTGCATGTTCTGCTGCATCTGCTGGGCCTGCTTCATCAGACCGCCCAAACCACCCTTCATCATCTTGCGCTTCCTTTCTTACTGTATCGGTTTAATCGTATCGGCGACCACGACGGCATCCAGCTCGGCCTGAGCCTCGCGCACGAAAGGGTCGAGCCCGATCGAATCGTCCGCCTGTTGCTGCCTGAATTCCTTGTTCTGCTGCTCGACCACGGCAGGCGTCGCCGTTTCGATCTTGCCCAGCACGATGTTCAACTTGACCGGTTTGGCGAAATACTCGCCCAGCGACGCCTGCAAACGGTCGATCGCCATCTTGGTCTGCAAATGTTTCTGATCCGGCGACAGGCACAGCGTCACCTGCCCGTCGTCCAGCGACTCCAGCACGGAATGCTTGGCCAGTTGCTGCGCCATGCCCTGCACGTTCAACTGCGCCAGCAACACGTTCCAGTCCGGCCGGCTGCCCATCGAAGGAGGGGCCATAACGGCGGGCTCGCGCCGCACGGAAGGTGCGGCTTCGACGGCAGCAGGCTCCGCTACCGGTGCAGCCTGCGAAACAGCAGGCTGAACCGCCCGTGACACTGGCTGCGGCGCGGCAGTCCGCGGCGTTTGCCCGGCCGGCGCTGCCGCGACCGCGGCCCCCTTGGCGGGCGCAAACGACAGCATGCGCAGCAGCGTCATCGAGAAGCCGGCATATTCGTCGGGCGCGAGATCGATCTCGTCGCGGCCATGGATCGCGATCTGGTAATACAGCTGCACCTGCTCGGGCGTCAGCGCCTGGGCCAACTCCAGCAGGCGCACGCGCTCCGGTTCGTCGTCGGCAATCGCCTGCGGCACGGTCTGTGCCAGCGCGATGCGATGCAGCAGCGTCGCCAGCTCCTGCAGTGCCGCGTCGAACGCCACGCTGCGCGACGACATGCTGTCGGCGATCCCGACCAGTGCGGGACCGTTGTGGTCGCGCAACGCCGCCAGCACGTCGAACAGGTAACCGTGGTCGATGGAACCCAGCATCGTGCGCACCACGGCTTCCTCGACCTTGCCCGCGGAAAAGGCGATCGCCTGGTCCATCAGGCTCAGCGCGTCGCGCATGCTGCCGGCCGCGGCGCGCGCGACGAGCGCCAGTGCGCCGGCCTCGAACGCGATCTGCTCCTGCTCCAGCACATGCTGGAGGTGACCGGCGATCAGCGCGGGCGGCAACTGCTTCAGGTTGAACTGCAGGCAGCGCGACAGCACCGTGACCGGGATTTTCTGCGGATCCGTGGTCGCGAGGATGAACTTCACATGGCCGGGCGGCTCTTCCAGCGTCTTCAGCATCGCGTTGAACGCCGACTTCGACAGCATGTGGACTTCGTCGATGATATAGACCTTGAAACGCCCGGAGGTCGGCGCATACAGCGCGCTCTCCAGCAGCTCGCGCATGCTGTCGACCTGGGTGTTCGACGCCGCATCCAGCTCGATGAGATCGACGAAACGCCCGCTATCGATCTCGCGGCAGGCGCTGCACTCGCCGCAGGGCGTCGCGGTGATGCCGGCCTCGCAATTCAGCGATTTGGCGAAGATGCGTGCGATCGTGGTCTTGCCCACGCCGCGCGTACCGGTGAACAGATAGGCGTGGTGCAGGCGATTCTGCGAAAGCGCGTTGCTGAGCGCCTTGACGACGTGCTCCTGCCCCGCCAGTTGCGCAAAGCTTCTGGGACGCCATTTGCGCGCAAGTACGGTGGTCGCCGACAAGTTACACCGGTTCAGAAATGGTAGGCAAAACGAACCTGGTTGAAATTGATGCCCTGATTCGGTTGCTTGATCCCGCCGTTGGACAGGTGCTGGTAACGGTATGCGAGATCGAACTCCTGGTGCGCGCCGAAACGCGCGCCGACGCCCAGATGGTCGCCGAACTGGAATGCGCTGCCGAACCTGCGGTTGGCATAGATGAACGTGGGCGTAATCATGTGGAAACCGATTGCCGCCTCCGCATAGGGCGCAAAGCCGCTCATGCTCTTCTGCTGCAGGCGGAACACCGGCGTGATGCCGATATCAGTGATGGTCTGGTTGTTGCCCGCAACGCTGTTGCCGCGCCAGGTGCCGACGGCGGCCTCCCAGGAACCGGTCACCAGCCAATCGCCATCGGTGAACCACTGCTTGTCCCAGTCCCAGCCCGCGCCGATGCGCGCCATATCGGCCGAATCGCCATTGCCGTACTCGACGAAGACGCTATCGACCGCATACAGATTGCAACTGAACAGCACTCCCAACAGCAAAGCAAGCTTCTTCATCACACTCCCCTGTGTCACCGCCCAAAAAGGAGGCGAGCCTTACCCCCGGCACTTGCAGTAATCAGCTATGGCTGCTTCCTTCCGGACCTGACCAGGTTTGCTGCACCACAATGCGGGGAGACCCGCCAATTCGTACGACAACTCGCCAAACCTACTGCGCGCCCCGATTGCGGCGTTGCGCGGAGCTCGAAATCCGGGGCCGCGTAGCGGCAAACTTTAAGTACATTCCGGTTTCTGTGCTCCGTGCACCTTGCACTCGGGTCGCTCGCTACGGTTTAGCGAGCTGCCTTCTGTTGTTACTTGTTACATCGCTCGCACCGGGATCATCCCGATGCGCTTGCGCCATTCCGCCGGACCGATGTCGTGCACGGAACAGCCCCGCACGTCCACCGCCACCGTCACCGGCATGTTCTCGACGTCAAATTCGTAGATCGCCTCCATCCCCAGTTCCGGAAACGCGACAACCCTGGCGCCGCGTATCGCCTTCGAAACCAGGTAGGCTGCCCCCCCCACGGCGATCAGATAGACCGCGCCGTGCTTTTTGATCGAGTCGATCGCGTCCTTGCCGCGCTCGGCCTTGCCGACCATACCGATCAGGCCGGTCTGCGCCAGCATCGTCTCGGTGAACCCGTCCATGCGCGTCGCGGTGGTCGGTCCGGCCGGCCCGACGGCTTCGTCGCGCACGGGATCGACCGGCCCGACATAATAAATGAAGCGGTCGGTAAAATCCACGCCGGCAGGCAGTTTTTCGCCGCGCCCCAGCATTTCGACGATGCGCTTGTGCGCCGCGTCGCGCCCGGTCAGCAACTTGCCGGACAATAACACGGTCTCGCCCGGCTGCCACCGCGATATTTCCTCGCGCGTGACCGTATCCAGATCCACCCGCCGCGCATCCGCGCTCGGGAGCCACTCGATATCGGGATAGTCCGAGAGCTTCGGCGGCTCGAAGGTCGCGACGCCGGAGCCGTCCAGCTCGAAATGCACATGCCGCGTCGCGGCGCAGTTGGGAATGATCGCCACGGGCTTGGAGGCCGCATGCGTCGGGTAATCGAGTATCTTCACGTCCATCACCGTGGTCAGCCCGCCCAGCCCCTGCGCGCCGATGCCCAGCGCATTGACCTTGTCGCACAGCTCGATGCGCAATTCCTCGATGCGGTTCTGCGGGCCGCGCGCCTTCAGCTCGCTCATATCCATCGGCTGCATCAGCGCCTGCTTGGCCAGCAGCACCGCCTTCTCCGCGGTGCCGCCGATGCCGATACCCAGCATTCCCGGCGGACACCAGCCTGCACCCATCTCCGGCACCTGCTGCAGCACCCACTCGACGATGTCGTCGCCGGGATTGAGCATCCCCAGCACCGCCTTGTTCTCCGAGCCGCCGCCCTTGGCAGCAATCTCCACCTCGACCTTGTCGCCCTGCACCAGCTCGACATGCACCACCGCCGGGGTATTGTCGCCGGTGTTCTTGCGACGCCCCGCAGGATCTGCGACCACGGAAGCGCGCAGCGTATTGTCCGGATCGAGATAAGCCTTGTGCACGCCGGCATTGACCATGCCGACGATGTCCATGTCCGCCTCCCAGCGCACCGACATGCCGACACGGACGAACGCGACGACGATGCCGGTATCCTGGCAGATCGGCCGATGGCCCTGCGCACACATCCGCGAATTCGCGAGGATCTGCGCCATCGCATCCTTCGCCGCCGGCGATTGCTCGTTGCGATAAGCCTCGGCAAGCGCCCGGATGAAGTCCGCCGGATGGTAGTAGGAAATGAATTGCAGCGCGTCCGCGATGCTGTCGATGAAATCTTGCTGCCGAATGGTCGTCATGGAATGGCCGGTTGAAATATGCACGGCGATTATCTGCAGCAACACCGGCAGCGTCAATTCGGATCGAACCCGGACATGCAGACCGCGCAGGCCGTGCTATTGACCGGCGACGCCCGAGTGCGTAGGGTACGCGCTGTTCTGGACAGCGGGAATATTGCCTTGGCGACAATCAGCCAATTTGCCGACAAGTGGGTGCTTGTCATCGACGACATGGAAGGCATGCGCTCGCAGCTGCGCATGTCGCTGACCAACTCCGGGTTCGCCAAACTCCATATCGTGGGGAGCATCAGGGAGGCGCTCGAACGCATGGCGGGCAACCGCTATGACGTCATCCTCTGCGACTACTCGCTCGGCGAGGGCACCGACGGGCAGCAGTTCCTTGAATACCTGCGCACCAACGACCTGATCAGCCGCAACACCATCTTCGTGATGATCACCGCCGAACAGGCCTACGAAAAAGTGGTGGCCGCCTCCGAATGCGCGCCTGACGATTACCTGCTGAAGCCCTTCACCGCCGGGCAATTCAATGCCCGCCTGGAGAAACTGCTGGAACGCCAGCAATTCTTCGCCGCCATCGACAAGGCGGCCGACGCGAAGGACTGGACGCGCGTCATCGCGGAATGCGACAAGGCGCTGCCGGCGAAGAACAAATACTTCATCGAACTGTGCAAGACCAAGGCCGCGGCGCTGATGCATGCCAACCGTCCGCGGGAAGCCGCCAACCTGTATCGTGACGTACTCGCGCTGCGCCCCATCGGCTGGGCAAGACTGGGCCTGGCACGCGCGCTGGCGATGCTGGGCGAGAAAAACGAGGCGCAGCAGCTCGCGCGGGAGATCGTCGCCGACTCCCCCCAGTTCATGGCCGCTTACGATTTCCTCGGCGGCCAACTGGCCTCATCCGGAGACAAGGAAGCGGCTCTGGGCGTGCTGCAAAAAGCGGGCGAGATATCCCCCGGCACGATGAACCGGATACGGGAACTGAGCACGCTGGCGGTCAGCACCGGACAGCCCGAACTGGCCGAATCGGTGATGCGCCAGACGCTGCAGAAACACAAGTATTCGCCGGTGCGCCAGGTACACGATTACGCGATCCTCTCCAAGGCGCTGGCGACCCAGGGCAAGGCCGACGAAGCGCTGAGCGTCGTCGCGGACGCCCGCAAGGACTTCCGCGACGAGCAAAGCGATGCGGTGCTGTCCGCCACCGAAAGCATCGCCCATCGCGCCGCCGGCAACGACGAGCTGGCCGAAGCCGCCCTGGCCCGCGCCATGACCGGAGATATCGGCACGCTGCCGGCCGGAGCCGTCACCGCGATCGCCGATGCCTGTTTCGCGCTGGGCAAGGAGGATGAAGCCAACAAACTGCTGCGCCACGCGATACAGAACAACCCGGAAGACGAGACGATCCGGAACAAGGTCCACAACGTGCTGACCGCCGCCGGCAAGGAAGTCACCGAGGCCGACGCGATGATCGAGGAAAGCACCCAGGAGATCATCCGCATCAACAACGACGGCGTGCGCAAGGCCGAGGCCGGACAATTCGACGAAGCGGTCGAACTGCTGTGCGAGGCCGCCGACCGCCTGCCTAACAACCTGCAGATCGTCGGCAACGCGGCGCTGGTGATCGCGCTGCAACTGGTGCGGAACGGTAACGACCCGAAGCTGCTGGCCCAGTGCCTGCGCTACCGCGACGCCATCATCGTGAAAGCGCCGGATTATCCCAAGCTGGCTCAGATCGACAGCCAGCTCAGGCAACTGAACAAATGAACGGAACGCCGATGAACGACCTGCACGCCGCCGTCATCCACGACGTGAAGAACCAGCTCGCCGAACTGGCGTTGCGCCTCGGCGAACGGGGCGATGCGCAACAGGAGATGGTCATCGCGATGGATGCGGCGCGACGCCTGAGCGAGATGTTGCTGGTGATCCGGCAGGAAGCCGAGCTGCTCAGCGTCAATCCGGATTCGGTAGATACCGCGGACTTTCTGGCCATCCTCGCCGCGGAATACCGTGAACTGTTCCCGTCGCTCGAGTTCGACATCGACACCGCGCAGGCTCCCGCCTTCGCCTTCTTCGACGATGCGCTGGTGCGCCTGGCCTTGTCCAACGCCGTGCACAACGCCTGCCGCAGCGCACGGACAGGGGTCAGGCTCGCGGCCCGCGAACAGGACGGCATGCTGGTGCTCGAAGTCGCGGACGACGGCCCGGGATATCCGGACGACATGCTGGCGAACATGGGCGACATGCCGGCGTCCGCCAGTGCTCGCGGCACCGGACTGGGCCTCTATCTGGCGCGCAAGATCGCGGAACTGCACCGGCTGGAAGGACGTCGCGGACGCATCGCACTGAGCAACGACAAGGGCGCGGTGTTCCGGATGTTTTTGCCCTGACGTCCGGCTATTCCCTTGCCATCTCCGCCAATTCGACCGTGACGGCGGCCTCCCTCTCTCCGGCCTGATACTCCGCCGCCACGGCGACACCGACCACGCACACCAGTTCGTCGCCACAATAGACCAGCGGCAGACGCTCGCGCCGCCAGGGCGGCACGCCATGTTCCTGCAACAGATTCTTCAGGCTGCGCTTCGCGGCGTTCGGATGAGGGCGCAGCGTCTCGCCGCCGTTGCGCAAACGCAGCCTAACCGGCGCGCGGCGCAGCTTCTCCGCGCTGATTCCCGCCCCGCGAGTTTCGGCGAAACGCAATCGCCCCCCCAGCGCCGGCCAGTCCACTTCGGCCTCGCCACTCCACGGCAACGCCGATTCGCGATCGAACCCGCCCAGCGCCGGCGACACATAGGCCCGGTCGCGGTAACGATGTACCTGCCACAGGCCGTACTCGACGCACACCACGGCATCCTGCCGCGCCTCGCATAGTTGCCGCAGCATGTCGTCGAGCTGCGCGGTCTGCGGCATCACAGCGCCCCGGCAATGCAAAAAATGACGCAACAGGTTTTTGGCACGTGCAGGCGTCAGCGCGCGGAGCGCGGAGACGTTCAGCGCATCGCCGAGCATCGCCCCTTCGGCATCGATGCGCGCCAAATCGTCCATCAGTTCGCTCGCCTCGGCGAAGTGATGCGCACTGCGCGCCAAGGTATTGCGATAGGAAGGAAAGCGTTCTTCCAGCAAGGGTAGCGCGCGATGGCGCAGAAAGTTGCGCGGATAGCTGTCGTCGGCGTTGCTCTCATCCTCGACCCACTGCAATCCATGCTCATGCGCATAGTCGAGCAACGCCGCGCGCGGCAGGTCGAGCAAGGGGCGCAGCAAGCGATGCGCCCCCCCCTCTCCCCATCCCTCTCCCGCGAGGGGAGAGGGGGCGGTCGCAGGTATCCCAATGAACTGGCCTTCGACCTGGCTCAGGACAGGCCCTTCGACGGAGCTCAGGACAGGCATTGCCGCCGCGCCGCGCACGCCCGAGCCGCGCAACAGTTGCAGCAACAGCGTCTCGGCCTGATCGTCGGCGTGATGCGCCAGCGCCACGAAATCGCAGGTCCGGCGCGCGAATGCGGCATGGCGTAGCTTGCGCGCCGCCGCCTCGATGCCGTGCCCGCGCAGCGGCGCGATATCGACATGTTCAATATGCAACGGAATGTCCAGCCCGGCGCAAAGCCCGGCGCAGAAGTCCGCCCAGGCATCGGCGTTCGGGCTGATGCCGTGGTGGACATGCAATGCGGAAAGACGCCAGGAGAAACGCGGCGCGAGACGATGCAGCAGATGGAGCAGCACGACCGAATCCATCCCGCCGCTGAGCCCGATCAGAATGACGCTGCGGGGCGGGATTCGCGGCTCAAGCTGTGCGGCAATCCGGTCGGCGAGATCGCGGCAGGTCAAAAGGCCCCCTTACCGCACCGCCCCCGCGTAGGGGCACGGCGCGCCGTGCCCTTGCCAGGCATGGCAGCAAAGCTGCCCTTGATGATGAAACTTGCCATGCCCGTCGCTGAACGAATCGCTACGCGGATTTCACGTTACGCCGCGAGTTCCTTGAACTTGCCATAACTCATCAGCTTATTGAAACGATCCTGCATCAGGCTGGCGACCGGCTTGTTTTGCGCCTGCTTCAGCGCTTCCTGCAAGGCCTTCTTCACGTTCTGCATGGTCGCGGCATAGTCTCGGTGCGCGCCGCCCAGCGGCTCGCTGACGATTTTGTCCACCAGCCCCAGTGCCTTCAAGCGCGTCGCGGTGATGCCCAGCGTCTCGGCTGCATCCGCAGCCTTCTCCGCGCTCTTCCACAGGATGGAAGCACAGCCTTCCGGTGAGATCACCGAGTAAGTCGCGTATTGCAACATCAGCATCGCGTCGCCGACGGCAATCGCCAGCGCGCCGCCGGAGCCGCCCTCGCCGATCACCGTGCAGATGATGGGCACGCGCAGCTCGGCCATTTCGTACAGGTTGCGGCCAATCGCTTCGGACTGTCCGCGCTCTTCCGCGCCGACGCCGGGATAGGCGCCGGGCGTGTCGATGAAGGTCATGATAGGGATGTTGAACTTCTCGGCGAGCTTCATCAGGCGCAACGCCTTACGGTAACCCTCTGGGCGCGGCATGCCGAAGTTGCGCAGGATCTTTTCCTTGGTGTCGCGGCCCTTTTGATGGCCGATCACCATCACGCTCTGGCCGTTGAAGCGGGCCAAGCCGCCGACGATGGCCTTGTCGTCCGCATAGGCGCGGTCGCCGTGCAGCTCTTCGAAATCGGTGAACAGGTGCTCGACATAGTCCAGCGTATAGGGCCGCTGCGGATGGCGCGACACCTGCGAGATTTGCCAGGGCGTGAGCTTGGCGTAGACATCCTTGGTCAGCGTCTCGCTCTTCTTCGACAGCCGGTTGATCTCGTCGGCGATATCCAGCGCGGAGTCGTCCTGCACATAACGCAACTGCTCGATCTTGTCTTCCAGCTCGGCGATGGGGCTTTCAAAATCCAGAAATGACACTTTCATATTTGCTCCCTACATAAAACGCGGCGCGATGATACTACAGGGCGGACTCCCTACAAACCGAAGAAACGCCTGACGGTCGCCAGCACCTCGTTGTGGCGATGGTCGATTTCCTTGTGCAGCGTTTCCTCGTCCAGGTTCTGCAATGCGCTGTCCAGTTCGGCGCGGCGAGTCACCAGCACATGCGCGACCTCTTCGGCGATGGCGGGACGCGCCAGCAGTATCTCCTCGAAGGCATCCTTGTCGAGGCGATAGCACTCGACATCGGTCTTGGCCACGACAGTCGCAACGCGCGGCGAACCGGTCATCAAGCTCATCTCGCCGAAGAAATTTCCCTTGGTCAGCACATTCAGGCTGCGCTTCTCGCCGCTCGGCGTCTCGAGGAACACTTCCGCCTCGCCATTGATGATGATGAACAGCCAGTGCTGCGCGGGCGCCCCCTGCTTGGCAATGGTATTGCCCTTGGCGAAAGGCGCATACCGGAGACGTTCCGCCAGCCTGCGCAACTCGTCCTCGGTCAGCTGCGCGAACAGTTCGACGCGCCTGAGCGTCCTGACCCGCAGCTCCAGTTCGCGCTGGTGCAGCACCTCTTCGTGTTTTTCGTTGTCCTTGATGTAGTGGACGTTCTTCTCCTCGACGGCCAGCTTGATCCCGGCGCGCTCCAGCGCGGTGTAGATATGCCAGCGCACCGCGCCGTCGGTCGGATCGTCCACCGCGAGGTCGGTCAGCCAGTAGCGCAGCGCATAGCGCGCGCAGCCCTTGTCGATCTCCATCAGCACGCAGCTCGGCGCGGGCTTCTTCGCGACATTGTTGATCTCGGCCTGCTGCACCGCGCTCTCCACCGCGTTGATCACGCGGGTCGGGGTGGTCTTCAGGTTGACGTTGAACCACACCCAGCGCCGCCACTGCACCGGCTGGTCGGTGCGCCGCCCCAGCACCAGGAACTTGTTCTTCATCAGCTGGCTGTTCGGGAACACCACGGTCTCCCAGTTGCGCGTCTCCACCAGCGTGGAACGCCAGCGGATGTCCACCACCCGCCCGGTGATGTCGTCGATCTTGATCCAGTCGCCGATCTCGACGGAGTTGTCGAGCTGCAAAGCCAAGCCGCCGAGGATGTTGCCCAGCGTATCCTGCATCGCGAACGCGACCACCGCGGTAATCATCGCCGAAGTCGCGACGATGCTGCCCAGATCCAGCCCGGCATAGCGCAGGCGCACCAGCCCCCAGGCGACATAACCGATGATGACGAAAATGTCTTCCGCGATGCGCGGCGGCTTGATCCTCATGAGCGGCAGCAAAATGCGGAACACCAGCAATCCCCACAGGCGGATCACAGCAATGCCGGTGCCGATCAAGCCGACCTCGTGCAGCACCGTGGCGAGGGTGGCGAACTGGAGGGCATGCAGCAGGCTGCTGACGAACTGGACGAACAGACAGGCGAGGAAGAATGCCAGCGTGTTCAGCACACTCTTGCGCGCATCCTTCAGAAAATGGAACAGCAAAAACGCCACGCAAAGCGTCATCACCAGCACCGGCAGCGACTCATCGCGCCAGAAAAACTGCATCGCCGTGTTCCAGAAAGACATGCTCACCCCTTGTGTTTAACGGCGGCCATTCTACACCACCGCATATGCCGCCAGCCGCTGCGGGCGACGCCAGAACGCCCATGCATCGGACCGCGTCAGTCGGATGCGACGCATGCCTTGCGCGCCCGGAACATCGAGCTGCAAAGCGGCAATCTCGCCGCGCCGCAACGCCTGCAATAACGGCTGCGCAATGCCCGTTTCGAAATCCTGCAACGCAGCGCACCAGGCATCCATATCCTGGCGCTGCAACGCGTTGCGCAATCCCGTCCACACCAGCAACTGCTCGCCCTCCCCCGCTTCCGCCCGCCATTGCCAGGCCCATGCGGCAAACGACGCACCCGCCGCCGACGCGAACATCTCGGCCAGCTCATCGTTCGAACTGACGCCGGCATAACGACAAGGCGTCCGGATGGACGCAGCGCCGTTGCCCCACAGCCACAGGCAATTCACCGGCAACCCGCCGCGCTCTTCCCGCGCCGCATTCAGCGGATGCCCGAACAGCAGCATCTGCATCTCGTTGAACAACGGCTGCCAGCGCGCGCCTTCGGTGCCTTCCGGCAACAGCCCGCGAACGTCGCTTCCGGCAGCCTGCGACATCGGCACGGTGCGAATGTCCGGCTGCGCATCCAGCCGCAGATACCAGCGCTGCGGATGCGGCGAGAAGAACTCCATCCCCTGCCCGGCGAAATGCCCGTTCAGCGCCGCGCACAACTGCGCCGCTTCCTCCGCCGGCACATCGGCAAGCGGATGCAACACCAGCTGATTGCGGCTCAACTGCATATGCGCCGGATCGGCACGCAGCCAGCATCCTCCGCCCAGCCCGTCGAACGCCGCCGAGACTCCCGCGACCGGCGTGCCGCTATAACCGGACTCGAAGAACAGACTACACAGCAACGCCTCCAGCGATTCCGGCTCCCGCATCTCCCGCGCGCCGCGCGCCAGCATCTGCCCCAGCGCGGGCAACGCCAGTCCTTCCGCGACGCCGGAGGCAAGGTATTCATGGGGAAGCAAATCGGGAACGATCAGATGGACGCTGCGCATGGCGGCGATTCTATCATCCGCCCCCATGCTCCGAGCACGACAGCTACGCAATTGACAGCGGCGATGCCGCCTCATACAGTTCAGCCTCTTGCGCAACCGCCGCAATACAACTGCACCGCAAAGCACGGTGCGAGCACGGCGGGCAATCAGACCAGGAGGCTGGCGCAAACATCCTCGCCCTAGTCCCCTCCCCCATGCAGGGGGAGGGTTAGGGTGGGGGTAGAACCGTTCCGCGCATGCGGATGTTATTTACAGGGGATAACAATTGCCGGCCTCCAGCCATTTGTACCTTACTCACGCATCTCCGTTTATTAACGGCAGGCACACCAAAGCAAAAGGGGCCGCATATAGCGGCCCCGCATTTGGTGCATCTTTCAGCTTGTTAGCGTTCAGAGCACAAATCCCAATCTACTGGTGGAGCGCATCGTAGATTGGGAAGCAGAAGCAAGTCAATAACAATGTGTACACAGGGAGCAATCATGTTTCAGAAAATGCGTTATCGCTTGGCACTTGATCTGGGATCGACTTCACTGGGCTGGGCAATGGTCAGGCTCGACAAGGAAAACCGGCCTTGTGCCGTCATCAAGGCGGGCGTGCGCATTTTCTCGGACGGGCGCAATCCCAAGGATGGTTCCTCTCTGGCCGTGACCCGCCGTGCCGCCCGTGCCATGCGCCGCCGCCGCGACCGCCTGCTGAAACGCAAACAACGCATGATGAACACACTCGTCAAACATAGCTTTTTCCCCGCAGATGCGACCGAACGCAAGGCGCTGGAAACGTTGAATCCCTACGCGCTTCGCGCCAAAGGGCTGGATGAAGCGCTGACGCCCGCCGAGTTTGCGCGCGCCTTGTTTCACATCAATCAGCGGCGCGGCTTCAAGAGCAACCGTAAGACGGACAAGAAAGAGAACGATAGCGGCGCATTAAAATCCGCAATCAAAAAACTGTACGAGCATCTGCAAACCGAAAATTGTCGCACCGTGGGTGAATGGCTGCACAAACGCAATGAGTCCAAACAAACCGTGCGCGCCCGCTACAGGCAAGAAAAATACATCAAAGAAGACGGCAAGACCAAAATCGACAAGTACTACGATCTCTACATCGACCGTGCCATGATCGAGCACGAGTTCGATGCAATCTGGACAAAACAGGCCGAACTGAATCCAACCATCTTCAACGAAACGGCACGAGTAGAACTCAAAGATATTTTGCTGCACCAGCGTCCGCTCAAGCCGGTCAAACCGGGACGCTGCACCTTACTCCCTGAAGAGGAACGCGCGCCGCTGGCGCTACCCAGCACCCAGCGCTTCCGCATTTATCAGGAGGTCAACAACCTGCGCATCCTGCGCGAAGGCTTGAAGGAAGAAACTCTGACGCTGGAGCAACGCGATGCGCTGGTTGCCGCGCTGGAAGAAAACAGCAAATGCTCGTTCACCAAGATCAAGAAATTGCTTGGCGTAGGCGGCACGGTTCAATTCAACTTTGAAGACCCTAAACGGCAGGAGCTTAAAGGCAACACTACCAGTGCCATCCTCGGCAAGAAGGATTTGTTCGGCCCGGCTTGGTTCAAGTTTGATGAAGTCAAACAGGATGCCATCGTGATGAAGCTGCTCACGGAGGAAAGCGAAGACGCGCTGATTCGCTGGCTACAAGGTGAAACAGATGTTGATGAAAAGACCGCCGAAGCCATTGCCAACGCTGGCCTACCGGAAGGTTACGGCAGTCTGAGCGCCAAGGCGCTTGCGCGCATCTTGCCGGAACTGCGCCGAGACGTTGTCACCTATGACAAGGCCGTGCAGGCTGCCGGTTTCGAGCACCACAGCAAGCTTGGCTCTGATGCTGAAATCCACGGTGTCACATTCAAGGCCGAACGCATAGATCAGGACACGGGCGAAATCAAGGTATTCCATATCCACCACAAACTCCCCTACTACGGCGAGCCCGCAAGCATGCAACGGCACGTCGGTTTCGGCAGCGGCAAGCCCGAGGACACCCCTGAGAAACGCTACGGCAAGATCGCCAATCCCACCGTCCACATCGGCCTGAATCAGGTTCGCCTGGTTGTGAATGCGCTCATCCAGCGCTATGGGCATCCCAGCGAAGTCATCGTGGAAGTTGCCCGAGAGCTGAAGCAGAATCAGGAGCAACGCAAGGAAGAAAACAAACGGCAAGCCGAGAATCAGGAGCGCAACAAGCGGCTGCGCAACGACATTGCCGGTATCCTGAAGATCGGCATCGAGCAGGTTAGCCGCGATGACATCGAGAAGATGATCCTGTGGGAAGAACTCAGCCATGACGTAGCCGACCGTAAATGCCCCTATTCAGGCGTACCAATCAGCGCCGCCATGTTGCTCAGCAATGAAGTCGAGATCGAGCACATCCTCCCCTTCTCGCAGACATTGGACGATAGCCTGAACAATAAGACCGTCTCCATGCGCCAAGCCAACCGCATCAAGGGTAACCGTAAGCCTTGGGATGCCAAGCAGGATTTCGAGGCGCAAGGCTGGGAGTACGAGGACATCCTTGCCAGGGCAGGCAACATGAAGAAAGAAAAGCGCTACCGCTTCGCCGAAGATGGTTACCAGCACTGGCTCAAGGAAGACAAAGGGTTCCTCGCTCGCGCCTTGAACGACACCCGCCATCTAAGCCGCGTGGCGCGCGAATATCTCACCCTGATCTGCCCGCAAGCCACCCGCGTCATCCCCGGCCGCATGACCGCCATGTTGCGAGGCAAGTTCGGACTGAATGACGTGCTGGGACTGAACGGCGAAAAGAACCG
Organism: Gallionella sp.; assembly: GCA_035654695.1. Classification (GTDB taxonomy): domain Bacteria; phylum Pseudomonadota; class Gammaproteobacteria; order Burkholderiales; family Gallionellaceae; genus Gallionella. The sequence continues at coordinate 67,664 of DASRWG010000004.1, read as the reverse complement.
CAACGATCACCGCCACCATGCCGTGGATGCCTGTGTCATCGCCGTGACCGACCAAGGCCTACTGCAACGCTTCGCCCAAGCCAGTGCCAGCGCACGCGAGAAACAACTGAATAGACTGGTGGAAAGCATGCCGCTGCCGTGGGATAGCTACCGCGAGCATGTGCGAAGGGCTGTCGAAAATATCTGGGTCAGCCACAAGCCGGATCACAGCCATGAGGGGGCGATGCACAACGACACCGCTTACGGCCTGCGTGATGACGGAAAAGTCAGCTTCCACAAGACGGTGGATGGAATACGTGAGCATGTTGAAGAATCGCTCAAAGTCATCGAAATCCGCGATGCCAAGGCCACGGAGCGGCACGGCACACTTCCAACGGGTGAGCCCAAGCCATATAAGGGATATAAAGGGGACAGCAATTACTGCATCGAGATTGTTCGCAATGAAAAAGGCAAGTGGGAAGGAGAAGTAATCTCGACCTTCGATGCCTATCAATTGGTACGACAACATGGCGTAGAGCGCCTGCGTCATCCGTCATTGAGCATGAGCGGAAAGCCATTGGTAATGCGTTTGGCCAAATACGATTACTTACGGAGTATTCATGATGACTCACTCGTTCTGTTTCAAATCGTCTCAATCAATTCTGCAGGCCGCTTGACCCTGGCATCTCATCAAGAAGCCAATGTCGATGCACGAAACCGTGACAAAGAAGGAAACTGGAGATACACCTACAAACAGGCCGGCTCTCTTCAAACAAGTAAAGCAAGAATGGTGACAGTAAGCCCCATCGGCGAACTTCACGACCCCGGCTTCAGGGGATAAACGATGATAGGCCGCATCATCGAGGTGGCAGACGACAGGCGACATCTCTTCCTGTCGCGCGGTTTTCTCGTGGTGCAGGATACGGAGGGCGAGCGCAAGGAACTGGGGCAGATTCCGCTGGACGACATCGCCGCCGTCATCGCCAATGCACATGGGCTAAGCTACACCAACAATCTACTGGTGGCGCTGGCAGAACGATGCGCCCCGTTCGTGCTCTGCGCAGCCAACCACAATGCCGTCGGCATGGTGATGTCCATAGACGGCAACTACCAGCAGGCCAAACGCTTCGATGCTCAAATTTCCGCCACACAGCCCCTGATAAAACGCATGTGGGCTGAAATCGTCAAATCCAAACTCCAGCAACAAGCGGCTGCGCTCGAAGCGGCAGGTGCGCCTCACATACCGTTGCAGGCTTTGGTAAGGAAAGTGCGCTCCGGCGACCCGGAGAACTTCGAGGCACAGGGGGCAAAGCGCTATTGGGGGTTGCTGTTCGGCGATGACTTTCGCCGCGATCAGCAGGGAGACGGGATCAACGCCATGCTCAACTATGGCTACACCGTGCTGCGCGCCGCCACTGCACGCGCCATCATTGCGGCAGGCCTGCATCCTACCCTAGGCCTGCATCACAGCAACGAAGGCAACGCCATGCGGCTGGTAGACGATCTGATGGAACCCTTCCGCCCCATGATCGACCTGAAGGTGTGGCAACTGAGCAAGCAGGGGGAAATGACGGTCACTCCCGAAAGCAAGCGCGCATTAGTGAAGACGCTATACGACGACATGCAAACCAGCGCCGGAGCGACTCCCGTCATGGTCTGCGCGCAAAAACTGGCCGTTTCATTGGCGCAGGTTTTCATGGGAGAAAAAGACAAGCTCGACCTCCCCTTGCCGGGGCTGCCGCTCAATCTGGCGGCCTCATTTGAAGACGACTAACCGAAATGCTTTCTGGATACCGCCTGATGTGGATCGTGGTGATGTTCGATTTACCCGTTGTCGAAAAAGCCGAACGCAAGGCGGCGACCGATTTCAGGAACGCGCTGCTGGACATGGGATTCGAGATGTCGCAGTTCTCAGTCTATATGCGCTTCTGCACCAGCCAGAGCCAAATCGACACCTATTGCACTCAGGTCGAAAAGGCCTTGCCCACTGGGGGAAAAGTGAACATACTGCAGTTCACCGACAAGCAATACGAGCGCATCATCACTTTTCAAGGAAAAGCCAAACAACCGCCGATGAAATCGCCCGATCAGTTCTCATTATTTTGAATGAAGCGCACAGTTTTCATCTCGCAAAAACACAACAACCACCTGACAAATCAGGTGGTTGTTGCATTGCGAGTCTAGCAGATTGGGATTTGTGCTCTGACCGGAACACAGCGTGTCCTGCAGCGCGTCCACTTCCTAGTCTAGCAGATTGGGATTTGTGCTCTGACCGGAACGAAGGCGTTTTGCATGGCGGTGTTCATGTAAGTCTAGCAGATTGGGATTTGTGCTCTGACCGGAACGCCGCGACTCTTGAGGATGGCGGAGATCGTAGTCTAGCAGATTGGGATTTGTGCTCTGACCGGAACTACTGGGATGGGATGCCGAAAAAACCATGCAGTCTAGCAGATTGGGATTTGTGCTCTGACCGGAACTAAACCACGTTGCTCATCGCTGCACCTCCAAGTCTAGCAGATTGGGATTTGTGCTCTGACCGGAACCAGTGCGGCCAGCACATCACACTGGATGGGAGTCTAGCAGATTGGGATTTGTGCTCTGACCGGAACCTGTTGGTCTTGATGGTGAGGGTGCAGGGCAGTCTAGCAGATTGGGATTTGTGCTCTGACCGGAACTACCCGTCGATCATCGAGTTCGGCGGCGTGAGTCTAGCAGATTGGGATTTGTGCTCTGACCGGAACTTGACCCAAGCCTTCATCGCGTTCCGTTCCAGTCTAGCAGATTGGGATTTGTGCTCTGACCGGAACTAAAACGACGAAGCCGTACGCCCGCAAGGGGCGCCCGCCTCCGTCGTTCTCGCTACGCGAGGTTTTGGCAAAAGGATGCCTCGCCCGCCGCCTTGTGGCACACTTACGCCCGTTTCCGCCATTCATCTTCTATCCACCTTGCGACCTTACGAACTCTTCATCGGCCTGCGCTACACCCGCGCCAAGCGCCGCAATCATTTCATTTCGTTCATTTCGCTGATCTCCATGCTAGGCATGGGGCTGGGGGTGATGGCGCTGATCGTGGTGCTGTCGGTGATGAACGGGTTCCAGAAGGAGATACGCGAACGCATGCTGGGCGCATCGCCGCATCTCGAAGTCGTCGCGGACGGCGGACGGATGTACGACTGGCCCGCCGTGCTCGACCGTGTTGCGCAGCATCCGCAGGTGGCTGCCGCCGCGCCCTATGTCGCCGGACAGGGCATGTTGTCGTTCGGGCAGAGTGTGCAGGGTGTGATGGTGCGAGGCATCGATCCGGCGCGCGAGTCGGCGATCACGGAACTGTCGAGCAAGATCAAGGCGGGGGCGCTGGAAGACTTGCGCGAGGGCGAGTTCAACATCGTGCTCGGTTCCGATCTGGCGCGCGCGCTCGGCGTGAGGATGGGCGAGAAGGTGATGCTGATCGCGCCGCAGGGACAGATCACGCCGGCGGGGATGATGCCGCGCCTGAAGCAGTTCCGCGTGGCCGGGATCTTCGAGATCGGCATGGCGCCCTATGACAGCAGCCTCGCGCTGATCCAGATGAACGATGCGCAGAAGCTGTTCCTGCTGGGCGATGCGGTGACCGGCATCAGCAGCAAGTTGCACGACATCGACCTCGCGCCGCGTGTCGCGCAGGAGTTGCAAAGCGAGTTGCCGCCGGAGCTGTATGCGAACGACTGGACGCACCAGAACAGCAATTATTTCAAGGCCGTGCAGATGGAGAAGCGCATGATGTTCATCATCCTGTCGCTGATCGTCGCGGTGGCCGCGTTCAACATCGTCTCGACGCTGGTGATGGCGGTCACAGACAAGCAGGCCGACATCGCGATCCTGCGCACGCTGGGCGCGTCGCCGCGCAGCATCATGAAAATCTTCATCGTGCAGGGCGTGGTGATCGGCGTGATCGGCACGCTGACGGGCTGCCTGGGCGGCATCGCGCTGGCACTGAATCTGGACGTGGTGATCCCGTTCATCGAACAATCGCTGGGCGTGCAGTTCCTCGCGAAGGACGTGTACTACATCACCGAACTGCCTTCCGACCTGCGTTATTCCGAGGTCGCGCTGATCGCGGCGATGTCGTTCCTGATCAGCCTGCTGGCGACGCTGTACCCGAGCTACCGCGCGTCGAAAACCCAACCGGCGGAGGCGTTGCGCTATGAGTAATACGGGAAACGGGAAACGGGAAACGGGAAACGCTGCATTGAATACGGGAAAGGTGATTTCCTGCCGTGGCTTGAGTAAGACCTTCACGATAGGCAAACAGGATGTGCCGGTGCTGCGCGGCGTGGATCTCGATGTGGTGCGCGGCGAGCGGCTGGCTATCGTCGGCGCTTCCGGTTCCGGGAAGAGTACGCTGCTGCATCTGCTCGGCGGGCTGGACAACGCCAGCGGCGGCAGCGTCGAGATACTCGGGCAGGAGGTGCAGAAGATGAACGAGACGCAGCGCGGCGAGCTGCGCAACCGCTCGCTCGGCTTCGTCTACCAGTTCCACCACCTGCTGCCGGAATTCACCGCGCTGGAGAACGTCGCGATGCCGCTGCTGATCCGCGGCATGCAGCGCGCGGAAGCCGCGCCGCATGCCGCCGCGATGCTGGAACGCGTCGGGCTGGCGCACCGCCTCGACCATCTCCCGTCCGAACTGTCAGGCGGCGAACGCCAGCGCACCGCGGTCGCACGCGCGCTGGTCACCGAACCGGCTTGCGTGCTGGCGGACGAGCCGACCGGCAACCTCGACCGCAACAGCGCGGAGGCGCTGTTCGAACTGATGCAGCAGCTCAACGAGCAATTGCAAACCAGCTTCATCGTCGTCACCCACGACCTGGAACTGGCCGGGCGCATGGAGCGCAGACTGCGCCTGGTGGATGGCACGCTGCAGGAAATCCGGGGGGCATCGGTCGGGTAAGCAACAGCACATAGGGGAACCATGTGCTTCCGGGTGCTGTATTCCTACACCATTTTAGGAATCGGCTGATATTCACGGGTTAGGGGAAGAGGCACTATGCGTCTCACACGTTTCTCCTCCCTGAGCGTGGTCTTAACCAAGTTAAGACATTGCCCCCGGCCCCCTCTAACTGCCGGGGGCTTTTTTTTGTGCATACCGCTTTGACCTTGCCCGCCAGCGTAGCGCCACCGTCACATGCCATACCACGCGGACCAGCAGATAGCCGACTATGGACAAGCCCAGCGCAAGCAGCGGCAGGCCGAGCAGCAACGGTTCGCCGAGCGCATACAGCCATTCCCACAGCGCATCGGCCCAGCTGCCCCAATGCATCTCCGGGAACGGCGGCGGCTCGACAGCCACGCCATTGGATACCCCCAGCACAAGCCGCCCCAACTCGTACGCCAGCAGATACAGCGGCACGATGGTAAAGGGGTTGGAGTAGGCGGTGACGACTGCGGCCAGGGGCAGATTCACGCGCAGCAAAACCGCCAGCAGCACCGCCGAGATCACCTGGAATGGCCCGGGAATGAGTCCGCAGAACAGCCCTATCGCGACCCCGCCGGCGACCGAACGGCGATGCAGATGCCACAGATCGGGGTGATACAGCCAGCCGGCAAAGGGCTTGAGCCAGCGATGCTGCCTGATCGCCTCGAATCGCGAATGGAGTGGGCGGAAGAATTTGCGCATGGTCTCATTCTAGCAGCCGGTCTGCGGCAACTATCGCCGCAGACGCACAGACATGGGTAATGTGTAAAAATTTGTGACAGTAATGAACCCGCTGCCATTTGCACTGTCTTTTCTCCGGTTTCGCCATGTACGGCGATGGTGCAAAATAGCGCGCGACCAACTATAAACAACAACCATAAAATCCGATTCCATATGATGCCAGCCTCTCTCAAGCGTTACGTCTACCTGTCCATCGCCGCCGCGCTGTCCACCATCCTGCTCAAGGGCGTGGCCTGGTGGCTGACCGGTTCGGTCGGCCTGCTGTCCGATGCGCTCGAATCCTTCGTCAATCTGGCCGGTGCGCTGATGGCGCTGGCGATGCTGTCGCTGGCGATGACGCCGGCGGACGAGAACCATGCCTACGGGCACGGCAAGGCGGAATATTTCTCCAGCGCGTTCGAGGGATTCCTGATCCTGGTCGCCGCTCTCAGCATCGCTTATGCAGGCATAGACCGCCTGCTCCATCCTCAGGCCATCGAATCGGTCGGCATCGGCCTGGCCGTCTCGGTCGTGGCTTCGATCATCAACCTCGTCACCGCCCGCACGCTGATGGCGGTGGGGAAAAAACACAATTCGATCACGCTGGAGGCGGATGCCCACCACCTCATCACCGATGTGTGGACATCGGCAGGCGTGATAACCGGCGTCGGGCTGGTGTGGCTGACCGGCTGGCTGTGGCTGGACCCGGTCATCGCGCTGCTGGTGGCAGCGAATATCGTCTGGACCGGCTGGCAGCTGCTGCATCGCTCCGCCTCTGGGCTGATGGACGCCGCAATCCCCGAAGAACATATCCGTGCTATCGAAACCGTGATGGACGGCTATCGCGCACAGGGACTGGACTACCACGCGCTACGCACCCGCCAGGCCGGCATGCGCGCGTTCGTCACGCTGCACGTGCTGGTACCCGGTGCATGGACGGTGCAGCAGGGCCACGACTGGATGGAACGCATCGAGGCCGACATCCGCGGCGTCGTGCCCGCCTGCCATGTGACGACGCATCTTGAACCGCTGGAAGACCCGGTTTCGCTGTCCGACGAACCGCTGGACCGAACGGCCTGAAGCTATCCCAACCCGATTTACCCGTGAACCACTTTTACCCAAAGGAGATGTTATGACTGCAAAGAGAATCGCCCTCGCCCTGTTGCTGCTGACAGGCACGGCCCAGGCACTGGCGGAAACGCCGAAAGACTTCGTCGCCAAGTACGCCGCCGAAGCCGGCGCCGGCTTCAAGCCCTCCGCCGCACGCGGCAAGAGCTTCTTCACCAAGGAATTCGGCGTCAACAAGGACATGCCCAGCTGTTCGACCTGCCATACCAAGGATATGAATGCATCCGGCAAGCACGCCATCACCGGCAAGGTCATCGAACCGCTCGCCCCGGCCGCCAACCCGGAGCGCTTCACCACCGCCAAGAAGGTGGAAAAGTGGTTCAAGCGCAATTGCAATGAAGTGGTCGGCCGCGAATGCACGCCGGCCGAGAAGGCCGACTTCATCCAATTCGCCATCGAAGGAGGCAAGGCATGAATCGCTTCATAGCATTGTTGCTGCTGGCATTGGGCATGAACGCCGCGTATGCGGAAGGCGGCAAGCTGGCGGTTCCCGCCAACGCCAAGTGGCAGGAAGAATGCAGCAGCTGCCACATCGCCTACCCCCCGAAGCTGCTGACCGCAGACAACTGGGAAAAGATGATGGGCGGCCTGAACAAGCATTTCGGCGCGAATGCGGAACTGGATGCCAAGGACAACAAGGACATTCTCGAATTCCTGAAAGCGAATGCCGGCAGCGGGGAACGCCACAGCGCCGCCAGCCTGCGCATCAGCGACACTCCCTGGTTCAAGCGCGAACACCGCTCGGTCGCGGCCAAGGAATGGGTGCATCCGGAAGTGAAGAGCAAGTCCAACTGCTCTGCCTGCCATCAGAACGTCGCACGCGGCTACTCCGAACGCGACATCCGCATGCCGGGCGGCAAGCGCTGGGAAGAAGAGGAAGACGACGACGATTGATCGCCTGCGACTTCGGTCGCCCTTTCTGACATTTCATCCATTCGGGGCGTAGCGATACGCCCCGTTTTTTTTAGCTCGCCCCCAACGACATAGACTGCATTTCCGCATTGACACTCTGTTTTGCAGAGCAATATACTCTGCAAAACAGAGTTCACATCTGACACGGGAGAATCGCTTCATGTCCACCAACACGCATGGCTTCGAGATTCATGCAGACAAAAACATCGAGCCCGCCGAGCTCGCCAACCTGATGGCCTCGGTCGGCTGGGGCGATGAAACGGACTATCGACCGGAAGTGCTGCTGCGCTCCATGGCCGCCTATCCCCTGGTCGCGCATTGCAGGGACGCAAGCGGCCAGCTCGTCGGTTACGTCACGGCATTCACCGACGGGGCGTTCTCCACCTTCATCGGCGAATTGGTCGTGCGGCCCCAATTCCAGCGCCAAGGCATAGGCTCCGCACTGCTCGAAGTGATCGTTGAGAAATGTCGCGGCATCCCGATTTACGGCACGCCCTTCGAAGATACCCGCGAGTTTTTCCTTGCGAGAGGCTTTCAAGAGCCGAAGCGCGCCATGTCCGTCGTATCCATGCGCAACGCGGCCTAACACGCGAAGTCTGTAACAGGCCAAGTACCCCATATTCCTTCAAGCACATTCCGAGATCATGAAACCTTTATCTATCGTCCTCTTGATTTCCCTTCTGGCCGGTTGCACTGCCACTCCCTCTCGCCCGACCGGCGTTGCCCGTGACGACTACGCATCCGTCCAGGAATACAGCACCCGGATGATCCGATATGAAATGGACAAGCACTCGGTGGCCGGGCTGAGCATTGCGCTGGTAGACGACCAGCGCATCGTCTGGTCCCAGGGATTCGGCTATGCCGATCTGGAGAAAAAAATTCCGGCGACCGCCGAGACGCTTTACCGGGTAGGCTCGATCTCCAAGCTGTTCACCGACACGGCTGCGATGCAATTGGCGGAACAAGGGAAACTCGACATCGACCGGCCCTTGCGCAGCTACCTGCCGGAATTTTCGATCAAGACGCGCCATGCCGATGCAGCGGAGATCACACCGCGCCAGTTGATGACTCACCACTCCGGCTTGCCGCGCGACCGGATGAAGGGCTTCTTCAATCCCCATCCCGCGCCCTTTACCGAATTGGTCGCGGACATCCGCGAAGACTACGCCGACTATCCGCCCAACCGGATTCTTTCCTACTCCAATCTGGGCATTACCCTGCTCGGCAACGCGGTTCAGAATCAAGGCGGGCGGCCCTTTGCCGAACACATGCAACAAACCCTGCTGAATCCACTGGGCATGTCGAGCTCCTCGTTCGAGGCCGGACTGTCCTCTTCCGCCCTGATGGCCAAGGGCTATAACGGCCGCGAGGCGGCGACGGAACCGTCCCTGCGCGACATACCCGCAGGCGGGCTCAACTCCAGCGTCGCCGATCTGGGCAGATTCATGTCCATGATATTCGCGGACGGCGCTTCGGGCAGCCAGCGCATCCTCAAGGCGGAATCCGTCGCCGAGATGCTGCGCCCGCAAAACACCGGGGTTCCGCTGGATTTCGGTTTGCGCATCGGCCTGGGCTGGTTCCTGAACGTTGCCGGCATACCCGCGCTGGAGAATGCCGGCATCGTGGCAAGCCATGGCGGCGCAACACAACTGTTCCGCAGCCATATGTACATCCTGCCCGGGCATAAGCTGGGCGTCGTGGTGCTTTCCAACTCCGGCACCGCAGGCGAAGTCGTCCATCGTGTCGCCGTGGAAACGCTCTCACTGGCGCTGGAAGCCAAGACCGGCATCCGTCAGCCGGAACGCAAGAAAGCACAGGCGGTTAAGACCACGCTCCCGGCAGAGACGCTGCGCGACTATGCGGGCGCATATACCACCGAAGCCGGATTCGCGAGGGTCTATGCCAGCGGCAACGGGTTGCGCGTCGATGTCGCCGGACACACTCTCGATCTGGTGCGCCGCAGCGACGGACTGTACGCACTCGACTATTCGCTCCTCGGCATTTTCCACATCGACCTCGGCAATCTCGGCGAAATCGGGCTTTCCCTGCGCACGCTGAATGGGCGCGACCTGCTGGTCGGCCATTTGGGCAACGAGGAAATACTGGTCGGCCAGCGCATACAGCCACTACCGAACCCGGACGCATGGCGGAAATATCTGGGGGACTACGAAATCACCAATCTGGATGGCGACAAGAAGCTGCTGGATCGCATCCGCCTGACTGAGGAGTTCGGCTTCCTGCTGGTCGAACTGACTGCGACGGAAACGGGCGAGACGGTGCGCATACCGCTGATGCCGTTGAGCGACAATCAGGGCCTGCTGCTGGGGCCGTTGAGCGATGGCGGCGAAACCGTTCGCCTCGTGATGGTGGATGGCGCGGAGCGGGTGCTGGTTTCCGGTTATCTGCTGAAAAAAATCGATCAATAAGGAAAACCTCATGCCGCAACTCGCCACGCAACGGCTCGATTCCATCCACTCCATGCTCTCGGCAGGACAACGCAGTCTGCGCATCGAACGGCATACCCTGATCCTGTGGGGCCTGACCGGCGGAATATTGTGCCTGATAAGCGACAACATCCTGACTGAGGTTCAGTTTCCCGACAACACGCAACGTGCGCTGGCCTGGCTGCTGCTGTTGATCGTCTCTTTCGGCAGCGTTGCCATCATGGATTGGCATCTGACCCGCCGCGCCAAACAGGTGCGCGACGAAGCGTGGTCGTTCATCCATCGGCAGGTGCTCAAGATTTTCTGGTTGCTGGCAGGCATCGGCATCCTGTTCACTTTTGCGATGTTCTTTTTCGGCGGCGGCTACATGATCTTCGGGGCCTGGCTCATATTGCTCGGTGTGGGGCTCTATGTGCACGGCCTGTTCTCGGAGGAATTGCTGGAATGGGCAGGGATACTGATGATCCTGATCGGCGTCATGAGCCTGGGATTCCAGCTTCCGTACGAAACGATGAAATGGATCGCGGCATCCGTTTTCGGCATCGGCTGTCCCTTGCTGGCCGCTATGCTGGACCGGGGACGATCCCGCCCCTCGATGAAACGAATGGCGCAATCGGCGCTGTGGGTCGCCGCGGTGATGCTCCCTCCCCTGCTGGCGCATCGCTACGCATCGGCCATCACACTTCCGGAAGTTCCTCCCATCCCGCTGGCGACCTATCGCCAGATGTCCGATGTATCCGGTTTTCATATTGTGACCATCCCTGCCGGAACGGAAGTCCCTGTCCGGTTCGAAGTTTCCGGCAACCTCTTCGACCATGCGGGCAACCCCGTGTTGCCGTTAAAAATTTCCAAGCCGCTTGAAGTCGCCTTGCGCGACGGGAAGCTCACCGGCGAGACGCGCATCCCCGGCGGAAACTGGTTACCCGCCCGCGAAGCCAGTTGGATCGAGATTCCCTGGCTCAAGGCCGAACTCACGCCGGACCAGGGGGCGGTTGTGCGCGGCAGTCTGGTAGTCAAGTTCAAGGGCAACGTCGAACAATAATTTTCCACGACAAGGAAATCACCATGCTTGCTGTTCGACCAATGAGTCTCGCTTTATTCGTCAAACCGCTCCACATGCAAAATATGCGGACTTTTATTCTGCTGCTGTCGCTCAATCTGCTCGGCGGATGCAGCGTACTTCAGGGGGGCAAACTTCTTGCGCCGGAAAGCTTCGGCTTGATCCAGGCCGCGCCGAACATCTATGTTGAGTCCGGCACAGACGAAGCGATGCAAGCCCAACTCCGCGACGCGATGGCGAAGGCGGAGAGCGCCATAGGCACCGCATATGGAAGCGTGAAATCGCGCCCTGTCGTTTATGCATGCATGAGCGAAACCTGCTTCACGAAATTTGGCGGTCGCGGCGCTGAAAGAGCGAAGGTCTTCGGCAACAACATCCTGCTATCGCCGCGCGGGCTGAACTGGCATTACCTTGCGCACGAGTGGTCTCACGATGAAATACGAACCCGCCTTGCTTTCACAGCCTGGTGGCATATGCCGCAATGGTTTGATGAAGGCGTAGCAGTTGCGATCAGCGAGGCGCCGGAGAACGCAGAGAGTCACTGGCAATATCTGATCTCCGCCAATGTTTCGCGCCCGACGCGCGAAGAGCTGCACGCCGTCAAGTCATTAAGCCAATGGGGCGATGCGGTCCGACGGTATGGCGAGACGCAAAATCTCGAACGGAAAGCGCGGGGCGAGCCCGAAGTTCGCCCGCTCTATACCGCCGCCGGACATGAACTGCGACCTTGGCTCGCCAAGGTCGGCACCAGCGGGTTTCTTGCATTCATCGCACAGTTGAATGAGGGCAAAGATTTTGAATCCGCCTATCGAACGATAGACCTCTCGGTCGAAAGAGATACGCCGCCAGCCGAATTATTGCCATCGAATTGAACACCAACCATCAAGGAGAAACACATGAAACTCGCCCGCATTTACCTGCCTATCGAAATGAACCGAAAGTAATCGCACCGCCATGGAGATGCTCGACCCCCTGCTGCACCAGCCCTTGCGCACCCAGCTCGCCGCCTTTCTGGCGGGCGCGGGCGAGGCCACGTTCACCGAACTCAAGCGCCAACTGGACGTGTCCGACGGCAACCTTGACTCGCACCTGAAAAAACTGATCGCCGCCGATTACGTGAGCGTGCGCAAGGACGACAGCGCCGGACGCACCCAGACCTGCTATGCCTTGACCGGAGCCGGCCGCACCGCATTGCAGAACTACATCCTGGCGTTGCAGAAATTGCTGCCGATGACGGCTCCCGCAACCCGAACCGGACTGAGCCCGACCGAATTGAAGGCGACATAAATGAAGATACCCGGCTTACTGCTACTCGCCCTCATCCTGGCAGGCTGCACGACCACGGCAAGCCACCCGAACCTGAAAACCGCAGCGGACTTGCCGGAGTTGATTCCGGTGCGTGACTTTGTGGCGAATCGCGGCAGCAATTTCGGCTACAAGATTTCGCCGGACGGCAAGAAGCTGGCATGGATTGCCGTTAAAGGCGTTTCACTCCATATCTTCATCAAAGACCTCGAACGCGAAACCACGCACACCCTCCCGGCAGGCAATTTTTATGGCGAGTTCGAATGGGCGCAGGACAGCCGCCGCATTATTTTCGCCCGGCATCAAGGCGACGAAAATATGATGTATGTCACGCTGGACACCGAACAACCGGACGACAATCCGCAGGTCGTGTTCATTTCGCCGGGGAATGGCGTGAAGGCGCAATTCGCCCGCACCATCCCCAACGATCCGGTGCATGTACTGATCGCCCACAATCAGCGCGACAAGACCGTGTTCGATTTATTCCGGGTCAACATCGATACCTTCCAGCAAACCCTGATTGCGGAAAACCCCGGCAATGTGTCCGAATGGCTGACCGACCCGCACGGCGAACTGAAGGGGCGTATCGTCAAACAGGCGGATGCATCCACACTCGAAATTCTTCAGCCGGATGCGGTAAGCTACAAGCCGCTCTACCGATGGTCATCGAGCGACAAGGTGCAGTTCGTCAGCATTGCCGATGCGGGCGCCAAACTCTATTTGCTCTCCAATAATAACCGGGACCGGATGGCGTTGATCGAACTCGCCACCGCGTCGGGCGAAGAGAAACTGGTTTACGACGCCCCGCTGGTCGATGTCTCGGGCATATACGCGCATCCGCTCACGGGAGAGCCGCTGATCGCCAGCACCGAACCGGGCTACCCCGAGGCGGCGATACTCGCTCCGTCCCTGAAGGCATCTTTCGGTTTCCTGAACAACCATCCTTCCGCGCGATTCGACATACTTGGCAGCGACGCCCGGTTTCACCGGCTGACGCTCTCTTCGTCCACCGACAAAGGCACCGAATGGTATCTCTACGATGTAGAGCGCGATCGGCTTGAAAAGCTGGGAGCCACGCCGAGCATGGCCTTCAAGGACACGCTGGCGAACATGACGCCCATCGAGATCGCCAGCCGGGATAACGTAACATTGCGCGGTTACCTGACGCTGCCCAAAGGTGTGCCTCCGGATCGCTTGCCCATGGTGCTGCTGGTACACGGCGGCCCGTGGGAGCGCGACAACTGGCGATACAACAGCGAGGTGCAATTCCTCGCCAATCGCGGTTACGCGGTGCTGCAAATCAATTATCGCGGCTCGACCGGTTATGGCCGCCGCTTCCAGGAATTGGCTGTCGGCGAGTTCGCGAGCAAGATGCACGACGACCTGATCGACGGAATCCAATGGGCGATAGACAAGGGCATCGCCGACGCGGACAGGATCGCCATTGCCGGCGGCAGTTACGGCGGTTATGCCGCACTGGTCGGCATGAGTTTCACGCCCGAGCGCTTTGCCTGCGGCATCGACCTTTTCGGTCCGACCGATTTGACGAAACTCGTCGAAGATTTCCCGCCTTACTGGAAACTCGAAATGAATCTCTGGCATCGCTATGTCGGCGACCCGGGCAAACCGGCAGATCGTTTAGCCATGCAGGAAAAGTCCCCGCTGTACAAGGCGGACAGCATCACCAAACCGTTGCTGGTGATCCAGGGCGGACGGGATGTCAGGGTGAAGCCCGAACAAAGCATCATGCTGGTAAACAAGTTGCGGCAATCCGGCAAAACGGTCGATTTCTGGCTGGTTCCCGACGAAGGCCATGGCATTGTGCATTGGCCGCACCGGCTGGAACAGTTCAGGCGGACGGAAGACTTCCTTTCCGGCTGCCTGGGCGGCAGAAGCGGCGGTTTCGATTATTACCAGTTGGGGGCATGGCTATTTTAGTCCCCCGGCATAATGTGACATGCTCCTTCAGGCAAAAAACGATACCCCTTGAAATATTTTCAACCCAATCCGGAGTACCGGCTCCTTGCGGAAAATAGCTTCGCAATGCGCCGCCTTGCATGGCCGTTGGCGATTTCCCTGTTATTGCATGCGGCCGTGATTTCCCTGCTTGATTGGAACCGACTGCCTGCGCCGACCAGCAATCGACACACGTTAACCGTAAACCTGGAACCCTCGCCTTCAATACGGCGGGCAATATCTCCAGACAACAATCCGCCCCCGGCGCGAACGATCATCGAAGAACCGTCCGAAAAAGAAACCCGCCAGGAAAAAACCTTGCCTCCCGCGAAGGGAGTCGAAATTCCGGCTACGGAAAACAAGAGCGCCCCCGCAGCCCATCTCGATATGAATAACCTGCTCAAACAGGCCAGCGCATATGCCAAAACCGAACTGCGCACCGCCCCGCCGGCCTTTACGCTGAGTGGCGACTACTACGGCACATATTCCGGCAGCGACAGCGGCACGTTCTACGTCCATCTGGACAATGCCGGACATGCATCGGGGACGGGACAGTCCAGCAGCTACGGCATCAGCTTCGTCATCACGGGCGACGCGACCAGGGACGGGCTCATCCAGATGTCCGGCTCGGGAATCGCCGGGAATGCCCGATTCAGAGGGCAACTCGACATCAAGACCGGCAAGCTCTCCGGCACATGGCTAGCCGCAGGCATAGGAAGCGGATCGTTTGCGGGACAGCATGAATAGGTCAGCTCATCGGAATCAGAATCATCAACACAAGCGC
Source organism: Gallionella sp. (assembly GCA_035654695.1). Classification (GTDB taxonomy): domain Bacteria; phylum Pseudomonadota; class Gammaproteobacteria; order Burkholderiales; family Gallionellaceae; genus Gallionella. The sequence goes on along the minus strand of DASRWG010000004.1, from coordinate 52,423 downwards.
TGAAATGAAAACAGCCGCATGACGCCACACTTTCAATCGCATCAGAATTTACGACTACATAAAAATGGAATATCAATGCTAAACCGATACGCTTGCCGGCTACCCGCTATTATTCTCTGCATTGCCTTGACGAGTTGCATGCTCGTTCCAAAACTATCGGAAGAAGAACTCAAATCCCTCGACAATCCGCCTCCAGCAGCAAAAGCGAAATACGACAAATTGTTCTCTCGCGCACTGAATTGGTATAACCAGACCGAGGCACAATTATTGCCGCAAGGTCGGCCTCTTTCGGCAACGGAAATGGAGCTTGCCCGCAAGCTTGGCGTGATCCAACCCGAGCGAATTCGAATTGTCGTGCTGGACAAATTCCCCATGCCCGCCGATCCGGAACTTCTGGCAGAAGCGAGTGGATACGGTCTGGGAAGTTATTTTGAAGGCGGACGCACCATGGGGTACGCAATCATGCTTAAACCCCGGTATGCGAATAATCCGGTCGTTGTCTCCCATGAACTTGTTCACGTCAGCCAGCATGACCGCATGGGCAGGGAAGCATTTTTGCTTCGCTACCTGCTCGAAATGGAAATCGTCGGATATGCCCGTTCCCCGCTGGAGCTTGAGGCATACGACAGACAAGATTAGGTTTGCCACTTTTCCCCGGCCTGATCGTTGCACGTCGCCCCCGAATGCGCATCCGCCATCTGCACATCTCCGATCCCGTGCGCCGAATTACGCCGTTCGTCTTGTTGTCGCTGTTGCTGCACACCGCACTGCTATACCTCGTTCGCCCTGCAACAAAGAGTTCGCCTCCCCAACCGCGCCCGATCGAAATCTATTTCTCCGCACCGACGACGCCCGAACCTGCCCGCATGCCGGACATTGCGCCCGCCAAAATCCATGACAATCCGCCCGCTCCATCTGCCATAAGAGATGCCGCCGAGCGTGTCGTGCAACCCGATACGCCCGCCCCTCCGGCTTTCAATTCGCAACAGTTAATGGAGTCGGCAAAAAGCATGGCGCGAAACGAAGCGAGGAAGGCCGAACAGCAATTTGCCGCCGAAGAAAAGAAAAAACTCGACTCGCCCATCGGTGCGCTGGCGCAGTATCTGCGGCAACCTCACGAGAAAATACGTCTCGCCAACGGCATGCTGAAAATCGTCACCGATGCGGGCGAGATTTGTTTCCAGCCGCCTCCGACTTTTGCGCGCGACATGCCAGGGTTGTACGGCATTCCCATGACCTGCCCTTAACGCCCCGCCGATTCGGCGCTATTCTGGCGCATGGTCGTCTTCGCGGTTTTCTTCACACTGGGCGTGTGGTGGCTGCAACAACAGTCAGCGCTGCCCGACTTTGTCTGGGCCTGGCTGCTGCCCGGACTATTGCCTGCGCTGCTGATTCCGCGTCGCACCCGCTTCCATCGCATTGCCCGCACCGTCCTGATCGCGCTGCTCGGCTGCGGGCTGGGCTTTTACCACGCCGCCTGGCGGGCCGATCAACGGCTGTCGTCCGCGCTGCCGGACGAGTGGCAAGGGCGGGACATCGCCGTCGTCGGCGTGGTGGCGGAGCCGCCGCGCAGCCACGAGCGCGGGTTGCGCTTCCAGTTCGATGTCGAACGGGTGCTGACGCCGCAGGCCGCCGTCCCCCACCATGTGTATCTCAGCACCTACTCCGACGCGAAAATACCCCCGCTTGCACCCAAGGCTGGCGAGCGCTGGCGCTTCACCTTGCGCCTGAAACAGCCGCACGGCACGGCGAATCCCGGCGGTTTCGATTTCGAGGCATGGATGCTGGAGCGCGACCTGCGCGCGGTAGGCTATGTGCATAACAAGGGGGACAACGCGCGGCTGGACGAACGCGCGGATGGATTCGGCTACCGCATCGAACGCTGGCGCGAATCGGTGCGCGACAAATTTTCCGCCACGCTGGGCAGCGCGCCCTACGCCGGAATATTGAGCGCGCTGGCCATCGGCGACCAGGACAACATCCCCTCGCAACAATGGCAGGTGTTCACGCGCACCGGGGTCAATCATTTGATGTCGATCTCCGGGCTGCATATCACCATGCTCGCCAGCCTCGCTTTCGCCGTCGCCTACTGGCTGTGGCGGCGCAGCACGCGGCTGACCTTGTGGCTGCCGGCGCGCAAGGCGGCGGCAGTCGCGGCCTTGCTGACGGCGATAAGTTACGCGCTGCTCGCCGGTTTTGCCGTACCGGCGCAACGCACCGTGTACATGGTCGCGGCGGTGACTGCCGCGTTGTGGATGAACCGCAATTTCTCGCCGGGGCAGATACTGGCGATTGCGTTGCTGGGCGTGATGATTCCCGATCCCTGGGCGGCGATTTCGGCGGGTTTCTGGCTGTCGTTCGGCGCGGTCCTGCTGATCCTGTACGTGACCGCGCACCGCATCGAACGCCTGTCATGGTTGAAGGAATATACCGCGGTGCAATGGGCGATGACCGTCGGCCTGACGCCGCTGCTGCTCGCGCTGTTCCAGCAGGTATCGCTGGTCTCGCCGCTCGCCAACGCGTTGGCGATCCCGCTGGTCAGCCTGATCGTCGTGCCGCTGGCGCTGCTGGGCGCGGCCCTGCCGACCGAAGTCCCGCTGTGGCTGGCGCATATCGTAATGGACGGGACGATGCGATTCCTCGAAGCCTTGAGCGCGATGCCGCAGGCGGTATGGATACAGCATTCCCCGCCCGCATGGAGCGTCATCGCCGCGGTGCTGGGCGCAATGTGGCTGCTGTTGCCGCGCGGATTCCCGGCGCGCTGGCTGGGTGTACCGATGATGCTGCCGATGTTCCTGAACGCGCCCGAGCAGCCGACGGATGGTGCATTGCGGCTGATCGTGTTCGACATCGGACAGGGGCTCGCCGTCGCAGCGCAAACTAGCAACCATGCGCTGCTCTACGACGCCGGTCCGGATTTTTCCGGCGAAGCCGACAGCGGCAACCGCATCCTCGTGCCGACGCTGCGCGCGCTCGGCGTCGAAAGGCTGGACGGCATGATGCTCAGCCACAACGATATGGATCACATCGGTGGTGCAGCCTCGGTGCTGCAAGCGATGCCGGTCGGCTGGGTATCGTCCTCTTTGCCGGACGGGCATCCCCTGCGCACCCTCGCCTCCAACCCCGTAAACGGGAGTGGGGAGACAAAGCGCTGCGCCGACGGCCAAAGCTGGAAATGGGACGGCGTGCGTTTCGATGTGCTTCACCCAGACGCCGGGCAAGGCGTTTACAGCAAGAAGCAGGACAACGAACTGAGCTGCGTGCTGCGCATCACTGCAGGCGACCAGCGCATCCTGCTGGTCGGCGACATCGAAAAGGACGGAGAGCGACGGCTGCTCAGGGATCATGGCGGCGAGCTGCACACCTCGCTGCTGATCGCCCCGCACCACGGCAGCAAGAGCTCGTCCAGCCTGGACTTCATCGCCGCCACGCTGCCCGACCATGTCGTGTTCACCTCCGGCCACCGCAACCGCTTCGGCCACCCGCACCGGGATGTAGTGCAACGCTACGCCGACAGCGGCGCGCAACTGCTGCGCTCGGATATGGATGGCGCGATCCTGGTCGAGATGGATGCACAGAGCCTGAGGCTGGAACGGTACCGCGAGGCTCATCGCCGCTACTGGACGCATATATCGCGGCAGGTGGACTGATCTAGAAAAACAAATTGTCCACGGAAAACATTGAAGTGTTTTTTCCGTGCCTTCCATGTTTTCCGTGGACCATGGTTTTTTCCGCAATATATCTACCCGCCTTGGTATCATCGCGCCCGCTAAAACCCGGACATCGAATCCCCATGAAAAACCTCCCTCGTCACCTCGCCGCACTCGCCACCACCGTCTGGGTCGGCGGTCTGTGGATCATCGGCTATCTCGCCGTGCCCATCCTGTTCCATGCCCAGCCGGACCGGCAACTGGCCGGCATGCTGGCCGGACAGATGTTCGCCACGCTTGGCTATCTCGGCATCGTCTGCGGCACATATCTGCTGTCCTGGCGCTTTGCCCTGTCGGGGCGTGCCGCTATGCGCGAAAGCCTGTTTCTGGTCGTCGCGGCGATGCTGCTGCTTACCCTGCTGTCGCAGTTCGGCATCCAGCCGCTAATGGCGGAACTGAAGGCGCAGGCCCTGCCGCTGGAGGTGTCACAAAGCGCATATGCGGGCGAATTCAGGATGTGGCACGGGATTTCCAGCATCGCCTATCTGCTGCAAAGCCTGCTGGGCGCATTCCTCGTCATCCGCACCGCGGGGAAATGACGAACGCCCTGCCTTTGCCCCGCCTACTTTGCTATCATTCCCAGTAAATAGAGAGGGAGGACAGACCGATGGCAACGCGCAAGACCAGCACCAAACGCGACCTTACCCAAGAGAAAGTAGACAAGATCGGTCAAGCCGCCGCCCAGTTGCATCGCCTGCTGAAGGAACTCGGCCACGCCAAGGGGCTGGAGCGCACCGCGGCGACGATGCCGGATGCCCGCGAGCGGCTGAGCTTCATAGACCAGACCATGCACGAAGCCTCGGAAAAGACCATCAGCGCAGTCGAGAACTCCCTGCCGCTGACCAAGTCCACGCGCAAGACCTGTGCCCGCCTGAGCAAGAAGCTGTCGGCGGCGGAAGACCTCGCGCATCACGCGCTGGTGCAGGAGACAATCTCGGAACTTGGCGAGATCGCCGCTGCCGAAGATGCATTGCACCACGACCTGATGCAGATCATGGAGGCGCAGGAATTCCGTGATGTCGCCGGTCAGATGGTCAACAAGATACTGGTCGCGGCGGTGGACATCGAAAAGATCCTGCTCGACATCCTGCGCGAATACGCCCCCAACCACGACGATTCGCTGATCTCGAAGGAGGGCCTGACCGCCGGACCCACGGTCAAGAGCGGCAAGGGAGATGTCACCGGGCAGGACGACGTGGACGACTTGCTGGCCTCGATGGGATTCTGACGGGATTCTGCAACCGGAGTCATGATGGAACATTGGTTCAAGTCGATGAGCGTCGGGAACGCCTTTCTCGATGCCGACCACAAGAAACTGCTGGGCATGATAGAAGAGATCGAGCACGCGATGCGCGCGCAGGATGCCGCTACATTTTCCCGCACGCTCCAGGCATTCGAACATGCCGTTAGCCTCCATTTCAGCAACGAGGAACTCATCGCCAGAACGATAGGCCACCCGTTCGAGCAACACGCCGAAGAACACCGCTACGTGCTGAACGAGCTCCGGCAAATGGAAGCGGAACTGATCGACCTGCACGGCAGATGGTCGGAAAGCGCTTCGACCCATTACTTCATCTTCCTGAGTTCCTGGGCAACCGAACACATCGGCGAGGACGACATGCTGATGAAGCCCAGGCTGCAGACCTACCCGTACGACTTCAGGCCGGACGGCCTGGCCATTTAGGACGGCATTCCCTTCTCCCAGCCTTGCTGCGACCGGTATCGTTCCGGCAACAGATCGATGATCTCCCGCTGCACGGTGATATTGTGCTCCTCGTAGAGCGGGTTGCCGCACAATGACAGGACCTCGTCGAACTCATCCTCCATGACCTTCTCGCCCAGCCACACCCATTCGGCCGGCAGGCAGACGCCCTCGTCGCTCTCGGACGGATAGTCGGACAGCACGACACCCACGGCCTTGATATGCAGGCTGGAATCCGGCCTGCAACGCTTGATAAACACGACGTCCCCGCTCCTGATGGACGAAACGATGTTGTGCAGATCCGTCTTTCCTTCCGGCGAATGCGGATAGCAGATCACCCCGCTGTCGAGAAAGCCCTGCGCATCGCGCTCCTCGATTCCGAAAAATGCAGTCATAGCGTCCTCCATTTATGCCGCCAACTCTGCGGCAACCTGTTTCGCAGCAGTGCACAATATTCCTCGCGGACTGGCAGCACCATCGGCGTTCGCTGATTATGGCCTCAGCGGAGAAGAACTATCGCTGGCGTGACAAGGTATTGCCAGTGCAGGCATTGGCCGGACCAATAAAAAAGAGCCGCATTCGCGGCTCTTTGGGCATCCGACAGGCTCCCTTTATCTTGAAGAACCGAAGCGGTAGGTATTTTTGCCAGCCGACTTTGCTTCATACATCGCCTGATCGGCATTTTTCACCAATTCATCCTCGCTGCTCGCCTCCTCGGAGTAACGCGCAATGCCTATGCTGACACCGATGTGAACCACATTCCCCGCCAAGTCGAACGGCTGCGCAATGGTCTCGATAATCTTCTCGGAGATTCTGGCGACATCTTGATGATCATGGGTCTCATTGAGAATAACGGTAAATTCGTCGCCGCCCAGACGCGCCACCGTATCGCTCTCCCGAACGCATAGACACAAACGTTCCGCCACGCCGGTGAGCAGCAGGTCTCCTGCATGGTGGCCCATCGTGTCGTTCACCTGCTTGAAGCCGTCCAGATCCAGGAACAGCAAGGCCAGGCCGCCGCGATTGCGCCGTGCCAGTGACAAGGCCTGGCCCAGTCGATCGAAGAACAATGCACGATTCGGCAGATTGGTCAGCGCATCGTAATGCGCCATGTAATGAATACGTTCCTGCGATTTCTTCTGTGCCGTGATGTCCTCGTGAAGCGCAATGAAATGGGTGATCTCGCCGTTCTCGTCCAGCAGCGGCGTGATGGTCTGCGAAACGGTGTAGAAAGCCCCGTCCCTGGCGCGCTCCACGGTCTCGCCGCTCCAGGCATCGCCCCGGGTGATGGTCGTCCACATGACTCGATAGAACTCGTCATCGTGCCTCCCGGATTTCAATATCCGCGGCATCTGCCCGACCAGGTCCTGCTGGCTGTAACCGCTCAGTTCGGCGAACGCCGGATTGACCCACTGGATCACGCCATGCCGGTTGGTGATCATCACCCCGGTGCCCGCTTTCGACAACGCGGAGCTCAGCAGGCGGATCTGCTGCTGGTCCATCGCCGCCTCGAGCGCGACGCTGATGCGGGTCGAAATGCCGATCAACAGGTCGCTGACCGCGGAACTGAACGCATCCGGGTTACTGGAATACAGTGTAAACGCGCCGTACACCTCGCTGCGAATCAACAGCGGAATGGTCATCATCGACTGGAAATCGTATTCCCTCGCGATGTCGCGCCACACCCTGAATCCCGGATCGGACGGCGACAAGAACTGCACCTGTCCGCTGCGTATCGCCCTCCCGGTTCCCCCGCCGCCCTGCGGGGTGTCGTCCCAGCGCAGGCCGCGATGCCTCAACGCCTCTATATACGCCCCCGCCGCGCCCGCATGAGTCATGATGCTCACCGTGCCATCCGACTCCTTGCGCCCCAGCCAGATCAGATCCAGCGCGAACAGCCTGGCCACCTCGTCGCAGATGAAATGCAACAATTCCAATAAAGGCTGGCCCTGCAGGACTTTCTGGTTGATCGTGGAAAACAGCACTTCGATCGCCTGTATCCTGCGCTGTTTCGTCACATCGGCCGCGTAGACGGAAAAGCGCGACACCTCCCCGTCCTCATCGAACACCGGATAGACAGTGCTCATGAAGTGCAGGCCGTTGCGCTCGTCCTCGAAGGTCTCCGGTATGCCCATGCGGGCGATATGCTCGAACATCGCCCGGCGCGAATTCGCGACATCTGCGGGAAGCATCTCGAAAATATTCTTTCCGGCCAGCTCCCCGGGCGTCGTATTCAAACGGCGCGCGCCCACCTCGTTGACGACCAGCACCTTGCCGTTTCTCTCCAGCAGGAAGGCGGACTCCTGGATCGCATCCAGCAAGGACTGCTGGTTGCGGAATTGCCATTCGCGCTCTTTCTCCGCCAGCTTCTGCCCGGTGACATCCTGTACGGCCCCCACCGACCGCACGGGCCTGCCGGCGGCATCGAAATAGGTATCGCATCGCTCGGTCACCCATTTGATGCGCCCGTCACCCATCAGCAGCCGATGAGAGATCTCATAAGGCTCTCTCGTTTCCAGCGAATGCGAATACGCCCGATTCACCGCATCGCGATCTTCCGGATGAATGGTATTAAGGAAACCTTCATAGGATGGCGAAAACTTGTCCCTGTCGATTTCGAATATCCGGTAGATTTCCTCCGACCAATACAATCTATCCTTGACCAGATCCAGTTCCCAATTGCCGATATGGGCAGTCTGTTGCGCCTGATTCAGACGCGCCTCGCTCTGGCGCAGCCTGAGCTCCTGCTCCTCGGCCTCGATACGCAAGCGGATGTTTTCATGCAGGGTGCGCCTGCTGCGGGAGGCATTCATCGCGATGAAAACGAGGAACAACGTCACCATCACCGCCATCGACAGGGCGAGCTTGCCGCCTTCCAGTCCAAGATGGGCGATCAGCGGCAACAGAACCGGCACGAGGAAACCGATCATGGACACACGGTCCACCGCCAGCGACGAAATGGCTCCGGCGCTCAACCCGGCGAGCACAAATGCGAGATAGGACTGATGTTCCATGTCGCCGGCCGGGAACAGCAACACGGCGCCTACCCCCCACGCGATGCCGGACGCAATGACGCCGATGCGGAAGCGCCGCAACCAGCACAGGCAACTTTCCGGTCTCGCCTCGCTGCGTTGCCATGCCCGCAGCAATGCCAGCCTGCCGAGCAGGACGACGGCCAGTATCGCAAGCCACAGGAACAAGCGGCCGGAAGGGATCACGGCGCTTTGCACGCCCGCCAGGATCAGCGCCAGCAGCGCATTGATGGCTATCGCCGCCGGAAGCGTGGCGTAAAGCAACCTGGTCTGCTCGACTTGCAGCGCATCGGCTTCCGCGTCGGCAGGACAATTATCGAAAAAATTGCGCAGCATAATGCCCCCTGATCTGCCCGCCTGACGCCTCGTCGACGGCATGTTTTTATGGATTGGAATCCGTGTCGATCGACGCCGCACCAGTATTTCCATCGAACAGGAAATGCACCTGACGCGAGCGAAAGCGAACATGCCCGAGTCAAGGAAATACCCGAACCCCAAAACAGAACGGAAGCCGCTCAGGCTTCCGTTCAAACGACTTGTATCGCATCGAGGCGGATCGCCGCGATACGCCCCCCCCTACGCTTTCAGCGCAACCAGAACTTCTTCCAGCATTTTCTTGGCATCGCCGAACAACATGCGGTTGTTGTCCTTGTAGAACAGCGGATTATCCACGCCCGCATAGCCGGTCGCCATGCTGCGCTTCATCATGATGGAGGTCTTGGCCTTCCAGACTTCCAGCACCGGCATGCCGGCGATGGGGCTGGCCGGGTCTTCCTGCGCTGCCGGATTCACGATGTCGTTGGCGCCGATCACGATGGCGACGTCGGTGTCCGGGAAGTCACCATTGAGTTCGTCCATTTCCATCACGATGTCGTAAGGCACCTTGGCTTCGGCCAGCAACACGTTCATGTGACCGGGCATGCGGCCGGCCACCGGGTGAATGCCGAAACGCACGTTGACGCCTTTTTCGCGCAGGTGCTGCGTGATCTCGTAGACCGTGTGCTGGGCTTGGGCCACCGCCATGCCGTAGCCCGGCACGATGATCACGTTCTTGGCATCACGCAGCAGCTCTGCCGTCTCGGCTGCGCTAATGGAGACCACCTCTCCCGCCGGTTGCGCCTCGCCGCCGGACTTCTTGGCCGGAGCGCCGCCGAATCCGCCCGCGATCACGCTGATGAAGTTGCGGTTCATCGCGCGGCACATGATGTAGGAGAGGATCGCACCGCTGGAGCCCACCAGCGCACCGGTGACGATCAGCAGGTCATTGTTCAGCATGAAGCCGGTCGCCGCCGCCGCCCAGCCGGAGTAGCTGTTCAGCATGGACACCACCACCGGCATGTCCGCGCCGCCGATGGCCATCACCATGTGGATGCCGAACAGCAAGGCGATCACCGTCATCACGGCCAGAGCAATCATGCCCGCATGGGTCGTTTCGGCGTGCAGGAACTGGTAGCCGAACGCGATGACGACCAGCAGGCCGATCAGATTCAGGAAGTGCCGTCCCGGCAGCAGCAGCGGCTTGCCGCCGATCTTGCCCGAGAGCTTGCCGAAGGCGATGAGGGAACCGGAGAAGGTCACTGCACCGATCAAGATGCCGACATAGACCTCAATCTCGTGGATCGCCTTTTCGGCATGCGACAGACCCAATGCCGCCATCGGATCGATGTAATTGGCGAAGCCGACCAGACAGGCGGCCAGACCGACCAGACTGTGCATCAGCGCGACCAGTTCCGGCATCTGCGTCATCTGCACCTTGCGCGCCGCATAGAGGCCGATGCTGCCGCCCACCACCATCGCGGTCATGATCCATGGCAGACCGGCCATCGTGACGCGCGGGCCGAACACCGTGGCCAGCACGGCGATCGCCATGCCTATCATGCCGTAGAGATTGCCGCGCCGCGAAGACTCAGGGCTGGACAGACCGCCCAGACTGAGGATGAAGAGGATGATTGCGCCGATATAAGCGACGGTTGCCAAACTTGCAGACATATTCATTTATCCTTATTTGCGGAACATCGACAGCATGCGCTTGGTCACGGCGAAGCCGCCGACCATATTGACCGCAGTGAGCGCGACGCCCACCACCGCCAACCAGCGTATCCATCCATCCGGACGATCCAGACCGAGTTCCAGCGGCGGCGCGATCTGCACCAGCGCGCCGATGGCGATGATGCTGCTGATCGCATTGGTGACGCTCATCAACGGAGTGTGCAGCGCCGGGGTGACATTCCACACCACCATGTAGCCGACGAAACAGGCGAGCACGAACACGGTGAAGTGCCCGAGGAACGCCGCGGGCGCGTAAGCGCCAATGAGCAGGAACAGCAGCGCGGCGGCACCGAACATCGCGGCCACCTTCCCCGCGGGAACCGGTGCGCCGCCGTGACCATGCGCGGCAGGTGCTGCAACAGGCTTGGCCGCAGCGGGTTTGGCCGCGGCCGCCGGCAGTTTCGGCGCGGGGGCCGGCCAGGTGATTTCGCCGTTCTTGATCACCGTCAGGCCGCGAATCGCATCGTCTTCCATGTTGACGTTTATGATCCCGTCCTTGGTCTTGCACAACTCCTCGGTCAGGCGGAACAGGTTGGTCGCATACAGCGAGGAAGACTGCTTGGCCAGACGGCTGTTCAGGTCGGTGTAGCCGACGATGGTCACGCCGTGCTTCACCACCGCCTGACCGGGCTCGGTCAGCTCGCAATTGCCGCCGCGCTCCGCCGCCATGTCGACGATGACGCTGCCGGGCTTCATGCTCTGCACCATCTCGGCGGTGATCAGCCGGGGCGCGGGCTTGCCGGGGATCAATGCGGTCGTGATGATGATGTCCACTTCGCGAGCCTGCTTCGCGTACATCTCGCGCTGCGCCTGCTGGAAGCCCTCGCTCATCACCTTGGCGTAACCGCCGCCGCCGCTACCTTCTTCCTCGTACTCGACTTTCACGAATTCACCGCCCAGCGACTTGACCTGGTCGGCCACTTCGGCGCGGGTGTCGTTGGCACGCACGATCGCACCCAGACCGGCGGCGGTGCCGATCGCGGCCAGACCGGCCACGCCGGCGCCGGCGATGAATACCTTGGCCGGCGGCACCTTGCCCGCAGCCGTGATCTGGCCGTTGAAGAAGCGGCCGAACACGTTGGCGGCCTCGATCACGGCGCGGTAGCCGGCGACACCGGCCTGCGAGGTCAGGGCGTCCATCTTCTGGGCACGGGAAAGCATGCGCGGCAGACAGTCGATGGCCAGCACGGTGGCCTTCTTCGCGGCCAGTTGCGCCATCAGTTCCGGGTTTTGCGCCGGCCAAACGAAGCCGATCAATGTGCCGCCTTCGCGCATCAACTCGACCTCTGCACTCGTCGGGACGGCCACCTTGAACACGATGTCGGACGCGGCCCACAGGGCCGCCGCACCGTCGATGATCTCGGCACATGCCGCGCGGTAGGCCTCGTCGCTGCAATTCGCCGCATCTCCGGCGCCCGACTCGACCGCAACCCTGAAACCCAGCTTGACGAGCTTCTCCACGACTTCCGGCACCGTCGCAACCCGCTTCTCCCCTGCGGCTGTTTCGCGGGGAATTCCTATCGTTAGAGCCATGTAGTTTTCTCTTGACTGTTGACGTTATTCCGAAGAATGCCCGGGCGAACGCGGGCAAGTCCCTCTGCAAAAATATTCCCGTCGATTATATACGACCTCTTTTCCCAACTGCGCGGCATTGTTGACCCGATCCATGCGGCGATTCCCCCGCATCGCGCCGTACATGACAGCAAAGGCGGCACGGGGCATTCGGTATAATGCCGCGCCATGCCCTCCATACACCTGCTCCCCGACTTGCTCATCAACCAGATCGCCGCCGGCGAGGTGATCGAACGCCCCGCCTCCGCGCTGAAGGAGCTGATGGAGAACAGTCTGGACGCGGGTTCGACCGACATCGCGGTGCAACTCGAAGGCGGCGGCGTGAAGTTGTTGAGAGTGCGCGACAACGGCCGCGGCATCGCCAGGGATGAGCTGCCGCTCGCGCTGATGCGCCACGCGACCAGCAAGATCGCCAGCCTGGACGACCTGCAACGCGTCGCCAGCATGGGCTTCCGCGGCGAAGCGCTGGCGAGCATGGCGGCGGTCGCGCAACTGACCCTGAGCAGCCGCACCGCAGAAGAGGCGCACGGCTGGAAGGTCGAGGCGATAGACGGACACATCAGCGAGCCCATCCCGTCCAGCCAGCCTCAGGGCACGACCATCGAACTGCGCGAGCTATATTTCAACACCCCGGCGCGGCGCAAATTCCTGAAGGCCGACGCCACCGAATTCGCCCACTGCGACGAGACGTTCAAGCGCATCGCACTGTCGCGTCCCGATGTCGCGTTCTCGCTGCAGCACAACGGCAAGACCATCTGGCAACTGCCCGCGCAGACCATCGCCGAGCGCATCGCCGCGATCCTCGGCAGCGAATTCGGAGAAGCCGCCGTGTCGGTGGAGCGCCAGGCCGCGAACCTGTCGCTGCAAGGCCTCGCCGCCCTGCCCGCCTATTCGCGCAGTACGCGCGACGCGCAATATTTCTTCGTCAACGGCCGCTTCATCCGCGACAAGGTCGCCAGCCACGCACTGCGCCAGGCCTATCAGGACATCCTGCACCACCAGCGCCACCCCGCCTTCGTACTGTTCCTCGACATGCCGCCGGAACAGGTGGACGTGAACGTCCATCCGGCCAAGAGCGAAGTGCGCTTCCGCGAAAGCCAGGGCATCCACCAGTTCCTGTTCCACACAGTGCAGGAGGCGCTGAGTGCACCACTGCATGGGAGTACACCGATACAGGACAACGCTCCGCAACCCGCAGCGGCAAACGACGAGTCGGCCGCGCCCTCGCCGCACCCGGCCTACACGCCACGCCAGCAGGGCATCGCATTCGACGCCGCGCAACGGCAGGCGACCTACCGGCTGTGGGAATCGCAAACGGACATCACGGGAAATGAAAATCGGGAAAACGAGGCCACAGGCCGAAGTTTCGAGGAACGGCCAACGGAAAACGCGCGCCCTTCTGACGTTTCCCATTTCCCTTTTCCCGTTTCCCAATCGCCCGAGCACCCCCTCGGCTACGCCCTCGGCCAGCTCTCCGGCGTCTACATCCTCGCGCAGAACGCGCAGGGGCTGGTCGTCGTCGACATGCACGCCGCGCACGAGCGCATCGTGTACGAGCGCCTGAAGGCCGCGCTGGACCACGAACGCATCGCCTCCCAGCCGCTGCTGATCCCGGTCAGCTTCTACGCCGAACCGCTGGATGTCGCGACCGTGGAAGCGGAGCAGGAAGCGCTGCACAAGCTGGGCTTCGACCTCGCCCCGCTGTCCCCCACCCAGCTCGCGCTACGCGCGATGCCGACGATGCTGAAGCAATCCGAAGGCGAGGCCGTCGCCCTCGAAGTGCTGCGCGAACTGCGCGAATACGGCGCATCGCGCGCGCTGACCGAACGCCGTAATTCATTGCTCGCGACGATGGCCTGCCACGCCTCGGTGCGCGCCAACCACGCTCTGAGCATCACCGAGATGAACGCGCTGCTGCGCGAGATGGAACAGACCGAACGCGCCGACCAGTGCAACCACGGCAGGCCGACGTGGTTCCAGATGACCATGAATGATCTGGACAAGATGTTCATGCGCGGGAAATGAGAAACCAGGATACTGGATACAGGCGTCAGGATTCAGACAAGAAATCACCATATTTATGAACCAATTATCGAGCACCTGCGCTCCAGCTAAATCCTGTATCCCGCATCCTGCATCCTCAACTTTCCGCATCGCCTTCGCCTCCTTCATCGGCACCGCCATCGAGTTCTACGATTTCTATATCTACGGCCTCGCGGTCGCGATGGTGATCGGGCCGGTGTTCTTCCCGAACGACGATCCGGCGGTGCAGGCGCTGAACGCGTTCCTGACGTTCGGCATCGCCTTCCTCGCACGTCCGCTGGGTGCGCTGCTGTTCGGGCATTTCGGCGACCGCATCGGACGCAAGACGACATTGGCCGCATCGCTGCTGGTGATGGGCGTGTCGACGACGCTGATCGGCGTGTTGCCGAGCTACGAGATGGTGGGCTGGTTAGCGCCTGCGCTGCTGTGTTTGCTGCGCTTCGGGCAGGGCATCGGTCTCGGCGGCGAATGGGGCGGTGCGGCGTTGCTGGCGGCGGAATATGCGCCCGAGGGCAGGCGCGGCTGGTTCGGCATGTTCCCGCAGCTCGGCCCGCCGGTCGGTTTTTTGCTGGCGACCGGCAGCTTTTTGCTGCTGTCGTTCGGGCTCGACGACGAACAGTTCCGCGACTGGGGCTGGCGCATCCCCTTCCTCGCCAGCGCCGTGCTGGTCGTCATCGGCCTCTATGTGCGACTGAAGCTCGCCGAGACGCCGGTGTTTCTCAAGGCCTTACAGGAACAGCGAATTCATGCCGTTCGCCCTGAGCCTGTCGAAGGGCAAGTCGTTCATGCTTCGACAAGCTCAGCACGAACGGGATATAAAAAGTTGCCGCTGGCCGAGCTGTTCGCGCATCATGCGAAACCGCTGATTCAGGGCGCGCTGGTGATGGTGGTGTGCTACGCGCTGTTCTACATCTCGACGGTGTTCGCGCTGAGCTACGGCGTCGCGACGCTGGGCATCCCGCGCCTGCAGTTCCTCGGCATGCTATGCGTCGCCGTGGTGTTCATGGCCGCGGCCACGCCGCTCGCGGCCATCGCGGGCGACCGCTACGGACGCCGCCCGGTGCTGATCGTCGCGGGCAGTGCGGCACTACTGTCCGGTTTTTTGTTAGCACCCATGCTGGGCAGCGGCTCGATGTGGCAGATCACCGCGTTCCTCTCCATCGAACTGTTCCTGATGGGCGCGACGTTCGCACCGATGGGCGCGCTGCTGCCCGAGCTATTCCCGACCTCGGTGCGCTACACCGGCGCGGGTGCGGCCTATAACCTCGGCGGCATCCTCGGCGCGTCGCTCGCGCCCTACATCGCGCAGCAACTGGTGCTACACGGAGGACTCGCATGGGTCGGCGGCTACGTCTCCGTCGCCGCCGCGATCAGCCTGCTGGCCGCGCTGACGCTGCGCGAGACGCGCGACAGGAAACTGACATGAACCTGGATGATCCCCACACTCACAAACCGTTCGCCCTGAGCCTGTCGAAGGGCCGTTCATGGTTCGACAAGCTCACCACGAACGGCTTATTGCTGCCATGAATACTCTACCACCAGCCATTTTCCTGATGGGCCCCACCGCCAGCGGCAAGACCGGTGTCGCGGTGGAACTGGTCCAGCGTCTGCCGGTGGAACTCATCAGCGTGGACTCCGCGCTGGTGTTCCGCGACATGAACATCGGCACCGCCAAGCCGGATGCCGCCACCCTCGCCCGCGCACCGCATCATCTGATCGACATCATCGATCCGACCGAGGCCTACTCCGCCGCTGCGTTCCGCCACGACGCGCTGCGGCTGATGGCGGACATCACCGCGCGCGGCAAGATACCGCTGCTGGTCGGCGGCACGATGCTGTATTTCAAGGCGCTGCGCGAAGGACTGAGCGAGCTGCCGCAGGCCGATGCGGCGGTGCGCGCCGAACTCGATTCGATCATCGCGCAAAACGGCATCGAATATCTGCATGCCGAACTGGCCAGGGTGGATGCCGAGACCGCCGCCCGCCTCGCCCCCGGCGACACGCAGCGCGTGCAGCGCGCGATGGAGATCTATCGCCTCACAGGATCGCCGATGTCGGAACTGCTGAAGCAACAAACGCGGCATGAGCTGCCCTACGACATCACCTCGATCGCGCTGGTGCCTTCCGAGCGCAGCGTGCTGCACCAGCGCATCGCGACGCGCTTCCAGCAGATGCTCAGGGACGGGCTGATCGACGAACTGCGCATGCTGCGCGACAAATACCCGCTGCACCCGGACATGACCTCGATGCGCTGCGTCGGCTACCGGCAGGCATGGGAATACATGGACGGCGAGATCGGCGAAGGAGAGTTGCTGGAAAAAGGCATCGCCGCGACGCGCCAGCTGGCGAAACGCCAGCTCACCTGGCTACGCTCGATGCAGGATAACGTCGAACTGGATTGCCTCGCGCCGCATCTTGAGCAAACAGTACTCGACACCCTTGCTGAGCACAGGGATGGTCGAAAAAGCCATGCATGAAAAATTGATGGCCTTTGAGGCTGCGCTTGGCCTTAAGAATTAGTTGTGCGCGCATGTGTGAGTTGAGCAACACGGTCCATCACTGACTGGAACACTGCGCCACCCGCGTCTGGATGTCGGGCCGCAGATCCGGAGTCAACGGATTGCTACGCTTGCCCTTCGACAAGCTCAGGGCGAACGGACTTGCTCGGTATCTCCCTAAATCGTCATTGACTCCGCCCGTCCGCCTCCCCTAAAGTTCACCCCGCTTGCAAATCCGCCGTCGCGTAAGGGTGGAACCGAAGGTTCCGGGCCCCTACGGCATCCCCCTTGCGGGTACAGAGCACATCGCACCGCACGCACGATGCGAGGCCACCGGCAGATTCCCCGGAACAGGAGGTCTGGCGCAAGATGGGTTCCCGCCCTCGCGGGAAGCATCGGCCATGGCATCTGCTCTTGTTCGGCAAAGGGGAAAACGAATCTCCACCACACCGCAACATCCACGAAAAAATGGCCGCGAGGAATCGTGGTTCTTCGTCAATTGTCTCGTATCGATCTAACCTAAAGAGGAGGTATCAGAATGGCCAGCTCAACCAGAAAAGCACGTACCAGCGCATCGAATGTCGCAACGACAGACCGCAATCTGAATGCCAGACCGGACACGCTCGACTTTCGCGACCTCATGTACGTTCCGAGCCTCGTGGAAGTCGGGACGAAAATTTCGCTCGATAGCTATCGCAAGGTCGGCGTGCCGATTCTGGATCAGGGAACCGAAGGTGCCTGCACCGGTTTCGGACTGGCCACCGTTGCCCATTACCTGCTGCGCGCGCGCAAGACCACGCCGGACAAAAAGGAAATCAGTCCCTGGATGCTTTACAACATGGCAAAGCGTTATGACGAATGGGCTGGCGAGGACTATAACGGTTCGAGTTGCCGTGGAGCGATGAAGGGGTGGCACAAGCATGGAATTTGTTCTGCCGCCTTATGGGAGCATGACCCGGCCAATCCCGATCACACACTGACCGGACAACGCGCCGACGACGCGGAAAGAAGGCCGCTGGGCGCATACTTCCGCGTCAATCACAAGGATATCGTCGCCATGCATGCCGCCATCACAGAAGTCGGCGTACTGTATGCCAGCGCCAGCGTTCACAGCGGCTGGCGCAAGGTCAAGAAGGACGGCGACATCCCCATTGAAAATGAAATGATAGGCGGCCATGCCTTTGCGATTGTCGCTTATGACGAAAAAGGATTCTGGATCCAGAACTCATGGGGGGACAAGTGGGGCCTTGATGGATTCTGCCGCATCGCCTACGCGGACTGGTTGAAAAACGGAACCGATGTCTGGGTTGCCAGACTGGGTGTTCCGGTCGAATCGGTCCGGGGTGCGGGAATGGATGGCTCGGCATTCACCGCATCCGCCCTCGCACGGACCTTCTCATACAATGAAATCCGCCCCCATGTGATCAGCATCGGCAACGACGGTCAATTGCGCACCACAGGGAACATCGCCACCACGCCAGCGCAGGTCAAAAAAATATTCGCGGAAGACTTCCCCCAGATCACCGCAGCCTGGAAAAAGCCCAAGCTTGTACTGTATGCCCATGGCGGCCTGGTCGGAGAAGAGTCCTCGGTTCAACGTGTCGCCGAATACCGGAAGGCCATGCTGGAGTCGGAGTGCTACCCGCTCGCCTTTATCTGGCACAGCGACTACTGGTCCACACTGAAAGACATGCTGGAGGATGCCATTCGCCGCAGAAGGCCGGAAGGATGGCTAGACTCGACCAAGGATTTCATGCTCGACCGGCTCGACGACGCGCTCGAACCCATCGCCCGCAAACTCACCGGCAAGGCGGCATGGAACGAAATGCGGGAAAACGCCATGCTCGCCACGACATCCCAAACCGGCGGCGCCAGACTGGTGCTGGAAGAAATCGCGAAGCTGGTGACCAATAACCCGGCGATTGAAATCCACATCGTCGGCCATAGCGCAGGCAGCATCTTCCATGCGCCGCTGATCACGAAACTGACCGCCACAGGCACGATCGACGAGCGGGGAATGGAAGGAGCGCAAGGGCTGGGACTGAAGGTGGAATCCTGCACCCTCTGGGCGCCCGCCTGCACGATGGACACATTCAGGCGCAACTATCTGCCGGCGATCCATGACAAAACCATCAAGCGCTTTGCCTTGTACACGCTGACGGACTCGACCGAGCAAGACGACAACTGCGCCGGCATCTACCACAAGTCCCTGCTCTACCTGGTATCGAATGCCTTCGAAGAAACCTTCCGCATTCCCGTCATTCGACCCGACGGCGAGCCCCTGCTTGGCATGTCCAAATTCATCGAGAAAGAAAACGACCTGCTCGAACTCCTGCGTAAAAAGCGCATCGATTGGGTGCAAGCGCCCAACAACAACGGAAAGGAGGACATCAACGCCTCCGCAGCCAAGCATCACGGAGACTTCGACGACGATCCCGCGACGGTCAGCTCGACACTTGCCCGCATCCTCGGCGCAAAAGAAGTGAGCGAAGCGGCAAGGCAATCCCTCTCCTTCAAGTCCGGAATATCCAGTATCAGGAACAAGAGAGAACGCCTGAACCTCATCAGGGGCTGAGAGCAATTCAGGTAACGCAAGCCCGTGCAGAAAAAGCCGGGCAATGGCACGAAAAAGGCGACCATCCGGTCGCCCTTTTCATCGCCCCCTGCCCGCGCATGCCGGAACCGATGCGGCGAGTTTTAAATCGTCATTGACACCGCCCGACCACCTCCCCTACAGTTCACCCCGCTTGCAAATCCGCCGCAGAGCACATCGCACCGCACGCACGATGCGAGGCCACCGGCAGATTCCCCGGAACAGGAGGTCTGGCGCAAGATGGGTTCCCGCAATACGACGGGAAGCATCTGCCATTGCACGACTGTTCAGCCTAAGGGGAATGATGAATCACCACCTCACCGAAGATGCACTTCGCGAATGCGAAGGCGCGCCTCTTGTCGCCATAAGTCCGCATGACGATCTGCACGATGCGAAGCTGGGCCGATTGATTCCCGACCGTCTTCTTTCCTTCACCGTTCACGCATTGCACATGGAGCAGCCATGACGAACCTGCCATCATTCGAAGAAATCCATGTCATTTCCGACATACACATGGGCGGCAAGCGCGGATTCCAGACCCTGTGCCAAACCGAGCGACTGGCAAATTTCATACGCTGGGTAGCTGCGCAGAATCCAGAAAAACAGGTCGCACTGATCCTCAATGGCGACGTGTTCGATACGCTGGCAGAGGAGGATGTCATCGGCTATGTGGCCGTGAGTGAAGCAGAGACCGTTCTGAATCGCATCATGAATGATGACTCTTTCAAGCCAGTCTGGGATGCATTGTCCGCCTTCGTCAAAACCCCGAATCGCACGCTGGTGATGGTCATCGGCAATCACGATATCGAGCTGGCCTTTCCCAACATCCAGCGACTCATCGTCGAGAAACTGACCCTAGGCGACGCCCTCGCAAAATCCCGCATCGAATTTTCCGCATCCGGGGCGGGCTATGGCTGCATGGTCGGAAAATCCCGCGTGTTCTGTACGCACGGTAACGAGGTCGATGGCTGGAACATCAACCGCTACGAAGGCCTGTCGCGCGTGGCAAGACGCCTGAATGCGGGCTTGACCCTGAACAAGGAAGAATGGATACCGAATGCCGGCACGCGCATGGTCAAAGAGGTGATGAACGAGGTCAAGAAAAAGTATGCCTGGATAGACCTGCTCAAACCGGAAGGCGAACCGCTGTTCGGCACCCTGCTCGCACTCGACCCATCGCAAATTGGCAAGATCGGGAAGATCGCAGAATTGTTCGCCAAGATGAAGTATGAGGAAGTAACGCAAGTCGATCAACGACTGGCCATTGGTCCCGAGCAAGTATTAGCTACCCCCAGCGACCAACCGCCATCCCTGGACTCGCTGCTCGGCCCTAATGTGCTGGCCAGCATGAAATCCGCAGGCGCCTCGCTGGATCAGAGCGGCGACGAAATATTGCTTCGGCTGGAGCAAAATCGGAGCTTGCCTGCGCAAACCCAGTTCTCAGCAGATGCCCCGCTCGGCGTCGGGCAATATGTGTGGGACCGCCTCACTGGGTGGATACGTGGTGTCAGCCAGGACGAGGCACTGCGGAGCGCCCTGCTAGACTGGATAAAAGACGACAAAACATTCGACCCCGATAAAAAGGATAAGGACTATCAAAATATAACTGCCAAACTTGGCCACGACATCGACTTCGTCGTCACCGGGCACACCCACCTGGCTCGAGCCATCAACATGGGCGCGGGCCGCTTCTATTTCAACAGCGGCACCTGGATACGCCTGATAGGTTTTACCAATGACATGCTGAAAGACAAGGCCTCGTTCAAACCGTTCTATGACGCGCTGATGAAAGGAGACATGCCTGCCATCGACGCCGCCGGGCTGGTAATGGATAAAACTTGCGCCGTATCGATCAAGCAAGAAAACGGCCGCACCATCGGCTATTTGAAGCAAGTAACCGGCGACGGTACCGCCGAACCTGCCGTTCTTCGATCCTATCCAGAGGTGTGAGATGAAACAGATACAGGATGTAGTGCTTGAGCTGGTTCGTCCCGGTCCCGCGCACAATCAATTGCTCTCCCCGCTCACCACTTACGTCGCCCTGTGCGGCGGCGGCAGCCCGGTCAGCATACATATCCCGTTCGAACACCAGCAACTGCTGACCCGCATCCAGCGCCTGCGCTACGAAACGGATTCCGCCCAGGCTACAGAAGCGCAGATCGCACAAAGGCAAGCTGAGCTGGATGAGATGGGCGGCATCCTGGGCAATGTGCTCGGCACCATCCCCACCCTGCTCGCCGAACTGAACCGGGTGCGCTGTACCGACAGGAAATTGACCCACCTGCGCCTGTCCATGTCGGCAAGCGAACTCGGCATGATCCCGTTCGAGACAGCGTTATCTCCCAGCGGCTTCCCCGGCAACGGATCACCGCTTTTCCTGCAATCGCACGCCCCCATCACCCTCACCCGCGAAATACGCCGCGGCTTCGCCCTGCCGCTCAACTGGAACCAAAAGCCCAAGATCCTGTTCGCCTTCGCCTCCCCGCAGGGTGTGCCGCCCGTCCCTTACGAAGCCCACCTCAAATCGCTGCGAGATGCCATCGCACCCTGGGTGCACATCAAGGACGATCCGGAACAAAGCGTCCACGAAGTAAAGAAGATACTCACCCTCCTGCCCAATGCCAGCCTGCAAGAGATACGCGAACTGTGCAACCGCGAGAACTTCACCCATGTTCACATCCTTGCGCATGGCGCTCCTTTCAAGGATGCAGTCGACCGGCACTTCGGGCTGATGCTATGCAACGACAAAGACAAATCGTGCCGCGAAATCGTCGATGGTGAAAGCCTTGCCATCGCACTCACCGGCAGCAACGCCAACAGCGTCAAGCATGAAGCCCCAACGGTCGTATCGCTCGCCACCTGCGACTCAGGCAATGTCGGCTCCGTGCTCACGCCAGGCGGCAGCATCGCGCATGAATTACACAGCTCAGGCATCCCCTGGGTCATCGCCTCGCAATTTCCGCTGTGGATGAGCGCATCTTCGCTGGCGGTCAGCGAACTGTTCAGCGGTTTGCTGGCGGGTGAAGACCCCCGCTCGGTGCTTTACGACCTGCGCCGCCGTCTGCGCACAGACTGCCCCAAGACCCACGACTGGGCCAGCATCGTCGCCTATGCCACCATCCCGCCAGACTTCGAGAGCCAGCTCACGCAGTTTCGCGATGAGCAAATGCGTGAAAAGCTCTCCGTCAAGCTGAACCGACTGGACGAACTAATCGGCAAAGACGAATCGAATCGACTCTCAACTGAACTCAAATCGATCAGCGAAACAACACGCCAAACTCTCAACATCTGGTGCAAAGAAAACACCGAGGCACATCTGCAACGCCTCAAACCTACCCGATCAATGCGCCTGTGCATGGGGGGCGCAAGCGAGAAACGGCTTGGAGTCGCCTATCTGGCAGCGAAAAAAGAAGATGGAACCTGGGATGCCTTCAGAAAAGGCCGCGAGTATTACAGTCTGGCCGTTGAGGCCGACCCCTCGTCCACTTGGCCCATCACCCAATACCTGTTCATGAACGCCCTCTTCCGGGTAGATGAAGACCCGGGCCATCTGCCATTCGGCATCGAACCCAAGGATTGGTGGTTCATCGCAAATCGCATGGCCATGTGCGAAATCGATACTCCACGCGGCTCCTTCGCCCTCACCGACATGGTAGAACTCACCCTGCTAGGCTGCCTCTACAACCCGCCCTGCGACAAACAAGAAGCACAGAAAAAAATCGACGGCTACATCAAGCAAATCCTTCACCGTGACATCCTTAATCCGGTCCCAAAAAGAGCACTGAGGCACCAGCTACAACGCTACAAGTACTCCAGAAACAAGGAAGTCTGGGGAGATATGGCCGATGAAGCACTCAAACAACTTGGCATATCGCAATGAATCCGCACGACGCCCTAATGCGATGCTGACCCGTTTAATTCGGAGCGTATTTCAACGCTCGCCATCAAGGCCGGGCGCCGCAGACTAGCGCAGCGTCAGCAGAAAGATGTTCTCCGTCATCCGGCTCACGCCGCGCTGGCGGAAGCGCGGGTTCTGCTCCAGCACATCCTCCGTCGCCAGCAGCCGCACCTCCGCATCCGCGCCATAGAGCGCCCGCACCGCTGCCTCCGAGACGGCGAACGGCGGGCCGGACATCTGGTCTTGCGGATAGTCGAAGGTGACCAGCAGGATGCGCGTGCCGGCAGGCAGGATGCTCACCAGATGGCGCGCATAGCGCTCGCGCATCTCCGGCGGCAGCGCCACCAGCGAAGCGCGGTCGTACACCGCCGACACCTGCGCCATGTCCGCACGGCCAAGATCGAAGAAATCGCCGCACGCGAGGCAATAGCCGTCCGCGAGATAGTTGTCGAACGCCCCGCCGCTCGCGCGCTCGGGCGACATGCCCTGCTCGCGGAAGAAATCCTGCACCGCAATGGGACTCAACTCCACACCCAGCACATGGCACCCCTGCTCCCGCAGCCACACCATGTCCAGGCTCTTGCCGCACAGCGGCACAAATATCTCACCACCCGCCTCGCCCCCGGCCGCGACGCCCAGCTCAGGCCAGAAGCGCCGCAGGTAAGGATTGACCTCGTCCTGATGAAACCCGATCTCCGCGCGCTCCCAGCGCTCCAGCCAGAATTCTTTTTTCATTTTCCGAATCGCTTTATTGCGCCCGCACGAGCAACTTCTCGAGACTCTGGGCGTTGCCGTTGAAGCGATTCAGGTCGGCCTCTCCCGGGATGCCGTTCACCCTGCCGCTCTGGGTATGTTGCCAGAACGTCCATGTCTTCCAGTCCAGCGGCAGCACGGGAGCCGGCCTGTCGCTATATTCCGCGAGCCATAGCGGATAGTCGGAGAACCCTTTGAGATACTCGTTCGCGAAAGACTCCCCCGAATAGATGATCGGCTTGACGCGATAGTGCCGTTCTATCATGTCCAGGAATCTTTTCAGGTCCGCCGCAAGCTCCGGGCGACTGTTCTTGCTCAACACCTCGATGTCCACCACCGGCGGCAAATCCCCCGCCTGCATCGAGATGCACCTGGAAAAATTCCTGAACTGCGCCTCGGGCGTGTCGTCGGTCATGTAGAAGTGATAGCTGCCCGTCGCCAGCCCTGCGGCCTGCGCCTTCCTGACGTCGCTCGCGTAATCCGCATCCACGCCGGTCGCGCCCTGGGTGGCCTTGACGAAAACGAAGGAAACGCCCGCGCTCTTGAGGCTGGCGAAATCCACGCCCTTGCCTTGCCAGTTGGACACATCCGCCCCCCTGATCTCGACGGCCTGCGCGGTCACGCCGGCGCTTGCGGGTTGCTGCTGTTCCGCAGATGCGGCAGGCTGCGCCGATCCCTGTCCGCAGCCGGCAAGGAACGACAGTCCGAGCAGAAAGGCCGCAAAGCGGCACAAGAACGGCAGGCTGGACAGTATCGAAAGTCGGGGCGAGTTCATACCGGGCATGGTTCAACCTCATTCTTACAGTGTAGTTGTCGAGAAGGGCTCACGGACGGATCGGCATTCCACCCCTCACAGAGCCCCGCAGATTATTCATTGCCGACACCGGCAAGCGAGCGAACCGGCAAAGTAGACCAAGCGGCGAATCCCCGTCAAGCGCGATGCAGGAACCGACCGCATTGACAGGCCCGCTCCGCATCCCCTACAGTTCACCCGCTTGCACATCCGCCGTAGAGCACATCGCACCGCACGCACGGAGCGAGGCCACCGGCAGATTCCCGGAACAGGAGGTCTGGCGCAAGATGGGTTCCCGCGATACGACGGGAAGCATCTGCCATTGCACGACCTGTTCAGCCTAAGGGGAATGATGAATCACCATCTCACCGAATATGCACTTCGCGAACGCGAAGGGTCGCGTCTTGCACCTCGACCACATCGACCCACCGCAAAGCGGAACTCATCAGCGAGCGTACCTACGGGACGAATCTGCACGATGACATTTCCAACAAGTAAGCGATACAGACCCGTTTAATCCGGCAACCCAAAGGGAGAATAAACCATGCCATTTTCGAGCAGAGACATCGCAAACCCTCAATTCAACTTCGAGAATTTCGGGATCAGGCTGGCCTCTCGCACTTCCCATTTTACGGGGGATACGCTGGCCACCCCTCAGGAGGTGCGCGGAGAGGGAGGGATCTGGGCAGACCTGGCCGAAGAAAACTTCAGTCTGGTGGGTGATTCACTGTTCACCATCGATACCGCCGAAACGAAAGCGGGACTTCTTCCCGGCATTGCTTCAACGCTGCATATCGAACTTTCATTCCCAAACAGGGAGAGCACACTCACCCCAGAGAAAAATTATGTCGTCTTGATTCTGGATAACGAAAGAATCTCACTGGTCGACTGGGCCGTTGCCACATCGCCCGATCTCAATGTATTTACCGGACAGGATGCCCCAGCCCTTTACTTCGAAATCCCGCTGATCCCGACATCAAGAGAGCCCTCCCAGATCAGCCTGACTGAGGACATGCCTGAGCAACGCGCCCTCCTGCGGGATCGCATCAACCAGTGGGAGAAAAACAGCCAACTGACCTTCGGGGTATTCTGCTTTGAAGACGAAGATATTCTTTTCCGTTTCCATCCTGCATTCCCAATGCGATATGCCTATCTGCACTATCCACGCGCCCGATTCGCCGCCTTTGACCTAGTCGATTTCATAGCAAAAAAGGCTGACCGCTACCTGAAGCACAACACCGGTGGAAAGGAGCAGCTTCAGGTGATATTGCCCGACGGCACCACTAGAGAAGCGACACCCCAAGACCTGCAGCAGATGCAGAACAAGAAGGCACTGCTGCTGTGCCACGGCATACTCAGTTCCACCGAGGGTGCCTTCAAGGGAATCCTGAGCGATCCCGAATTCATGGAACCGTTACACCAAAGATACGACGGGAACATACTGGCCTGGGACCACTACACGCTCTCCAAGACCACGGCCCTGAATGCCGCCGACCTGCTGGCCGGGATGCCGGCCCTGCGGGATGTGAAGGGGCTGGACATCCTTTGCCATAGCCGCGGCGCAGGTGTGATACGCAACCTGCTCGAGAACCCGAACAACCAGTCGATATTCTCGCAGCAGAAAATCACCGTCGGGAAATCGGTTTTCGTTGCCGGCGCCTGCCTGGGCTCCCAACTGGCAGATGCAAAGAACACCAACCGCCTGTTCCGCCGTCTCAACATGCTCTTCTGGTTTTCCGGAGGCACACCCAAAGGTTTCATCAGGGCGATCCTGACGATATTGAAACTATTGGCCACCCTCGCCCAGAAAATGCCCGGCGTCGAAGCGATGGACCCGACAGGACAGGAAGTCGCGACACTGAACGGCTACGGCACCACTAGCGCAGCCGAATACCAATACATCATGGCCAATTACGACTTCCGCTTCCTGCCGGCCAAACTCCTCGAAGAATTCCTGTGGGATGACGGCGTATTTGACGGACAGGGGAACGATCTGGTGGTGCCCTATGAAGGAGCGAGTGCAAACAATAAATACCTTCCCGGATTCGGCGCAAAGCAGAACGCCCTGAGCTACGACAATTCAGGCAAAGCACAATCGATAGTCATGCACACCAACTTTTTCGACCAAGGTCAAACCAAGCAAGTCCTTGGCGCATTATTGCCTTAATGGATACACGACACCGCCATGGATGAGGAAGATCAGAGCTGGGAAGCTGCACGCCGTCGGCGAGAGATGTGTGGCCTCCTCAACGCTTCGTCCTTGGCCTAAGCCATTATTTTTTTATTTCACCTAGGCTCACGTTCAATGCAAAAAGGTATCTTGTGAATAAACTTAAAGTTAATCTCCAAAATTGCTATGGTATCCAATCATTGGATGAGGAGTTCGATTTCTCGCCATCATCAACATTTAAAAGCAACGCTTACGCCATCTATGCACCCAACGGGTTGATGAAGACCTCATTCACACGAACCTTTGAGGCACTTTCAAAAGGAGATAATCCCAAAGAAGAGCGTTACAACCTACCATCAAGTTGCGAAGTTAAGGCTGACGGGAATGCTATTCCTAAAGAATCGATTTATGTTCTCAAGTCAGAAATTGATGTCAGCGCGGATAGTCCCGCCATCACCAATATCTTGGTTGATCCAGCAAATAAAGCGAGGTACGACGCGCTTCTTATCGATCTAGACAAGCTGAAAAACAAACTTACCAGCTCCCTCCAGAAGTCATCAAAAGTCAAAAAAAACGATATTGAACAAACTATTCTGAGCGACTGGAGTGAGACTGACTTCCCTCGCTGTATCGAGAAAATCATTCAATCTAAAACAACCGAAGACTTAGCTTCCTATGAGTACGCAACCATCTTCGATCCAAAGGCCATTGATGTTTTAAAAAGTCCGGAGTTTATTTCAAAGGCGAATGAATTCAATGAACGCTACCAAGAACTCTTTAATCAGGCCGGATCAATTTACCAAAAGGGAGTTTTCAATCCTGCCAAGGCTGAAACGTCATTCAATACATTAGACAAGCAAGGATTCTTTGCTGGCGGTCATCGCGTTCACTTGAAAGGAGAACCGGCGTCAATTGACAAAGCCGCCCTAGATGAAAAACTCCAAGCAATCCATGCCAATATCGACGGGGATGAAGCGCTCAAGAAACTACGTACTAGCCTCGCCAAAAATGCTCAAACCCAAGCCCTAACTGATCTCATTGAAAACCTTTCTCCAACCCAAGTCGAGTACCTTTTGGAAAGATTAAAGCCGAGCAATCAGGCCAATTTTCAGAAGCAACTATGGACCTACTACATCCAAAACAATGCAGATGCCGCGACCTATGTGGATTCATATTTAGCCAGCAAAGATGAACTAGCCACTATCGAAGCCATTGCCGCTCAAGCGGCCCCGAGATGGGTTGAAGCTGTCGAGTTGTTCAACGAACGATTTGTAGGCATGCCATTTACACTCTCGGTAAGTAACCAAGTACAAGCCTCCTTAGGCAAAGAACAAGCCAAACTCAAATTTACTTTTGTCGATGGACAAAATACTGTCGAGTGCTTTCGTAGCGAAGCAATAACGACTCTCAGCCAAGGCGAAAAGCGAGCCTTGTACCTTCTCAATTTCATTTTTGAGGTAGAGGCCAGAAAACTAGCTAACCAAGAAACATTGTTTGTGATTGACGATGCTGCTGACTCTTTCGATTACAAAAATAAGCATGCCATCGTCCAATATCTAGACGACCTTAATGACACCGGGCATTTCTACCAGATCATTCTGACCCACAATTTCGATTTCTTCAGAACACTTGCAAACAGCTTTGTTCACCGTAAAAAGTGCCTCATGGCCAATCGAAATAGTTCGACGATTTCGCTTTCTGTAGCAGAAGGAGTTAACAATTACTTCATTGGCGTCTGGAAAAATAAAGTAACCACCAATGACTACATTCTGTGCGCCACCATTCCGTTTACTCGGAATCTACTTGAATATACAAGGAGCGGAAATGATCCAGATTACCTGACGCTTACAAGTCTGCTGCATTGGAAACAAGACACAGATCAAATCACCGTTGGAAATTATCTTGATATTTATAACAGACTCTTTGGCACTAACTACAGCTCAAACAACACCCAGCCCGTAAAAAATTTGCTCTTTGCGAAAGCAACAGAAATCTGCAACGCGACAACCCATGATGGATTAAACCTTGAGAACAAGGTCTTGCTGTCTATTGCAGCACGCATACAAGCAGAAATATTTCTAACCAACGAGTTACGCAAACTCAAAGGAAATGCAAACTACTGGTGCACAGATAATAGTCAATTTGGAAATCTATTGAAAGAATACAAACAGCTAAACCAGACCGTACCTAGTGCGCTACGTACTCTGGAAAAAGTCAGTATCACCGTTAGCTCTAACATCCATCTCAACTCTTTTATGTATGAGCCCATCCTTGATCTAACAATCGATCATTTAATCGATCTCTACCAAGAGGTAAGCAACTTAAATACCTAGCAACTTAGCAGAGAACACAAAAAAGGCGACCACTGGTCGCCTTTTTCATTCCATCCACTACAACGCTCAACCCACCCAGGTTCGGGCGTTCTGGAACATCCTGAGCCAAGCCCCGTTCTCCTGCCAGTCGCCCGGATACCAGGAGTTCTGCACCGCACGGAACACGCGTTCCGGGTGAGGCATCATGATGCTGAAGCGGCCGTCCGGCGTGGTCAGGCCGGTGGCGCCCTGCGGCGAACCGTTGGGGTTCAGCGGATAGATCTCGGTGGGACGGCCATGGTTGTCCACGTAGCGCAGCGTCACCAGTTCCTGCGCGGCCTTCAGTTTCTTCGGGCTGCCGAAGTCGGCGTAGCCTTCGCCGTGCGCGACGACGATGGGCATGCGGCTGCCTTCCATGCCGTGGAAGAAGATCGACGGCGATGCTTGCACCTCGACCATCACGAAGCGCGCCTCGAACTGCTCGGACTGGTTGCGCGAGAAGTGCGCCCAGTTGTCGGCGCCGGGGATAATCTCGTGCAGGTTGCTCATCATCTGGCAGCCGTTGCACACGCCAAGCGCGAAGGTGTCGCTGCGCTGGAAGAACGCGGCGAACTCGTCGCGCGCTCTCGGGTTCAGCAGGATGGACTTGGCCCAGCCCTCGCCCGCGCCCAGCACGTCGCCGTAGGAGAAGCCGCCGCAGGCCGCGAAGCCCTTGAAGTCTTCCAGCTTGACGCGGCCGCTGATGACGTCGCTCATGTGCACGTCCACCGCCTGGAAGCCGGCGCGATCGAACGCCGCCGCCATCTCCACCTGGCCGTTGACGCCCTGCTCGCGCAGGATGGCGATCTTCGGGCGGTTGCGCAGCAAGGCGGGCGAGACGTTCTCGTTCGGGTCGAAGGTCAGCTTCGCGTGCAGGCCGGGGTCCTTCACGTCGAGCAGGCGGTCGAATTCGGATTGCGCGCAGGCCGGATTGTCGCGCAGCTTCTGCATGTGGTACGTAGTCTCGGACCACAGGCGCTGCAGGTGCGCGGCGTTCTCGCTGTAGCGCTTTTCGCTGCCGCGCACGATCTCGATCATGCCGGTCTGGTTCGGCGTGGCGATCTTCTGCACGCTCTTCAAGCCGGCCTCGCGCGCCAGTTGCTGGATGTGCGCCAGGTCGCGGTTGCGCACCTGCACCACCGCGCCCAGCTCCTCGTTGAACAGCGCGCGCAGCGTGTCGCCGTGCAGCTCCTCCAGCTGGATGTCGAGGCCGATGTGGGACGCGAACGCCATCTCGCACAGCGTGACGAACGCGCCGCCGTCGGAACGGTCGTGGTAGGCCAGCAGTTTGTCTTCGGCGTTCAGGCTCTGGATCAGCTCGAAGAACGCCTTGAGCAAGGCCGCATCGTCCACATCCGGCGCGACGTCGCCGACCTGCTTGTACACCTGCGCCAGCGCCGAGCCGCCCATGCGGTTCTTGCCCTGGCCCAGGTCGATCAGCAGCAGCGTGGTGTCGGGATCGGCGACCAGCTGCGGCGTCAGCGTATGGCGCGCATCCGGGCTGGGCGCGAACGCGGAGACGATCAGCGACAGGGGTGCTGTCACGGCCTTGTCCTTGCGGCCTTCCTTCCAGGTGGTCTTCATGGACATCGAGTCCTTGCCGACCGGGATGCCGATGCCAAGTTGCGGGCACAGTTCCATGCCGACCGCGCGCACGGTGTCGAACAGCGCGGCGTCTTCGCCGTGGTGTCCGGCCGCGGCCATCCAGTTCGCCGAGAGCTTGATGTCGCCTATCTTCTCGATGCGCGCCGCGGCGATGTTGGTGAGCGCCTCGCCCACCGCCATGCGGCCCGAGGCCGGTGCATTGATCAGCGCCAGCGGCGTGCGCTCGCCGAGCGCGAACGCCTCGCCGCGGTTGGTGTTGTAGCCCATCAGCGTGACGGCCACATCGGCCACCGGCACTTGCCACGGGCCGACCATCTGGTCGCGCGCGGTCATGCCGCCGACCGTGCGGTCGCCGATGGTGATCAGGAAATTCTTGTTCGCCACCGACGGCAGGCGCAGCACGCGCTCGACCGCTTCCGCGATCGGCACGCCGGAGCAGTCGAACGACGACAGGCGCGGCGTTTCGCGCTTGACGTTGCGCGTCATCTTGGGCGGCTTGCCGAGCAGCACGGACAGCGGCATGTCCACCGGGTCGTTCTTGAATTCCTTGTCGTGCACGACGATCTGGTCCTCGTCTATCGCGGTGCCCACCACGGAGAACGGGCAGCGCTCGCGCTCGCACATCGCGCGGAACTCGTCCAAGCGCTCGGGCGCGATCGCCAGCACGTAGCGCTCCTGCGACTCGTTGCACCAAATCTGCTTCGGCGACATGCCGGTCTCGTCCAGCGGGATCTTGCGCAGCTCGAAGTGCGCGCCCTTGCCGCCGCCGTGCACCAGCTCCGGCAGCGCGTTGGACATGCCGCCCGCGCCGACGTCGTGGATGGACAGGATGGGATTCTTGTCGCCCAGCTGCCAGCAGCGGTCGATGACTTCCTGCGCGCGGCGCTGCATCTCGGGATTGCCGCGCTGCACCGAATCGAAGTCCAGGTTCTCGGCGTTCGCACCAGTGTCCATCGAGGACGCCGCGCCCCCGCCCAGGCCGATCAACATGCCGGGGCCGCCGAGGTGGATCACCAGCGCGCCGGTCGGCAGGTCGTGCTTGTGCGTGTGCTCGGCCTTGATGTTGCCGACGCCGCCCGCGAGCATGATGGGCTTGTGGTAGCCGCGCACCTCGCCACTGACGTTCTCTTCGAACGTGCGGAAATAGCCGGTCAGGTTGGGACGCCCGAATTCGTTGTTGAACGCCGCACTCCCGATGGGGCCGTCCAGCATGACCTGCAGGGAGGTGACGATGCGGGAAGGCTTGCCGTACTCGGCTTCCCAGGGCTGGGCGAAACCGGGAATGTTCAGGTTGGACACCGAGAAGCCGCTCAGGCCGGCCTTGGGCTTGGAGCCGCTGCCGGTAGCACCCTCGTCGCGGATCTCGCCGCCGGAGCCGGTGGCCGCGCCCGCGAACGGCGCGATGGCGGTCGGGTGGTTGTGCGTCTCGACCTTCATCAGGATGTGCGTCATCTCGTCGCTGAACGCATAGCTGCCGTCTGTGCGCGGGTAGAAGCGCTCGATGCGCGCGCCCTCGATCACCGACGAGTTGTCGGAATACGCGACCACCGTGCCCTGCGGGCTGACCTTGTGGGTGTTGCGTATCATGCCGAACAGCGACATGTCCTGTGCCTCGCCGTCGATCACCCAGTCGGCGTTGAAAATCTTGTGGCGGCAGTGCTCGGAGTTAGCCTGCGCGAACATCATCAGCTCGACGTCGGTCGGGTTACGCTTCAGCTTTTTGAAGTTCTCGACCAGGTATTCGATCTCGTCGGCCGACAGCGCGAGGCCCATGTCGCGGTTGGCCTTCTCCAGCGCCTTGGCGCCGCCCTTGAGCACATCCACCGTCGCCAGCGGCTGCGGCTTGCCGTGCTGGAAGATCTTCTTGGCCGCGGTATCGATATTGTCGAGCACGGTCTCGGTCATGCGGTCGTGCAGCAGCGGCAGCGCCGCGGCCAGTTCGTCCTTGCCCAGGCGCTTGCCGTTCTTGCTGGTCAGGTAGAACACCACGCCGCGCTCGATGCGCTGCACGCCGTGCAGGCCGCAATGCTGGGCGATGTCGGTCGCCTTGGTGGACCAGGGCGAGATCGTGCCGAGGCGCGGCACCACCAGCAGGCGCTGGCAGTTCGCCGCATTCGCGGGTTCGCCCGCGGACTTGTCGAGGCCGAGCACGCGGTCCAGCAGCTTGGCTTGCGGCTTGTTCAGCGTCTCGCTCTTGAGCGCGCTGAAATAGCAGTGACGGGTGTCCGCGACGACGACGCCGGGAGCGGTTTCGCTCAGCGCGACACGCAGTTTTTCGAGACGGAAGGCAGACAGGGCGGAGGAGCCGAAGGAGACTTGAAACATGGCGTAGACCGTGAAATTAAATTCGGGGCGCGATTATACTATGCCCCTCACCCACAGCACTCGAACAGAAATGAGCAAACGCATCCCCGCCCTGACCGCCAAGC
This sequence comes from Gallionella sp., assembly GCA_035654695.1. Lineage (GTDB taxonomy): Bacteria > Pseudomonadota > Gammaproteobacteria > Burkholderiales > Gallionellaceae > Gallionella. Next base: position 19,225 of record DASRWG010000004.1, on the reverse strand, counting down.
CGATCATCAAAAGCCAAGTCATCGCCTCCTTCCCGAAACGCCCTCGCGACAGCCACAAGGGCGACTTCGGCACCGTCGCCGTGATCGGCGGCGCTTCCGGCATGGTCGGCGCGCCGCTGATGGCGGGACGCGCGGCGCTGAAGCTGGGCGCGGGCTGTGTGCATGTCGGGCTGCTGGCAGACAACGCACCGGTGGTCGATCCGATGCAGCCGGAGCTGATGCTGCACAGCGCCGCCGACTTCCTGCATTCCTCGCCCTTCGCCCTGAGCTTGTCGAAGGGCAATTCCGTGCTCGCCATCGGCTGCGGACTGGGCCGCAGTCTGGCCGCGCAGAAGCTGCTGCACGACGCCGTGAACAGCCCGGCCGCGCTGGTGCTGGACGCCGACGCGCTGAACCTGCTGGCGCAACGCCCCGACCTGGGCACGGTCGTGCGCTCGCGCAAGGCCGCGACCGTGCTGACGCCGCATCCCGGCGAGGCCGCGCGCCTGCTGGGCATCAAGACCGAAGAGGTGCAGGCGGACCGCGTCGCGGCGGTGCGGCAACTGGCGCAAAAATTCGGCGGCAGCGTGGTGCTGAAAGGCGCGGACAGCCTGGTCGCGACGAGCGACGGCAAACTCTACGTCAACCAGACCGGCAACCCCGGCATGAGCGCCGCCGGCATGGGCGACGTGCTGACCGGCATGGTCGCGGCCTTCCTCGCGCAAGGCATGGGTGCGGACGACGCGCTGCTGCTGGCGGTGCACCTGCACGGCGCGGCCGGCGACGAACTGGCGAAGCAGCAGGCGACCATAGGCATGAGCGCGACAGAGGTTACCGAGTGGGCGAGGTGGTTGCTGAATCAGTGGGTGTGAGCCGCAATCAATGGATCCGAAGAGCCCCTGCCCGGCAGATGAAGTCATGTGCCATTGCAGCGGCACCAAGCGGGACAATATCGAAAAACTGTTCGAGCAAGGTTTTGATATGGATGCCATTTCCAGATGGACTGGAGCCCTCTCCGGCTGCGGTGGCTGCGAATGGGATATCGCACAGTTCCTGAAGGAACTGGCCGAACAGCAGAACATGGATTGAAGGTGCCGCAAGACTGACTGCGAGCGAATGGATATTGCGCAGAAGCTGCCCCTGTTTACCTGCCGCCATCCCAACGCTCGAACCAGTCGGTCAAAGCGCGGACTTCTCCAAGGCCGGCGAGCCGGTGATCGATGGCGTCGTGATTGCCCCACACCACGCTTGCCAAGCTGCCGTCGGCCACGCGGGCTTCGATGTCGTTGCAATAGAGTCCCAGGTCGCGCTGCACATAAAAGCCATAGGTGCGGCATACCACCGGGCGCTGGGCATAGACAGGACAGGTGCCGGTGGATATATCCAGTAACGGGCAAATGATGGGAAGCGACCGCGAACTGGTCAAGGCGACCATATTCCTGCGGATTTCCTGAAGTCGTTCCGGCGGCAAAGCTGACAAGCCTTCCTTCAGCAAATCCCATTCTGCCTGCGTCAGTCGAGGTACGTCGGCCAGTTGCCGACAACAACCATCACACCCCTTCCCGCACAGCCACTCGTCATGATCTCCCAGGATGGTTTGTACGCGCGCGTCAATTTCTGTATGCAGCTGGACTAGCGTGGTCATATTTATCTCTTGAATTACCTGACTCGACCGGTGACCAAAACACCCCCATCGATCTCACGCCCCATGCCGTTCCAGCGCCCAAGCCACATGCTCGCGCACCAGCTCCGAAGGATGGTCCGCCCTCGCCCTTAACGCCGCGATGACGGCTTCGCTCCCGGGCGCATTGCCGAGTGCGACGGCGATGTTGCGCAGCCATTGCTCGTGGCCGATGCGGTAGATAGGGCTGCCGGCCAGCCGGTCCCTGAATCTCCCCTCATCCCACGCGAACAGTTCGACCAGCGACACGTCGTCCAGCTTATGCCGCACGGCGAAGTCCGGCTCCACGGTGGTCTGCGCGAAACGGTTCCACGGGCAGGCGAGCTGGCAGTCGTCGCAGCCGTAGATGCGGTTGCCGATCAGCGGGCGCAGTTCGGCCGGGATGCTGCCCTTGAGTTCGATGGTGAGGTAGGAGATGCAGCGCCGCGCATCGACCTTGTACGGGGCGACGATGGCCTGCGTCGGGCAGATGTCCAGGCAGCGCGTGCAGCGGCCGCAATGGTCGGCCTGCGGCGCATCTACCGGCAGCGGCAGGTTGACGTAGATCTCGCCGAGGAAGAAGCGCGAACCCTGTTCGCGCGTCAGCAGCAGCGTGTGCTTGCCGCGCCAGCCGATGCCGGCCTTGCTCGCCAGCTCGACCTCCATCACCGGCGCGCTGTCGGTGAACACGCGACCTTCGAACTCCGGTGCGGCGGCGCGTATCCTCTCTGCCAGCTTCGCCAGCCGGTTGCGCAAGACCTTGTGGTAGTCGCGCCCCAGCGCATAACGCGAGACGAAGGCGCGGTTGCCATCCTCCAGCACCTGCCACGAGTCGCGCGCATCCGGCGGCAGGTTGTCCATCCGCAGCGAGATCACGCGCAGCGTGCCGGGCAGCAGTTCGTCCGGGCGGCTGCGTTTGGTGCCGTGACTTGCCATATAATCCATCCCGCCGTGCATGCCCTGCGCCAGCCATTCCTGCAAGCCCTGCTCAGCCGACGACAGATCGGTGCCGGCGATGCCGACGGACTGGAAGCCCAATTCCAGCGCCCAGGCGCGGATGCTGGCCGCCAGCGCGGCGTAATCGACAGATAAAGGATTTTCGTTTTGTTGCATGCCCCCGATGATAGCCGAATCCGGATCGAACTCGCCGACGAGACCGCGACGCTCGCACTCGCGCAACGTCTGGCCGCGCGGCTGACGCCGGGACTGGTGGTATACCTGCACGGCGACCTGGGCGCGGGCAAGACCACCCTGGTGCGCGGCGTGCTGAACGCGCTGGGCCACACCGGTCGCGTGAAGAGCCCGACCTACACGCTGCTGGAACCCTACAGCGCCGGAGGCCTGGAGTTGCGCCACTTCGACCTCTATCGCCTCAACGACGAGGAGGAATGGGAGTCGGCCGGGTTCCGCGACGAGTTCGACGGGCACAACGTCTTCTTCATCGAATGGCCGGAAAAGGCTCAAGGTTTGATCCCCGCTGCCGATATGGAGATCGATCTCGACATCGCCGGCGAGGGGCGCATCGCCACCCTCAGGGCGAACACAAAAACAGGACGCGAATGCTTAGCAGGTTTGTAATCCTCGTCGCACTCCTCTCCTGCCTGCCGCAGGCCCATGCCGCCATCGGCGTCGATTCCGCACGCGTCTGGCCCGCACAGGACTACACGCGACTCACGCTGGAATCGAAGCAACCCATCCGCCACAAGATGTTCTCGGTGAAGAACCCGGATCGCCTGGTGATCGACCTAGAGGACGTCGAGATCGGCAGCGAGCTCAACGGCCTGACCAAACTCGTCGGCAGCGACGATCCCTATGTGAAGAGCGTGCGCGTAGGCCGCTTCAAACCCGGCGTGGTGCGTCTGGTGCTTGACCTCAAGACCGAGGTCAAGCCGCAACTGTTCGACCTGAAGCCGGTGAAGAACTACGGCCACCGTCTGGTACTGGACGTGTATCCGGCCCACCCCGCCGACCCGCTGATGGCGCTGCTGGATCAGCCCAAGCCTGCCGCAGCCGCGAGCGCACCGGCCGCCGCCGAGCCGGAAAAGACGGTCGCCCCAGAAAAAGCCGTCGCCACCGAAAAAATCGTCGCATCGGAAAAGACGGGCATCGAAGAGAAACTAAAACTCGAACCCGCACCCGTCATCGCGAAGAACGACAAGCCTGCCATCCCCGAGATGCGCGCGCGCACGCTGGTGATCGCGCTCGATGCGGGACACGGCGGCGAAGACCCGGGCGCTGTCGGCAAGAACGGCTCGAAGGAAAAGAACATCACGCTGGCCGTCGCGCGCCGGGTCAAGGCGCTGATGGCCGAGATGCCCAACATGCGCGGCGTGCTGATCCGCGACGGCGACTACTTCATTCCCTTGGGCGGACGCGTCGCCAAGGCACGCAAGGCGAACGCCGACCTGTTCATCTCCATCCACGCCGACGCCTTCATCAAGCCGAACGCGCGCGGCTCGTCGGTGTTCGCGCTGTCGGAGCACGGCGCGACCAGCACCGCGGCGCGCTGGCTGGCGAAGAAGGAAAACGAGGCCGACCTGATCGGCGGCGTGAACATCGCGGTGAAAGACCCCTACCTCGCCCGCACGCTGCTGGACCTGTCGCAGACCGCGACGATCAACGACAGCATGAAGCTGGCCAAGCATGTGCTGAACGAACTGGGCGACATCAACGACCTGCACCGCGGCCACGTCGAACAGGCCGGCTTCGCGGTGCTGAAGTCGCCCGACATCCCGTCCATCCTGGTCGAGACCGCGTTCATCAGCAACCCGGACGAAGAGAAACGCCTGAACGACGAGGAGTACCAGAACAAACTCGCCGGCGCGATCCTGAACGGCATCAACCGCTACTTCGCGCAGAACCCGGCGCTGTCGCGGCAGAAGTACGCGCAGCAGGAATTCTAGAGAAACTCAGATTTAATCCTCCGTTCGTAGTGAGCTTGTCGAACTATGAACGGAAGAGCCGACGAACCCGCATGACTTTCGAAGCACCCTTCGACAAGCTCAGGGCGAACGGGTTAATCAACTTTCAGAATGCACTCAGGCAGGAAAGACGCCGGTGGACAGATACCGGTCCCCGCGGTCGCAAACGATGGAGACGATGACCGCGTTCTCGACTTGCTGCGACAGCCGCAGCGCGACAACCATCGCGCCGCCGGACGAGATGCCGCAGAAGATGCCTTCCTCGCGCGCCAGTCGCCGCGTCATCTCCTCCGCATCGACCTGCCCCACATACTCCAGCGCATCGACGTTCTTCGGGCTGTATATCTTCGGCAGGTAAGCCTCGGGCCATTTGCGTATGCCCGGGATCTGCGCGCCCTCTTCCGGCTGCACGCCGACGATGCGGATGTCCGGATTCTGTTCCTTGAAGAAACGCGCGCAGCCCATCAGCGTGCCGGTGGTGCCCATGCTGCTGACGAAGTGGGTGATCTTGCCCTGCGTGTCGCGCCATATCTCCGGTGCGGTGCCTTCGTAATGCGCGAGCGGGTTGTCCAGGTTGCCGAACTGGTCGAGGATGATGCCGCGCCCTTCATCGCGTAATTTCTCCGCGGTGTCGCGCGCCAGTTCCATGCTGCCCTCCTTGCTCGTCAGCACCAGTTCCGCGCCGAACGCGCGCATCGTCTGGCGGCGCTCCACGCTCTGGTTCTCCGGCATGACCAATATCATTTTGTAGCCGCGCATCGCGGCCGCCATCGCCAGCGCGATGCCGGTGTTGCCGGAGGTCGCCTCGATCAGCGTGTCGCCCGGCCTGATGTCGCCGCGTGCCTCGGCATGCCTGATCATCGACAGCGCAGGCCTGTCCTTCACCGACCCGGCGGGATTGTTGCCTTCGAGCTTGGCAAGGATGACGTTGGATGTGTCGCCGGGGATGCGCTTCAGCCGCACCAGCGGCGTGTTGCCGACGAAGTCTTCGATAGTTGGGTACATGGAGTCAGGATACGGGATACGGGATGCAGGACACGGGGCATGATAACAAAACGGGGAGCGCCGCTCCCCGTTCGTTGCACTAAGCGCGCCCCGTTACAAAGGCATACCTGCCGCGTCGAACATGCCCTCGAACAGCACCGAGCTCAGGTAGCGCTCGCTGGAATCCGGCAGCACGACGACGATGGTCTTGCCCGCATTCTCCGGGCGCTGCGCGACGCGCAGCGCGGCGGCGACGGCGGCACCGGAAGAGATGCCCGCGAGGATGCCTTCCTCCTGTGCCAGGCGGCGCGCATACAGCACCGCGTCTTCGTTGCTGACGGTCTCGATGTCGTCGACCAGAGACAGGTCGAGGATGTCGGGCACGAAGCCGGCGCCTATGCCCTGTATCTTGTGCGGAGCGGGCTTCAGTTCCTGGCCGGCGCGCTTCTGGGTCAGGACCGGGCTGGACAGCGGCTCGACCGCGACCGAGCGGATCGCGCGCCCCTTGGTCTGCTTCAGGTAACGCGTAACGCCGGTGATCGTGCCGCCGGTGCCGACGCCCGCGACGAACACGTCGACGTTACCGTCGGTGTCGTTCCAGATCTCCGGGCCGGTGGTGGCTTCATGGATCGCCGGGTTGGCCGGGTTCTTGAACTGCTGCAGCAGCACGTAACGCGACGGATCGGACTCGGCGATCTCGGTCGCTTTCGCGATCGCGCCGCTCATGCCCTTCGCGCCTTCGGTCAGCACCAGCTTCGCGCCGAGAGCGACCAGCAGCTTGCGCCGCTCTATGCTCATCGTCTCCGGCATCGTCAGCGTGATCGGGATGCCGCGCGCCGCGGCGACGAAGGCCAGCGCGATGCCGGTGTTGCCTGAGGTCGGCTCGACCAGCTCCTTGCCGGGCCCCAGCAGGCCGCGCTTTTCGGCGTCCCAGATCATCGCCGCGCCGATGCGGCATTTCACCGAATAGGCGGGATTGCGCCCTTCGATCTTCGCCAGCACCGTGGCGTTCACGCCATCGGTCACGCGGTTCAGCCGCACCAGCGGCGTGTGTCCTATCGACAGCGAATTGTCTGCATACCAGTTAGCCATGCTGCGTTCCTTTCCAAAAGGGTTTTAAGTCATTCTGAAAAACATCCGTCCACGGAAAACACGGAAGGCACGGAAATGAAAAAGCAAAAAAACCGTCTTCTGATGAGGAATAGCTATCGTCTTTTGCGAGCATTTCGCTTAACAGCGAAATGCTGCTTACCCCTATTCCGTGCTTTCCGTGTCTTCCGTGGACATGGTCTTTCTCGATTACATCAAGCGCAACTATAGGCGACGCAGCTTATTCCGCAAAATGATGATTTGTTATTTCCTTATGCCTTTTGCTTCGATCTAAGCGGATGCTTCGATCATGTGCCGCACATAACGCGACACGCCCTGCTCCACGGTCAGGAACGGTTCGGCGTAACCGGTCTCGCGCAGCGCGGCGATGTCGGCCTGGGTGTAGCTCTGGTACTTGCCGCGCAGCGCATCCGGGAACGGGATGTACTCGATCAGCCCCTGTTGCAGCAATTCGGCATGGCTCAACGCCGGCTTGCCTTCGGCCTCGCGCAGCGTGTTGACGGTCGCGACCGCGACGTCGTTGAAGCTCTGCGCCTGACCGGTGCCGAGGTTGAAGATGCCGGACTTGTGCGGGTTATCGAGGAAGAACATGTTGACCTTGACCACATCCTCGATGGACACGAAGTCGCGCAACTGGCCGCCGTTGGCGTAGCCGTCGCAACCTTCGAACAGGCGCACGCGGCCTTCGGCGCGATACTGGTTGAAGAAGTGGAACGCGACCGAGGCCATGCGCGCCTTGTGCTGCTCGCGCGGGCCGTACACATTGAAGTAGCGCAGGCCGACGATCTGCGCGCGGCGCTTGTGCCAGCGGCGGCGCACGATCTGGTCGAACAGGAACTTGGAATACGCGTACACGTTCAGCGGCGCCTCGTTCTCGCGACGCTCCCTGAACACGGAACCGCCGCCATACACCGAGGCAGACGACGCGTACAGGAACGGAATCTCTTCGTTCTGGCAATAGTTCAGCAGCTCCAGCGAATACTGGTAGTTGTTCTTCATCATGTAATGGCCGTCCGTCTCCATCGTGTCGGAGCAGGCGCCCTGATGGAACACGCCGGAGACCAGCCCGTCGAAGAAACCTTCCTGCAGCTTCTCCAGGAAGTCTTCCTTGTCGAGGTAATCGGCGATCTCGCAATCGACCAGGTTCCTGAACTTGTCGGCGCGCTTGAGGTTGTCCACCGCGATGATGTTGTGCTCGCCTCGCTCGTTGAGCGCCCTGACCAGATTGGAACCGATAAAGCCGGCGGCGCCGGTAACGATGTAATACATGTTTACTCCTTGATCTGCTATGAAACGGGAAAAGAGAAACGGGATGCCCACCCGGCGCTTCGCGCCCCCCTCCCTGCCGGAAGGGTTACATTTCCCGTTTCCCGTTTCCCGTTTCCCCAATGTCTCTCACGATTTCCTCACGGCTGACCACCGCCGTGCCCAGCTTGCCGACGACGATGCCCGCCGCGCGGTTGGCGATGCGCATCGCCTCCGGCAGTTCCGTGCCGCTCGCCAGCATCACCGCCAGCGTCGCGATCACGGTGTCGCCCGCGCCGCTGACGTCGAACACCTCGCGCGTCTGCGTCGGCTCGTGCAGCGCGCTGCCTTCGCGGTACAGGCTCATGCCGTCCTCGCTGCGCGTGACCAGCAGCGCTTCGAGTTCCAGTTCGGTGCGCAGCTTCTGAGCGCGCGCGGCGAGGTCTTCCTCGCTCTTCCAGCTGCCCGCGACCTCGCGGAACTCGCTGCGGTTCGGCGTCAGCAGCGATGCGCCGCGATAACGCGCGTAGTCGTCGCCTTTGGGATCGACCAGCACCGGCTTGCCGGCGGCGCGCGCCAGCCGGATCATCTCGGCGATATGCGCCAGCCCACCCTTGCCGTAATCGGACAGCACGACGACGTCGGCTTCCGGCAGTTTGGCGCGGAAGTCCGCGAGCTTCGCATTCAGCACCTCATGGCTGGGCATGGTCTCGAAGTCGATGCGCAACAGCTGCTGCTGACGCGCGACGGCGCGCAGCTTGATCGTCGTCGAGATCGTGTTGTCGCGCTGCAGCAGCGCTTCCACCCTGCCCTGTTCGGTCAGCAGGCGCTGCAGGCAATCGCCCGCCTCGTCCGCGCCGACCACCGACAGCAGGGTGCACTGCGCGCCGAGTGCTGCGATGTTGCGCGCGACGTTGGCCGCGCCGCCGGGACGCTCCTCGACGCGGGTCACCTTCAGCACCGGCACCGGCGCTTCCGGCGAGATGCGACTGACGTCGCCGAACCAGTAGCGGTCCAGCATCACGTCGCCGACCACCAGAATCCTGGCGTTTTCGAATTTCGGCAATGCAGTCATCATGCGGCTCCGATCTCGCGGTTGATCGCCGCCAGCGCCGCCAGCGGGTCGTCGGCCTTGGTGATCGGCCGGCCGATCACCAAATAGCTGGAGCCCGCCTCAAGCGCCGCGCGCGGCGTCATCACGCGTGACTGGTCGTCGAGAGCAGCCTGCGCGGGACGGATGCCCGGCGTCACCAGACAGAACTCCTTGCCGCAGCGCTCGCGCAACAGCGCGGCTTCCTGCGCCGAACATACGACGCCGTCGAGTCCGCTGTCGCGCGCCAGCGTCGCGAGCCGCAGCACCATCTCGGCGGGCGTCGCGGTTATGCCGATATCGGCGAGGTCTTCCTGCGCCATGCTGGTGAGCATCGTCACGGCGATCAGCTTGGGCCGGTGCGTGCAGTTCGCGACCGCTTCGCGCGCCGCTTCCATCATTTTGCGTCCGCCCAGCGCATGCACGTTGACCATCCACACGCCCAGCCCGGCAGCGGCCTTGCAGGCCTGCGCGGTGGTGTTGGGGATGTCGTGAAATTTCAGGTCGAGGAAGATTTCGAAACCGCGCTTCATCAGTTGCTCAACCAGCGCCGGGCCGCTGGCGGTGAACATCTCCTTGCCGACCTTCAGGCGGCATTGCGTCGGATCGAGGCGGTCGGCCAGTGCCAGCGCCGGGGCGGCTTCGGGATAATCCAGCGCGATGATGATTTTCGGGTCGTTCATGATCTTGGGATTGCTCATATGGGTATTCCTGTTTCTTCGGTGCGGCGCGGCTGGTAGCTGTCCCACGACTGGCAGGCCGGGCAATGCCAGTAGAACTGGCGCGCCTTGAAGCCGCAATGGCCGCAGTGGTAGGTCGCCAGGTTGCGCGTGCGTTTGTGCACGAGGTCTTTCACCAGTTCGACATCTGCGCGTCTATCCATCGGCACTTCCAGCAGCCGAGCCTCCAGCAGCTTGTCCAGCCCCAGCAGCGACGGATTGCGCACCAGCTCCTCGCGCACCAGCTTGTAGGCGGCGGACGAACCCTCGCTCTTCAGCACCGCGTCGAACAGCACGTTCATCAGGTCGACCGAGTGGTAACGGTCCAGATAGCCGCGCAACAGCGCGATGCCTTCCGCATCGCGGCCCAGGTCGCGATGCACGTTCAGCAGCCGCTCGGCGACCAGAGGCAGGTATTGCGCATCCTGCGCCTCGATGTTCTTCCAGAAGGCGATGGCCTCGTCGGGCTTGCCCTCGGCCAGCGCCATGTCGCCCAGCATCATGCTGGCGCGCACCGCATCCGGATAGGTCGCAAGCGCCTGCTGCAGATGGCCGCGCGCCGTGGCGGCATCCCCCGCAGCGATCTCCTCGCTGGCGAGTTCGCAATAGAACAGTGCGGCCAGCTTGCTCCGCGACTCGCCGGACAAAGCCTCGAGTTGCCGCGCAACGCCTATCGCCTTGATCCAGTCGTGCTCCTTCTGGAACAGCTCCAGCAAAAACTCCAGCGCGGGCTTCGCGTACGGTGTTTTTTCCAGTTCGCGGAACAGGCTTTCGGCGCGGTCGAAGATACCTGCTTTCAGATAATCTTGCGCCAGTTCGAACACCGCCTGCTGGCGCTTGTCGTTGTCGAGATCGGCCCGGTCCAGCAGGTTGTGGTGCATGCGCAGCGCGCGGTCCACCTCGCCGCGGCGGCGGAACAGACTACCGAGCGCGAAGTGCAGCTCGACCGTCTGCGGGTCGACCTTGACCACCTCGATGAAGGCCTCGATGGCCTTGTCCTGCTGCTCGTTGAGCAGGAAGTTCAGCCCCTGGAAATACGAATGCGGCAACGCCTTCGATTCCGATAGCAGGTCCTTGATGTCGATGCGAGCCGCCAGCCATCCCATGCCGAAGAACAGCGGGAAGATCAGCAGCATCCAGGGTTCGAATTCCATCATTGTAGAGACGCCGAAACGGCGGAATATCAGGAGGGTTGGATCGGCACTTGCTGCGTCTCGCCGACGCCGGCCAGCGTGTTCTTGACGCGAACCTCGCGCTTCAGCCGCGCGATCTCGCGGCGCTGCTGCAGCACGTTGCCGAACATCGCCAGCACGCCTATCGCCGCACCGGCGGCGAAGAACACCAGCAGCACGACCACCAGCGAGGACTGCCACTCGTAGCCGAAGAAATAGCGCAGCGTGACCGGCTGGTCGTTCTTGACCGCGAATCCGAGCAGCAACACGAACAACACCGCGCGTAAAAACCAATTGAGATAACGCATAGCTTCCGCCCCAAACCCCGGCCCAAAACATGGGCCGCAACGATAGCATAAAAAATGGCGGCCATACCTTGCGATATGCCGCCATTCTCCTTACTGCAAGCCGATCAGGACCTAGGTTCGCAGACCCGTTCCCTCAGCTCCTTGCCTGCCTTGAAGTGAGGCACATATTTGGCAGGAACCTTCACCTTGTCGCCGGTCTTGGGATTGCGCCCTTGACGCGGCGGACGGTAGTTGAGACCAAAGCTGCCGAAGCCGCGAATCTCGACACGCCCGCCACGCGAGAGCGTGGATGAAAGCGTATCCAGTATCACCTTGACGGCGAGCTCGGCATCCTTGGCCAGCAGCTGCGGATGCAGCTCGGCCAGCCTTGCGATCAGATCGGAACGGGTCATGCAATCCCCTCGAATCAGGCTTCGGTCTTGCCGCCGCTCATCTTGGCCTTCAACAGCGCGCCAAGGTTCGTGGTGCCTGCATTGGAGCTGTTCTCGGCGGAGAACTTCTGCATCGCAGCAGTTTCTTCGGCCTTGTTCAGCGCCTTGATCGACAGGTTGATGCCGCGGTTCTTGCGGTCCACGTTGATGATGACGGCGGTGACGCTGTCGCCTTCCTTCAGGTGGTTGCGGATGTCCTCGACACGGTCGGCGGAGACTTCGGACGCCTTCAGGTAGGCCTCCACATCGCCTTCCAGCGCGATCACGGCCCCCTTCGCGTCCAGCGACTTCACGGTGCCGGTGACCACTGCACCCTTCTCGTTGCCGGTAACGAAACCGCCGAACGGATCGCCTTCCATCTGCTTGATGCCGAGGGAGATGCGCTCGCGCTCGACGTCGATTGCCAGAACCACGGCCTCGACTTCGTCACCCTTCTTGTAGTTGCGCACGGCTTCTTCGCCAGGCTGGTTCCACGACAGGTCGGACAGGTGCACCAGACCGTCGATGCCGCCTTCCAGACCGATGAACACGCCGAAGTCGGTGATCGACTTGATCGCGCCGTGGACTTTGTCGCCCTTCTTGTGGTTCGCTGCGAAGTCGTCCCATGGATTGGACTGGCACTGCTTCATGCCAAGCGAGATACGGCGGCGTTGTTCGTCGATTTCCAGGATCATCACTTCGACTTCGTCGCCCAGGGAAACAACCTTGGACGGATGTACGTTCTTGTTGGTCCAGTCCATTTCGGACACGTGCACCAAGCCTTCGATGCCCTGCTCGATCTCGACGAATGCACCGTAGTCGGTCAGGTTGGTCACCTTGCCGAACAGGCGGGTGCCTTGCGGGTAGCGGCGAGCCAGACCATTCCACGGATCGTCGCCCATCTGCTTGATGCCGAGGGAGACGCGGTTCTTCTCCTGGTCGAACTTCAGGATCTTGGCTTCGACTTCGTCGCCGACGTTCAGAACTTCGGAAGGATGCTTCACGCGACGCCATGCCAGGTCGGTGATGTGCAGCAGGCCGTCGATGCCGCCCAGGTCGACGAACGCACCGTAGTCGGTGATGTTCTTGACGACGCCCTTGACGATAGCGCCTTCCTTGAGGTTTTCCATGATCGCTTCACGGTCCGCACCCATGGTCTCTTCCAGCACTGCGCGGCGGGAAACCACCACGTTGTTGCGCTTGCGGTCCAGCTTGATGACCTTCAGCTCCATGAGCTTGTTTTCGTACGGAGTGGTGTCCTTGACCGGACGGATGTCCACCAGCGAACCCGGCAGGAACGCGCGGATGCCGTTGACCATCGCAGTCAGGCCGCCCTTGACCTTGCCGCTGACGAAGCCTTCGACGATCTTGCCTTCTTCCATGGCCAGTTCCAGATCGTGCCATGCGGCCAGGCGCTTGGCCTTCTCGCGCGACAGCTTGGTCTCGCCATAACCGTTTTCCAGGGACTCGATCGCAACGGTGACGAAATCGCCCGCCTTGACTTCCAGCTCGCCCTTGTCGTCGAGGAACTCCTCGACCGGGATCAGACTCTCGGACTTCAGTCCGGCATTAACGACCACCATGTTGTGATCGACGCGCACGACTTGTGCGGTGATCAGTTCGCCCGCGCGCATTTCCTTGCGCGTCAAGCTTTCTTCGAACATAGCGGCAAAACTATCGGGATTTTCTACAGCGGCTGCGATTGCGTTCATCGATTTACACCTGAAAAAACTCTGCTCACACAGAGGGTTAGTTGACGATCCCGAAGGCGGGGAGCCCGCGGGTCCTATTCATTTGCCTGATAGCGATCCAGGACTTCCTGCACCGCCTGCTCGATGTTCAGAGCAGTCGTGTCCAGCAAGCTAGCGCCCGGCGCCTGTTGCAGCGGAGCCGCGCTACGTTGGGAATCCCGCTCGTCTCGCGCCCTGATATCCTGCAAAAGGGCGGCGATATTAGCACTCATCCCCTTCTCTTTCAACTGTTTATAGCGACGATCCGCGCGCGCCTCCGCACTGGCGGTCAGGAATATCTTGCAGACCGCGTCCGGAAACACCACCGACGCCATGTCGCGCCCGTCGGTGACCAGTCCCGGCGCGCGGCGGAACGAGCGCTGCTTGTCCAGCAAGGCGGCGCGCACGCCATGCAGCGCGGCGACCTGGGAGGCATATCCCCCAGTCACCTCCGAACGCAGCTCGTCGCCGACCTTCGCGCCGTCCAGCCAGATGCCGTCGCCCTCGAAGCGGATATCGATGCGTTCGGCCAATGCAGCCAATGCCGATTCGTCGTCGAGCACGATGCCGTCGCGCTGCGCGGCCAGCGCCAGCAGGCGGTACAGCGCGCCGCTGTCCAGATAGTGGAAGCCCAGTGCAGCGGCGACGCGCCCGGCCACCGTCCCCTTGCCCGAGGCGGAAGGCCCGTCGATGGCGATCACCGGCACGGCCTGCGCCACGCCGGCAAAAGCGGAAAAATATTCGGGGAACGTCTTCGCCACACACTTGGGATCGTCGATGCGCATGCCCTCCGCGCCGAACGCCGCGAGCGAGAAGCACATCGCCATGCGATGGTCGTCGTAAGTCCCTATCGCCGCATGCCTGATCTGTGCGGGCGGAGTGATACATATATAGTCCGCGCCCTCTTCCACCGTCGCGCCCACCTTGCGCAGCTCGGTCGCCATCGCCGCGATGCGGTCGGTCTCCTTGACGCGCCAGCTGGCGATGTTGGAAAGCCGGGTCGTGCCGTCGGCGAACAGCGCGGCGACCGCCAGCGTCATCGCCGCATCGGGGATATGGTTGCAATCGAGATCGATCGCCTTGAGCTTGCCTGAGGCCGGCGCACGCGACTCCATCCAGTTCGGCCCCATCGAGATCTGCGCGCCCATCAGCGCCAGCGCATCGGCGAAACGCACATCGCCCTGGATGCTGTCGCTGCCGACGCCCTCGATGCGCAGCGGCCCCCCGCCGATCGCGCCAGCGGCGAGGAAATAAGATGCGGAAGAAGCATCGCCCTCGACATAGATAGCCCCCGGGCTCTTATAACGGCTGCCCGCCGCGACCGTGAAACTGCACCAGCCGTCGCGCGACACGACGACGCCGAAGCGCTTCATCATCGCCAGCGTGATCTCGATATAAGGCTTGGAAATCAGCTCGCCCGCCACCTCCACCGTCACCTCGCGATCCAGCAGCGGCAACGCCATCAGCAGCGCGGTGAGGAACTGGCTGGACACGTCGCCGCGCACGCTGACGCGCGCCGCATCGCCCAAGTGCGCCGGGAATATCTCCAGCGGAGGGAAGCCGTCGTTGCCCAGATAATCGATGTTCGCGCCCAGCGCGCGCAGCGCCTCGACCAGATCGCCGATGGGACGCTCATGCATCCGCGCCACGCCGGACAGCTTGTAATGCCCGCCAGTCCCCTTGCTTGCACCAGCCAGGGCCAGCGCCGCCGTCAGCGGCCGGAACGCCGTGCCGGCGTTGCCGAGGAACAGCTCTGCATCCTTGACCGGGAAATCGCCGCCGCAACCGGTCACGCGGAACACATGGGTATCCAGTTTTTCCACGACTACGCCCAGCTTTTGCAAGCCTTCCAGCATGCGCTCGGTGTCGTCCGACAGCAGCACGTCGCGCACCTCGGTCGCGCCTTCGGACAACGCCGCCAGCAGCAGCACGCGGTTGGAGATGCTCTTCGAGCCGGGCAGCGTGACTGTGCCGCGCGCGCTCAACAACGGAGGAAGATCGAGGAAGTTATCGGATGTCATCGGGAGGGAACCTTGCAACGGACTGCGCTAAAAATTCGAGGGCGGCATGATACCGCAAAGCATGGGCCTGGCCTAAGGGACGCCCCGACTCCATAGTCCGCCCCTTATCAGCCCGTCGGCAGCGCCTCATTATCTTCAGCAAGCACCCGATCCCGGACTCAAGCCCAAGGATACACAGGCAACGATGCTTTATTTCAAAAATAGGCCTTTGGGCATATTGACAAGCCTGAAATAATCCACATACCAAGGAAACACGGCACTTTGCGCAAATACCCTCCTGCGCAAAATCGATGACTTACGATAACACGCTGTTTATATTAAGTATATTGACAACACAAAAAACAGGCAGATTATGAAAAATCGTTATGCGACTGCGGGTTAAACAGTAGTCCGGCGAATTCATCCACAAAGTTATCCACAGGTTTTGTGGGTAACTGAAAAATGTCTTACCGTATATCAAGTTAATACTAGTTTGCTTAAGTGGTTCCTGAGGAACCTTGCCCAAGTTAAAACGATAATACGGATAGTGGAAAGGACGGGATTTATGAAGTCTGCCTTGCCCTGGGCGCTGGCGACAAAGCCTGGTCACCGGCTATCCCCGTCTACATCCCGCCTTTCTCCCGCACTTCCGCCTTCGCCCATCCCCGCGCGAACGTAACCTTCAGTTCTTCCCCCTCCGCCAGCGTCCCCGCATCCGACACCACACGACCGTTCGCGTCCTGCACCATGCTGTAACCGCGGGCCAGCACCTGTTTCGGATCGAGATAGACCAGATGCTGCGCGACATTCTCCAGCCGCGTGGCATGGCGCTGCTGCACGGAGCGCATCGCGTTGTTCAGGCGTTGCGCGAGGTTGGCCTGCCGGTCCTGCAGGCGGGCGAAATCGACGCTCGCGGCTTGCATGCGTTGCGTCAACGACACCCACTGCCAGTTCCAGTGCCGCCGGCGATAGGCGTCGGCACGCTGCAGTCGCTGGTGCAGTTGCGCCAACTGCTGCGACTGGCGCTGCAATTGCTGCGCAGGATGCACCAGGCGGCGCTGCAAATAGTCCGCGGTCTGCATCGCGTTCTGCAGGCGGTTGCGCTGCGCGCGCCGCAGATGCTGGGCGAGGTCGCGCAGGCCGCGCAGCAGCTCGCGCCGGTCCGGCACGACGCGCTGGGCCGCTGCAGTCGGGGTCGGGGCGCGTTCGTCGGCGACGAAGTCGGCGATGGTGAAGTCGGTCTCGTGGCCGACGCCGCTGACAGTGGGGATGTCGCTGGCCGCGATTGCCCGCGCGACGATTTCTTCGTTGAACGACCACAGGTCTTCGATGCTGCCGCCGCCGCGGCAGACGATCAGCACGTCGCATTCGGCGCGATGGTTCGCGACACGGATGGCGAGCGCGATCTGTTCCGCGCTGCCCGCGCCCTGCACCGCGGTCGGATACAGCACCACGGGCACACCGGGCAGGCGCTGTTTCAATGTGGTCAGCACGTCGCGCAGCGCGGCAGCCTGGGGCGAGGTGACGATGCCGATGCGCCGGGGAAACCGCGGCAACGCGCGCTTGCGGTCGGCATCGAACAGGCCTTCCTGCTCGAGTTTCAGTTTGAGTTGCGCGAAGCGCTCGTACAGCACGCCCAGCCCGGCCGGGCGCAACTGCTCGACGGTCAGCTGGAAGTCGCCGCGCTGCTCATATAAGGTCGCGACCGCCAGCACCTCGACCTGCTGTCCATTGGCGAGTGTGGCACTCAACAATTGATTCTTGTGACGGAACATCACGCAGCGCACCTGCGCCTGATCGTCCTTCAGCGAGAAATAGAAATGCCCGGAGGCGGCCTTCACCAGATTGGAGATTTCCCCGCGCACCCATATCAGGGGAACCTCACTTTCCAGTAAGCGCTTGATTGCAAGGTTGAGTTCCGAAACGCGCAGGACGCGGCTCTTTTCTTCCAAAAATAGGCCTTCAGGCATATTGACAACCTCAAAATAATCCACAACCCGAGGGAATACGGGCCTTTGCGTATATTTCGGCTACACAAAAACCCAGCACTTACGGCAATGCGTTGTTTTTAAACGAATTAATAACTACATAAAAAATGAGCAAATCAACAAAAATCCTTATACAACGCCATCTTAATGCCCTATCCCAGATTTCATCCACAAAGTTATCCACAGGTTTTGTGGGTAAACGAAAATATCCTTTTCGAATGACACCTTAGTGGGATTTTGCTTAAGTGAAACTTTAGAATCCTTGCCCAAGCCACGTCGAAACGATACAGTTGCGCCCTGTCGATTTAAGCACATTCTGGAGAATCCGCGTGTTTGCACTTGTAGAAGCGGCTGGCTGGCCGATCTGGTTTTTAATTGTTGCATCCATAGTCGCCGTCGGCCTGATCGTCGAGCGCATGCTGTTCCTGCGATCCGCTCGCATCGCCCCGCCCGCACTGCTGAACGAGGTCGTCAAGGAGCTGAAACAGCGCGGCGTCAGCGAAGGTATGCTGACCAGGCTCACCGCCAGTTCCCCGCTGGGCGCCATCTTCGCCGCCGGACTCAAGAACGCCAAGAGCACGCCCGAAGTGATGAAGGAATCCATCGAAGAGGCGGGCCGCAAGGTCGCGCACGACCTGTCGCGCTTCCTGACCACGCTGGGCACGATCGCCTCGATCAGCCCGCTTCTCGGCCTGTTCGGCACGCTGGTCGGCATGATCGAGATCTTCGGGTCGCAGACCGCCGCCGGCAACAGCCCGGCGATGCTGGCGCACGGCATCTCGGTCGCGCTGTACAACACCGCGTTCGGCCTGATCGTCGCCGTCCCCAGCATGATCGCTTACCGCCACCTGCGCGCGCAGGTGGACAGCCTGACCATCGAGATGGAACAGCAGGCGATCAAGCTGGTCGAGATCGTGCAGAACCAGCGCAAGGATTAAGCGATGAACTTCCAGCGTGGGCAAAGCCGCGACGAGCCGGAGATCAACCTGATCCCGCTGATCGACGTGTTGCTGGTCATCCTGATCTTCCTGATGGTGACGACCAGCTACGCCAAGTTCTCCGAACTGCAGATCAACCTGCCGCAGGCCGGCGGCGAGGCCGCGGCGGCGCAGGACAAACCGGTCAACATCGCGGTGGACGCATCCGAACACTATGCCGTCAACGGCAAGACCATCACGTTCACCGGCGTCGAGGCGCTGTCCGCCTCGCTGAAGGCTGCCGCCGGCGAACAGGCCGACCCGACCATCATCATCAACGCCGACGCCAAGGCTCCGCACCAGTCCGTCGTCAACGTGATGGAAGCAGCGCGCATGGCCGGCTACGGCCGCATCACCTTCACGACCCAGAGCCAGTCCAAATAACGGCATGTCCGGCCTGGAACGCCACTGGTACCGTCTCACCCCGCTGCACCTGATCCTGATCCCGGCGAGCCTGCTGTTCGGCCTGCTCGCCGCATTGCGCCGCGCACTGTATCGCGCCGGCCTGCTGAAGAGCGAACGGCTGCCGGTTCCCGTCATCGTCGTCGGCAACATCAACGTGGGCGGTGCCGGCAAGACGCCGTTAACGTTGGCGCTGGCGCAACAACTCATCGAACAGGGCCGGCATCCGCTGATCGTCAGCCGCGGCCACGGCGGCGATGCGGTGCAGCCCCGCGCCGTGACGCGGGACAGCGACCCGGCGCAGGTCGGCGACGAACCGCTGCTGATGGCGCGCCGCGGTATCTGCCCGGTATGGATAGGAAAAGACCGAGCCGCCGCCGCACGCGCAGGCTTGCAGGCTAATCCACGATGCGATGTGGTGCTGTGCGACGACGGCCTGCAGCATTACCGCCTGCGGCGCGACGTCGAGATCGCGGTGATCGACGGCATGCGCGGCTTCGGCAACGGCCTGCTGCTGCCGGCCGGCCCGC
>DASRWG010000003.1:0-76488 GCA_035654695.1 Gallionella sp. | reverse complement strand
CAACTCCACGCTGAACAAGGTGTCCGCGATCGACGTGAGCACCTTCCTGAAGGCGACCGAGGCGATCAAGACGGTGGATGCCGCGCTGTCGCTGGTGAACGGCGAGCGGGCGAAGTTCGGTGCGTTGCAATCGCGCTTCGCCTCGACGGTGGCCAGCTTGCAGGTGACGTCGGAGAACCTGAGCGCCGCGCGTAGCCGCATCATGGACGCGGACTTCGCCGCCGAGACTGCCTCGCTGACCCGTGCGCAGATCCTGCAACAGGCCGGCACCGCGATGCTGGCACAGGCCAACCAGTTGCCGAACAACGTGCTGACGCTGCTGCGTTAAGCGGGTTGCCGGGACTCAAGGTCCGTCACCAGACGACAACGGGCGCTTCGGCGCCCGTTGTTTTTTGCGATCGTTTATGTCGACGGATAAGGTGGGAATCGCGCGTCCGGTCAGCACGCGACACATTCTTTTCGATGTTCTGCGTTTGTCCGGCAGGGCGAGGGTGAATGGCGGTATTTCATTCACGGGTGTTGTCTTGTCGTTGACGGGGTGGTCGGAGTCTGTATAATTCGCGCTCCTTTGATGTGCGGGTCGTTAGCTCAGCCGGTAGAGCAGCGGACTTTTAATCCGTTGGTCGCGTGTTCGAATCACGCACGACCCACCACATACATACAGGAGTCAAGCCAATTTTGCTTGTCCCCATGCCGCTTTAGCTCAGTTGGTAGAGCAACCGCCTTGTAAGCGGTAGGTCGTCAGTTCGAATCCGACAAGCGGCACCATATGACCAAGCCCCGCAGCGATGCGGGGCTTTTGTATTTCTGGCCCGGTCGTACCGCCGCCGTTTCACGATGTCATGCGCAGAAAAGCCGTGCCGCGGGCGGAATATAGGAATAAAATTAATACGTGTTCCTTCGCCGTCCTCCGGCTTGTGCGGAGAAAAAGCGGAGGGTGGCCGCCGGCAGATCGGTGCATTGCTGAAACAGGTGAAAGTGATCATGGACTCTCCACAGAAGAAATCGCCGCGAAAATACCTCATGCGCTCCGAGCAGAGCACGATCGAGCATTCGATGATCAATCATCTGCTGTATACCGTCGGCAAGGGGAGCAAAGCCGCGACCGGGCGCGACTGGCACGACTCCGCGACCCATACGGTGCGCGACCACCTGATCGAGCGCTGGGTGCGCACGGTCGACAATAACTACAAGCAGGACCCGAAGCGGCTGTATTACCTGTCGATGGAGTTCCTGATCGGTCGCATGCTGTCGAACGCGGCGCTCAATCTGGGCATCGGTGAGCCGGTGCGCGGCGGGTTGCAGGCTTTCGGTCAGGATATGGAGAAGATCGCCGAGATGGAGACCGATGCCGCGCTGGGCAACGGCGGTCTGGGGCGGTTGGCGGCGTGTTTCCTCGATTCGATGGCGGCGCTCGATATCCCCGGCATGGGCTACGGTATCCGTTACGAGTACGGCATGTTCAACCAGCGCATCGAGCGCGGCCAGCAGGTGGAGCATCCGGACAACTGGTTGCGTTACGGCAATCCCTGGGAATTCCAGCGTCCGGAACGTTTGTATCCGGTCAAGTTCTACGGCAAGGTGGTGCAGTTCGCCGCTGCCAACGGCAAGACCGAGCATCACTGGGTCGATCCGGAGATCGTGATGGCGATGGCCTACGATGTGCCTATCCCCGGTTACGGCACCAAGACCGTCAACAACCTGCGGCTGTGGGCGGCCAAGGCGACGCGGGAATTCGATCTGGATTCGTTCAATGCCGGCGATTACATTGGCTCTGTCGAAGAGAAGAACAGCACCGAGAATCTGTCCAAGGTGCTCTATCCGAACGACTCGTCGGCGATAGGGCGCGAGCTGCGCCTGAGGCAGGAGTATTTCTTCGTGTCCGCGTCGATACAGGACATCCTGCACCGGTTTATCTCGGCTCATAAAGACGACAAGGAGCAAACGGACTGGAATCTGCTGCCGCAGAAGGTGGCGATCCAGCTCAACGACACCCATCCGGCGATCGCGGTCGCCGAGATGATGTACCAGTTGCTCGACGTGCACCATTTCGGCTGGGATGCGGCCTGGAAGATGGTCACGGAGATATTCGCCTACACCAACCACACGCTGATGCCCGAGGCGCTGGAGACATGGTCGGTGGAGAAGTTCGAGAGGGTGTTGCCGCGCCATCTGGTCATCATCTACGGAATCAATCACCGCTTCCTGGCGCATGTGAACCACTTGTTCCCCGGAGACACCGATCTGCTGCGGCGTGTTTCCATCATCGACGAAGACCACGGCCGGCGCGTGCGCATGGCCCATCTGGCGGTGATCGGCAGTCATACCGTGAACGGCGTCGCCGCGATCCACAGCGAGTTGCTGAAGAGCACGCTGTTCGCCGATTTCCACCGCATCTATCCGGGCAAGTTCATCAACGTCACCAACGGCATCACGCCGCGCCGCTGGCTGAACCAGGCGAACCCGATGCTGACCGAGCTGATCGAGTCGCGCATCGGCGGCGGCTTCGTGCGCAACCTCGAACAACTCGACAGGCTCGCCGTCCATGCGGACGATGCAGGATTCCGCAAGGACTTCCGCGCGGTCAAATACGCCAACAAACTTCGCCTGGCCGATTACATCGAGCATGTGGCCGGTGTGCGCGTCGACCCGCATTCGCTGTTCGATGTGCAGGTCAAACGCATCCACGAATACAAGCGCCAGTTGCTGAACGTGCTGCATGTGATCACGCTCTACAACCGCATCCGCGCCGGGCAGACGGAGGGCATCGTTCCGCGCACGGTGATCTTCGGCGGCAAGGCCGCGCCCGGCTACAGGATGGCCAAACTGATCATCCGGCTGATCAACGACGTCGCGAGCATCGTCAACCATGATCCGGCGGTGCAGGATCTGCTCAAGGTGGTGTTCATTCCCAATTACGACGTGTCCACCGCGGAGAAGATCATCCCGGCCTGCGAGCTTTCCGAGCAGATATCGACTGCCGGCACCGAGGCGTCCGGCACCGGCAACATGAAGATGGCGCTCAACGGCGCGCTGACGATAGGCACGCTGGACGGAGCCAATGTGGAGATACTCGAAGAGGTGGGCGAGGAGAACATCTTCATCTTCGGCCTGACCACGCCGGAGGTGGCCGGGCTGCGGGCCCGCGGCTACAACCCCTGGGACTATTACAACGGCAATGCTGAGCTGCGCCAGGCGCTGGACATGATAGGCGGCGGCTTCTTCTCGGTGGCGGATCCGGGACGCTACCAGTCGATACGCGACAGCCTGTTGACGCAGGGCGACCATTACATGCTGCTGGCCGACTATGCCGGCTATGTAGCGATGCAGCGCAAAGTGGCGGAGTTGTACAGCGATCACGAGGAATGGTCGCGTCGCGCGATCCTCAACGTCGCGCGCATGGGCAAGTTCTCCAGCGATCGCTCGATACGGCAATATGCGGAGCAGGTCTGGGATGTGAAGGCGACGCCGCCGGTGGAGTGAGGCCGGCCCCGATCGAACTTGAATTCAGCAGAGGTGATCATGATCATGCTAAACGATGTGGACCGCAGGGACGGCGCGGGTTTGTCGGGCGGGGAAGACAGGCGTTCGAATCCTCATATCCGGGCGATCTTCGACTCGGCCTGCAAGTTGACCGCGCCGTTCTTCGATCCCGCTCAGGGCTGGGGCGGACAATCCCTGACGATGTACGCCCGCCAGGCGCTGCGCGAAGCCTATCCGGAGCTGACCCAGCAGGATACCGCGCTGCTGTTCGCTGCAGTGCAGCGTTTTCACAGGGGCATTCAGAGCAAATAGCGGCTCGCCCTGTGTCCGGATTGATCCATATTTTCGGATGCTGTGCCATTCGGGCGCGGCTCTTCCTCCTCATTCTCCCGTTGTCTTTTTCCGCCGGCGCGGCGAGCATTTCGCTGAGCGTCGAGGACATCGCCGCGACGGACTTCTCCGCGCGCGGCATCGCGCTGAGCTTGCCGCAAGACGGTTCCGCAGAGCTGCGCATTGATCGACTGCAGTTGCGGGAGCGCGAGCTGCGCAATGCGAGATTGCGCTGCGCACGCTTCGAACTATCCACTTCCGGCATGAGCTGCCGCGGCGGCAGCCTGGACAAGCTGCCGGGCATCGCGCTGGATTTCAGTTATGCGTTCGGCAGCGTGTGGAATATCTCCGCGCAACTGCGCAACGCGTCCGCGAAGGCGCTGTCGGCCTTCCTGCCGGCGGACATGCCGCAATTCACCCAGGGGACATTGCACGGAGCGCTGCATGCCGGCGGAGATGCGGCGGGCGCGAACTCGTTCGGTGCGGACCTGAGGCTGGCCGATGTCGGCTTCGGCGATGCGACCGGCCTGCATGCGGCGGAGAAACTGCGCGGAACAATGAAACTGGCCGCCGCGCGCAAGGCCGGGGTGTGGCGCTGGCAGGGCGACATCGCCTGGCTGTCCGGAGATCTGTTCTGGCAGCCGCTGTATCTGGCCGGTGCCGGCGAACGCAGGTTGAGCGCGTCCGGCAGTTTCGACGGCACGCGCCTTGCGGTCGAGCGAGGCGAGGCCGTGTTGGCGCAGATCGGTCGTGTGCAATTCGCCGTGCAGTGGGATTTGAAGCAGGCCAGACTGGCCGAGGCGACGGTGCGCGGCGACGATCTCGCGCTGGAGCGCCTGTTCGCCGATTACGCCAAGCCCTTTCTGGAGAACAGCGCACTGGCGGATGCCGGGCTGTCCGGCCGTGCCGACGTGGATTGGCGCTATCGCGACGGCGCGACACAGTCGTTGCGTCTCGTCCTGCGCGATGCGGGCATCAATGATGCGCAGCGGCGCTTCGCGCTGCGCGGACTGAACACCGCGATCGAATGGCGGCCGGATACGGCGCATGATGCGGACATAGCCTTCGCCGGCGGCGAGTTGCTGGGCGTGCCGTTCGACGGGGCCCAATGGCGGTTGCGGATGCGCGGCACGGAGTTCGCCATGGATCATGCCGCGTTGCCCTTGCTGGACGGACGGCTGGAACTGAGAAACTTCCTGATGCGGCGTGCCGGCGACGACTGGCGCTGGCAGTTCGGCGCGTCGCTGAGCGGCATCTCGATGGAGCGATTCAGTCTGGCGGCCGGCTGGCCCCGGATGCGCGGCACACTAGCCGGGCGCATCCCCAGGGTGAGCTACGACGGCGCACAGATCGCCACCGAGGGGGCGCTGCTGTTCGACCTGTTCGACGGCACCGTGGTGGCGAGCCGGCTCCGGCTGGCCGACCCGTTCGGGCGCGCGCCGCGCCTGTATGGCAACGTCAATATGCGGAATCTCGACCTCGGCCTGCTGACGAGCACTTTCTCGTTCGGCAGCATGCAGGGCCGCATCGACGCGGACGTGAACGACATCGAGCTTCAGAACTGGCAACCGGCCCGTTTCGACGCGCGCATCGAAAGCAGCGCGGGAAACTATCCGAAGAAGATCAGTCAAAAGGCGGTGCAGAACATCTCCGCGCTGGGCGGCGCGGGCGCTGCGGCCGCGATCCAGCGCAGCTACCTGCGCTTCTTCGAGAACTTCGGCTACGACCGCATCGGCTGGCGTTGCCGGTTGCGCAACGGCGTGTGCGACATGGGCGGCATCGACAACGGCAACGGCGGTGCCTATGCCATCGTCAAGGGCGGCGGCATTCCGGCGATCACCGTGATGGGCTACAATCGCGCCGTCTCGTGGGACGAACTGCTCAGCCGCCTGAAGCGGGTGACGCAGGGCAACATGCAGGCCGTGGTCAAATAAAGGAGCAGTTCTATGAATAAAATCTGGATCGCAATGGCAGCCCTGGCGCTGAGCGCTTGCGTCACCATCAACATCTATTTTCCCGCCGCCGCGGCGGAAAAGGCCGCGGACCAGATCATCGAGGAAGTCTGGCAGACCCGGAAGGCCGATAAACCCGCAGAACCCGCAGCGAAGGAGCAGAAATGATGAAGCCGATCAAATTTTTCGTGTCGTTGTTTGCGCTCACCTTTGCGCTGAACGCGTTCGCCGTAGACCTCGAGGTCAACACGCCGGGCGTGAACGCGATCAAGCAGAGCATGCAGGCGCGCCATGCGGAGCTCGCGCCGCACTATGCCAGCGGGGCGGTGGGGCTGACCGCCGACGGCCTGGTGAGCCTGCGCGATGCCGGCGCCGTGCCGCTGCCGCAGCGCCAGACGGTGAACGCGCTGGTCGCCGCCGAGAACCGCGACCGCAACGGGCTGTATGCCGAGATTGCCAATGCCAACGGCCACCCAGAATGGGAGAGCGAGATACGCAGCACCTTTGCGCAGCGCTGGATGCAGCGCGCCCAGCCGGGCTGGTGGGTGCAGTCCGGCGGCGGCTGGACCCAGAAATAACTTCTCCCTCTCCTGGCGCTGACGCGCCACCCTCTCCCGCTTGCGGGAGAGGGGCTGGGTGAGAGGGCATCTCTTCGAAATACCTGAAACCAATGAATCCAACCCTAGTCTTCGACATCGAAACCATCCCCGACATCGCCGGGCTGCGCGCGCTTTACGAGGTGGACAGCGCGGTCAGCGACAAGGAAGTCGCCGAGATGGCCTTCCAGATGCGCCGCCAGAAGACCGGCAGCGATTTTCTGCCGCACCACCTGCAGAAGGTCGCAGCGATCTCCTGCGTGCTGCGCGAGGGAGACAACTTCAAGGTGTGGTCGCTGGGCGAACCGGGCGAGGATGAGGGCAGCATCATCAAGCGCTTCTTCGACGGCATCGAGAAATACACGCCGCAGCTGGTGAGCTGGAACGGCGGCGGTTTCGACTTGCCGGTACTGCACTACCGCGGCCTGATCCACGGCATCCAGTGCGCGCGCTACTGGGACATGGGTGAGGACGACCGTGACTTCAAGTGGAACAACTACATCAGCCGCTATCACACGCGCCACCTCGATCTGATGGACCTGCTCGCGATGTACACCGGACGCGCCAACGCGCCGCTGGACGAACTGGCCAAGCTGATCGGCTTCCCCGGCAAGCTGGGCATGGACGGCAGCAAGGTGTGGGATGCCTACCAGCAAGGCCGGCTGGCCGAGATACGCAACTACTGCGAGACCGACGTGGTGAATACGTATCTGGTGTTCGCGCGCTTCCAGTTGATGCGCGGCCAGTTCAGCCGCGCGCGCTACGAGCAGGAGCTGGATTTGGTGCGCGGCACGCTGGCGAAATCCGACCAGCCGCACTGGGCGGAATACCTCGCCGCATGGAAGTAGCCATGCACAAACTGCGCAAAGCATGGTTTGCGTTCGGTATGTTGTGGGTCGCTGTGATTGTGTACTTTTCCCTCATCCCCAATCCGCCGGAAACGGTGAGATTCCCGGGCGTCGACAAGTTGCAGCATGCATTCGCATACGGCTTTCTGATGCTGTGGTTCTGCCAGATGTATGTGCATCGCCAGCAGCGCCTGGTGGTCACCGCGCTGTTGATCTTGCTGGGTATCATTGTGGAGTTCATGCAGGAAACGACCGGGTATCGCTACTTCGAATTCACCGACATGCTGGCGAATGCCGTCGGCGTGATGTTGGGCTGGGTGTGGTCGCGCACCGGGCTTGGACAAATCGGCAGCACGCTGGAAACGAAACTTTTCAAATAGCAAAACCATGACCGAACAAACGAAAATCTCTCCCGTAGTGGGCATCGAATCGCTGGACCAGGAAGGGCGCGGCATCGCGCACCACGAAGGCAAGGTGATCTTCATCGAGGGCGCGCTGACCGGCGAGCGCGTGACTTATTCCTCCTACCGCAAGAAGCCGAATTTCGAGATGGCGCTGGCGACGAATATCGTCAAGCCGTCGTTCATGCGCGTGCAGCCCAGGTGCATCCACTTCGGCGTCTGCGGCGGCTGTTCGATGCAGCATCTGGAGCCGCGCGCGCAGGTCGCCGCGAAGCAGCGCATCCTCGAAGACAATCTGGAGCGCATCGGCAAGGTCAAGCCAGAGACCATCCTGCCCGCGATCCACGGCCTGCCTTGGGGCTATCGCCAGCGCGCGCGACTGTCGGTGCGCCATGTCGTGAAGAAGGGCAAGACGCTGGTCGGCTTCCACGAGAAGCGCAGCAGCTTCATCGCCGACATGACGCTGTGCGAGATATTGCCGCCGAAGATTTCGAAACTGCTGCCGCTGTTGTCGCAATTGGTGGACGGTTTGTCCATCCGCGACCGCTTGCCGCAGATCGAAGTGGCCTGCGGCGAGAACGTCGATGTGCTGGTGCTGCGCATCATGGACCCGCTGAGCTCGGGCGACGAGACGGCATTGCGCGCCTTCGCCGACGAGCACGACATCCAGTTCTGGCTGCAGACCAAGGGGCCGGAGACGGCGCATCCGTTCCACCCGCCGGTCGCGCCACAGCTTTCATACACGCTGCCGGAGTTCGGCATCGAGATGCCGTTCGCACCGACCGAATTCACACAGGTCAACCACCAGCTGAACCGCGTGATGGTGCACCGCGCGATCCGCCTGCTCGATCCGCAGCCGAACGAGCGCATCGCCGACTTCTTCTGCGGCCTGGGCAACTTCACGCTGCCGATCGCGAAGAGCGGCGCGCGGGTGCTGGGTATCGAGGGCAGCCAGGCACTGGTGAAGCGCGCGCTTCAGGGGGCGGCGCACAACGGCCTGTCCGGCAATACCGAGTTCATGGCGATGAACCTGTTCGAGATGGACGAGGCCGGCTTGGCCAAGCTGGGACGCTTCGACCGGTGGCTGATCGACCCTCCGCGCGACGGAGCCGTGGAACTGGTCAAGGCCATCACGCCGGAGACCGCGCCGAAGCGCATCGTCTATGTGAGCTGCAACCCGGCGACGCTGGCGCGCGACGCGGAGATACTCGTGCATGTGAAGGGCTACAGGCTCAAGGCCGCAGGCGCGATGAACATGTTCCCGCAGACCTCGCATGTCGAATCCATCGCGGTGTTCGTTAAATCGTGAAGCGCTACGACGATCTGGTTGCCGAGGCGTTGACGCGCGTGCGTGAAGTCACGCCTTGGGATTTCGGGCGGCGCTATAAAACGGGCGATGTTCCCCTGATGGTGGACGTGCGCGAGTCGGTCGAGTTCGCGATGCTGCGCATTCCCGGCTCGATCAATGTGCCGCGCGGCGTGCTGGAGCAGTCCTGCGAATGGGACTACGACGAGACCGTTCCTGAGCTGGCGAACGGTCGCGAGCGCGAGATCGTGGTGATCTGCCGCTCCGGCAAGCGGTCTGTGTTCGCCGCGGACGTGATGCAGCAGATGGGTTTTGCCAATGTGGTATCGCTGAAGCTCGGCATCCGAGGCTGGAACGATGCCGAGTTGCCACTCGAGGATGCGGCGGGGAATCCGGTGGATGCAGATGCGGGCGATGAGTTGCTTGCGCCGCGAGTGCGGCCGGAGCAGCGCAAGCCGAAGTAAGGAAAACCTACTGCGCGACTCAATTGCGGCGTTGCGCGGTGCTCGAAATCCTCATGTACGTCAAGTACATTCCGGTTTCTGTGCTCCGTGCGCCTTGCACTTGAGCCGCTCGCTACGGTTTTCGAGACTCCCTATTGCTTGGCCGTGAGTGCATTTCCTTCAAATTTGACACCATTCCAGCCGATCTTCATGAAGTTGCGGATGTTCTGGTGGTCGGTGCCTTCCGGGTTGCCGAGCACGTCTTTGCGATAGTAGTCGCCGAAGCAGGCCAGCGTTTGCTGCTGCGACAGGCCGTTGAGTTTCGCGAACGAGAACAGCTTGCACGAGCCGTTGTTCTGCCCGGCCTCGTTGCGCGTTGCGCCATTCGTGAACGCGGTCGGGGTGAAGTCGTACAGCGCGTCGATCAGTGCGATGGTGTCGTTGAAGCAGACGCTGTCGGGTGCGTCGTCCAGGCGTTGCAGGAAAGTCTTCAGTTCCATGTTTCGATTCCGTCGTGGGTAAAACAAAAGGCGGCCAGCAGGCCGCCTTGTCGTTGTTGTCGTGAGGCTTATTCGCGTTCGCCGGCGAAGGCCATCAGCAGTTGCAGCAGGCTGATGAACAGGTTGTAGATGTTCAGGAACAGGCCCAGCGTCGCCATCACATAGTTGGTCTCGCCGCCGTGCACGATCTGGCTGACGTCATACAGGATGTAGGCGGAGAAGATCAGCACGGCGATCGCGGAGATGGTCAGGCTGAGTGCGGGGATCTGGAAGAACAGGTTCGCCAGCGAAGCAACGATCAGCAGGATCAGGCCGATGAACAGGAACTTGCCCATGAAGCTGAAGTCCTTCTTGGTCACGGTGGCGATGGTGGCCAGCGAGAAGAAGATGATGCCGGTGCCGCCAGCTGCCATGCCGACCAGTTCCGCGCCGTTCTTCAGGTGCAGCGCGACTTGCAGGATGGGGCCCAAGAGCACGCCCGCGACGAAGGTGAAGCCCAGCAGGGCGACGATGCCCCAGACGCTGTTGCGCAATGCGGAAACGGCGAACATCATGCCCATCATCGCGCCGAACATCAGCAGCGCGGAGATGATCGGGCTTTCGGCCATGAACGAGAAGTTCATCGACATGCCGACGGATGCGCCGATTACGGTCGGGATCATGGTCAGCGCCAGCATCATGTAGGTGTTGCGAAGCACCTTGTTCTGTTCGGCGGCAAGCGTGCCGGTCTGCGTTGCGGTTTGGTATTGCATGTGCGAACTCCTGGAAATCGTTAAGAAACTTACCCCGAAGGGGGCATCGCCAATGGCTGCGCATTATCGCATGCGGGCCTTGATGTTGCGGGCATAAGAGTAATCAAGTGAGATGAAAGTTTCAATTGATCTGGTGCGCTTGGGAGGATGTCTTTTGCAATCATCGCTTTTCGGAGTGATAAGGCGATGCCTAGGCCGAAATATATAGGCATTTATTTTTATTGTTATTTATCCCCAATAGCCCCATGATGCGCGCCGGCAAACTTGCTGAAAGGCAAGGACGCAACACCACGGGGCTAATGGATACATCCAATGCCGGCCGGGTTGCCGGTTCCGGAAGTGCAGAGAACCGTCGGTAGCTCCCTTCATTCGTGTCGCGTCGATTTTTTGCGCACCTTGTTGACCGACATCCAAGCCGAACGCCCGTCAAGGGCCCTATTGCAGCGAACTGAAGCGAGGGAATCACCATGAACAGAGACCATTATTTGTCGAAGCGACAGCAATCTTTTTTGCGGATGCCGGCTGCTTATCAGAGTGAGCGGCGGGAACGGGGGGATGACGGGATCATGCTTGCACTGCCAGCCGTTCCGGACGAGAATCGGCACGCGAATGCAGAAAGTGCCGCAAAGTCGGGAGTGCAATCCCGCCGGTAGCGTTCATCCGGGCAGACAACAGGTAATGGCTGTTCCTCGCTTCAGGGGCCGGGGGCGTGCGGCAAATTCCGCGCTGTTTAATCCATTCGTTGTTCGTCAACCAAGGGGCGCAACATGGACCACTCTACACAACATGCGCTCGACTGGCTAGCCAGCGACGGCTTCATGCCGCACGGCCATTGTTATCTCCGGATTCCCGAGCTGCTTCGGACTTGCGTGATTCCGGGAGCCGTTTTCGCGCGGCCCTACTCCTCCGTTCCGTTCGCGCTGATGTATTTCGTAAACAAACGGCCAAGTCTCCGGTTTTACCTCTTCATTTTTGCCCGCGGCATTGCGACAAGGGATGCATGAAGCCTCCGGCCGACTGGGACAATAATGCCTTCTGGCTGGCACTCGCCAAGGGGGCCGGGTTGCTCGGCGCCGCGACCGGCGCGATCGTGCTGCTCGGCTGGCAGCTGGACAGCGCCCTGCTGAAGAGCATCGCCCCCCAGTGGGTATCGATGAAAGCCAACACCGCCATGGGGCTGGTGCTGTCCGGAATGGCACTCTGGCTCAAGGCTGACAGACCCACCCGTGACATGGGCGCCATCCGTGTCGCGCGATACCTGCTGGCCGGCCTCGTCGTGTCGCTGGGCGCACTCTCGTTGTTCGAGTACCTTGCCGACGTTGACCTTGGCTTCGATCATTGGCTGTTTCAGGAGCCGCTAGGCACGATTGGCACGCTGGCACCGGGACGCATGGCGCCGGCAACCGCGCTGTGCTTCGTACTGCTGGGGGCTGCATTGATGCTGGACGGAAAGACCGGGCGCAGCAGACAGGTGGTTTCGGCTCTTGCGGTGTCGACGGCCATCCTCGCTCTCGCTGGCGGACTCATCTATTTATACGACACCGACAATGCCTATGGTCTGGGGTATTTCCTGCAATTGGCCGCACATACGGTGCTGGCCTTTCTGGTGCTTGCGGCCGGTCTGCTTTGTTCTCAACCTGAAGACGGTGTGGTTGCGTTGCTCAGACGTCACGACAGCGGGGGCGCGCTCGCCCGCCGCCTGCTGCCGGTCAGCCTGTTGCTGCCTATCCTGATCGGCTGGCTGAAATTGTCAGGTGAGCATGCGGCCCTGTACGAACCGGACTTTGGAGTGGCACTGGTCGCGTTGGGCTATATCGCCATGCTCAGCACGCTGGTGGTGTGGGGAGCCCGTTTCCTGGCGCGTATCGAGCACGAACGCGAATGGATGCATGCGAGTGTCGCGG
Organism: Gallionella sp.; assembly: GCA_035654695.1. Classification (GTDB taxonomy): domain Bacteria; phylum Pseudomonadota; class Gammaproteobacteria; order Burkholderiales; family Gallionellaceae; genus Gallionella. The sequence continues at coordinate 63,973 of DASRWG010000003.1, read as the reverse complement.
TGAGCGAAGCGCGCCTGCGCACGCTGGTGAGCACCATCCCGGATATGATCTGGCTGAAGGACCCGGACGGTGTTTATCTCGCCTGCAACCCGGCATTCGAGCGATTCTTCGGCGCAAAGGAAGCCGACATCGTCGGCAAGACCGATTACGATTTCGTGCCGCGCGAACTGGCGGATTTCTTCCGTGCCAACGACCGGGCCGCCATCGCGGTCGGCGGCCCCAGTCGCAACGAGGAGTGGATCACTCTCGCCGACTCCGGCCAGCTCATCCTCGCGGAAACCACGAAGACGCCGATGTTCGGCCGGCAGGGAGAACTGCTCGGCGTGCTGGGCATCGCTCGCGATGTCACCCAGCGTCACGAATCAGAAGCGGCGATCCGTGCCGCCAAGGTCGAGGCCGATCGCTTGCTGGCCGAAGCGAACCAGTCGCGCCAGGCATTGCTGAGCGCACTCGAAGACAGCCGGGTTGCAGCCCGGGCACTGCAGCAGAGCGAAGCGTCGGCGCGCCTCAGCCGGGAACGCTATGCATCGCTGTTCGCGGCGATTGGCGATGCGGCCTATGTCCACGAGATACTCGAGGACGGCGCGCCGGGCAGGTTCATTGAGGTCAACGAGGTCGCCTCCGAAATGACCGGTTATGCGCGCGAGGAACTTCTGTACATGACGCCGCAGCAACTGGACGCGCCGGATTCTGGGGACCTCGTCCCGGTCATGCAGCGCCTGATGCTCCAGGGGGCGGCTTCTTACGAGCGGGTTCATCTGGCCAGGGATGGGCGGCATATCCCGGTCGAGATCAATGCGCATCTGTTCATGCTCGGCGGGAAGCCCGCGGTCATCTCGCTGGCGCGGGATATCAGCGACCGCAAGCAGGCGGAGGCGGCGCTGCACGAGAGCAATGCCCTGCTGCACGCCTTCATCGAACATTCCCCGATCTACGCTTTCATCAAGAGCGTGACGCCGGGCGAAAGCAGGACGGTGATGGCCAGCGAGAACTTCCGTGACATGATTGGCATTCCGGGTTCTGAAATGGCTGGAAAGACCATGGTCGAGCTGTTCCCGCCCGATTTCGCCGCGAAGATCACGGCGGACGACTGGGCCGTCGCATCCGGCGGCGAGGTGCTGCATCTGGATGAAGACCTGAATGGCCGCAGCTACACCACAGTCAAGTTCCCTATCCATGTGGGCGGGAAGAATTATCTCGCCGGTTACACGATAGATATCACCGAGCGCAAGCAACTCATGGGAGAGCTGGAGCAACACCGTGCGAGACTGGAAGAAATGGTGGCGGCGCGGACCAGGGAGTTGCAGGCGGCGAATAAGGAGCTGGAGGCGTTCTCCTATTCCGTGTCGCATGATTTGCGGGCGCCGCTGCGCGCGATCTCCGGATTCGTCGAGCTGCTGAAGAAACATGATTACGACGCGGTCGACGACAAGGGGCGCCACTACATGGAAGTGATTTCTGCATCCGCAGTGCAGATGGGGCGGCTGATCGACGATATTTTGACCTTCTCGCGCATCGGCCGCGCCGAGATGGCGATGACAAGGGTAAACCTCAACCAGGTGCTGGGCGAGGTGCTGGATATCCTGAGACCGCAGACCGAGGGGCGGCGGATAGAATGGAAAATCGCGCCGCTGCCGGAAGTGGCCGGCGAGCGCGGCATGCTGGCGCTGGTGCTGCAGAACCTGGTCTCCAACGCGCTGAAGTTCACCCAGACGCGGCAGGTCGCCATCGTCGAGATCGGTCAGCTTGCAGGCGCGGAGAACGAAGTGGTCTGCTATGTGCGCGACAATGGGGTAGGATTCGACATGCGTCATGTGGACAAGCTGTTCGGGCTGTTCCAGCGGCTGCATCCGCAAGAGCAATTCGAAGGCACCGGTGTGGGACTGGCCAACGTGCAGCGTATCGTCCAGCGTCACGGCGGACGGGTATGGGCGGAAGGCAGGGTGAATGAGGGGGCGACGTTCTACTTCGCGTTGCCGAAAACGGGAGGCAGGGATGAATACGCTGGCGCGGATACTGTTGGTCGAGGACAACCCGCACGATGAGGAGATGACGCTGGATGCATTCGCCGAGTGCCGGTTGGCCAACGAGGTCGTCGTGGTCAGGGACGGACAGGAGGCGCTCGACTACCTGCTGCATCAGGGCGACTACACGGATCGGCAGTGCGGCAACCCTGCGGTTATCCTGCTCGACCTCAAGCTGCCCAAGATCAGCGGCATGGAAGTGCTGCGCCGTCTCAAGAGCGATCCGGAACTGAAGACCATTCCGGTGGTGATCATGACCTCGTCGCGCGAGGAGCGCGACGTCGCGGAAGGCTATGCGCTCGGTGTGAATGCCTATGTGGTCAAGCCGCTTGAATTCTCCCGCTTTGTCGAAGCGGTCAAGGATCTGGGGGTGTTCTGGGCACTCGTCAACCATCCGCCGCTGGGCAGCGTGAACAGGAGCGTCTAAGATGGCTTCATCCGGTGCGCAAAAATTGCGCGTACTCAATCTGGAGGACAATCCGAACGACAGCGAGCTGATCCAGGCCGAACTCGAGCATGAGTGGACTGAGGTCGAACTGCTGCGCGTCGACACGCGCGACGCTTTCGTTCTGGCGCTGGATCAGTTCGTGCCGGACGTGGTTCTGATCGACTTCAATCTGCCCGACATCGACGGCCGCGAGGCGCTGCACATCGTGCGCCAGAGCCATCCCGAGATACCGTTGATCATGGTCACCGGGGCGCTCGGCGACATCGAGGCGGTCGAGCTGGTCAAGCTGGGTGCACGCGATTATGTGATGAAGGACCGCCTGCAGCGGCTGAATACGGCCGTGCAGGCGGCGCTGTCGATGGAGTCCGGCATACGTTCGCGCAAGGCAGCGGAGAAGTCGTTGCGCCAGAGCGAGGAGGAGATCCGGGCGCTGGTGGAGCATTCTCCCGTCGCGATGGCCGTCGATATCGGTTTTGGTGAAGACGAGAAGATCGTGATGATAAACCGGCGTTTCACCGAACTGTTCGGTTACACGCTGGAGGATATCCCCGATTTGAGTCACTGGTGGTCGTTGGCCTATCCGGACGAGAATTCCCGCCGGCGCCTTCTTGCGGAATGGTCGGGGGTGGTCGAGCGGGCCGTTCTCAACCGTGACGCCATCGAGCCACGCGAAGTTACCATCGCCTGCAAGGATGGGACACAGCGTTACGTGCGAGTGACCTTCGTTTCGTCCGGGAATCGCAACATCATCACGTTCGAGGATCTGACGGAACACAAACGGGCCGAGGCGCATATCCAGCGCCTGAACCAGCTCTATGCAGTACTGAGTGACTGCAACAAGGCGATCGTGCGCAGCAACGGCGAACAGGAGTTGTTGGCGCAAGTCTGCCGTAGCGCGGTGCGTTTCGGCAGTTTCAGGATGGCTTGGGTCGGGTGGGTCGATCCCGCCACGCGGAGGGTGATCCCGGTCGTCAGTGCCGGAAAAGGCGCCGAGGAATATCTGCGCGACATCAAAATCTCGGTGGATGCCGACAGCGAATACGGAAAGGGCCCGACCGGCACGGCGATCCGGGAGGACAGGCCGTTCTGGTGCGAGGACTTTCTCGGCGCTTCGTTCACCGCTCCCTGGCGTGAGCGCGCTACGCTACAGGGTTGGCGCAGTTCGGCGGCCTTGCCGTTGCACCGCGAGGGTGTGGCGGTCGGTGCATTCACGATGTATGCCGATGAGCCATATGTCTTCGAGGAGGATGTGCGCGAGCTGCTGATCGAGATGGCGCAGGACATCGACTATGCGCTTGATAATTTCGGCCACGAGGTCAAGCGCAAGCAGGCGGAAGATGCGCTACGCAAGCTGTCTCTGGTGGTGGAGCAGAGCCCCAATTCGATCGTGATCACCGACCTGGATGCGAACCTCGAATACGTCAACGAGGCGTTTGTCCGGGCGACTGGCTATAGCCGCGAGGAGGCGATCGGGCAGAATCCCCGCATCCTGCATTCCGGCAAGAATCCGCGTGCGATATACGACGAGATGTGGGCGCATCTGACGCGCGGCGAGACTTGGCGCGGCGAGTTGATCAACCGGCGCAAGGATGGCAGCGAGTATGTCGAGGCCATCCTGGTATCGCCGGTGCGCGATACCGGCGGGCGTACGACCCATTATCTGGCCATCAAGGAGGACATCACCGAGCGCAAGCGCGTGGAGCAGGCACTGCTGGAGAGCGAGCAGAAGTTCCGCGTGATGACCGCGTCGGCGCAGGACGCCATTGCGATGGTCGACAACGACGGCAACGTCTCGTTCTGGAACGCCGCGGCGGAGAAGATATTCGGTTACGCCGCGGAGGAGGTCATCGGCAGGGAACTGCACCAGTTGCTGGCGCCGCCGCGTTATCGCGAAGCATACCTCGCCGGATTCTCGCATTTCCGGCAGACCGGCGAGGGGGACGTGATCGGCAAGACGCTGGATCTCGCCGCGCTGCACAAGGACGGTCACGAGTTCCCGGTCGAGCTGTCGCTCAGCGCGGTCAATATCGGCGGGAAATGGCAGGCCATCGGCATCATGCGCGACATCACCGAGCGCAAACAGGGCGAGGCGCGGGCGGCGGCGAACTATGAGAGCGTCGCCGCAATGAACGCGCAATTGCTGGAGTCGAACAAACAGCTGGAACAGGCGAAGAGTCAGTTGCTGCAATCCGAGAAGATGGCGGCGATCGGCTTGCTTGCGGCGGGCGTGGCGCACGAGATCAACAACCCGGTCGGCTATGTGAACTCCAACCTGGGCACGCTGGAGAAATACCTGGCCGACATCTTTGTCATCATCGACAAATATGAGGCCGCTGAAGCCGTGCAAGGAAAAGACAGTCAGTTGCTGGCGGAGTTGCGCCAGTTCAAAACGAAGGTCGACTTCAATTTCCTGCGACAGGACATCAAGTCGCTGATCGCCGAGTCGCACCAGGGGCTGGAACGGATCAAGAAAATCATACGCGACCTGAAGGACTTCTCCCGTTCCGATGTCGATGAACAGTGGGTGTGGGCGGATGTGCATCACGGGCTGGATACGACGTTGAACGTGGTGTGGAACGAGCTGAAATACAAATGCGAGGTGGTCAAGGAATACGGCGACCTGCCGGAAATCTGGTGCCTGCCGTCGCAGCTGAACCAGGTGTTCATGAATCTGCTGGTCAATGCCGCGCAGGCGATCGAAGTGCGCGGCAGGATCACGATCCGCACCGGCGCGGAAGGCGAGCGGGTGTGGATCGAGGTCAGCGACACCGGCAAGGGCATCTCGCCGGAGAACATTCCGCGCCTGTTCGATCCGTTCTTCACCACCAAGCCGGTCGGGCTGGGGACCGGGCTGGGCCTGTCGGTCTCCTACAAAATCGTCGAGAAACATCACGGCAAGATCGAGGTGCATAGCGAGCCCGGCAAGGGCTCTACTTTCCGGGTCTGGCTGCCGGTGCAGTCGTCGGCCGGGAAAATCAGGACGGTTTGAGTTTGGCCTCGATACGGGAGGTGGCGATGAGGAAGAGTTTTTCAGTGCAATCGACGGCGTATTTTTTCCGTTTTATCGATCCTGAGGGAGGCGCGTGAAGCTGTTTATCCCGTTCCGCGATATGCCGATCGGGCGCAAGCTGATACTGATCGGCTTGCTGACCACCGCGCTCGCGCTGTTTTCCGTCAGCCTCATTCTGGTCGCACGGGGCTGGGTGGACTGGCGAGGAAAGACGGTGTCCGAGATGGAGAGCTATGCCGCCCTGATAGGCGCGAATGCGGCGCCGTCGATGATCTTTGCCGATTATGACGCGGCAGCGGAGGTGTTGCAGACGGTGGTCGGAAATTCCGACATCGTGGACGCGGTGCTGTACGACAGGGATGGCAAAGTATTCGCGCGTTATAGAGCTCCGATGCATCAGGAGGGCAACATGCCCTTGGTCGAGCCCGGCTCTCGCCTGTTTACCTTCGATCAACTGGTTGTGACGAAACCGGTCATGCTCAAGGGCGAGGTTTGGGGAACCGTTTATCTGGAGTCGGATTTGCGCGGACTCTATGCCGACATCAGGCGTCAGGCTCTGCTCACCTTTATCACGGCGGCAGGCGTCTTCCTGGTGACCCTGTTCCTGTTTTTCCGGCTGCAAAGGGCTATCGTCGAGCCCGTTGTGAATCTGTCCGGCGTGATGCGGAGAGTGTCTGCCCAGCAGGACTATGCGGTGCGGGTGCCGGTTCTGGGAAAAGACGAAGTGGGTGTGCTGGCCGGCGCTTTCAACGACATGCTGGCGCAAATCCAGGCGCGGGACGAGGCGCTCGAACGGCACCGCGCGCATCTGGAGGAGATGGTCGCGCAGCGCACCGCCAAGCTGGCCGAGATGCAGCGCATTACTGCCCTGATCATCGAGACCATCCCGCTTCGTGTGTTCTGGAAAGATATCGACCTGCGCTATCTGGGCTGCAATACCGCATTCGCACGCGATGCCGGGAAAAGCTCCCCGGATGAGCTGCTGGGCAAGGATGATTTCGACATGGGGTGGAAGGAGCAAGCCGAACTCTATCGCGCAGACGATTGGCGGGTGATGGAAACCAATACGCCCAAACTTTCCTACGACGAACCGCAGACGACGCCGGATGGAGGGCATATCTGGCTGCGCACCTCCAAGGTGCCGTTGCGCAACGAAACCAGCCAGATCATCGGGGTGCTCGGCGTTTACGAGGACATCACCGCTTACAAGCAGATGGAACTGCGCCTGCTGGAAAGCGAGGAGCGTTTCCGCAAGGCGTTCCAGTATTCGGCCATCGGCATGGCGCTGGTCGGGCTGGACGGTCGCTGGCTGAAAGTGAATGACGCACTGTGCCAGATCGTCGGCTATTCCGAGCCGGAATTGCAGGACAAAACCTATCAGGACATCACTTACCTGGACGACCTGCAGAACGATCTCGATTTCGTCGAGCAACTGCTGGCGGGAAGGATAGATCACTACCAGATGGAAAAGCGCTATTTCCACAAGGATGGCCATATCGTGTGGATACACCTGAGCGTTTCGCTGATGCGGGATGCGGAAAACAAGCCGATTCATTTTATTTCCCAGATAGAGGATATCACCGAGCGTCGGCGTATCGAGGCCGAACGCCGCCGCCTCAGCGAGGCGGTGGAGCAGTCGCTGGAGGCCATCGTGCTGTCGGATACGGCGCGCTCCATCATTTACGTCAATCCGTCGTTTACGCAGCTGTTCGGTTATTCCGCTCAGGAAGTGCTCGGGCAATCCGTCGATCTGCTGGCGGTGGATGGCTATCCCGCCCCGTATCAGACCGCTGAAATCGCGCTTGCGCAGGGCGCCTACAGCGGCGAAACCATGCGCCGCAGCAAGGACGGCAGGGCTATTCTGGTGCTGCTCAACGTCGCCGTCGTGCGCGACGAGCACAACGAGATTTCCGGCTACGTCGGCACGATGACGGACCTGACCGAACTCAAGCGCGCCGAGATGGAGGCGCATCAGCGCATGGTGGAGCTTACCCACGCCAATGCCGAACTGCGGGAACTCAACGCCAAATTGGCGCAGGCGCAGATTCAGCTGGTGCAATCCGAGAAGATGGCCTCCATCGGAATGCTGGCGGCGGGCGTGGCGCATGAGATCAACAATCCCATCGGCTATATCCGCTCCAATCTGGGCACGCTCGGCAACTACATCGGGAATTTTATCGATGTGCTCGATGCCTATGAGAAGGCGGAGCGTTCCATGCCAGACCGGAGTGCACTGTTTGCCGGGACGGATGAACTGAAAGAAAAGGTAGATATCTCTTACATCAGGCAGGATGTGATGGCGTTGTTGCACGAGTCCAATGAAGGCGTCGAGCGTGTGACCAAGATCGTGCAGGATCTCAAGGACTTCTCTCGCATCGAGACCGAAGAAAAATGGGTGTCGGAGAATGTCCACCATGGAATCGACAGCACGCTCAATGTGATCTGGAACGAACTGAAGTATAAGTGCGAGGTGGTCAAGGAATACGGCGAGCTGCCGGACATCGACTGCCTGCCCTCGCAGCTCAACCAGGTGTTCATGAACCTGCTGGTCAATGCCGCGCAATCGATCGAGACGCGCGGCAGGATCACGATCCGTACCGGGCGGGAAGGAGACAGGGTATGGGTCGAGGTGAGCGATACCGGCCAGGGCATTTCGCCGGAGAACATTCCGCACCTGTTCGATCCGTTCTTCACCACCAAGCCGGTGGGGAAAGGCACCGGGCTCGGGCTTTCGGTGTCGTACAATATCGTCGAGAAACATCACGGCAAGATCGAGGTGGCAAGCGAAGTCGGCAAGGGCTCGACCTTCCGTGTCTGGCTGCCGATACGGCAACAAGCAACCAAGGAGAACGCATGATGCAAGAAGCCAGCTCGTCCGCCGGCATACCGGCGACCCTGCTGTTCATTGACGACGAGGCCAACATCCTCGCTGCGCTTAAACGGCTGTTCCGTCCGCTCGGCTACAACATCCTTACCGCCGAAAGCGGCGCCGAGGCGATTGCGCTGCTGGAAAAAGAACACGTCGACCTGGTGATTTCCGACATGCGCATGCCGCAGATGACTGGCGCCGAGGTGCTGGAGCACATTCGCAACAAGTGGCCGGAGGTGGTGCGCATCCTGCTGACCGGTTACTCGGACCTGACCTCGACCATCGCCGCGATCAATCGCGGTGAAATATATCGCTACATTTCCAAGCCGTGGGACGACAACGATATCGTGCTGATCGTGCGCGATGCGCTGGAGCGCAAGCGCCTTGTTGCGGAGAAGCAACGGCTGGAAGCGCTGACCCTGAGCCAGAACGAGGAGTTGAAGGCGCTCAACGCGAGTCTCGAAGACAAGGTGCGCCAGCGCACGGCGCAGTTGAACGAGGCATTGGAGCACCTGAAGAAGGACTACTTCGCCACTGTCCAGGTGTTCGCCAACCTGATGGAGCTGCGCAAGGGCGCAATGGCCGGCCACTCGCGCCGCGTGGCGCAGTTGTGCCGCAGTATTGCCCGGCAGATGGGGCTGGCAGAAGACTACATCCAGTCGATCGAAACGGCCGCGTTGTTGCACAACATCGGCAAGATCGGATTGCCGGACCGCTTGCTGGACCAGCCCTATTTCGACTTGCCGTATGCCGACCGCGCCGAATTCGACAAGCATCCGCTGCGGGCGGGCGCGGCGTTGATGGCGCTGGACCCGCTGGTGCAGGCTGCCGAGCTGATCCGCCATCACCTCGATCACTATGACGGGATGGGCAACCGTTCCGGCTTGCGCGGTGACAGCATTCCTCTGGGCGCACGCATCCTGCTGGTCGCCAGCGATTACGATGCCTTGCAGGAGGGATTGCTCGGCCATGAGCGGGTGTCGCCGGATGAGGCGCAGGAGATGATCGTCAAGGGGAGCGGCATGCGTTACGACCCGGCGGTCGTCGATGCGTTCCGCCGGGTTGCCGGCAGCTTCGGGCAATACGGGCGCGCCGAGGCCGAATTCCAGGTGACCAGCAACCAGTTGCACGAGGGCATGCTGCTTACGCACGACGTGATCACCGGGGATGGCATGTTGCTGCTGCTAAAGGATACCGTGCTGAACGCGGCGCATATCCGCGAAATCAAGGAATTCGAGGCGTCGGCGGGCGAGCCGCTGACGATTTTTACTCATTCGATCTGACAGGGCATTGTGAAGAGCTATCGCATCCTGCTGCTGGACGACGACGATTTCATTCTTGCCGCACTGCGGCGCGAATTGATGAATCAGCCTTATGTTGGCCATGAGGGGCTGGAAATCGAGGCCTTCGACTCTCCCGCGGCGGCGTTGGCTCGTGCCAGAGAGCCCGAGGGTTATTTTGATGTGGCGATTGCCGACAATCGCATGCCGGAAATGAGCGGCATCGATTTCCTCAAGGCGTTCCGCAAGATCCAGCCGGACGCGGCGCGCATCGTGCTGAGCGGGCATGCCGACATGCAGGATATGATGCGGGCGATCAATGAGGCTCATATCGATTTCTTCATCGCCAAACCCTGGCATGAGTTCGAGTTGAAGAGCGTGCTGTGGCAGGCTTTCCGGGACTGCGATCTGCGCTATGAAAACAGGCGGCTGGCCAAGGAGTATCTCGAACGTTTCGGTTTGCACCACCAGTTGAAACGCAAGGAAAAGTATCAGTTGATGATTGTCGACGACGATCCGCTTGTGTTGCATGCACTGCAGCGTGAGCTCGACGAATCCTACAGTCAGGGGGCGTTCGGCTTGTACCAGTTGGAGGCGCATGCTTTCGAGCATGTCGATGCGGCGTTCCGGGCGGCGCGCGAACGGCAGTTCGACGTGATCATCAGCGATTATGCGATGCCCGGAATGAACGGCATCGAGTTTCTGCGGCAGTTCAAGGAGGCCCAGTCCGACGCGGTGCGCATCCTGATCAGCGGCGTGGCCGATGTGAACGTGCTGGTCGAGGCGGTCAACCGGGCGGGCGTAAGCTGTTTCGTCGGCAAGCCCTGGCGCGACTACGAATTGCGCGCCGCGATCGACCGGGCGCTGACGCATCGCGAGCTGGAACTGGATAACCGCATTCTCGCCGATCTGCTGCGGCTGAGAACCAGACATTGAGGGAGGCCACATGTACCGGGTGCTGATAGTCGACGACGAAGAGGGCGTGCTCAACGCGTTGCGGCGCGAACTGCACGGGGCATACCAGGTGGAGACGTTCGACAAGCCGGAGGAGGCGCTGGAGCATTGCCGGTATGCGCAATTCGATCTGGTGATCGCCGATTACCAGATGCCGGGAATGAACGGCATCGAATTCCTCAAGCGGTTCGGCAAGCTGCAACCGGATGCCGTGCGTCTGGTGTTGAGCGGCCAAGCCGATTTTGGCGCGATGATGGACTCGATCAACGAGGCGCATATCTACCGGTTTATCGACAAGCCGTGGGATAGCGCCGAACTGGCGGCGACGCTGGCCCAGGCGTTGGCACACCGCGCAATGCTGCTGGAGAACCGGCGCCTCGCCGAGCTTTGTCGCCGCGAGCGGCATTGGCAGCGCGCGGAGGACCCGGACAAGCTGTATCAGGTGCTGGTGGTCGACGACGAACCCAACGTGCTCAGCGCGGTGGCGCGCGACTTGACGGTGCGCGAACGCTTCGACGATCTGCATATGGCCTTGCTGTACCAGGCCGATCCGGAATCTCCGGTGGCGCACCACGATTTCCGCTTCAAGGTGCATACCGCAGCCTCCCCGCTGCAGGCGCTGGAGCGCGCGAAGCAAGTCAGCTATGACGTGGTGATCGCGGATTACCTGATGCCGGAGATGGACGGATTGCATTTTCTGGAAGCCCTCCGGCAGATACAGCCGGACGCGACCCGCATCCTGTTCTCCGGCCATGCCGACAAGGAAGTGCTGGCCCAGGCGATCAACGGCTCCGAAATCTACGGCTACATCGGCAAACCCTGGCGCGAATACGAACTGAAGAATACCGTCTCACAGGCGGTTGCCTACCGCAATCTGCTGCGGGAGAACCGTCATCTGGCTGAACTGATGGCGCGCTGAGCGCAATCAGCGCGGTCCTTTCCATAGACCGGCGAAAATGAAAACGGCCCCGATCAGGGGCCGTTTCACATGGTGGCGGAGACTGTGAGATTCGAACTCACGGAGGACTCGCATCCTCGGCAGTTTTCAAGACTGCTGGTTTAAACCACTCACCCAAGTCTCCAGTTCGTTGGCGCCGTCCGCCAGGAAGGCGCGCATTCTGAATCAACGCGCTCAGCGTGTCCAGCGTGACCTTATTCGCAGACTCTGTTGCGCCCGCCATGCTTTGCCCTGTACAAGGCGTTATCCGCGCGGTTGAGGATGGCGTCGATATGGGGATCGTCCGCTGACAGGCTTGCCGCGCCGACGGAGGTGGTGAAGTGAAGCGGCGAGGCATCATCCAGTGTGCTTTCCGCCGCGGCGACGGCATGGCATAGGCGCTGGCCGATTTCGAGGGCGCGCCTGATTCCCGTCTCCGGCAACATGATGGCGAATTCCTCGCCACCGAGGCGGCCCATCACATCCACGTCCCGCAGTTGCCCCTGGCAAACCTGCACCAGTTTTTTGAGCACCGTATCGCCTACCTGATGGCCATACCTGTCGTTGATGTTCTTGAAATGATCGAGGTCGAGCATGAGCATGGACATCTCGCCGCCATAACGGCGGACGCGCAAGAGTTCCTGGTCTGCCTGTTTCAGGAAGTGCCGCCGGCTGGCGCAGCCGGTGAGAAAGTCGGTATTGGCTTGCTCTTCGAGTTTGTCCTGCAGTTCCTTGCGCTCGGTGATGTCCTGGATGACCCCCAGCATTTTCGTCTGGTCGTGCTCGTGGATATCCTGAATCGTGCCCATGATTTTCGCCTGCTCGCCGCTATCGGTGTGGAATACCTTGCCCTTTCCGTGAACCACGCGCACCTTGCCATCGGGCAAAACGATACGGTATTCGATGTCGAAGCCGTTGCCCGCCAGAACCTCGCGAAGGTGGTCGGCCACGCGCTCCCTGTCGTCGGGGTGCACCGTCCGCAGGAAAACATCCTGGTTTGCCAATGGTCCTTTGGGTTCCATGCCCATGATCCGGTACATTTCTTCCGAGCAGAGGAACTGGCCAGACTGTATGTCCCATTCCCAGTGCCCGAGACGCGCGATGGTCTGGGCCAGCTTCAGGCTTTCTTCGCTTTTGCGCAGGGCTTCGGCGATGTCCTTCATTCTCCGGATGGTGTGGCTCAATGCGATATGTGTTGTTACCCGCGCAATCACCTCCTCCTTCTGGAAGGGCTTGGTGATGTAGTCGACGCCCCCCTCCTCGAAAGCCATTACCTTGTCCGCCATGTCCGAAGCGGCGCTGATGAAGATTACGGGAGTTTCCTGCAAGCGCACATCCTTCTTGATTTGCCGGCAGACTTCGAAGCCGCTCATGTCCGGCATGCGAATGTCCAGCAGGACCAGTTCGGGCGTCTCGGCCGCGATGGAGCGCAGAGCCAGTTTGCCATTGTTGAAGAGACGAACCACATGACCTTCTGCCGTCAGGATGTCCTTCAGCAGCTTCAATGCAGCCGGTTCGTCGTCGACGACGAGAATATTACCGATCATGATCTTGCACCTGGTTTGTCTGCGCTTTCCAGCGCATTGAGGATGGGCTGGTAATTGAAGGCTGCCACATGGCGCGACAGCACCTTGGCGAGTGCTGCATCCTGTTGCTCTATGCGGCTCAGGAGTCCGGCAAGCTGCTGCGTGTCGCCAACGATCAGGCTGTCCAGCAGTTCATGGCGCAAAGCCTCGGGCAGACTCAAGAGGGATGAGGTGCCGAGTGCGGCCTCCGGTTCCGCCTGTCCGGCTTGTTGAGGGATGAAGCGAACCCCGAGCAGCCGCGCCATGCAATCGAAAATCTCGGCGGCGCGATAGGGTTTGCGCACGAAATCGTCCATGCCAGTGTCGAGCATTTCCTGGCGCTGGTCGGCGAATGCGGAAGCCGTGACGGCGACGATCCTGACATCCTTTCCGCCACTCAGCGCGCGAATGCGCCGTGTCGCCTCCAGGCCATCCATGCCCGGCATGCGCCTGTCCATCCAGATGAAGTGCGGATGAAAGCTCTGGAACAATGCGATGCCTTCCGCTCCATCCCGGGCCACTTTGACGATGAAGCCGGCATCTCCCAATAGCTGCTGCAACAGCAGCTGGTTTTCCAGCTGGTCCTCGACGATCAGGACACGATATTCAGGCTGGCCGGGCTCCAGTCTGAATGTCCGGGTGTCTGCCGATTCGGTGGTCACGTCGGCCTCGTCGGCTTTCTGCACCGGCAGGCTTACCCGGAATAATGAACCCACCTCCGGCGTGCTTTCGACCTCGATATCGCCCCCCATCATCTTGACGTACTCATGGACGATGGACAGCCCAAGCCCGGTGCCTTTATGGGTGGCAGGTTTGCCCACTTGCACGAAGGGCTCGAAGATGCGCGCCTGGTCGTCTTTGCCGATGCCGACGCCGCTGTCCTCCACTTCGATGACCACTCGCGGCGATTCACCTTGCGGATTTCCCCCCACGCGCAGGGTTACGCCGCCGTGGTGGGTGTATTTGATGGCATTGCCCACAAGGTTGACGATTACCTGGCGCAATTTTTCCTTGTCGCATCTGACGAAGCGGGGAAACCCGGAGGACTGGTCCAGCAGCAGCTGCAACCCTTTTTCTTCCGCACGCTTGCCCAGCATGCCGATGATGTCGCGCACAAGGATGTCGAGGTCGAATGATTCGACGGTCAGTGCAATCTGCCCCGCTTCAATTTTGGCCATGTCGAGGACGTCGTCGATGAGGCTGAGCAGGTGTCCGCCGCTGCGGTTGATGATGTCGAGGTTCTCGCGCTGTCCTTCGGTGATGGCCGGGTCGTTTTGCATCAGGCTGGAGAAGCCGAGAATGGCGTTCAGCGGTGTGCGCAACTCATGGCTCATCGTGGCGAGGAATGCGCTCTTCGCGCGGTTGGCGGCTTCAGCTTCTTTCTGTGCCTTGATTGCGCGCGCCTGGGCGCGGCGCATGGCCTCCGCGACACTGGAGATCATCGTGCTGGTGAGGATGAAGACCGCCATGCCCAGCCAGTCGGCGGGTTTGTTGATGAAGGGTTGGGCGACGAGCAGCGGCCACAGGAAAACAACCGTCAGGCATGCCAGCGCAGTCGCCAGCAGGCCGGCATAAATTCCGCCATAAATGGCGACAACCATGACGGTGGGATAGAACGTCAGCCAGGCCAGGCTGGACCCGAGCGCCTGGAGCGGCCATATTCGCAGTGCCGCGGCGAAGGGCACCAATACGAATGCGAGCGCAAAGCGCGCCCATGAACGGCGAAAAATCTCCTGTGGATTCATGCTTCCCTCCTGTGCTGCTGCCTGCATCAAGTATACGCCGATGCGGAGGGTTCCCTGCCGGAGAGTCAGCTGCGCTCGCAGTCCGCCCAGTTGTTCGGCGTCTCGTACAGCCGCACGCGCTCCAGCCTCAGGTTGTTGCCGTACATGTCGCGATAGGCGGTGTTGAGGATGTCGAACGCGGCTTGGGCGAGATGTTCTGCAGTCGGTACCAGGTCGAGCACGACAGTCTTGTGGCCCGGCATGCTCGCGAGGAAATCGCACACCGCGCGGTCGCCGCGATAGACGAGGAAGGCATGGTCCCACTCGTCCACCACCTTCTCCTTGGCGATGCGCTTCACGTCGGAGAAGTCCATCACCATGCCCTGTTCCGACTGTCCCTCGGTAGTAATGATGTCGCCTGACAGCGTGATCTCGATGGCGTAGCGATGGCCGTGCAGGTGTTTGCACTGGCTGTTGTGGTTGGGGATGCGATGTCCGGCATCGAATTCCAGGCGGCGGGTGATGAGCATGATGGTGGCGAGCGGTTAACTGTCGCGGATTATACCCTGTCGGACTTTGAAGGTCGCAACGCGTTGCAGGAATGCTCGCTTAGCATGTTCGTCTTGTTCGCCGCCGTAGCGCAACGCGCCGTAGCGCGCCGCGAGGTCGCGGATGGCTGCGGCCAGGTCAGGGCGCGCCGCGGCGACGCGTTCGGCATAGTCCTGCGCGCCTTCGTGCGGTGGGCGCGGTAATCCGGTCTTGGCGAGTTTGCGGCAGACTTTCAGCCATGCGGCCTGCACCTCATCCGGCCGCTGGGCGAACAGGTGGCGCAGCATGAACAGGGCGAATGCTGCGATGACTAGTCCGAGGGCGAAGGTCATGTTCAGCGCGAGTTTCTGCCAGGTGATGTCTTCCATGCCGAGGCGGGTGAGGAAGGCGAACTGGAGTTCGCTGTTGTAGCCCAGCACCCACTGGTTCCATCGGTTGGACAGCGCGTCCCAGTTCAGGCGCAGGTCGCGCAGCCATTGCGGCGGGTTACGCGCCATGAACGGCAGCGCGGCGCTGTCCGGCACGGCGGCGGCGAGGTTGCGTTCGATGCGCGTCGGTGCAATCGCCGCGGTCGGGTCGATGCGCACCCAGCCTTGGCCGGATAGCCACACTTCCGCCCAGGCGTGGGCGTCGGACTGGCGCACGATGTAGTAGCCGCCGACGTCGTTGTATTCGCCGCCCTGATAGCCGGTGACGACGCGCGCCGGGATGTGGGCCGCGCGCATCAGGAATACGAAGCTGCCGGCGTAGTGTTCGCAGAATCCCTGCCGGGTTTCGAACAGGAATTCGTCGATGTTGTTCATGCCGGTCAGCAGCGGCGGCTCCAGCGTGTAGCGGAAGTTCTCGCGGTTGAAATAGGCGAGGGCGGCGCGTACGACCGCGGCATCGTTCGAGCCTTCTGCGCGCCACCGTTGCGCAAGTTCAAGTGCGCGCGAGTTCAGTCCGGGGGGCAGTTGCAGCGCGCGCTGGATCTGACGTTCGGGTTCGTGCGGGTTGGCGTGGTAGACGAGATGCGAGCGTACTTCGTAGCGCAGCCGCGCCTTCAGCGGCTCCCTGCGCAATATCTGGAAATCGTGGGTGAGGCTGGCCGGCACCGAGATGCGGTCTGGCATCTCGAGTGCGAACAGCCAGGTCTTGTTGTGCGGCTCCAGCGTCACGCTGTAATCGATGGGCTGGGCGAGATCTGTGAATTCCGGTGCGATGGTGCGTCCGCTCCTGCCCGGCGTCCATGTGCGTCCGTCGAACTGCCACAGCACCGGGCCGCGCCAGTACATCTGCTCGCGACGCGGCGGCAGGCCGTTATAGACGACGCGGAACGCGACCTCGTCCGACAGCGACAGCCGGCTGATGCTGCCCGGCGCCATGTTGTCAGAAAGTCCGCTGCTGGCGAAGGCGTCTTGCGGCAGCCCCCACAGCGGCCCCTGCACGCGCGGGAACAGCACGAACAGCACCAGCGTCAGCGGGATGGCCTGCAGCAGCAGCGTTCCGGCGATCTTCAGGCGCGGCCTGAGCGCGATGCTCTCGCCGTTCAACTGTACCCAGGTGGTGACGATCACCAGCAGCGTCGCGAGCATGTACAGCGCGGTGGGGATGCTCTGCGAGTAGAAGAAGTTGGTAATGACGATGAAGCAGGCGAGGTAGATCAGCACCATCGCGTCGCGGGGGCTGCGCAGCTCCATGAATTTCAGCGTGGTCAGCAGGATCAGCAGCGTGACGCCGGCCTCGCGCCCGAACAGTGTGTGGAATTCGATCAGGATGACGCCCGCGCCGGCGAGGGTGATCGCCGTCAGCAGCCAGCGCTTCGGCAATGCGCCGCCGATGCGGGTGAGGTAGGCGCGCCAGAGCAGCAGCGCGGCGCACAGCGCGGATACCCAGGGCGGCAGATGCTCGGCATGCGGTGCTGTGACCATCAGGATGGATAGCAGCAGGGCGTAGATCAGTGGCTTGTTCATCGCGGGCCACCTGTTCCGAACAACGCAAGGCGGCGCAGGCATTCGTCGCGATGCGCAGGTCCGTCGCCGGGCGGCAGTTCGCCGTCGGGAAGTTTCAAGCCGTAGTGCAGTCCCTGTGCCTCGGCGTCCAGCACCCAGCGCGTCATGTGCGCCAACTTGCCCTCGGTGTCCGGCTCCGGTGCGGCAGCGAAATCCAGCCACAGTTCTTCGCCGACCTGCATGGCAAACTGCTTGACCTGCAAGCCGCGCTCGCGCGCATAGGCTTTCCACGCAATGCGCGGCAGCGCGTCGCCCGCCGTGTAGACGCGCAGCCCGGCGAAGTCGTCGTCGCCGGCGATGCTGCGCCTGCCCGTGCCGTCCGGCGCAACGCCCGGCGGCAATGTCGCTTCATCCACGGGTTTGGGGTAGACCAGGCAGCGCGTGTCGAAATGCAGGTAGGACCACGCGTGGAACAGGCCGAGCGGGAACTCGGTGTACAGCGTCAATCGGCCCGGTTGCAGCCAGCCGCGCCTGGTTGCCGGCAGCGGGAAGACGACCTCGCTGTCCTGCTGCGCGGGCGCGTCGAAAGTGATCGTACCGCCATTCTCATGACGCAGCACCAACTGATAGCGGGGCAGCACGCCGGGGTTGCGGAAGTGCAGCAAGAAGCGCGCGGTCTCGCCGCAGAACACCGCATCGGCGCGCCCGGCGCGGACTTCCAGATGCGCGAGGTTGCGGAACGCGTGCAGCATTGACATCACCGCCATCGTTGCCAGCAGGAAGGTCAGCACGTAACCCAGGCTGAGGTTGTAGTTAATGTCGCCCAGCAGCATCAGCACCAGCAGGAATGCCAGCGCCAGCCCCTGACGGGTGGGCAGGATGAAGATGCGGCGCTGGGTCAGGACGACGGTTCCGTGCTCGATCTTCGGGCGGAACAGCCAGGTGTTGAAACGTTGTCGGAGTGCGGCGAGCACAGGGAGTGTCCCTAGGGGATCGCCACCGCTGCGATCAGCTCCTGCACCAGCGCGTCGCTGTCCTGCTTGGCGCGTTCGCCAAGCGGCTGCAAGCGGTGGCTGGCGACGCCGGGCAATACGGCTTGCACGTCTTCCGGCAGCACCGCGTCGCGCCCGTCGAGCAATGTCCATGCACGCGCGGCGGCGAGCAGCGCGAGGCCGGCGCGGGGCGACAGGCCGTGGGTATAGCGCGCCGCTTCGCGCGTGTGGCGCAGGATGGCTTGCACGTAGTCGAGCAGCGCGGGGGAGACGAACACCTGCTGCACTTGCTGCTGCAAAGCCAGCAGTTCGGCGAGCTCCAGTTGCGGTGCGAGCCCGGCGACGATCTCGCGCCGGTCCACGCCGGAGAGCAGGCCGCGCTCCGCCTGCGGATCGGGGTAGCCCATGCGGATGCGCATCAGGAAGCGGTCTAGCTGGGACTCCGGCAGCGGGAAGGTGCCGATCTGGTAGGTCGGGTTCTGCGTCGCGATCACGAAGAAAGGCACAGGCAGCGGGCGCGTCGTGCCTTCGATGGTCACCTGGCGCTCCTCCATCGCCTCCAGCAGCGCGCTCTGCGCCTTGGGCGTCGCGCGGTTCACCTCGTCGGCCAGCACCATCTGCGCGAAGATCGGGCCGGGATGGAACTCGAACTTGCCGCTGTCGCGCTGGTAGATCGACACGCCGAGGATGTCGGCCGGCAGCAGGTCGCTGGTGAACTGGATGCGTTGGAACTGCAGGCCCAGCGTGCGCGCCAGCACCTGTGCCAGCGTGGTCTTGCCTACGCCGGGTAGGTCTTCAATCAATAGATGGCCGCGCGCCAAGAGGCAGGCGAGCGCCATGCGTATCTGGCGCGGCTTGCCGACGATGACTTGTTCGGCTTGGGTGATGACGTTGTTCAGGGAGTGGTTCATGGTGTTCCGTAAAATTATGCCCGTTCGCCCTGAGTAAGCGCGCAGCGCTGTATCGAAGGGTGAATGAGCATATGCATATTGGTTTGTATGGTGCTCATTTGCTGTTCTTGCGGAAGTTCTTTTTCGCCAGAAGTGCCACATCTTTCCAGTCGCCTCGCATCATGGATTCTTTCTTTTTGCGGCTCCAGCCCTTGATTTGCAATTCGGCGCTCAAGGCTTCTTCTCGCGTTGCACATTCCTGCGACCATGCAAGTGAGATTGGTAGTCCTTGGGCAGTATAACCGGGGCATGCGCCAATTTGATGTTCGCCAATACGTTGCGCAAGGTTGTCGGTATGCCCTGTGTAGTAAGAGGCATCGGCACAACGGAGGATGTATACCCAGAAGGTCATGTCGAGGGTCTCCTGTCCTTCGATACGCCCGCTGTGCGGGCTACTCAGGACGAACGGTTTGTAATTTGCATCAAATCAAAACCGCCGCGACCACATGGCGGCCTTCCGCGACCAGGATGTTGTAGGTGCGGCAGGCCGCCGGGGTGTCCATGAACTCGACGGCGATGCGGGCGTCGGTCAGCGCGCGGTACAGGTTCGGGTGGGCGAAGCGCTGTTTTGTTCCGGTGCCGAACAGCAATACGTCGGGCTTCAGTTCGAGGAACCAGGCGAAATCGGCCTCGGTCAGGCCGTCGAAACTCGCGGGGTTCCAGTCGCTGCGCACCTCGCTGGCACGCACCGCGATGCTGCGATCGTAGCGTTCGCCGTTCACGTCCACATAGCCTGCGCCATGCGCGGTAAACATCCGGGTGTTGCCGGGGCGGGTCTGTTGCATCTTCAAGGCAGTTCTCCAAATATCGAATGCATCCTCGCGTCGCGAGGGAAGGATTTGCTGCATCGGGGGCTGGCAGGTAAAATCCCGCCCCTTGCGGTGTGCGTCCATGCGCCGGATTTTAACATTGAGCGGCTGCGCAATACCCCGAACGAATTGAGCCCCGAATGAATCGAGAGATAACGTGAAACCCATCCTGAAATCGACCAAGCTTTCCAACGTGTGCTACGACATCCGCGGCCCGGTGATGGAGCGCTCCAAGCAAATGGAGGAAGAAGGTCAGCGCATCATCAAGCTGAACATCGGCAACCTCGCGCCATTCGGCTTTGAAGCGCCGGAAGAAATCCAGCAGGACGTGATCCTGAACCTGCCGAATTCGTCAGGCTATTCCGATTCCAAGGGCATGTTCGCGGCGCGCAAGGCTATCATGCACTACTGCCAGGCTAAGAACATCAGGGGCGTGGGGCTGGACGACATCTACATCGGCAACGGCGCGTCCGAGCTGATCGTGATGGGCATGCAGGGCCTGCTCAATACCGGCGACGAGGTGCTGGTGCCCGCGCCCGACTATCCGCTGTGGACCGCCGCGGTCACGCTGGCCGGCGGCACGCCGCGCCACTACATCTGCGACGAGGCCAACGAGTGGATGCCGGACCTGGCCGACATGCGCAGCAAGATCACGCCGAACACCCGCGCCATCGTCGTCATCAACCCGAACAACCCGACCGGCGCGCTGTATTCGGACGAGATGCTGAAGGAGATCATCCAGATTGCGCGCGAGCACCAGCTGATCATCTTCGCCGACGAGATCTACGACAAGATGCTGTACGACGGTGCGACCCACACCTCGATCGCTTCGCTGGCCGACGACGTGCTGTTCGTCACGTTGAACGGTCTGTCGAAGAACTACCGCGCCTGCGGCTACCGCTCCGGCTGGATGGTGCTGTCCGGCGAGAAGAAGCACGCGCAGGACTACATCAACGGCCTGACGATACTCGCGTCGATGCGCCTGTGCTCCAACGTGCCGGGGCAGTTCGCGATCCAGACCGCGCTGGGCGGCTACCAGAGCATCAACGATCTGGTCGCGCCGACCGGCCGCCTGGCCAAGCAGCGCGACCTCGCGTACAAGCTGCTGACCGCGATCCCCGGCGTGACCTGCGTCAAGCCCAAAGCCGGCCTGTACCTGTTCCCGCGCTTCGATCCCAAGGTCTACCCGATCAAGAACGACCAGCAGTTCATCCTCGAGCTGCTGGAAGAGGAGAAGGTGCTGGTCGTGCAGGGCAGCGGCTTCAACTGGATACATCCGGACCACATCCGCATCGTGTTCCTGCCGATCGCGGACGACCTGACCGACGCGATGGGCCGCATCGCGCGCTTCCTGGAAAACTATCGCAAGCAACATGGCACATGATTGGGAAATGGGAAATGTGAAGCGGGAAACGCGGGTATCTGCTGCGCTCCGGTTTTGCGTTTCCCGTTTCCTGTTTCTCTTTTCCCCATAGGATTTATAAATGAAACCAATCAACGTAGGTCTACTCGGTATCGGCACAGTCGGCGGCGGCACTTTCACCGTGCTGCAGCGCAACGCGGAAGAGATCACCCGCCGCGCGGGCCGCCCGATCCGCATCGTGGCCGTGGCCGACAAGAACGTGGAACTGGCGAAGCAGGTCACCGGCGGCGCATGCCGCATCACCGACGACGCGTTCTCGGTGGTGGCCGACCCGGAAGTGGACATCGTCGTCGAGCTGATCGGCGGCTACGGCGTCGCGAAGGAGCTGGTGCTGAAGGCGATCTCGAATGGCAAGCATGTGGTCACCGCGAACAAGGCGCTGCTCGCCACGCACGGCAACGAGATATTCAAGGCCGCGCAGGACAAGGGCGTGATGGTCGCGTTCGAGGCGGCAGTGGCGGGCGGCATCCCCATCATCAAGGCGGTGCGCGAAGGCCTGACGGCGAACCGCATCGAGTGGATCGCCGGCATCATCAACGGCACCACCAACTTCATCCTGTCCGAGATGCGCGACAAGGGCTTGAGTTTCGATACTGTGCTGAAGGAAGCGCAGCGTCTGGGTTACGCCGAAGCCGATCCGACCTTCGACATCGAAGGCGTGGATGCGGCGCACAAGATCACCATCCTGTCGGCGCTCGCGTTCGGCATCCCGATGCAGTTCGACAAGGCGCATGTGGAAGGCATCTCCAAGCTGGACGCGGCGGACATCAAGTACGCCGAACAACTGGGCTACCGTATCAAGCTGCTGGGCATCACCAAGCGCACCGACGAGGGCGTCGAGCTGCGCGTGCATCCGACGCTGATCCCGGCCAAGCGCCTGATCGCCAACGTCGAGGGCGCGATGAACGCCGTGCTGGTGCAGGGCGACGCCGTCGGTGCGACGCTGTATTACGGCAAGGGCGCGGGTGCCGAGCCGACCGCAAGTGCGGTGATCGCCGACCTGGTGGACGTGACGCGCATGCACACCGCCGACCCGGAGAACCGCGTGCCGCATCTCGCGTTCCAGCCGGACGCGATGGCCGACCTGAAGATACTGCCGATGGACGACGTCACGACCAGCTACTACCTGCGCCTGCGCGTGCAGGACAAGCCGGGCGTGCTGGCCGACATCACCCGCATCCTCGCCGACGAGCAGATCTCCATCGACGCGGTGATCCAGAAGGAGCCGGGCGAGGGCGAAGACCAGACCGACCTCATCATGCTGACCCACCAGACGCGCGAGAAACGCATCAATGCGGCGATCGCCAAGATTGAGGCGCTGGGTGTGGTGGCAGGCAAGGTGACTAAGTTGAGGTTGGAAGAGCTCGGAAAATAGGATGGAGCAATATCGCATCCTGTTCGATGAGCTGCCTTGGCAGGATGCACTACCCGGTGCTCGCTTTAAGGTGCATCGGTCTGATAGTAAACAAATACGGTTATTGGAGTTCACTTCAGAGTTCGTTGAACCTGATTGGTGCGAAAAAGGGCATATCGGTTTGGTGCTAAGTGGTGAACTGGAAGTCGATTTTTGTGGTCGGGTGGTTCGCTTCTCGAAAGGTTCTGCACTTTTCATCCCACCCGGCACAGCAAACAAACACAAGGCGCGTTCTATAACAGCGGTAACGCAGCTTTTCTTGGTTGAGGATATTTGAATGAAATACATTTCCACACGCGGCAACAGTCCCGCGAAGACCTTCACCGAAATCCTGCTGGGCGGCCTGGCTCCCGATGGCGGCCTGTACCTGCCGGAAGAATATCCGCAGGTGACGCGAGCCGAACTGGATGCGTGGCGCAAGCTGTCGTACGCCGAGCTCGCGTTTGCGGTGCTGTCGAAGTTCGCCACCGACGTCCCGGCAGACGACCTGAAGGCCATCGTCACGAAGACCTATACCGCCGAGGTGTATTGCAACGGCCGTGCCGACAGCAATGCGGCGGACATCACGCCGCTGCGCAGGCTCACCGACAATGTGTTTATCCTCGAACTCTCCAACGGCCCGACGCTGGCGTTCAAAGACATGGCGATGCAGTTGCTGGGCAACCTGTTCGAGTATGCATTGGGCAAGCAGAACGCCGAACTGAACATCCTCGGCGCGACTTCCGGCGACACCGGCTCCGCGGCCGAATACGCGATGCGCGGCAAGAAGGGCATACGTGTGTTCATGCTGTCGCCGAACGGCAAGATGTCGTCGTTCCAGCGCGCGCAGATGTATTCGCTGCAGGACCCGAACATCCACAACATCGCCATCGAGGGCATGTTCGACGACGCGCAGGACATGGTGAAGGCGGTGTCCAACGACCACGCGTTCAAGGCACAGTACAAGATCGGCACGGTGAATTCGATCAACTGGGCACGCGTGTCGGCACAGGTGGTGTACTACTTCAAGGGCTACTTCGCCGCGACGCAGTCCAACGACGAGAAGGTCGCGTTCTCCGTGCCTTCCGGCAACTTCGGCAACATCTGTGCCGGACACATCGCGCGCATGATGGGCTTGCCCATCGGCCAGTTGATTTTGGCGACGAACGAAAACGATGTGCTGGACGAATTTTTTCGCACCGGCGTCTACCGCCCGCGCGGCACGGATCACACTTACGAAACCAGCAGCCCGTCGATGGACATCAGCAAGGCGTCCAACTTCGAGCGCTTCGTGTTCGATCTGGTCGGTCGCGACGGCGCGAAGGTGCGCGAGTTCTGGAGCAAGGTGGATGCCGGAGGCTCGTTCGACATCAAGGGTACGGACTATTGGAACGACCTGCCGAAGTTCGACTTCGCCTCCGGCAAGAGTACGCATGAAGATCGTTTGAAGACGATACGCGAGCTGTGGGAAGAGTACGGCGTGATGATCGATACCCACACCGCCGACGGGCTCAAGGTCGGTCTGGAACAGCGCCGTCCCAGCCTGCCGCTGATCTGCCTGGAGACCGCATTGCCCGCGAAATTTGCCGAGACGATACAGGAAGCGCTGGGCCGTCAGCCGGAGCGTCCGGCGGCTATGGAAGGCATCGAGAATCTGCCGCAACGCTGCGAGGTGATGGATGCGGACGTGGAGAAGCTGAAGACTTTCATTTCGGCGAACGTGCCGCAATAAGCCGGGCGGCTTCCCGTTTCCGGCGGCTCAGAATACGACGGTGAGCGCGCGATTCTCGAGGTGATCTACGAGAAAGACCGGGTCGTGTTCCGTGGCGAATTTCAGGAAGCTGACGCCGACCCTGAAGCGAAGCTCCTTGGCGTCGTAGATCGAATAGACGATCTTGCCAACCACTTCGATGATGCAGGGTATCTTTGAGGGAGTCGGCGGCGGCACGTAGATGTGCAGTTTGATGAACTCTGCGGACTGCAGGTTTTGTTCGAGCAGTACGGCGGCGCCCTTGATCGAGATGTCCTTGAGGTGACCATGGTGCAGCCCTTGATGGTCGACGAAGGCGGCGATGCGCCATTTGACCAGGTAGCGCTGCACGGTGCGGTGCTCCTTGCCCAGCTTGGGCAGGGAGACGAGCGCGGGATCGGCAGTCTCTGTCAGCGTCTTCGACAGGCCCGCGATATCGCAGAGCGGTATCTCGGCGCTGTCGGAGAGGTCGGAAAAATCGAAGTCTTTTGCCATGGGTTGCCTGTCGTCCGCAGGGGCAGGGATCCGTTGTCCGGGCTGCGCCGGTGGACGCGCCGATGAACATTGAACGAACTGTCCTGCATGAAATGTCGAACCTGATACTGCTTTCGGTCTGCTTCGCGGCAGGCATTATACTCCGCCGCCTCGGACGCATGCCGGACAACGCCCCGGCCGCGCTCAACAGCTTCATCATCCATGTCTCGCTGCCGGCGCTGACGCTGCTGTACATCCATGACCTGAAGCTTTCCAGCGAGGTGCTGCTGGTGGCCGCGATGGCCTGGCTGGTGTTCGGGCTGTCCGCCGGCTTCTTCTGGCTCATCGGGCGCTGGCTGGCGTTGCCGCGCGCGACGACGGGCGCGCTGATCGTGGTCGGCGGCTTGGGCAACACCTCCTTCTTCGGCCTGCCGATGGTCGAGGCGTATTACGGCCAGAGCGGGCTGGCGACGGCCATCGTCGCCGACCAGCTCGGCTCCTTCTTCGCGCTGTCCGTGCTGGGCATCACCGTCGCCGGCATCTACTCGTCGGGGCGACCGACGGCGGCGGAGATCGCGCTGCGCATCCTGCGCTTCCCGCCGTTCATCGCATTGTTGCTCGCGTTGCTGCTGATCCCGGTCGAGTATGCGGACTGGTTCTCCGCGCTGCTGAAGCGACTGGGGGATACCCTCGCGCCGCTGGCGCTGCTGTCGGTCGGACTGCAACTGCGCTTCGGGCATGTCCTGGAGCATGGCCGCAACTTGGCACTCGGACTGGGTTTCAAGCTGCTGCTCGCGCCGCTGGCGATCTGGCTGCTGTATGTGCAGTTGTTCGGCGCGCAGGGGCAGGCGATCCAGGTGACGCTGTTCGAGGCCGCGATGCCGCCGATGATTACCGCGGCCATCGTCGCCTCCGAGCACGACCTCGATCCCGATCTGGCGAACCTGATGGTGGCGGTCGGGTTGCTGGTGTCGTTCGCGACGCTGTATGGCTGGTGGCGATTCTTTTTCGGCGTTTGATCGCGTCCGGGGATCGTTCAGGAGCGGAATGCTTCATAATTGCGCGTTCTGGCGCTACCCATCGTAAGGATGAATCGAAATGACCGTGACCACATCGGGGCCGCGTAAGGGCCTCATCATCAAGGCAGTTGCGCTGATCGCATTGCTGTCGTTATCCGCCTGTTCCGAAAAAGAGGCGAAACAAGCCGCGCCGAAGCCCGCTGCGAAGCCAGCGTTGACGGTGCGCGCGGTGCAGGCCGCGCCGGCGCAGTGGACGCGGACACTTGCAGCCAATGGCAGCGTGCTGCCGTGGCAGGAGGCCGTCATCGGCGCGCAACTGCCGGGGCTGCGCATCATGGAGGTCAAGGCCGGTATCGGCGACTGGGTGAGGCAGGGCGACGTGCTGCTGACCCTGGGCAACCGCACGCGCGACGGCGGCGATTACATCCAGGGCCGCGTCATCGCGCCCGACGACGGCGTGATCTCGGCGGCGAACGCCAGCGTCGGCTCGACGGTGCAGCCCGGCGCCGAACTGTTCCGCCTGATCCGCAAGGGCCGCCTGGAATGGCGAGCCGAACTGACCGCCGACGAACTGATGCAGGTGCGGAAGGGCATGTCGGCGGAAATCACCGTGGGCGAGGGGCGCACGGTGAAGGGCCGCGTGCGCGCGATCTCGCCCGCGGTCGATCCGCAGACCCGCTACGGCCATGCGTTGGTAGATCTGCCGAACGGTTCCAGCCTGATCGCCGGACTGTTCGCGCGCGGCGAGATCATGCTGGGAGACGGCCATACAGTCGCGCAGACGCTGCCGCAGTCCGCGGTGGTGCAGCGCGACGGCGCGGCCTATGTCTATGTTGTCGGCGCGGACGGCAAGGTGCAGGAACGCAAGGTGGCCATCGGCCAGCGCTCGGGCGACCGCATCGAGATCGTTTCCGGCCTTGAGCCCGGCACCTCCGTGGCCGAATCCGGCGGCGCATTCCTGACAGACGGCGACCTCGTGCAGGTCGTCAAGGAATAAGCGCCATGAATGTCTCCGCATGGTCGATTAGGAATCCCATCCCGGCGGTGCTCGCCTTCGTGATGCTCACGCTGATGGGCATCGCGGGCTTCAAGGCGATGAAGATCCAGCAGTTCCCGGACATCGACCTGCCGATGGTCACGGTCACGGCGACCCTGCCGGGCGCGTCGCCCGCGCAGATGGAGACCGAGGTCGCGCGCAAGCTGGAGAATTCGCTGGCGAACATGCAGGGTCTGAAGCACCTGTACACCAAGATCGTGGACGGCACGGCCATCATCACCGCCGAGTTCCGTCTGGAGAAGGACACCTCCGAAGCCGTCGAAGACGTGCGCGCGGCGGTGTCGCGCGTACGCTCCGATCTGCCGCGCGACCTGCGCGACCCGGTGGTGACCAAGATGGAGCTGAGCGGGCTGCCCATCCTGACCTATACCATCGCCTCGCCGGACATGACCGACGAGCAGCTGTCCTGGTTCGTCGACAACTCGGTGACCAAGGCGCTGCTCGCGGTGCGCGGCGTCGGTGCGGTGGGGCGCGTCGGCGGTGTGACGCGGCAGATCGGCGTCGAACTCGACCCGGCGCGGCTGCTGGCGCTGAACGCGACCGCGGCGGACGTCTCGAAACAGTTGCGCGACATCCAGCAGGAGGCCTCCGGCGGGCGCGCCGACATCGGCGGCAGCGAGCAGTCGGTGCGCACCATCGCCACGGTCGCCACGGCGGAACAGATCGCGGCCATGCAGATCCACCTGCCGGACGGGCGCAGCGTGCGTCTCGACCAGGTCGCCACGGTCAGCGACACAGTCGCCGAACGGCGCAGCGCGGCGCTGCTCAACGGCCGCGAGGTCGTCGGTTTCGAGATCAGCCGGGCGCGCGGCTACGGCGAGGTCGATGTGGCGCAGGGCGTGGAGAGGGTGCTGGAGCGGCTGAAGGCCGAGCATCCCGACGTCGTCATTACCGAGGCGTTCAACTTCGTCGATCCGGTGGTGGAGAACTACGAGGGTTCGATGGATCTGCTGTACGAGGGTGCGGCGCTCGCGGTGCTGGTGGTGCTGGCCTTCTTGCGCAACGTGCGCGCCACCGTGGTCGCCGCGACCGCGCTTCCGCTGGCGGTGATCCCGACCTTCGCCGTGATGTACTTCATGGGCTTCTCGATCAACGTGGTGACGCTGCTATCGCTGTCGCTGGTGGTCGGCGTGCTGGTGGACGACGCCATCGTCGAGATCGAGAACATCATGCGCCACCTCGAGATGGGCAAGACGCCATACCAGGCGGCGATGGAGGCTGCGGACGAGATCGGCCTCGCGGTGATCGCGACCACCTTCACGCTGGTTGCCGTGTTCCTGCCGACCGCGTTCATGAGCGGCGTGCCGGGCAAGTTCTTCGTGCAGTTCGGCTGGACCGCGGCCATCGCGGTGCTCTTCTCGCTGGTGGTCGCGCGCATGCTGACGCCGATGATGTCGGCCTACATCCTCAGGCCGCGCGTTTCACACGAGCTGCCGAAGTGGATCGCGATGTACCTGAAGTGGGCCGCGTTCTGCCTGAAGCACCGCGTGCTGACTACGCTCGGCGCGGCGGTGTTCTTCTTTGGCTCGTTCGCGCTGGTGCCGCTGCTGCCCACAGGCTTCATCCCGCCGGACGACCTGTCGCAATCGCAGGTGACCATCACGCTGCCGCCGGGCAGCCGCTTCGAGGACACCCGGCGCGCGGCGGAGCAGGCGCGCGCCATCGTCGAGAAGAACCCGCACGTGAAACTGATCTACACCGCCATCGGCGGCGGCAGCGCGGGCGGCGACCCGTTCGCGCCGCAGGCCGGCGGCGACGTGCGCAAGGCCACGCTGACGCTGAACTTCACGCCGCGGCAGGAGCGCGACATCAGCAAGCAGGCCATCGAGTCGCAGCTGCGCGAGGCGCTGACCGCGCTGCCGGGCGTGCGCGTCAAGGTCGGGCTGGCGTCGTCGAACGAGAAATACGTGCTGGTGCTGGCCGGCGAGGACGGGCAGGCGCTGGGCGAGCACGCGCAGAAGGTCGGGCGCGAACTGCGTACGATACCCGGCATCGGCAACGTCACTTCGACCTCCAGTCTGGTGCGCCCCGAGCTGGTGGTGCGTCCCGATTTTGCGCGGGCCGCCGACCTCGGCGTGACCTCCGCTGCCATCGCCGACACGCTGCGCATCGCCACCGCGGGCGACTACGACCAGGCGCTGGCGAAACTCAACCTGCCGGACCGGCAGGTACCCGTCGTGGTGAAGCTGCGCACCGATGCGCGCCAGGATATCGAGTTGCTGTCGCGGCTGGTGGTGCACGGCAAGCACGGCCCGGTGATGCTGGGCAGCGTCGCAAGCCTGAGCGTCGAGAGCGGCCCGGCCGAGATCGACCGCTACGACCGCACGCGCAACATCAATTTCGAGGTCGAGCTCAACGGGCAGCCGTTGGGCGAGGTCGAGGCGCGGGCGATGGCGCTGCCCAGCCTGAAGGAGTTGCCGCGCGGTATCACGGTCGCGACGGTGGGCGACGCCGAGGCGATGGCCGAGCTGTTCGAGAGCTTCGGGCTGGCGATGCTGACCGGCATCCTGTGCATCTACATCGTGCTGGTGCTGCTGTTCAAGGATTTCGTGCAGCCGGTGACCATCCTCGCAGCGCTGGTGCTGTCGATACCGGGCGCATTCCTCGCGCTGTTCGTCACGCACACAGCGCTGTCGATGCCCTCGATGATCGGCCTGATCATGCTGATGGGCATCGCGACGAAGAACTCCATCCTGCTGGTCGAATACGCCATCGTGTCGCGCCGCGAGCGCGGCATGGACCGCGCCGAGGCGCTGATCGACGCCTGCAGGAAGCGCGCGCGCCCCATCGTGATGACCACGATGGCGATGGGCGCGGGCATGCTGCCGGTCGCGCTCGGCATCGGCGTCGACCCGAGCTTCCGCGCGCCGATGGCCATCGTCGTGATTGGCGGCCTGATTACCTCCACCTTCCTGAGCCTGCTGGTGATCCCGGTGGTGTTCACCTATGTGGACGATGCGGTGCAGTGGCTGTCCGGCTGGTTCAGGCGGCGGCATTCGCACCACCCGGCCGGCGGGAGTACGAATCCCTAATGGGATTGCAGGTGCGAGGCCAGGAACGCCGGGTCGGCGCCGTTCGCGAACTTCGTGAAGTGGACGCCGGCGCGGAATAGCCGCTCCTCGCTGTCGTGGATAGAGTAGACCATCTTGCCTTCCACTTCGACGAGGTGCTGGGCGTGTTTGTCGTCCGGCGGCGGCACATGGAGGTTCAGCGAGAGCTTCCTGGCGTTCTGGGGATTCAGTTCCAGGAACAGCGTCGCGCCGCTCTCGGATATCTCGTGGACGATGCCCTGGCAGACGTGGCCGTTGACCATGACATCGGCATGCCATCGCACGATATGGCGCACGCTGTCGCGGTGTTCGGTCCCATGCAGATGGTGATGGGAGGGCGGCGGACTCGCGGTCGTCGACACATCCTGCGGTTCAGCGCTGACTGGAGTGTCTACGCTGTCCGGGGATGCGGTGCTGTCCGGGATGCCGGTATTGTCGGGAGCGCCGGTGTTGTCTGGGGTGTCGGTCTCGTTCATGGGGCGAAATATAATACCGGCCGCGTTTTCTATCCAGCACGGGATGGCACGATGACGAGATGGAGGGACGAATGAGCATCTGGAACGAACGCTACGCGGGCGAGCATTACCACTTCGGCACCGAGCCGAACGCTTTCCTCGTGTCGCAGCGGCACCTGCTGAAACCCGGCATGAGCTGCCTCGCGGTCGCCGACGGCGAGGGGCGCAACGGGGTGTGGCTGGCGGAACAGGGACTGGACGTGCTGTCGGTGGACAGCTCGCCGGTCGCGCAGGAGAAGGCGAAACGGCTCGCGGCGGAGCGCGGCGCGAAACTGCACTACGAGCTGGCCGACCTGCTGGACTGGGCGTGGCCGGAGCATCGCTACGATGTGGTCGTCGGCATCTTCATCCAGTTCGTCGGGCCGGAACTGCGCGCGCGGATGTTCGACCATATCAAGCGCAGCCTGAAGCCGGGCGGCTTGCTGTTGCTGCAGGGCTACACCCCGCGCCAGCACGAATACCGCACCGGCGGTCCGTCGCAGGTCGAGAACCTCTACACAGAAGACATGCTGCGCGAGGCGTTCGCCGACATGGAGATATTGCATCTCGCTGAGCACGAGAGTTTCATCAGCGAGGGCGTCGGGCATCACGGCATGTCTGCGCTGATCGACTTGGTAGCCCGGATGCCTTGAGGAACCTACTGCGCGACTCGATTGCGGCGTTGCGCGGTGCTCGAAATCCTCATGTACCTTAAGTACATTCCGGTTTCTGCGCGCCGTGCGCCTTGCACTCAAGCCGCTCGCTACGGTTCTTCAAGGCATCAGAGAGGTCTTCAGTTCGGTGGTTCAATGATCGTCTACCGGATTACGCTACTGGTCCACCGCACGATATTTCCCGCATCCATCGCTCCGGCCTGGCGCGCGATCTCGCGGCCGCCTTTGAACAGTGCCAGTGTCGGGATGCTGCGGATGTTGTAGCGTGCGCCCAGCATCTGCTCCGCTTCGGTGTTCAGCTTCGCGAGCCGCACTCGCGGTTCCAGCTTCGCGGCGGCCTGTTCGAACGCCGGGGCCATCATCCGGCAGGGGCCGCACCAGGGCGCCCAGAAATCCACCAGCACCGGGATGTCGTTGCGGGCGATGTGCTTGTCGAAGTTGCCGCCGTTCAGCTCGACCGGATGGGCGGCGAACAGCGTTTGCTTGCACTTGCCGCAGGTCGGGCCGGCGCTCAGCTTCTCGCCCGGCACGCGGTTCACCGCGTCGCAATGCGGGCAGACGATGTGCAGGGAGTCGGTCATGGTCTTCCTTTCATTTGACGATGTGCCGCAGATGGGGACGCGGCCGCCGAATTCAATTGCCCGAAAGAGACTTGACCGGGCTGGGTGCGGTCAGGCGGTGCGCCGCCACTTCGCCGTCGTGGAACAGCCACAGGCTGCCGGGCGGCATCGTCACCCAGGGTTCGTTGTCGGTCAGCGGCAGCGTGGCGATCACCGCGACGCGGTCGTTCGGCGAGGTCACCTCGCTGAAGTCCACCATCACGTCCTCATCCTTCAGGTGCGCCTTGGCGAACGGCGCGCGGCGCACGATGTAAGAGAGCTCGGTGGAGCAGTGCGCGTACAGGCAGTCGCCGTTGGACAGCAGGTAGTTGAAGATACCCATCGCCGCCAGCGGCGCGGTCAGCTCGTGGATCGCGTCGAACAGCGCATCGCGGCCGGGCGGTGCGTCGTCGAAGCGCTGCCGCAGGCTCTGCAGCAGCCAGCAGAAGATGCGCTCGCTGTCGGTGTTGCCCACCGGCATGAAGCTGCCGTCGAGTTTTGGCTGGAACTGCGGCAGGTTGCCGTTGTGCGCGAACACCCAATACTGCCCCCACAGCTCGCGCTGGAACGGGTGGGTGTTCTCCAGCGACACCACGCCCTGCGTCGCCTTGCGGATATGGGCGATCACGTTCAGCGAGCGGATGGGGTAGTTGCGCACCAGTTCGGCGACGGGCGACTGTGCCGAAGGCTGCGGGTCGAGGAACAGCCGTACCCCCTTGCCTTCGAAGAACGCGATGCCCCAGCCGTCGGCATGCACGTCGGTGCCGCCGCCGCGCTTCTGGAAGCCGGTGAACGAGAAGCAGATGTCGGTGGGGACGTTGCAGTTCATCCCCAAGAGTTGGCACATGGTTTGTCTCCTTGCCCTCTCCCCCAACCCCTCTCCCGCAAGCGGGAGAGGGGGGCCGAAGGCCGGGAGAGGGAGTGGGTTTAGTTGATGCGCATCGACAGGTCCACCGCCTGCACATCCTTGGTCAGGCTGCCTATCGAGATGCGGTCCACGCCGGTCTCGGCGATGCCGCGCACGGTATCCAGATTGACGCCGCCGGAGGCTTCCAGTTCCGCGCGGCCCGCGGTCAGCGCGACCGCCTCGCGCATCATGGCGAGCGTGAAGTTGTCGAGCAGGATCAGCGTAGCACCCGCGTCCAGCGCCTCGCGCAGCTCGTCCAGGCTCTCCACCTCGATCTGTATCGAGACGCCCGGCGGGGCGAGGCGGAACGCCTGTTCCATCACCTTGCGGATGCCGCCCGCGGCGGCGATATGGTTCTCCTTGATCAGCACGCCGTCATAGAGCCCGACGCGCTGGTTGACGCCGCCGCCGATCGTCACCGCATACTTCTGCGCGAGGCGCAGGCCGGGCAGCGTCTTGCGCGTGTCCAGTATCTTCGCCTTGGTTCCCGCGACGATGTCCACGTAGCGGCGCGTCGCGGTCGCGGTCGCCGACAGCGTCTGCAGGAAGTTCAGCGCACAGCGCTCGGCGGAGAGCAGCGCGCGGGAATTGCCGGTGACCGTGCAGAGCAGCTGGCCGGGCTGCACGAACTCGCCCTCCTGCGCTGCCCAGCGGATGTCGCAATCCGGGTCCAGCGCGCGGAAGCATTCCTCCGCCCAGGGCGAGCCGCAAAGCACGGCCTCTTGGCGGGTGATGATGGTCGCTGTGGAAGTTGCGTCGGCGGGGATCAGTTGCGCGGTCAGGTCGCCGTC
This sequence comes from Gallionella sp., assembly GCA_035654695.1. Classification (GTDB taxonomy): domain Bacteria; phylum Pseudomonadota; class Gammaproteobacteria; order Burkholderiales; family Gallionellaceae; genus Gallionella. The sequence goes on along the minus strand of DASRWG010000003.1, from coordinate 30,300 downwards.
GCGCATGTCCTCGTCGAGAGCGGCGCGGACGCCGGCGTGGATGTATAGGGCTAGGTTAGGGTAGGGCATGATGCAATCCTGTTCAGATGGGCGCAGTATAGAGGATGAAGGCACGGGGTTGAAATTTCCGCGGGGTTCCCCATCTAGCGATCATCCGAATTCAACAGAGGAGTGCGTAGACATGCGTTTCGACAAGTTCACCACCAAGCTGCAGCAAGCCCTGTCCGATGCCCAGAGCCTGGCCGTCGGCGCCGACAACCAGTTCATCGAGCCGCAGCACCTGCTGCTGGCGCTACTCAACGACGCCGACAGCGGCGCGGGTTCGCTGCTGGCGCGCGCGGGCGGCAATGTCAATGCGCTGAAGACGGCGATGAGCGACGCGGTGAACCGCCTGGCGAAGGTCGAAGGCCACGGCGGCGAGGTGCAGGTCGGGCGCGATTTGGCGAACCTGTTCAACCTGACCGACAAGGAGGCGCAGAAGCGCGGCGACCAGTTCATTGCCTCGGAGATGTTCCTGCTGGCGCTGACCGGCGACAAGGGCGAGACTGGACGGCTGCTAAAGCAGCACGGCGTGACGCGTGCCCCGCTGGAAACAGCCATCAACGCGGTGCGCGGCGGCGAGTCGGTTGGCAGTCAGGAGGCCGAAGGCCAGCGCGAAGCGCTGAAGAAATACTGCATGGACCTGACCGAGCGTGCACGCCAAGGCAAGCTGGATCCGGTGATCGGCCGCGACGACGAGATCCGCCGCGCGATTCAGGTGCTGCAGCGCCGCACCAAGAACAACCCGGTGTTGATCGGCGAACCCGGCGTCGGCAAGACCGCGATCGTCGAAGGCCTGGCGCAACGCATCGTCAACGACGAGGTGCCGGAGACGCTGAAGGGCAAGCGCGTGTTGTCGCTGGACATGGCGGCGCTCCTGGCGGGCGCGAAATATCGCGGCGAATTCGAGGAGCGCCTGAAAAACGTGCTCAAGGAACTGGCGCAGGATGAGGGCAAGTACATCGTGTTCATCGACGAGCTGCACACCATGGTCGGCGCGGGCAAGGCCGAGGGTGCGATGGATGCGGGCAACATGCTGAAGCCAGCGCTGGCGCGCGGTGAGCTGCACTGCATCGGCGCGACCACGCTGGACGAATACCGCAAGTACATCGAGAAGGACGCCGCCCTGGAGCGCCGCTTCCAGAAAGTGCTGGTGGACGAGCCCTCGGTGGAATCCACCATCGCCATCCTGCGCGGCCTGAAGGAAAAATACGAAGTGCACCACGGCGTCGAGATCACCGACCCGGCCATCGTCGCGGCGGCGGAGCTTTCTCATCGCTATGTGACCGACCGCTTCCTGCCGGACAAGGCCATCGACCTCGTCGACGAGGCCGCGTCGCGCATGAAGATGGAGATCGACTCCAAACCGGAGGTGATGGACAAGCTGGAACGTCGGCTGATCCAGCTGAAGATCGAGCGCGAGGCGGTGAAGAAGGAGAAGGACGAGGCCTCGCAGAAACGCCTGGCCCTGATCGAGGACGAGATCGGGAAGCTGGAGCGCGAGTACGCCGACCTCGAAGAGATATGGAAGTCGGAGAAGGGCGCGGCACAGGGTGCGGCGACCGTGAAGGAAGAGATCGAGCAGATGCGCGCCGAGATCGTGCGTCTGCAGCGTGAAGGCAAGCTGGAGAAGGTCGCCGAGCTGCAGTACGGCAAGCTGCCGCAGCTCGAAGCGAAGCTGAAGGAAGCCGCGCAGCGCGAGGCAGAGGGTGGCACGCAGAAGAACAAGCTGCTGCGCACCCGGGTCGGCGCGGAAGAGATCGCCGAAGTGGTCAGCCGCGCGACCGGCATCCCGGTGTCCAAGATGATGCAGGGCGAGCGCGAGAAGCTGCTGCACATGGAAACGAAGCTGCACGAGCGTCTGGTGGGGCAGGACGAGGCGGTGCGTCTGGTGTCCGACGCGATCCGCCGTTCGCGTTCCGGCCTGTCCGACCCGAACCGTCCTTATGGCTCCTTCCTGTTCCTGGGCCCGACGGGCGTGGGCAAGACCGAGCTGTGCAAGGCGCTGGCGAACTTCATGTTCGACTCGGAAGACCACCTGATCCGCATCGACATGAGCGAATACATGGAGAAGCATTCCGTCGCCCGCCTGATCGGCGCGCCGCCGGGCTATGTCGGCTACGAGGAAGGCGGCGGGCTGACCGAGGCCGTGCGCCGCAAGCCGTATAGCGTGATCCTGCTGGACGAAGTCGAGAAGGCTCACCCGGACGTGTTCAACGTGCTGCTGCAGGCGCTGGACGACGGCCGCATGACCGACGGCCAGGGCCGCACCGTGGACTTCAAGAACACCGTGATCGTGATGACCTCCAACTTGGGCTCTCAGATGATCCAGCAGATGTCCGGCGACGATTACCAGGTCATCAAGCTCGCGGTGATGGGCGAGGTGAAGACCTATTTCCGCCCCGAGTTTCTCAACCGCATCGACGAGGTCGTGGTGTTCCATGCGCTGGACGAGGCGAACATCAAGAGCATCGCGCGCATCCAGTTGCAGTATCTGGAGAAACGCCTCGCCGCGATGGAAATGAAACTGAGCGTCAGCGATGCCGCGCTGTCCGAGATCGCCAACGCTGGCTTCGACCCGGTGTACGGCGCAAGGCCGCTGAAGCGCGCGATACAGTCGCAACTGGAGAACCCGCTGGCCAAGCACATCCTCGAAGGGCACTTCGCTGCGAAGGACACGATCAAGGTGGACTGCACGGGCGGGGTGATGCGGTTCGAGAAAGGATGATGGAACTCCTTGACGGGGAATGGGCCGAACTTATCTGACTGGCGAGAAACCGAAAATGAGAAGCTGTCGCCAGTCTGTCAACCGATCAGAAGGAGGCCATCATGCAGATACCATTGCAAATCACCGTTCGTGACGTTAACCAGTCGGAGGCCGTCGAGGCACGCATCCGGCAAAAGGTGGAGAAGCTCCAGGAATTCTCCAGCCACATTATCTCCTGCCGGGTGGTGCTGGAGGCGCCGCACAAGCACAAGCACCAGGGCAAGCAATACAACCTGCGCATCGACATCGGTGTGCCCGGCAACGAGATCGTCGTCAATCGCGACCATCACGAGGATGTGTTCGTCGCGCTACGCGACGGCTTCGATGCCGCCAAGCGCCAGCTTGAAGAGTATGAGCGCCGCATGCAGCGCAAGACCAAGACGCACTCCCCCGAGTTCGTCGGCCAGGTGCTGCGGCTCTTTCCGGAGGACGGCATAGGCTTCATCGCCGGCCCGGACGGCACCGAGCTTTACTTCGACCGCGCGAGTGTCGTCAATCCGCCCTTCGAGCATCTGAAGGAGGGCGACGAGGTCAAGTTCATCGAGACGATCGCGGCCGAGGGCGCGCAGGCGAAGCGCGTGAGCATCGGCCACCACCACGGGCTGCAATAGCGGCGGTTCACTGAAGATGAAGTTTTAGGATGAGGTGGTTTCAAACAGAAAGCCCGGCATCGCCGGGCTTTGATTTTTTACCTGAGATAGACAGACGACAATCGGTCGCCTAATGAGTATCGGGAGGAGTGATGAGAGGCTGGACATCGTGCATATGTTTCTTCGCACGTTTGGCCATTTTTTTCTCCTTCGGCGTCATCAGAGGCTCCTTTTTCATGTCTCTATCCCTATTACCATGATGTGACGATTTGGGCATGATTGAACTCCTTATATCGATTAAGGAAGAATCATCCTACTCCAATAGATCGGCTTTGTGGATAGGGTAAAGGCTGGGTTATTTGGCCTTCGCCGCCCGCGCGCGCAACTGCCCGCAAGCGCCTTCGACCTCCTGTCCCGCCGAGTCGCGCAGCTGGGTGACGAGGCCGCGCTGCTTGAGGGTGCCGACGATGTACGCGGCGCGGTCGGGGGAGGGGCGGCGGTAGTCCAGGCCGTCCACTTCGTTGAAGGGGATGAAGTTCATGATCGCGTATTTGCCGGTGAGCAGCTGCGCGATGCGCTCCAGTTCGGCATCGTTGTCGTTCACGCCCTCTATCAGCGTCCACTGGTACTGCACAGGATAGCCGGTCGCGCGCGCATAAGCCTCGGCGCGTTCGACCAGCTCATCGACGGAAATCTGCGGCGCGCGAGGCAGCAGCTTCGCGCGCAACGCATCGTCGGTGGAGTGCAGCGAAAGCGCGAGCGCGGGCTTCACCGTCTCCTGCGGCAGGCGCTCGAACACCCGCAAATCTCCCACCGTCGAAAGCACCAGGTTCTTGTGGCCGATATTGCCCTGCATGCCAAGCACGTCGATCGCTTCGAGCACGTTGTCGAGGTTGTGCGCCGGTTCGCCCATGCCCATGAACACCACTTTGCTGACCTCGCGGCGACGGCGCGCGAGCGCCACCTGCGCGACGATCTCGGCGCTGCCGAGCTGGCGCAGGAGTCCCGCGCGGCCGCTCATGCAGAACACGCAGCCCACCGCGCAACCCACCTGCGTCGACACGCACAGCCCGCCACGCGGCAGCAGCACGCTCTCCACCATCTGGCCGTCGTGCAGCTCCACCAGCAGGCGCGCGACCTCTTCGTTATAGGAAGATGCGCGTAGCGCGGCGTTTGCCCCCTCTCTCGCATCGCGGGAGAGGGTTGGGGAGAGGGGGGCGGGATGCTCGCTGCGCAACCGTGCCAGCCCTCCAAGCTCCGCCTCGATGGCGGACAGCTCGCGGCGCATCGCAGCCGGAAAGAAGGTCGCCGCGGGGCTGCCCTTGCGGTCGTACGAACCCGCCTGGCTCCAGCCGCGCAGCAGGCGGTCTTCGTGGCAAGGCTTGGCGCCCAGCTCGCGCAGGCGTTCGCGGAGGTCGGAAATGCGCATCGGGGAGGGGGCGGCGGGAATCAACGTGGGTCCGGTAAATATTGCGGGGGCGCGGATTTTAACCCAAGCCCGGACTCGCCGTTCGATAGGAGTCGCCTTCCATCGGCGGGCCGGTTATGACGTGCCGATGACAAGCTTTCCGGCTTCCTGCCGGGAAGTTCGCGCTATGCAGCCATCGCGAGTGTGCTGGCGTTCTCTTCAACACGACCGAAATGCTTTGCAGGCTGTCGTGCGTCGCGAGCCTCCTTCGGAGCGGCATCGCGCCGTGTGCATCCCGCGGGCACAGTCTTGCCGTGTTCACGAGGAGCTTCCGAAAGAACGCCCGAGCGGGCGTTCTTTGTTTCGGCGGTTTGTGACGGGGCTCTGTTGGGCTAATGGGCGTTATTGATATATTGAGCAATCATTGCGGCAGCTTTTCTGGAAGTCTTGTCATTGGGATGTATGCCATCGCCGACATGTTCAAAGTCGGCCCAGATATCCAGCACTACCGCCCCAGGAAGTTCGGTAGTCAGGCGCTGGTGGTGCAGGTCGCGCAACGTGTTGTAGTAGCCCTCATCGGCCGCCCAACTCAGCCCATATGTGGTTGCGAAAAACGGCAGGTTGAGATTTGAGTATGCGGGATACCTGTCGTAAATGGGTATCAGGCCCGCATCCAAAGCTTTCTTTCCTACCGCTATCAGGCGGTCTAGATAGGCATTGATTTCGCTGAGACTGCAATGTGCAGTTTGATTTTGCGGAATACTGAAAGCACCCGCATGCAGGCAATCGTTCGGAATGGTGATTACCACATATTTTGACAATATGTTTGTGGTGCCCGGAATGGTGACTCGCTGTTGCGCTTTTTGCAGCTGTTTCTCGTAGTCCTGCCACATGCCGAGATTGCAGCTAGGTGCTGAGGGCATGCAGCCGGGACGGTCGAACGTGGTGGCTCCGGCCTGCGCTTCATTGATGACATAACCCGGCAGGCGCGGGTCTTTTATCAGTGCATCGCCCAGGCTAAGGTAATTGCCGAAGCCTACGGCGATACCGAACAGGGGCGATACGAGGGCATCGTTAAATGGCACGCTGCCATTTGAATAGGATGCTCCGATGATGATTATTGGTTTGTTCATATCCTCCGGGGTAGCTGTGGCGCTGCCTGTGAAGGCGAGTGAAAGCAAGATGGCCGCGAGTCGGGAAATATGTTTCATGGCATGAATCCTCAAGTAATAGTTAATGGAATATGCTGATAAACGTGCCTTGCAACATCGATACTCGTCAGCAATCGAGTTCGATATGAATCAACAGTGCGAATCAATGGAGCAGACCCGATTGATTCGTTGTCCCTGTTGCGATTCATCCTGTATCGGCGCGACTGCCGGAGCATCGCCGTTCGTTCGATAGCCAGGCGCGTTTCACGCCGGATGTATCGAATCGGGGATAGTTGTTCGCCAACGGTAATCGCTCTGCGAGCTCTTGAGTGATGGTCGGGCGATCAAAGGCGGGGCGATGATGGAGGTGTCGCGAGGTATTGCCGATTTCGATGGGCAAGATGTTTATGCTACTTGCGGCAAGTTCGCACGCCATAAGTCCGGCTAGGGGCTTGGGTGGAACGTATTTTCCCTGTACTGCTTCAGCAATATCCGGAAGTGGGCCTGGGTTCTGGCGACGATGAGACAATTGCTCCCCTTTTTTACAGTTGTGTGCCTGCAATGCTCCCGTCAATGCGGGATGATTGCTTGCGCCAGCCTCCTGTTCTGGGGATTGTGCCGTGAGCCTCGCGCCGTACAAGCGGCGAGATGTGCTTCAGGTAAATCTGCAAGTGGGAACAGACTGTATTTGAGCGAGGTAGGGAGTGTCAATGCCTCTGGCAGTTGAAATGGCAGAGGCGGGGCTTTGTCTTATTGCCGCTGATCTTGTCTTGGCGCAGTACGCGGATAGCCGCGTGTGCACTTAGCCCTCCAGCCAGCACATCGTGACCACCGTCCGGCAACTGTCGTTAGCAGATATTTCCAAGATAGGTTTTTCGCACATCTTATCGAATTTCCTGCGCAACTCGTCGCGATCGAACCACCAGGCGTCGTCGAGGATGACGTCGACCACCTGCCCCAAGCGCGGCGGGAATACCTGCGGCGCAGGAGAACTTTATCTTCCGCCAGCTCGCGCGCGATGAGCAGGGCGGCTGGCGATCAAGGGCTCGGTCACCCACAAGTGCTATCCGCGCTCGCGCAAGTCCGTCAAATACTACGTGCCGCAACCGGCGCACTGATGACGGATTAACTGTGCGGCTTTCCCCGCTTCGGCGGACGTTCCGGTTGGGATGACTGGCGTCCCTTCAGGCGTTCCTTGAGCACTTGCATCAGGTCGATCACGTTGCTTTCGGCCTCGACCGCCTCGGGTTCCTCCGGGGCCGGCAGCACGTCGGTGCCGGCCTTGAGTTTCGCTTCGATGCGCTGCATCAGGTCACGGGTGTGCCGGTCGCTCAACAGTTCGCTGTCGAATCGTTTGCGCATGGCCTTGCCGATAGCCGCGCGCATGCGCTCGACGAGCGCCTTGTCGGCGGGCTGCCGCCTGGGCAGGCCGACCTGCTCGGGCGTGCGCAGTTCGTCGTGGAAGCGCAGCGTCTCCGCCCGCAGGATGCCGTGCTCGGCGATGATCGCCACCAGATAATCCTTGCCGTGCATCACGAAGCTGGCGATGCCGACCCGTTGCTCGTCTTCCATGCTCTTTGCCAGCAGTCGGTAGGCCTTGGTCGTATCGCTGTCTGGTACCAGGAAATACGCGCGCTCGAAATACACCGGGTTGATCGAGCTCAGGGGCACGAAGCGCTTCAGGTCGATCTCGCGCGACTTCTTCGGCTCCAGCGCTTCCAGCTCCTCGTCCTCGACCACCACATAGTGGTACTTCTCGATCTCGTAACTGCGCACGATGTCGTCGCGCTCCAGCGGCTGCCTGTCGTGCTCGCTGAAGAACTGCCGCTTGAGCAGCGCACCGTTGGCATCCACCATCTTCAGCGCGATCTTGCCGCGATGGGCGGGAAACAGGCTCACCGGCAGGCTCACCAGCCCGAACGCGATGATGCCGGACCAGATGGCGTGCGGCTGTTCCGGCTCTAGTTCCTCTTCTTCCATCTGTGTGTCGTCGTCTTTCATGGCTCACCACCTTTCCTTATGTTGCATCAGAAATGTCTTGAAAATTCGCGAGGAGGGATGGATGCAAGGCGCACGGAGCGGAGAAACCGGAATGTACTTTTAGTTTGTCGCTTTGCGACCCCGGATTTCGAGCACCGCGCAACGCCGCAGACGCCCTCCGCAGCAATTTTCACGCGTGTTTTCGTACTTGGCGGAGGCTGGCCTCCAGCGCCTGGCCGATGTCCATGCCGCGTTCTTGCCGCGGCGGCGCCAGCTTGCGCACCTGTTTGCCGTGAGCCTTGGCATCCAGCATCGCAAGCACGCGCTCGCGGAATTCGTCGTGATATTCCTGCGGCTCGAAATCCGCCTCCAGCATCCCGATCAGCTGCCGCGCCATGCCCAGCTCGCGCGGGTCCAGCGGCGGCCCCTCGGGCGCGGCGAGCGACTCCACCGGGATCACCTCTTCCGCGTGGTGCAGCGACATCAGCATCGGGTAGCCCTGATACAACTGCAGTGCGCCGACATAGGACTTGTTGCGCATCACCCAGCGTGCCAGCCCCTCCACCTGCATGGACTCCAGCGCATCGGCCAGCGCGAAGAATTCCGCGCTGTCCTCGTCCGGCCCGAGGTAATAGGGGCGGTTGTACCAGCGGTGGTCGATCGCATGCTGCGGCAGGAAGCCCAGTATCTCGATATCGCGCGTAGGCTCCGGTTCCAGCGCCTCCAGCTCAGACGGGTTCAGCAGCACCCGCTCGCCGGATTCGGTGATGTAGGCGCGGCCGGTATTCGCATAGGGCACCACCTCGTCGGTCTCCGGATTGACGAAGAATTGATGCACCGGCTCCAGATCGCCGCGGTGCAGCAGCCGGAAATGCACGTTGCGATCCTCGATGGCGCCGTACAACTTCACCGGCACGCGGATCGCATCGAAACGGATCACCCCTTTCCACATCGCGCGGACAGTCATCGTGAACCTCCTTCCTTGACGCCAACAGTTCTGAGCATCGCCGCACCCAGCGGCACCGCCGCCTCGAAGAACCCTTCCCACGGGTCCGCCCGCAGTGCGCCGAGCCGGCGCTGCAGCGTCTCCACCGTGTAGTGGTCGGAATGCACTCCGAGCTCGTCCCAGCGCAGCGGCACCGCCACCGGCGCACTGGGGCGGGCGCGCGGCGAGTAACTGGCGATGGCGGTGGAGCCGCGCGTGTTGCGCAGGTAGTCGATGAATATCCTGCCGTGCCGTTTCGCCAAGCCCATATGGGTGGTGAGCAACTGCGGCTCGTCCCGCGCATGCAGTTCCGACACCGCCCGTGCGAACGACTTCACCGATTCCCAGTCAGCCTGTGGGTGCAGCGGCACCACCAGATGCAGCCCCTTGCCGCCGGTGGTGCGCGGAAAGGCTGTCAGGCCCAACGCCTGCAGGCGCTCGCGCAGTTCGCGCGCGGTGCGCAGCACCTCCTGCCAGGCCACTTCGGGCGCTGGATCGAGGTCGAACACCAGCAGGTCGGGGTGCTCGATGTCTTCCACCCGGCAGCCCCAGACATGGAACTCCAGCACCCCGTGCTGCACCAGCGTCAGAATGTCGGCCAGCGAGCGCACGTAGACGTAGTCGCGCACCTCGTCCTTCTCGCGGATCGCGATGCGCGGCACCGAACGCCCCTGGCTCTTGACCAGGTGCTTCTGGTAGAAGCAGGCCTCGCGCCCCTCGGGGCAGCGCAGCATCACCAGCGGGCGATGTGCGAGCCAAGGCAGCACCCATGCCTGGATGGACTCGTAATAGCGGGCCAGCGCCAGTTTGGTCACGCCCAGTTCCGGATACAGGATGCGCTCGGGGTGCGTGAGCGGGGTTGCCGCGATCTCCACCGCGCCGGCTGTCGCATGCCGCATCGGGCGGGCGGCGGGGGCGGCCTCTTCCAGTTTGGCGTCGGATGGCTCGACCTGCTCAGGCTCCACGTCTTCGCGCAGGCCGAGGAAGCTCGGTTGGCGCAACAGGCCGTCGCGGGTGCGTTCAACGTACCGGACCGCGACCACCAGCGCGGGCCGCACCCAGTGCACACCGCGTGCATTCGGCATCGATTGCGAGGGGGCGAAAGGCGACTCGGCGATCTCCTGTTTCTGCAGCAGCGCGTGCAACTGTTCGAGCTGGCGGTTGCTGAAGCCGGTGCCCAGCCGCCCCGCATACTCCAGTTTTCCATCCCGATACGCGCCGAGCAACAAAGCGCCGAAGCCGCTGCGTGCGCCGGCGGGCGGCGTATAGCCGCCGACCACGAACTCGGCGGTCTGCTGCGTGCATTTCGCCTTCTGCCACAGCCTGCTGCGGCCGCTGCGATAGGGCGCATCGGCACGCTTGGAGACGATGCCCTCCAGCCCGAGCGTGCAGGCCTGCTCGAAGAATTCCGGCCCCTGTCCCCGGACATGATCCGAATAGCGCACCGCTGCTCCTGCCTCGTAACCCGCGGCCTGCAGCAACTGCTTCAGCGCCTGCTTGCGCTCGACCAGCGGCACCGCCGAAAGGTCGTGGCCGTCCAGATACGCCAGATCGAAGATCTGATAGCTCAGCTGCGCGGTCTGCCTGCGGCTCAGCGCCTCCTGCAGCTCGCGGAAGCTGCTCGCGCCGCCCGCGGTGAGCGCGACCAGCTCGCCGTCGAGGATGGCCTGTTCCGCCGGCAACGCCTCCAGCTGCCGCGCCAGTGTCCGCAGCCGCGCGGTCCAGTCGAGGCCGTTGCGCGTCATCAGGCGCGCCTTGCCGTGCTCGATATGCGCCACGATGCGGTAACCGTCGAACTTGATCTCGTGCAGCCAGGCTGGTCCTTTCGGCGCGCGTTCGACGGCGGCGGCAAGCTGCGGCGGCAGCAGGGCGGGGACGGGCGCCGGGAGCGCGCCGTGGAGCTTCGCCGCGACGGGCGGTTCGGAACGTTGCGGCTTGGCCCCATGGCTTTCCCGGCCTGCGGCGATCTCCTCCATGCTGCGGCCGCTGGCCACGCTCAGGTCGTCTGGGTGCAGGTCCTGTTGCGGATGGTCGGTGCGCTTGATCAGCAGCCACTGCTTGTCGCTCCCGCGACCGGCCCACTTGCGCATGCGCACCAGCGTCCAGGCCCCCTTGAGCTTGGTGCCGGTGAGGATGAAGTCGATCTGCTCGTCGTCGTTGCGGCCATCGGGTTGCCACCGGCCCATGTCCCACAGCATCACCGTCCCGCCGCCGTATTCGCCCTTGGGGATGGTGCCCTCGAACTCGCCGTAGGCGAGCGGGTGGTCCTCCACGCCGATCGCGAGGCGCTTCTCGCCGCGCTCCAGCGGCGCACCCTTGGGCAGCGCCCAGCTGCGCAGCACCCCGTTCTGCTCGATGCGCAGATCGAAATGCAGCCGCCGCGCGGCATGCTTGTGCATCACATAGAGATGCCCGGCCTGCACCGCCGGTTCAGCGTCCGCCGGAGCCGGTTCGGGGCTGCGGCGGAAGTCGCGCTTGCGCCGGTATTCGTTGATGGAGGGAGTGGCCATGAATGACTCATCGATTGCTGGTCCGCATATGCCTCACGGTGCACTTACATTGAACCCAAGCCCGCTCTCTGTACATGAGGGGAATCATGTATTTGAGGTTGCCTGTATTGCTGGAAGGGAGAAGGGATGCCAAGGTGGCTGAGGAGAAGCCAGGAGATACCGGGTTTTCTTCATCGAAAGTATCGCTGACCGTAGCATTCTTTCCCTCTGTCAGGGATTAGAATCTGTCCCTCATCATTTCCTTCGAGAGGCATCGCGATGAAATACCTGTTTGCCCCGCCTGACGTTGCATCGGTGCCGATCCGGGGCAGCGATGAGCATTTCCCGATACGGCGCATCTTCTGCGTCGGCCGCAATTACGAGGCCCATGCCAGGGAGTTCGGGATCGAGGTGGACCGGGAGACGCCGTTCTATTTCACCAAGGCGGCGGCCCATTATGTTCCCTCGGGCGCAACCGTTTGCTATCCGCCGGGCACCGCCAATTATCACCACGAGATGGAACTGGTGGTGGCGATCGGCAAGGCCGGCTTCCGGATTCCAGAAAGTGAGTCGCTGGCCCATGTTTACGGCTATGCATGCGGGCTGGACATGACCCGCCGCGACCTGCAGGTGTCGCTGCGCGAGAGGAAGCTGTCCTGGGACATCGGCAAGGATTTCGAGGATGCGGCGGTGGTCGCGCCGCTCGCCCCGGCTTCGGCAATCGGGCATCCGTGCAAAGGCAAGATCGAACTCAGGATCAACGGCGAAATCCGGCAGTCCTCGGACCTGAGCATGATGATCCATCCTGTTCCGGCCATCGTTGCCCACCTGTCCCAGTTCTACCATCTGCAGCCCGGCGACTTGATCTTCACCGGCACGCCGGAAGGCGTCGGCCCGGTGACCGCGGGCGACCGCATCGAAGGGACGATAGAAGGCGTGGGCGAGATATCGCTGAATATCTGCGCCGCCGATTCGCAGTGAAAGTCACCGGTGCCGCAGTCGACTCCTGATGCTTGGGGTGTGACCCGCCCCCTCAATCGAACTTTTTGCGCAACTCGTCGCGGTCGAACCACCAGTTGTCGCCGACGATGACCTCGACCACTTTCCCTAGACGCGGCAGGAACACCTGCGGGTCGCGCAGTTCCAGCCTGTCCATCCACCGGTCCAGTGCGGCCTGGTCGCGCACGTTGCTGTGGCGCGCGGCCACTTGCGCGATCAGGTGGTTGGCGAACAGGCCCAGATTCTCATGCTGCGCGTCGTCGGCGCGCAGGTCGATCACATAGCGCGCGGCGACGGCCGCGAGCGCCGCGCCGTCCGCATGGTCCGGCGTCTCCTCCACGATATGCATCAGCATCGCCAGCGTCAGCTCGGGATCGACCGGGAAGCTGACCGCCAGCCACACGCCCATGCCCAGCGCCGCGGCGGAGCCCTCCTGCTCGCACTGGTACAGCACGTCGCAGGCCTCCACCGCATCCTTCCAGGCGTCTTGCGCCAGCGCGGCGGCGAAGGCCTCGCGCGCCAGCGTCCATGCCTCGGGGTTGCGCTCCAGCGCCACCAGCAGCTCCGCGACATCCAGTTGCAGGCGCGCTTGCGCCAGCGGCGAGGCGTCGGCCAGCTCGCGCAACTCCTGCAGCTTACCGACCAGTAGCTTTGTCAGCTCGGCGCGTTCGTTGTTTTCCGGGGCGCCGTCATTCTGGCCGTCCCCGATCTCGACAAAATTCCTGCTCATACGGCGTCGACCTATTCCTTGCCCGGTTTGACGAAGCTGATCACCTGCGCATTCGGTTGCGATCCGTCCTTGTAATAGGGCTTGGCCTGATCGAAGTCGAGCAGCTCGGCCAGTTCCCTTTCCCGCTCCGAGATCAGCGCGAAGCAATCCTTGATGTCCTGGATGGTGTCGCCCGTCAGCGGATTGGGCCGCCCGCCCAGTGGCGTGACGTCCCGCACGACGTTGCCCAGCGTCTTGCGCATCGCGCGCAGGATCGCCTGTTCCTTGCTCAATTCTGCTGTGTTCATGGGGGTGTTCCGGAGTGGATGACGGGGCGACTCTACTGGAATGATCGCGGTGCCGCTATGCCCCGTTCGGGTCGTGTCGGCCTGACCCTGTTGCCGCGGCCGGCCATTCCTCGTCGTAGGCCCGTTCGCATTCGGCCATGATGGACTGGCCGATCTCGGACTGGTAGCGCGGGTCCAGCGACTCCTGCATCTCGTGGGCGATATACAGCCCCGCGTCGCGCGAGGTGGTCGAGGCGATCTGGCGGGCGAGCTCGTCGCTCAGGTCGGACAAGCGCTTGCGCAGCGCCAGCGGCAACTGGCGCTTGGAGCGGGACAGCCACTCCGCGGCCAGCGTGGCGCCCTGCGACTGGTTCAGCCATTGCCCGTGCTCGTAATGGACGGACAGGCGCTCGGCCACGAGGGCGTAGATCAGCGCGACGCAGCCGCCGCGATCCGTATCGCCCCCTTCGTTCCCCCTGATTTCCTGCATGCCTGTTCCCCGGATTTTCCGCTGTCGATAGGGGGCTGCATTTGCCGTAGCTCCCCGTGGGGCGGCATTGTAAGGCGCAAACCCTGAACCCGCCCATTCGCCTCGTGGCGCGATTCCTTGCCCGACAGGGTTATTCAGCATTGGCTGATTAGCCACTATTATCCGGGGCGTTCAATCAGGAGCTTTCCCATGCACACCCGCAGACCCATCAACATCCCCGTCGTTGCCGCCGCCGCACAGCAAGACGCCCCGGCCAGCTGCAATAGTTCCGGCAGCGACTGCTCCGGCAACGAGATGGTCGCGCTGATGGTGCTGGGCGACAGCATGGCGCCGGAATTCGTCGAGGGCGAGATACTGGTCATCGAGATGGGCGCGCCCGCAACGGACGGCGCGTTCGTGGTCGGCCAGGCGAACGAGGAGTTCATCTTCCGCCAGCTCCGGCGCGAGGGGCAGGGCGGCTGGCGGCTGCATGCGCTCAACCCCGCCTATCCCGATATCGCCATCCCCGGACTGGACGGGATCAAGGGCGTGGTCACCCACAAGAAGAAGCCGGGCTCGCGCAAGTCGGTGAAGTACTACGGGGCGCAAGCGGCGCACTGAGGCGGATGGGCGAGGGCGTTTGTCGTATTCTTCATTGGAAGTATTTCGATACTGCCCCGGTTCCCCTCGATAATTCCAATGTTGAACCCAAAATGGGAGCATGCTAAAGTGACGCCATGCGAGTCATAGCCATCAGCTCATTGCGGGAATTCTGGGAAAAGCACCCGCAGGCAGAAACGCCGCTGCGTTCATGGTATGCCGATGCATGCCACGCGGACTGGAAAACTCCGTCGGACATCAAGGCGGCTCATCGTAATGCCAGCTTCGTTGGAAACAATCGCATCGTGTTCAACATCAAAGGCAACGATTACCGCCTGATCGTTGCCGTGCATTACAACCGGGGCATGCTGTATGTCCGCTTTGTCGGAACCCATGCCGAATACAACGCGATCAACGCAGGAAAGGTATAGCAATGGAACTCAAACCGATTCGAACCAAAGCAGAATACAAAGCCGCCTTGCGCGAGATCGAGGCATTGTTCGACGTGCCCGAAAAAACACCCGAGGCGGACAGGCTGGAAGTGCTCGTCATGCTGGTGGAGAAATACGAAGCCCAACACTTCCCCATCCCCGCACCCGATCCCATCGATTTCCTGAACTACGCGATGGAAACGCGCGGGTTGACGCGCAAGGACCTGGAGGAATACATCGGAAGCCGTGGCCGAGTGGCCGAAGTGCTGAACCGCGCGCGCCCGCTGACACTGGCGATGATCCGGCGTTTGTCGGAAGGACTCAAACTACCGGCCGATGTACTGATCGCGGATTATGAACTGCGGCACGCCGCATAAAATCGTATTCCCGATTATTCTGATGCAATCGTCGGCGTAAATGCGAAGCTGACCCCTTTTGTTCCTTTTGTTCCTTTTGTTCCTTTTGTTCGGAACGTCTGACGACTATCTGAGACGCCAGTTTTTCTGGCTGGCTGACGGAATGCAGCGATGAAAAAAGCCCGGCGATGCCGGGCTTTTTTGTGGGGAATAATTCGATGCTGACCCCTTTAGTCGCGATGCTGAGCCCTTTAGTCGTGCAATCAGGAGCTTTCCCCATGCACACGCGCAGACCCATCAACATCCCCGTCGTTGCCGCCGCCGTGCAGCAAGACTCCCCGGCAGCTGCATCAGTTCCGGCAGCGACTGCTCCGGCAACGAGATGGTCGCGCTGATGGTGCTGGGCGACAGCATGGCGCCGGAATTCGTCGAGGGCGAGATACTGGTCATCGAAATGGGCGTGCCCGCCATGGATGGCGCGTTCGTGGTCGGCACGGCGAACGAAGAATTCATCTTCCGCCAGCTCCAGCGCGACGGGCAGGGCGGCTGGCGGCTGCATGCGCTCAACCCCGCCTATCCCGACATCGCCATCCCCGGACTGGACGGGATCAAGGGCGTGGTCACCCACAAGAAGAAGCCGGGCTCGCGCGAGTCGGTGAAGTACTACGGGGCGCAGGCGGCGCACTGATCTCACCGTTGGCGCGTCCCGACTACGCTGGCGGTTCCCCCGGCGGGAAAAGGATCGATGGTGATGCCGGAATCGAGGGAGCCAGAAGTCATAAGGTTTTATGCGGCAGTATTCAGTCAATAATTGGGCAAGTGCCCAGCCTTACCACTCGTTCTCCGCCACATAAGGTCGACTCCACAACGTCACTTGCAACAACACCGCCTTGCACCACGCGCTGTACATGGCTGCGGCAGCGTCGGCTGAAACATCCTTGGCCAGGAACGGCCTGATGCGGTCGTTGATGACCGCTGTGAACGCGATGAGGTAGCGCAGCGGGATATGCGGCAAGGCGGCGGCATGATCGGCCTGGTTCTTGCGCAGATGAGTGTGGCGCAGGCCGATCTCGTGCTGGTAGTCCAGCCAGGTCTGGTCGCGCGGTCGCAGGCAGACATCGAGTATCCATTGCCCGAAGCGCGCGCCGACTTTTGCCTTGTAGGCCGGGTCGGCCACGCCCTCATGCGATGCGTAGTAACGGGCGAGGTGCGGGTTGGCGGCGATGACTTCGCGCCAGGCGGCGACGACCGCATCGGTCTGGTCGGCCAGCTTGGCTCCGGCTTGCTGCAGCCAACGCTCATCTTCCGCGGTCAGTGCGACCGTGCGTTCCAGCAGAGCCAGTTCTTCCATGGTCACAGGCGAGCGCCCGATACTGGCCGCACCGTAGTCGTAGCCGTCGAGAGGGCGTAGTTCCGTATTCATTGCGTGGCCTCCTTGTTCAATCGCGCCGGTGGCAGCGCAACACATTGTTTTCGTCGTGGTACAGGGTGCATTCCTTTTGCAACGCCAGTTTCAATTTTGCGCGCGCCCGATGGATGCGCACTTTGGCGGTCGCCTCCGAGCAGCCGCAGGCCGCCGCAGTTTCGCGCACACTCAGGCCACTGAAGTCGTGCAGCAGGATCGCGGTGCGATATTCATCCGGCAAGGCGGCGACGACCTCGCGCACGCAGGCATTCATCTGTTCGAGCGCAAGATGCTGCTCCGGCGTCGGCGCGTCATCTTCCACGCCCGCGGCTTCGGCTTCGTTTACGACGAGGGGTTCTGTGCGGCTTTTGCGGAAATGGTCCATGGCCGTCCGTGTGGCGATGGTGTAGGCCCAGGTCTTGACGCTGGAGCGTCCATCGAAATCCGGCAAGCCGCGCGCGATGCGCATCAATGTCTGCTGCAACAGATCTTCGGCGATGCCGCGATCCTGCACCACGCGTTGCAGATAGTGGCTCAGATAGGACGAGTATTCATTGGCAACATCCTCGAACGACAGTTCTGCGGGCGGCGCATCCGTCATTTTTGCCGTGCCGGGCTTTTTCCTTGCCCGCATTATTTATCCCCGATGTCGGCGCAACCGCATCCGCCGCTGCCTCCGGTTGCGGGGATGTCTTGCTGCACTGCCTCCAGCACGGCGCGCGCCGGCACCTGCCTGACCTTGTCCGCCAGGGCGATGGCCTCCGAAACCTGCGCATCGGACAGCCCCAGCTTCTTCGCCTTGGCGACGTGATAGGTCACGCAGGGGATGCAGTTGCTCGCAACGGATGCGCCGATCGCCACCAACTCGCGTTCGGCCGGACTCAATTTTTCCATGGTTCTCTCCTCGTAAATTAATCATCGCCCTCAGGGCTGCATGCTTAGACGTAATTCGGGAGGGGAAAGATACACCTTGCCTGGAATTTGTACCGCTACTGCAAGCACCGTAAAAATTGCGCGATGCAGTCCAAGGCTTGGGGATGTGATGATGGCTGTCTAGGGATGCGGGTTGAGCTGAAAGGCGGTTAAAAGTGTGGAGTCGTTTTCTTTTAAATATCGATCCATTCAACTTCTGGAAATCGACTCCGGTACCTAACAGTAATGCAATCGTCGGCGTAGAAATGCGAAGCAGCCCCAAGCTGCCCTCTTTGGCTGCACTGAATATGTCTCAGCCCGATGTCGCCTGCTGTTGTTCGAACGTGATGACGAGGAATTCGGCTGGCCTGACGACCGCCACCTGCACCGTGACTCGCAAATAGCCGTTGAGAAGATCATCGGGTGTCATGGTCGAACCCAGGCCCACGCTGACATTGAACGCCTCTGCCGCAGTAGCGCCCTGCAAGCCGCCTTGTTGCCATACACTCGTCAAAAAATTGCTGATCATGCTTTTCACCGCGGCCCAGGTGTTGGCGTCATTGGGCTCGAACACATAAGCGCGCGCTGCCAGTTTGACCGACTGTTCCAGAAAGGTCATGGTTCTGCGCACCGAGACATAGCGCCAATCCTGGCTGTTGCCGTCGAGCGTTCGTGCCCCCCAGATCAGGATGCCCTGGCCGTTGAAGAAACGGATGGCATTCACCGATTTGCCCGAAACGGCATCGATGTTCAAGTCTTGCTGCTGGCTATCCGACAAGCGGATGGGCAGCGAAACCGCACCGACGATGCCCGTGTTCGCGGGGGTGTTCCACACACCATTCGTGTTGTCGTTCACGGTATAAACGCCCGCAATCGCCCCGCTGGGCGGCAGCATGTTGGCGCTGCCCAATACACAATTCATGATCTGCGCATAGGTTGGGCTGGCTGCCACCAGTGCGGCCTGCAACTGGCTGTTGGACATGGGCTGAGCGGGGGGCGTCTGGATCATGTCCAGAATTCGCGCGGCTGCTGCATTGGGGGCCGAGGGCGGATTCAGCAGAGGGGCGAGCTGCGTGGTATCGCCACCGAACAAATTGGTGAAGTCGATATCGCCGGACTGCATGATCGTGGTGCCGATGAACGGGTAATAGCTCACGCCATAGTTGAGGCCGTTGTCGCCGATGCTGTTGCGGAAGGTTTGGATATCCTGCTTGTACAGAACGGGGTCCGGGTTTGCGCCGCCGATGATGTCGAAGATGCATACCGCGGTTTGCATCTCTTCCGCCTGCTGCAACATGCTTTGCATCAGCGTGCCGTTGTCGGCGACCGAAAGCAAGGTCGCCTCGGGGCAGATGTACATCGTCGGCTCCGGCTCCTTCTTCAGCATCGCCAGGCCGCGCTGCAAATCCGCCAGCAACACGTTGGGGTTGACCAAGGCCTGTGCGGGATCGGCCAGCGGCTTCCTGCTCGCCGGGCCGTAACCGCCCACCGCCACGATATAGGCATCGCCGCCGCCATTCTGGTAGAACAGGCGGATGCTGTTATACAGGTAGTAAATGGTGGAGGGGTCAGGCAATAGGGAATACCACTGGCCGTTGATGTTCAGATATTCCCCGGTCGCAGGCTGGCTCTTTTGTGCGACCAGATAATACTCGGGGCTATATTGCCGGGCGGGAGCCGCCGGAGGGGGCGGATTGTCCAGCATGAAAAACGCCTGGAATTCGGCGAATGACGTGATTTTCAGCGGCGTGTTGTAATAGGACTTCCCCTGATATTCCGCCTTGGGTGTGTAGCCGATGAACGCCGGCACGGCAGTCGCGACGGGCACGACCGAGTTGGGAAACGCGTTGATCTCGTTGATATAAACGCCGGGAGTTGCCAGGTTGAATGTCATGTTTTTCCTTTGTTATTGGTTAGCGAATTTCCCGGTTATTCATTGAATCCTTCAATAACTCAATTTATACCACCAGCCTACCCACCAGTTCCGACATGTTCGAGTAAGTGATGAAAGCCTCATGCGTTGCGCGCGTGATGGCGACGTAGGTCAGGCGGATGTCGTCTTCGATGTCCTCGGGTTTCTTTAGCTCTCCCAAACCGCCGATGGCTACGCAGGGGAACTCCAGACCTTTGGCGGTGTGCATGGTCAGCAATCGCACCTCGTTCCGCTCCGTTTGTATGCGGTTGCCATGATCTTTTGCCACGTCAATCGGTATGCCGGATTTCTCCAGTATTTTCTCGAACTTTTCGCAGATAAATTTTCGGGGATACAGCACCGCCATCTGCCCCCACAGGTAGCCGGCGGCCTTGCGGCCGAGCAGCCATTCCGCAATCGCATGCGCTTCGCCGTCGTAGCTTACGCATGACCGAACCACCGGCTCCACGCCTTGGCGTCCGCCGTCTTCCGGCATCAGGATCGCCTCTTCGTCGCCCGCGCACACGCCCGGTGCGCCGATCACGTCGGCGGCGAACTTGCGGGCGAAGCGCAATGTCTGCGCGGTGTTGCGGTAATTTACCTTGAGCACTGTCGTGCGTCCGGCAGCTTCGATGCCGAGCTGTTTCCACACCGGGCGCTTGCGCCCCTTGTAGATTGCCTGCGCATCGTCGTAAACGATCATCAGCGCCTTGGTGTCCGGGTTCACCATCTTCGCCGCTAGCGCCAGCCATTGCGGCTCGAAGTCGTGCGCCTCGTCGATCAGCACTGCATCGTATTGCCCGCCGGGAATCAGCTCGCGCTCGGCGGCATCGAGCACGGCCTGTACCGTGGCAGCCTGCCGCTCAGAAAAATCGGGAAACTCTTTTTCGGTGGGTATTGAAAGCCCATAGGCGCGCAGCATCCTGAAGCACCAGGCATGGAAGGTCGAGACGATCACCTTGTCCTCCACACCGCGATCCTGCATCGCGTTTTCCAGCCGCCCGGAAATACCGTTCGCATAGCTCAGGATCAGTACGGGGCGCGATGCTGCGCGCGCGATCTGCTCGGCGCGGAATGCCAGGATCAGCGTCTTGCCGGAGCCCGCCACGCCGCGCACGATGCGATGTCCTTCACCCATGCTGCGTGCCAGCAGCTCCTGTTGCATGTCCATCACTTCCAGCAGACGGTCATCGGCGGGCGAGGCATCGGATTGCGGTTCGTCGAACGGCAGCGCAATCTGCGTGACGCGTATCTCCGGGAACAGCCGCGCGCGCACGCGGTCGATCTGCGGCAGCGTAAGCCCCGATCCGATGCGGCGCGACACCATGCGCCAGACCCGTTCGCGGAAGGCATCCGGATCGACACTATCCGCCATCTCGTCGCGGAAGATGCAACGCTCCGGCGGAAAGACCTCATGCAGATCGGTTCCATCGAATTGCTTGCGCGTGATGTTGGTAAAGACCACGCCATGCCCGAAAGGAAATACCGGCTGCCCCTTGAAACTGCCGCTCTCGACAACCAACAGCGAATCGCGCTTCAGCGTGTTCACCACGTTGAACATGTAGTTGCGCACCTGCTCGAAAGGGTTGTCCAACGGCTCCGTGCCTTGCGGGGTCAGGTACTCGACCTGTTTGGTATTCGCGCCGACTATCTTCTCCAATCGCCAGTCCTTGACCTCCAGCACCACGATGCCCTGCTGTGGATGCAGCACCACGAAATCCGGATGCACGCCAAACGGTCCCACCGGGATGTTGTGCCACGCCCATGCGTTGTCTTCGAGGCAATCCTTCAGGCGTTCGGCGAGGCGCAATTCGCCGCGCGCATCGAAGCGGGCGGCGCCGAGGGAGGGGATGAGGGTGGCCATGGGGGGATATGAAAATTAATGTGAAGCTGCCCCGTTTAGTTGGACATTACTGATCTTGAACATGGATTTAATGGACATCTTTTCCGGTTTCCTTAAGCCCTTCTGATGAAGAACGCTCGCTTCTATCTGTGACTTGTAGAATTGATCGTGCTTGTTTTACTTGCTTTACAAATTTCCTCATTTCTAGCAACCCTTGCTCATACTCAAGGCAAGCTTGATCAAGTAAGTGATATGCTGACCAGTACTTTTCAGCTTTATGGATTGGCCCAAGAAAAGTCACTAGGCTAGTGCAGGTTGCCGCGATAATGCCAATGAGCCACGAGTAACCTTTTAGTCCTGCAAGTGTGAGCAATGGAAATGCAGTGCCATTGCTACTTTGTATTTCAGGTGCCGATGTAAGCGCTGTCAATAAAGTACCTGCAATTACTCCGAGAAACCCGACACAGTAATGAGTTATCCACCAGCTTAGGTACAGCTTTCGCATCCTTGTCTTGAGCGTTAATACACTTTTTGGAATCTCTGTCGCCATATTTTCTCCTTGAAATTAAGTACCAATGTATTGCTTGGCTTAACGAGGTTGTGGAAAAAGTCCATTCATTCGAACTTCCTACCGCGAACCATGGAGAGCGATTCACGGCAGGCATTAATTGGATGGCGTCGGTTTTTTCTAAGATAAGATACCGACCTTGCTTATTTCACTCCCTCTAACCTCGCGTCCAAAGTCAACGGCATTGGCGTCGCAGTTCTTGCTCAATCCTTATTAGTCATTTGGATCGGGTCGCTGCCTTCGACTTCTAAGTTTTTTCCCTTGAAACGAATTTCCTCAGAAAAACCGTTCTGTTGAGCCCATATTCCAATCTGCGTGGAAAGTGTGCTTAGGTAATCTGTACCGTTCGGGAAAATGCTGTCGTCGAAGGGTTCGTGCTGGGGACTGCTTAGTAGGTTGTTCAACAACTGTTGCACTGCTGCACCTAATGCAGGTTCATCAGTGATACGACGATAAGCCATTAATGGTTTATCTTTTGATTCCTCTTCTCCACCAAGAAATCGTTCGAAGTCGGGGATGCTCACGCGATGTCGCACTGTTACACCTGCGCTTCGAGCCTTTAATATAGCTTCACGGATTTTCTGGTTCTCAGTCCACATTCCGTTTTTATCGCCATTCTTTTTGAACGGAGGGTCGCAGTCGTGAACTATGCCGAAATTAATCTTGAAGTGTTCCATGACCTTTACGAGTGGGGCAAGAATAGCCTTGCCTCTTGCTCGAATAATCGTCACTTGGTTCATTAATTCTTGCTGCTTCTCGATCACTGCTGCCATGAATGCAGCATGTTCAGTATCGCCCTCAACTAGGATCGGATAAGAACCGAAGAATATTTCGGCAAAACTGGGATCAATATGTTGAAGTGCTTGCAGTCTTTGTTTTTCGTCGCCCTCAAATTTAATTAAATCCGATCTGTAGGTGCGAGGCGATATCATTTCACCTCTATCATCTGTAGCTCGTTCAAGACGAACAATGGTTGTGTGATCTTCGAATGGATTGATGAAGTATGGTGAGTGTGTGGTCATCATTACCTGCCAGTCAGCACTCTCCGCGAGTTTATATAGATGTCGCTGGGCCGCTCGGGCTGCCATCGGGTGCAGTGCGTTTTCAGGCTCATCAATCAACAACAGATAACCTGGGAGCGCAGGGTCGTCTGGGCTGTCAGGAATTGGAGCGCCAGCGTTGTGAGCGTTAAGCTTGGCTTGGAGGCTATTAATTTCCGTCTGAATTTCAGTTTTTTGCTCGTCTGTGATTTTTTTTGCCGTAATCTTCTTTTCCTCAGCTTTAAGGGAGGCCTCAAGCTTTTTCTTGTACTCCTCTCGAATCTCCTTGTCTCGGGTTAGTTCATTATGGACTTGCAACATCGCCCAGAATAATGCACGCCTAGCCCCTGTTCCTTGCTGGCGAAGAGCTGTGTCAGTTTGGCCATCGCTAACTCGAATGGTGGAGCCGCTTCTTACTAAATCTGAAATTTTTGGAACAAGAGGTGCTGTACCAACGTCGAGACGAACATCCATTTTTGGGAATATTCCCTGAAATCCGGTTGTTATTTTGTCGGCAATTCCATTGAAATGAAGTTTATGTGCGTTGCTCAGCTCGTCAATCTGTTTGGTAACTCGTGCTATTGCCTGAGATAAAGGTGACTCCGCGTCGGTGCGTTCTTTCTCGAGATTTGAAATGAGAGGCGTAAGTGCAAGAGTCAACAGCATTTCCTCTGTTTTCTCTGCATCGTCAAGTGAGCCGATTCGAAGGGGGCGGGGGAGGCGTGAACTGAAAACGGGGTCTGCACCGCCAGCTTTGCCGTCAGCAGCCCAATCGCCCTTCCCATCTTCACCTCCTTGTGGGTCCCACGTTGTACGAACTTTCTGATAGTCGGGTGCAGCCCACTGCCAGCGGCTCGTTACGATGCGCCAACCATCTCTATCGGTTTTCCAGCGATTATCAATGTTACCGATTCCATCTGGGATATGTACTTCGAGCAAAACTTCAGAGGGCTGCTCCGGCGTTGCGTGCTGGTGGCGATCATGCGTTAGAGAAAATGCAATCGAGCCTTTTGCTAACTCATAGGCCCTAAGAAGGGTTGACTTACCTGCGTTGTTTTTCCCAACGATACAAACAATGTTATCTAATTCTATTTCTATACCGTCATTGCCAATACACCCGATATTGCGAACGGTCATGCGTACCAGTCTTGATCTATTCTCGTTTGGCATTCTTTCTCCTCTATATGTTTATATGCGATGACTAGGTATTACCACTTCACTCTCCTAACCACGCATCCGAAGTCAGCAACCTCTTCACCGAGCCCCGCCATATTCCTTAGCCACCTCGTCGTAATGCGCATGTGCTTCGGTTTCCTGCAGCGCTGCCGCATACCATTCCTGCATCGCCGGGTGGGCTAGCAGCGCATCGCGATAGGCTGCCGCCACGTCGGGCAGCGGCACGTTGTAGGTGTGGAAGCGCCACGCGATGGGGGCGAACATGGCGTCGGCTATCGAGAAGGCGCCGAACAGCCAGGGGCCTTCGGACGTTGCGAATCGGGTGCGGGCCTCCGTCCATATTTCGACGATGCGGTCGATGTTGCGCTGTACGGCTTCCGTGGCCGGTTTGCCCTTGAGCTTGAATTTCAGGTTCATCGGCATCGCCCTGCGCAGTTCGACGAAGCCGGAGTGCATCTCCGCCGAGATGCTGCGCGCACGGGCGCGAGCCAGGGTGTCTGCCGGCCATAGCTGCGGATGCTGTTCGGCCAGGTATTCCGCTATCGCGAGGCTTTCCCATATCTGGAATCCGTCGACGTGCAGGCAGGGCACCCTGGCGTTGCCGGCGATGGGGCGCAGGGCCGGGTTGTAGTCGCGTCCGGCGACCGACACCATGTGCTCGGTGAAGGGGATGCCCAGATGCTTGAGCAGCAGCCATGGCCGCAACGACCATGACGAATAATTCTTGTTGCCGATATACAGGTCCAGACTCATTGCATTCCCTTTTTGTTGTGTCATTTCTTTTCCCAAGGTGCAAAACCGATGGGGCGCTTCTTTTTGTTTTCCGGTGGACTCATCAGATCGTGGATGGCTTCGAAGACTGCCTTGAAGCGGGCATCGTATTTCTTTTCGAGCGCGTTGAGCTTGCGGGATAGCTCGGCATTGGTGGCGAGCATCTGTCGCAGTCGCACGAAGGCGCGCATGATTTCGATGTTGACGTGGATCGCGCGCTCGCTGCGCAGCACGCTGGAAAGCATAGCGACGCCTTGTTCGGTGAACGCGTAGGGTGCGTAGCGGCGACCGCCGCGTCCGACAGTTTTTTCGTTTGAGGTGACAATTTGTGACCTCAAGTTTGAGGTGCCATATCGGGACCTCAAAGCTGCAAATTCCTTAAATGAATAGGGTGGAGGCCACGACTTGTCTGGCTCGAAAAGTAGCTGCGCTGGATGGTGTGACAAGTGCTCCCCTTTTTACAGTCGTGTGCCGGCAATGCTCCCGTCAATGCGGGATGATTGCTTGCGCCAGCCTCCTGTTCTGGGGATTGTGCCGTGAGCCTCGCGCCGTACGTGCGGCGGCGATGTGCGTCAGGTAAATCTGCAAGTGGGGCGAACTTTATTTGAGCGGGGCGGGGGTGTCAATGCCGGCAAGCGCAGAGGCGAGACGGTTTGAGTTCGAAGGCTATGCACTGCGTCGCGCGAGTTTGTATCGGGAATCGGATAAACTTGCGCCATGAAGATCAAACAGATTCCCTATCCCTCGTCCCGTCGTCCCGGCCTGTTGCGCAAGGCCGCGACGATGGTCGGCCTGGTCGCGCTGGGCGTGGTGGCGCTGATGTTCTCTGCGGTGTTGCTGTCGGCCCTGCTGATCTTCGCCGTGATCGCCGGCACCATCCTGTGGTGGAAGACGCGCGCGGTGCGCAGGCAGTTCAGGGAGATGCAGGCCCGGATGCGGCAGATGCAGGAGGCCGCCGCGCGCGGCGAGCCGCAGGCGTTCCGCGGCGAAGTGTACGAAGGCGAGGTCATCGAGGGCGTGGCGGTCCGCGTGCAGGAGTCCGACGTCAGGCGTTGAGGCGACAGGGGCGGGGAAGGGCAAGCCCGGCGATGCCGGGTTTTTTTATGGCTGTCAGTCCGGCCCGGTGTTCCTGAGCTTGCGGTACAGCGTGCGTTCGCTGATGCCCAGCCGTTCCGCCAGCGCCTTGCGGTCGCCCGGGAAGTGTTCCGCGGCCCACGCGAGGTAGCGTTTCTCCAGGGTCGCCAGCGGGGCGATCTCTTCGGCCGGATTCCTCTCGGCTGGATTCAGCGCCGGGTTCTCCGGTTTCGCGCTCTTCATCGCGTCCAGGTACAGGTGCTGCGGCAGGATGGTGTTGCCGTCGGCCATGATCAGCGCGCGTTCCAGGATGTTGCGCAGTTCGCGCACGTTGCCGGGGAAGTCGTGGCGCATCAGCGCGGCCATGGCTTCGTCGCCGAGCGCGACCTTGCGCGTCGCATCGAGGTGGGACAGCAGGCTGGCGGCCAGCATCGGCAGGTCTTCCATGCGCTCGCGCAGCGGCGGCAGCGGGATGGGGAAGACGTTGATGCGGAAGAGCAGGTCCTGGCGGAACGCGCCTTCGCGCACCATCTGCGCCAGGTCGCGATGGGTGGCTGCGATCAGGCGGAAGTCGGCGCGCAGCGGCTCCAGCCCGCCGACGCGGCGGTAGGTGCCGGCCTCCAGCAGGCGCAGCAGCTTGACCTGCAGCGACAGCGGGATGTCGCCGACCTCGTCCAGGAACAGGGTGCCGCCGCGCACCGCTTCCACCAGGCCGATCTTGCGGCCGGTCGCGCCGGTGAATGCGCCTTTCTCGTAGCCGAACATCTCGCTCTCGAACAGCGTCTCGGTCAGGCCGGAGCATTCGACGGCGACGAAGGGCGCGGCGGCGCGCGGGCTCATGTCGTGGATGGCGTGGGCGACGAGTTCCTTGCCGGTGCCCGATTCGCCCAGCAGCAGCACCGTGCTCTCGTGCCCGGCCACGCGCCGGGCGAGCTCCAGCATGCGGTTGAACGGGCGGGAGTAGCCGACCAGCGCGCGCTCGGGCGTGCCGCCGTCGGGCTGGCGCAGGAAGTGCATGGTCTCCATGTAGAAATTCGATTCGCCGGCCCCGTTCCTGACCGGCACCACTTCCACCTCGACATGCTCGCGGCCCGCGGAGGTGTGGTGCACGTGCAGCACGCGGCTGGGGTGGCCGCTCTCCATGGAGTCGCGCAGCGGGCAGTTTTCCCCGGCCTGGTCGCAGGGTTTGTCGTAGTGGTGGGAGAGCTCGTAGCAGTAGCGCCCGACGACATCGCGGTCCGCGCCGAACTCCTGCCGGTAGGCGGCATTGGCCGCGACGATGCGGTATTGCCCGTCGAGCAGGATCTTGGGTTCGGCAAAGCTGTCCAGCAGGGCCAGCGTCTCCGCCGGGAGCGCGGCGGAACTTGTGTCAGATATGGCGGTCATGGCAGTGATTGTATGACAAAAGTGGTGTCGATTCCGGTTTTCATTGTTTTCTGCCTTCAGGCCGGAATGGGATACCGGATTGATCGCAATGGATATTTTTCGTAACGACGGCGGGTGGCACGGTGATTGCTGAAGTAGAGTCAGGCTGCGGTAACGTAGACCTCCCTGATCTGCCGGACGGCTCCGTCCGTCAGCCTTGACCTGTGGTGCCGGTGCGCCACAGGTTCTTTTTTGGCGGGGATTGAGCATCTGCGGGATTGCAGGAATCGACGGTTCGAGAACATTGGAGAGCAGGCATGAACGACGCAACTGAAAAGAAGGAGATGGGCACCGTCACGACCATCTACCACGAGCTGGATACCTGGAACGCGAACCTGGGCGAGAAGACCATCCATGCGAAGCGCATGCCGGGTTTCTTCCGCACCCTCAGGACTTATACGCAATGGGCGTTGTGGGCGCCGTTCTTCCTGCTGCCTTACCTGCGCTGGAACGGCAAGCAGGCGATCCTGTTCGACATCGAGCATCGCCAGTTCCATGCCTTCAGCCTGACGGTGCTGCCGCAGGACATCTGGATGCTGTCGCTGGTGCTGCTGGTCGCGGCGATGACGCTGTTCGCGGTGACGTCGGTCGCCTCGCGCGTGTGGTGCGGTTACTTCTGTTTCCAGACCGCATGGACAGACTGGTTCACCTGGGTCGAGGACAAGATCGAAGGCAATCCGCAGGCGCGCCGCAAGCTGGATGAAGCGCCGTTGAGCGTGGACAAGCTGAAGAAGAAGGCGCTCAAGCATGCGGTCTGGGTGCTGACGGCCTTGCTCACCGGCATCAGCTTCTCGATCTGGTTCGTCGACGCGTTCGATTACTGGAACAACCTGATCCATCTTCAATTGCCGACGGTCGGTTGGGTCGTGCTGGCGATGTTCCTCGTCGGCACTTATCTGCTCGCCGGCTTCCTGCGCGAACAGGCCTGCTTCTGGCTATGCCCCTATGCACGCATCCAGGGCGTGATGACGGACTCGCAGACGATATTGCCGACCTACGACTACAACCGCGGCGAGCCGCGCGGCAAGCTGCGCCGGGGGGCGGAGAAGGTGGCGCAGCAGGGCGACTGCATCGACTGCTTCCAGTGCGTGCAGGTCTGTCCGACCGGGGTGGACATCCGCCAGGGCCAGCAACTGGGCTGCATCACCTGCGGCCTGTGCATCGACGCCTGCGATTCCATCATGGACAAGATCGGCAAGCCGCGCGGCCTGATCCGCTACGCGTCGCTGGACGAACTCTCGGGCAAAGCGCCGAAGAAGATGTACCAGCATCCGCGCACGCTGGTCTATATCGGCATCATCGTCATCGCGCTGGCCGGCATCACGTACGGCCTGACCCACTTGGGCTCGATGACGCTGAAGGTGCTGCCCGAGCGCCAGCCGCTGTTCGTCAGCATGAGCGACGGCTCCATCCAGAACAAATACACCTTCAAGGTGCTCAACAAGACCGACAAGGACATCCATGTGAAGGTCAGCGCCGAAGGCGGGGTGGCGGGGCAGGAGCTCATCGGCGCCGACAAGCCGCTGCTGACCCACCATGGCCGCGGCACGTCGTTTACCATCTTCGTGAAGGCGCCCGGCGCGAACGTGAAGCAGGAGGTGACGCCGATCGAGTTCCGCGTGGAGGGCATCGAGGACCCGTCCGTGTTCGCGGAGTATTCCAGCAAGTTCAACGGGCCGAAGCGCTAGGGGAAGCCGGCCTCCCGCGGGGCGGAGGGGCCGCTACCGCCGTATGCCGCGCAGCGCCTCCACCAGCGCGTCCGCCTCGGCGCGGGTGTTGTAGAACGCGAACGATGGCCTGACGGTGGAGGCGAGGCCGAAGCGCGCCAGGATCGGTTGTGCGCAATGGGTGCCGGCGCGCAACGCGATGCCTTCCGCATCCATTGCTTTGGCGATCTCCATATCCGGGATGCCGTCCATCACGAAGGAGATGACGCCGCCGCGGTCGCGCGGCATGCCGATCACGCGCAGGCCGTCGACGCTGCGCAGCCCTTCGAGCGCGTAGGCTAGCAGGCCGGTTTCGTATCGCTCTATCGCATCGAGGCCGATGCCGTTGAGGTAGTCGAGCGCGGTGCCGAGTCCGATCGCCTCCGCGAGCGCCGGGGTGCCCGCCTCGAACCGCTTCGGGGGCTGTGCGTAGGTGCTCTGTTTGAAGCTGACCTGCTGGACCATGTTGCCGCCGCCCTGCCAGGGGGGCAGCTGTTCCCACATTCCCATGCGGCCGTAGACGGCGCCGATGCCCATCGGGGCGAAGAGCTTGTGGCCGGAGAACACGTAGAAGTCGCAGCCGATCGCCTGCACGTCGACGCGGCGGTGCGGGATGCCCTGCGCGCCGTCGATCACGACGGTGGCGCCATGGCGCTTGGCCATCGCGGTCATCTCGCGGATGGGCATCACGGTGCCGATGGCGTTTGCGATATGGGTGATGGAGACGATGCGGGTGCGCGGCCCGAGCAGGCGTTCGTATTCTTCGAGGATGATGTCGCCGTTGTCGTCCACCGGGGCGACGCGGATCACCGCGCCGGTCTTCTTCGCGGCGAACTGCCAGGGCACGATGTTCGCGTGGTGCTCGGCCTCGGTCAGCAGGATATCGTCGCCGGGACGCAGCAGGCTGTCGCCGAGGATGGCGGCGAGCAGGTTGAGGCCCTCGGTGGTGCCGCGCACGAAGACGATCTCCAGCAGCGATTCCGCGCCCAGGAAGGCGGCGACCTTGGCGCGCGCCCTCTCGCAGGCGTCGCAGCCTTCCTCGGCCAGCGTATGGGTGCCGCGATGGATGTTGGAGTTCTCGTACTCATAGAACCGTGACATCCGGTCGATCACGACCTGCGGCTTCTGTGCCGTCGCCGCGCTGTCGAGCCAGACCAGCGGCTTGCCGTGGACCTCGCGCCGCAGGATCGGGAAGTCGCGGCGGATGC
>DASRWG010000002.1:0-100282 GCA_035654695.1 Gallionella sp. | reverse complement strand
GCCTCGCGCGGCATCCTGACCAGCCGCGGCGGCAAGACCTCGCACGCGGCGGTGGTCGCGCGCGGCATGGGCAAACCCTGCGTCGCTGGGGCCGAGGGCATCGAGGTCAACGTCACGCTACGCCAGGCGACGATAGGCGAGATGGTGATCCACGAGGGTGACATCATCACCATCGACGGCACCACCGGCATGGTCTATCTGGGCAACGTGCCGACCATAGAGGCGGAAATCACCGCCGAGCTGAACACGCTGCTGGGCTGGGCGGACCAGGAGGCGCGGCTGGCGGTGATGGCCAACGCCGATACGCCGAACGATGCGAAGCGCGCGCTGCAGCTCGGCGCGAAGGGCATCGGGCTGTGCCGCACCGAGCGCATGTTCAACGCCAGCGACCGTCTGCCCATCGTGCTGGACATGATCATCGCGGAGGATACGCAGCAGCGTCAGATCGCGCTCGACCGTTTGCTGCCGATACAGCGCGGCGACTTCAAGGGGCTGCTTTCGACCATGGCCGGTCTGCCGGTGACGATACGCCTGCTCGATCCGCCTATCCACGAATTCCTGCCGTCTGAACAGCAACTGATCAAGGAGTTGGTCGAGTTGCAGCATCTGCACCAGACCGCCAGCGGCATGGAGATCCTGGCCAATACGCTGGACCTGCTGGGCGACGCGGAGTTGAGCGCCGCCGAGGTCGCGCAGGTCAAGTCGGGCACGATCAGTTCGCATCTCGTCGAGCAGGCCATCGAGAAGAAACAGGCGATCCTCAAGAAGGTGCGCGCGCTGCACGAAGTCAACCCGATGCTGGGACACCGCGGCGTGCGCCTCAGCGTGACTTACCCGGAAATCTACGCGATGCAGATACGCGCGCTGGCAGAGGCTACCGTCGAATGTGTCAAGGAGGGCTTCGACGTGCATCCGGAGATCATGGTGCCGCAGGTGTGCACCTCGGTCGAGCTGCAGTACGTCAAACGCATGGTCGACAAGATCGTCGGGGAGGTCGAACATGCCAGCGGCGTCAAGGTGAAGGTCAAGTTCGGCTCGATGATGGAAGTGGTGCGCGCCTGCGTGCGCGCCGACAGCCTGGCGAAGGAGGCCGAGTTCTTCTCCTTCGGTACCAACGACCTGACCCAGGCGACGTTCTCGTTCTCGCGCGAGGACGCCGAGAACAAGTTCCTGCCGGACTACATCGACCAGGCCATCCTGCGCGACAACCCGTTCGAGGTGCTGGACACGCAGGGCGTCGGCAAGCTGATGAAGCTGGCGCTCGAAGGCGGACGAACTACCCGTCCGGACATGAAGATCGGCATCTGCGGCGAACACGGCGGCCATCCGGCCTCGATCATGTTCTGCCACCAGATCGGGCTGAGCTATGTGTCCTGCTCCGCGCCGCGCGTGCCGATCGCACGCCTGGCCGCAGCCCATGCGAAACTCAAAGAGGCTTGATGATTCTGCAGTTGCGCGGCGGGAAACCGCCGCGTCTGTTGTAGAATTCCCGGCATGAGCAAGGCATTCACCAAAGAGACCGACGGCGACGACGATGACGAACTGGAGTCGTCGAGTCCGCTGCCTGCGGGCGTCAAGAACTACCTGACGCCGGGCGGCTATCAAAAACTGCGCGACGAACTGGATCACCTGTGGAAGGTCGAGCGACCGGCACTGGTGAAGACCATCACCTGGGCCGCTTCCAACGGCGATCGCTCCGAGAACGGCGACTACATCTACGGCAAGAAACGTCTGCGCGAGATCGACCGGCGCGTGCGTTTCCTGCGCAAGCGTCTGGACATGGCAGAGGTGGTCGACCCATCGACGCGCGGCGAATGCGATCAGGTGTTCTTCGGTGCGACGGTCACGGTCTGCGACGAGAAGGGCTGCGAGAATGTTTACAGCATCGTCGGCGTGGACGAGGCCGATGTCGGCAACGGCCGGATCAGTTGGGTGTCGCCGCTGGCGCGCGCGCTGACCAGATTGCGCGAGGGCGAAGTGGCGAGCCTGCGCACGCCGGTCGGTGTCACCGAGCTGGAGATCGTTAGCGTGGTCTATTGTTCATTGGACTGATGCTGCAAGATGCAAAGCCTTGCTACAATGCCGCCCGTTTATCTTATCAGCCAACCAAAGCATAGAGGGAACTCTCCATGAAGAAAGTCGAAGCGATCATCAAGCCGTTCAAACTGGACGAAGTGCGCGAGGCGCTGTCCGAACTGGGCGTGAGCGGCCTGACGGTCACCGAGGTCAAGGGCTTCGGCCGCCAGAAGGGGCATACCGAGCTGTATCGCGGCGCGGAATATGTGGTCGATTTCCTGCCCAAAATCAAGGTCGAGGTGGTGGTTTCGACCGAGTTGCTCGACACCGCGGTCGAGGCCATCATCAAGGCGGCGCACACCGGCAAGATCGGCGACGGCAAGATTTTCGTCTCCTCGGTGGAGCGTGTGATCCGCATCCGCACCGGCGAAACCGACGAAAGCGCGCTTTAATCGTATCCTGCAAGATCGGGCGGGCGATTTACTGGCCCGCCCGGCATGCGTATAATGCGCGCTTTGCCGAGGGCCGTTTCAAATGCGCATTATTCAAAAAGCACTGACCTTTGACGACGTTCTGCTCGTCCCCGCCTATTCCAATGTGTTGCCGCGCGACGTTTCCCTGCGCACGCAGCTCACCCGCAACATCACGCTGAACATCCCGTTGCTGTCCGCCGCGATGGACACCGTCACGGAATCGCGTCTGGCGATCGCGCTGGCCCAGGAAGGCGGCATCGGCATCATCCACAAGAATATGAGCGACAAGGCGCAGGCCGCCGAGGTCGCCAAGGTCAAGCGTTTCGAGAGCGGCGTCGTCAAGGATCCGATCACGATCACGCCGGACATGACGGTGCGCAACGTATTGGCCCTGACCCGGCAGCACAGGATTTCCGGCCTGCCGGTGGTACAGGGCAAGCAAGTGGTCGGCATTGTCACCAACCGCGACCTGCGCTTCGAGAGCAATCTTGACCAGCCGATCCAGAACATCATGACGCCGCGCGAGCGCCTGATCACAGTCAAGGAAAACGCCAGCCTGGACGAGGCGCGCAGCCTGATGCACAAGCACCGCATCGAGCGCGTGCTGGTGGTTAACGACGCATTCGAACTGCGCGGCCTGATGACGGTCAAGGACATCCTGAAATCCAACGAGCACCCGCGCGCCTGCAAAGATAGCCTGGGCCGTCTGCGCGCCGGAGCTGCAGTCGGCGTCGGGGCCGGTACCGAGGAGCGCGTCGCGCTGCTGGCTGAAGCCGGCGTCGACGTGATCGTCGTCGATACCGCGCACGGCCATTCGCAGGGCGTGCTGGACCGCGTCAAGTGGGTCAAGACCAACTTCCCGCAGATCGAAGTGATCGGCGGCAACATTGCTACCGGCGGGGCGGCGCAAGCCCTGTTGGACCACGGCGCCGACGGTGTCAAGGTCGGCATCGGTCCCGGCTCGATCTGCACCACGCGCATGATCGCCGGCGTCGGCGTGCCGCAGATCGCGGCGATCCAGAACGTCGCCAAGGCGCTGCAAGGCACCGGCGTTCCGCTGATCGCCGACGGCGGCATCCGCTTCTCCGGCGACATCGCCAAGGCGATTGCCGCGGGCGCACATGCGGTGATGCTGGGCGGCCTGTTCGCCGGTACCGAAGAAGCGCCGGGCGAGATCGAGTTGTTTCAGGGGCGTTCGTACAAGTCCTATCGCGGCATGGGCAGCTTGGGCGCGATGCAGCAGGGTTCCAGCGACCGCTACTTCCAGGAAGGCGAAGCCAACCAGGACAAGCTGGTGCCGGAGGGCGTCGAAGGCCGCGTGCCGTACAAGGGCAGCGTGCTCGCGGTGATCCACCAGCTGATGGGCGGCCTGCGCGCCAGCATGGGCTACCTCGGTTGCGCCGACATCGCCACCGTGCACACCAAGGCCGAGTTCGTCGAGATCACCTCGTCCGGCATCCGCGAGTCGCATGTGCACGACGTGCAGATCACCAAAGAAGCGCCCAACTACCACATTGATTAAGGGAAACGGGAAAAGAGAAATGGGAAACGCCATGACGGTGTGCCGTTAACCCTCCCGGCAGGGAGGGTGGCGCGAAGCGCCGGGAGGGCATCCCGTTTCTCGTTTCCCATTTCTCGCTCCAACGACTATGCACAAGAAAATCCTCATCCTCGACTTCGGTTCCCAGTACACCCAGCTGATCGCGCGCCGCGTGCGCGAGACGCATGTCTATTGCGAGCTGCATCCCTGGGACATGAGCGAAGCGGATATCCGCGCGTTCAACCCTTCCGGCATCATCCTGTCCGGCGGGCCCAACTCTGTGTACGAAGACGAGACGCCGAAGGCGCCTCAGGTCGTGTTCGAGCTCGGCGTGCCGGTGTTTGGCATCTGCTACGGAATGCAGACGATGGCCGCGCAACTCGGCGGCAAGGTCGAGAGCGGCCATGTGCGCGAGTTCGGCTATGCCGAGATCCGTGCGCAGGGACACTCGAAGCTGTTCGACGGCATTCAGGACAAGACCAACGCGCAAGGCCACGGCCTGCTCGACGTGTGGATGAGCCACGGCGACAAGGTCACCGCGATCCCGCCCGGCTTCTCGGTGATCGCCTCCAACGAGGCGACGCCGTTCGCGGCGATGGCCGACGAATCGCGCCGTTTCTACGCGGTGCAGTTCCATCCGGAAGTGACGCATACCCATCAGGGCAAGGCGATCATCGGCCGCTTCGTGCACGACATCTGCGGCTGCGGACAGGACTGGAACATGCCGGACTACATCGCCGAGGCGGTGGAGAAGATCAAGGCGCAGGTCGGCGACGAGGAGGTCATCTTGGGCCTGTCCGGCGGCGTGGATTCCTCGGTCGCGGCGGCGCTGATCCATAGAGCCATCGGCGACCAGTTGACCTGCGTGTTCGTCGACAACGGCCTGCTGCGCCTGAACGAAGGCGCGCAGGTGATGGAGACTTTCGGCGACCACATGCACATGAAGATCATCCATGTGGATGCCAGCGATGAGTTCATGAAGCACCTGACCGGCGTTTCCGACCCCGAGCAGAAGCGCAAGATCATCGGCCGTGAGTTCGTCGAAGTGTTCCAGCGCGAATCCGCGAAGCTGAAGAGCGCGAAGTGGCTGGCGCAAGGCACGATCTATCCGGATGTGATCGAGTCCGCCGGTTCCAAGACCAAGAAGGCGCACACGATCAAGTCGCACCACAACGTCGGCGGCCTGCCGGAATCCATGCACCTGAAGCTGCTGGAGCCGCTGCGCGAGCTGTTCAAGGACGAAGTGCGCGAGCTCGGCGTCGCCCTCGGCCTGCCTCCCGACATGGTGTATCGCCACCCGTTCCCCGGCCCCGGCCTGGGCGTGCGCATCCTCGGCGAAGTGAAGCGCGAATACGCCGAACTGCTGCGTCGTGCGGACGCGATCTTCATCGAAGAACTGCGCAACACCCGGGACGCCAGCGGCAAGACCTGGTACGAACTGACCTCGCAGGCGTTCACGGTATTCCTGCCGGTCAAGAGCGTAGGCGTGATGGGCGACGGCCGCACCTACGAATGGGTGGTGTCCTTGCGCGCGGTGCAGACGCAGGACTTCATGACCGCGCACTGGGCGCACCTGCCGTATGAGCTGCTGGGCAAGGTGTCCAACCGCATCATCAACGAAGTGCGCGGCATCAATCGAGTGGTGTACGACATCTCCGGCAAGCCGCCCGCGACGATCGAGTGGGAATAAGCTCAGTTCCCGGGCTAATCCGGGCGGTAGCAAAGGAGCCAAGCCGATATCGGCTTGGCTTTTGTTTTTCTGGAGGGAAATCGCCGGGATGCCTTTGAGATAGGGCCGAGGTATGGCAGTGTAGAGTTAAGGGGTGTCGCGCGTGCTACTCGAGCGCAGGGACAGTGGTTTAATTAAGCGAAAGCCGGAGACCATTAACGCACCACCAGCCCACCACAATATGAGGGAAATCCATACGGAGCCGATGGTGTCTCGAATAAGGTTGGCAATAAGGTTGGAGGAGTTGAAGGCAA
Source organism: Gallionella sp. (assembly GCA_035654695.1). Taxonomy (GTDB): domain Bacteria; phylum Pseudomonadota; class Gammaproteobacteria; order Burkholderiales; family Gallionellaceae; genus Gallionella. The sequence continues at coordinate 94,270 of DASRWG010000002.1, read as the reverse complement.
AAGTAACTGGTGCTGAGATTTCAGCAACTCCTAACCAAACAGAAAACATTCCTAGCCCTCCGACTACAAGAGCCGCCAAGATACGAGTTATTCCATGCTGCAATACAGATATGGTTGGGTTTTGACGAGATGGCCACTCCAAGAACCAGTAAAGAAGCGCTGCACCCCCAACAATTGGAATACCCCAGTAGTTTTCAGTACGAATACCAGCCCATATTGCCGATAAAACAGCAATCAACATAATTGCGGCAACGAGGATGTTGATTAAATTTTTCACTCACACCCCTAATGTAAAGTAGCTGACAAAACTGCCGGATATGCTGGATCAATCTGCCGTATAAGCTGGTGCATTGCTGCTATCTCCCAGTATTTCCGTTCGTCGCCGGTTGTTCCGCAACGCTACACGAGCCTTGCGCCGGGGGCAATAGGAGGGACGCTTTTAGCTTGATCTGGCTATCTTTTTCGGCTTGTGCTAGATTCTGGTCAGACTGGACAGAATTCTGGAGGGCGTTATGCGTAGCGAATGGCAATTGCAGGAGGCGAAGGGTAACTTCAGCCAGCTCGTTAAACGGGCGGCGGGTGGCGATGCGCAGGTAGTGACGGTGCATGGCAGGCCGACGGCGGTAGTGGTTTCGGCGGAGGAGTATGCAAGGCTCACCCGTCGCAAGAGCAAGCTTTCTACCGCGCTGCTACGTCCCGATCTTGCAATCGACGATCTGGATATTTCCCGCAGCCGCGACACCGGGCGTGACGTAGAGCTATGAGTTGGCTGCTGGATACTTGCGCGCTTTCCGAATACGCACGGAAGGCACCTGCGCCGGAGGTGATCGCTTGGCTGGACGAGCAGGACGAATCCAGTCTGTTCATCAGCGTCATTACGCTGGGCGAAATCGAAAAGGGCATACTCAAACTGCGTGCCAACGATTCGCGCCGCAGCCAGAAACTCACCGATTGGCTGGGGAAAGTGGAGCAGCGCTTCGCGGGACGTATCCTGCCGCTGGATGCTCCAGCACTTCATGTCTGGGCGCAACTCGCCTCAACCGCAGAACTGGCCGGACAGCCGCTGCCGGTGATGGACGGTTTGCTGATGGCCTCGGCGCAATGTCATGGTCTCACCGTCGTCACACGCAACGTGCAGGATTTCGCTGCTTATCCTCAGGTCTTCAGCCCTTGGGATGTTTGAATAACCTTTGCAGTGTGCCGACACAGCGCAAAGCTGATAGCATTCGTCCGATTCAACACGAAACAAATCCGAGAGAATTTCCATCCATGCTGAGCTACCGTCACGCCTTTCACGCCGGCCATCACGCTGATGTGTTGAAGCATTTAATCGAAATACAATTGCTGCGCTACTTGGCGCAGAAGGACAAGCCGTTTTGGTTCATCGATACTCACGCCGGAGCAGGGTGTTATGAATTAGATCGTGGCTATGCAGCGCAAATTGCTGAATTCGAGAGCGGCATCGCGCGACTATGGGATTGCGACGATCTGCCTGCGCCATTAGCCGATTATGTGGCATTAGTGAAAGGTATCAACCCGGACGGGCAGATGAAGCTGTATCCGGGGTCGCCGCTGGTGGCGCTGCAACTGTTGCGTGCCCAGGACAGGATGCGGCTGTTCGAGTTGCACCCGACCGACCATGAAATCTTGCGGCAAAATTTTGCTGAGCATGGCAACCAGGTACTGATCCAGCAGGCCGACGGCTTCGGTGCGCTAAAGGCATTGTTGCCGCCGCCGCCGCGCCGGGCGCTGATGCTGATCGATCCGTCTTATGAAATCAAACAGGATTATCAACGCGTGGTGACGGAGCTGCGCGAGGGGTTGAAGCGTTTTGCCAATGGCGTGTATGCGGTGTGGTATCCGCAGTTGCAGCGTGCCGAAGCGCGCCAGCTACCGGAACAGCTCAAGCAGTTGCCGGTGAAGAGTTGGCTACATGTCACACTCAGCGTGCAAACTCCACGGGAAGACGGTTTCGGCATGTACGGCAGCGGCATGTTCATCCTAAACCCACCTTGGGTGTTACATGGTGTGCTGCAGGAGGTGATGCCATATCTGGTGAAGCATCTTGGGCAAGATGAAGGAGCGGGATTTATTCTGGAATATCAGGAAAACTGATTTGGCGGCACAGATGTTGCCTTCCTGGGGCTAATTTCTGGCCAAGGCGGTTAATCTATCCGCAACCAGCTTCACAACTTCCGCCTTCGCTTGTTCGTCACGCGCAAAATCGTAATGCACGCTATCGAGAGGCAGCACCGCTTGGGCGGCAGGCAGTGACGCAACCAACGAATCCAGGCGACCGTTCAGCGCGGCCAAGTAATCAACCGTAATACTCGCCTCGACATCCCTGCCGCGAGCGTGGATGCGCTCCAATTCCACTGCGGGATCGCATCGCAAATACACCAGCAGGGTAGGCGGGGCGAGGTGGCTGCAGGCCTCGGAATAGACGTTTTTGAAAGTATCGAAGCGGCTGCCGCTCAATGTCACATGCGCATAGACATAGTCCAGCAAGGGGGAGAAATCGCAGGCAAAACTTTCTCCCTGAAGGTTTGCCATCTTTATCTGGTGGTAATGCTGTAAGAGGAAGGTGATCTCCGTTTCAAACGCGGTGTTGTTGGGGTCGGCATAGAAAGCTCGCCAGAAGGGGTTATTGGAGAAGTCCTCCAGGACAACTTGCCCGATAGCGGGGCTTAGAAGGTTGGCAAGGGTGGTCTTTCCCGAGGCAATGCCGCCGCATATCTCTATCCGAAACATCTTCATCAATGTGTAGAGCGAGCATTCGACATCTTATTGTCCTTGGATTTCTTGTCATTACCCATTGGGGGAGAAAGAGCCGATATCTGGGTCTCCAAATTCTTAATTTTTTCCAGCAACTCTTGGCGTTCCACCCGACTTTGAGTGATGTTAACGGAGGCATCAGCAACATTTTTATTTGCGCTGCTAATAAGATTCCATGTGGCAATTACTACGCCTGCAAGGGAGAGCACCAATGCCCCGACAGCAATGATTCCGTAGTTTCTTATCTTCTCAGATATTTCCTTGGCCTTATTGGCATCCTCTTTGGCTGTTTTCACTTCTCCGGGAATGGAGCTAATTGCGGGCTTTCCGTCAGAACTTTCATTAAAATAGTATTGAGCTTCTTTGTCGCGTTTACTCGATGGGAATGAAGGTGTGAAGCCAAGGGCATCGGCATCAATTTTTGAATTTGATACTTTCGTGAACTCTACCCATATCAACCCTTCACCGCCAATAAGTACGTAATCTTTTGAGGTCAGGTTATGTAGAGGAATCAAGAGCTGCCCCGAAAATCCTGGATCAACCAGAGGCCCTGTCCCGAGCAACAAGCCCTTATGCACCAAATTAATTCTCAGGTTAAATCGGATCGCAATATAGTCTGGTAAACAAAATTTTGTGGCGATGGAAACGAAAGCGATGGTATTTTTCTTGAGTGTAAATGGCGTGCCTTGAGATATAACTTCCTTCTGTGGTACGCCATTTTCATCTGTGTAATGTACCGACCCGAGAAAATCGATCTCGTAGGAGGCTGGTTTTAATTTCTTTTCTAGGAGTTTGGGATTGTCATGCGGGAATGGGTAAACGATACCCGTAACGCGGGCATAGTGGTAAATATCTCCTGCATTAAGTAATGCGGTGGGGATATTCGGGAATGGATCCTTTGCGACATATTCTTGAAAACGTTTCTTTGCCTCGTCAGGGCTTTGGGGAAAATCGAGGTCATCCAAATTAACTGTCATGGCGATTTTTAGGCAGCTTGCTGTTTTAATGATTTCTTTGCAGTCAACGAATTGGGGCTAAAGCCAAAGTAACCAATTTCTCTTCCAACGCTAGTCTCGACAGCTTGCACAAACCGGGCTGCATGCTCCGTAAGAGAATTAGAGACGGCGCAATTTGCGTCGACGTAATCGAGATGGTTCAACACGATTCGGGACGGATTGTTGACTGCGATGGACTGGCGCACGATCTCAGGCTCGAAACGCGCAACGCGTCTGACCGTGCGTGTGACGGAAGTCAGTTCGACCAGATTCGATTCCTTGCCGGATTCCCGGGTGACAACTTCCCAGTCGATTTCGCCGGAGAGGGGGCCGGAATTGCCCGGAACACGTATGGGGAAAGCCCGCAACACCATGACGACGTCGTCCACGTCGAGCGGCCCAAGCCCAGCCTCGGACAGGAAGCCAGCCGCCGTGGTATCACGGCTCGTGGCGTAGGGATAATGCTGTGAGTGCAGCAATGAAAGCCCGAAGCCTTGGGTGCCTTCGATTATCACGCGTTCCCGTTTGCTTAGGCGGGCGCGCATGAACGGAACCGCCGGCTGGATGTAAGGTGCGAGGCGTGGGTCGTCCTTGGCTAATTTCAGGTTCCCGTCGCGCTGGATTCTTTTCGCCACGGCAGCGCCGGTACCGCTCAGGGTGGAGCCGATCTTTTCGCGCAAGTGGCTCTCGCGTTCCGCTGCAAGCTCGATATCGGTGATAACGGCCGCATTGGGGTCGATAATCAAACGGCGATCATCGATTCCCGCAACTTTGATTTCTTCCAGCAAGATGTCCGGGTTGATGTAACAGCCAGCGGCGAGGAGGCAGGTTACGTCCGGCAGAATGGCCGCCGTCGGGAGATGTTTGAAAATCACCGCAATACCCGATGGGGTGATCACGGTATGGCCGGAATTCGGCCCGCCGACCCTAACCGCAACGCTGGCACCCATTTCCTTTGCCAACGCGTGCGCTACCTTCCCTTTGCCCTCTGAGCCGTATTGACCGCCTACAACAATGCTGACCGGCATGTTTTCCCCTGATTATTTTGAAACAAAGAGCTTCCCGATTTCATTTTCCAGATTTTCCAAATCGTCTTCATTCCGAATGGATGCATCGGACAGTTCGAAGAGCGATTCTATGCTTGATTCGACATGATGTGCTTCGGCTTCTTCAAAGGGGATTGACGTCGCATCCCTTTGCTCAAACCGGTTTTTCCTGATGTCTGGAGATGCCAGAAGATGTACCTGGTAAAAAGCCGGGCCAAATGTTTCTATCAATAAGGCGCGGTCTTCTGGAAACCGTATCCCATCGATCACTATGTCTCCTTCTTTGGGGAGTCTGCTGATCAATTGATGCCCCAGCCACCGTTGACCGGGATGATTATGCAATTCTTCCCCTAAGTTCTGCAACGCCTCGCGGGTTGCTTTGCCGCCCCTCTCTTTGAGTATCTCTGCTACCACTTGGCTGTAGCGACCATAGTGGTAGCCTCTCGCCTTGAAATATTCTGCGGTTGTTGTTTTTCCGGCTGCCAATAGGCCGCTAAGCCCTATCACCGTGCGTTTCCTCCAGTTTTCCGGGTTGACGCGCAAGTCGGGAATAAACAACCCTTCCTCGGGGTCGGATTCCTGGCCCAACTTTTCGAACATCCCGCTCCAGAAGAATACGCCAACAATTGCGGACGTGATGGCATCAAGCTCATCATGACTGACTTGTTCTCTAAGAAAATCGCCTTCAACACCGAATTCGGCCAGCCCATCTTTCAAGAACTCCAGTCCAGCCCTCTTGCGGGGGATGTTCATGATGTCCTGCGCGGCCCCGGGGTAACTTTCAATAACAGGGATTCCTAGCTCTCGGAATCGTTTTGCCAAGTTGATTCCACGCGCTGTTAAGCGCTGCATACTCGGGATAAGCGCCGGATATACATTCACGCCCCTTTTCTTCAGCACCCGTTCGCTATACCGCATGATCCCGTACTCATGCCTGCCTGGGTCATCGTCATAAACGGATGTCCTGCCCGCTGGCAGAGATAGGGGAGAGTCAATCGACACTACGTGCGGTTTGACGCGGAGCGTTTCGGAAACCAGTTCGTCGTCAGTGGCTATTCCCTTGGTCATTGCATGGCGACCATTCAAGAAACACCACCCAGTCAACTTCGATTCAGAACCACACAAATCGATACCGACGACACGTAATTTTTGATCTGCATTCGTGTCGATGAGATCGCTCATGGTTATGAAAGGGGTGATCTTGTCCCTGTAAGGCATGATCTGCGTCTTGCCCACCGTATAACCAGAACCAGCTTTTCGCCAAGTTACTTTGCTTTGCAATTTGGAGAAAACGCCACGCGTCTTTTTCGCGTTTGGCCAGCGAACCTGAGTCGCCAATCGTTCAATTCCCTTATCGAAAATAAATTTCATGCCTTCGATATCCGCATGGTTATATTCGATGAGCATTTTTAATGCGTCTAGGTCCCCCCTGCGGTATTTGTGCCACAAAATCGGTGCGGCTTCGCCATCTAGCCCCTGAACTTCCGCCTCTCTTACTAGGCCAAGTTGTTGTTCAATCGATTTCTGCCCACCTGAAAGCCCTCGGCGTTTCAAGAAAAACCTTAGATCGATATGTGCTTTCGGCATCACAAGATTAGGGAATTCATGCTTTATGAAAGGCAAATCAAATAGCGTCCCATTGAAAGTGACAATAGCCTTTGCTCTTTTTATCGCGGCTTTTAGCGGCGCAGCATCGCCTCCTTTAACATAGACCCCATATTCCCCACCGATAGACCAGCCGATTACCGTGATGTAATCGTAATATCTGCTCAGCCCGGTCGTTTCAATATCTATGAAAAGCGTATTGGAAGGGAATGTAAGCGCTATTCGGTAATATTCAGGCGGGGGGAGTTGGTTAGAGAAAAAATCGGCATTTCCTTCCTGTAATGCTTGGCGTGATTGAACAAGGGCTGACCGGGTGTCGACGCCACTAGATTGATCTTCAAAAAGTGAGGCTTGGGGATTGAGGGTGGCTTCCAGCGCGTCCCAAGACACAATCCCTTTGTTCCAGAGTTCGAGCTCTTTCTTGGGGCTTATACCTTTGATGTGAAGGAATGTAGATGGAAGGTGCATAAAACCGTCTGGTTATTTGGTATTGTAAGGTGAGTCATGTCAGTTAACTGGCGATAGTGTATCAATTTTGCATGCAGGGAGTGTGGTGGACGATTACACTCTTTGGCGGCTGGTGAGGGGGTAGCCTGCGTGTAAGAGCCCAGCCCGGATGGTTTCGGCATGTACGGCAGCGGCATGTTCGTGCTCAATCCGCCGTGGACGCTGCACGGCGTGCTGCAGGAAGTGATGCCGTATCTGGTTCGCCATCTCGGGCAGGACGGGCAGGCGGGCTATACGCTCGAACATCGGGAACAATAAATTGCCGCTATCGATTTCGGCATAGGCTATCCCCCCTTTGTAAAAGGGGGGTGAGGGGGGGATTTGCGGAAGATGGCTTATGACTCAGAATTTTAATCCCCCTCAATCCCCCTTTTACAAAGGGGGAAGTGGCAAGTTCCACCGGCTTGGTCTGGCGTAATTATCGATCATAAGGTTTAAACCACCGGCTTTAGCCGGTCAGCTTTAGCTGCGACAATATGCTGCACGAAAGGAGGTGCGGCATGGAATACAGATACGGAAGCCATACGGTTTTTCAAATTGAGTATCACTTTGTATGGGTAACGAAGTACCGCTATCAGGTTCTGAGAGGAGATGTGGCGGAGCGAATTCGAGAGCTGGTGAGAGAGACCTGCGAAGCCTTTGAGATTAGGATAGTCAAGGGTGTAGTGAGCAAGGATCATGTGCATATTCTGGCCAGCTGTCCCCCGACGATGGCGCCGAGCGAGATCATGAGACGGATCAAAGGTCGCACGTCGAGCAAGCTGTTTGAGGAGTTTCCGCACCTGAAAAAGAAATATTGGGGTAGGCATTTCTGGGCGAGAGGGTATTTTTGCGCCACGGTAGGCCAGATGACAGAAGAAATGATAGAGCAGTACTTGGAACATCACTTTGAGCCTAAGCCGAACGATGATTTCAAAATGGAACCTGATTAAGACGCGTCGTTCAGGCGACGCGTATCCGGACTTCCAGTCCGTAATTCAAACCCTCCGGCTTTAGCCGGTGGTTGTTTAGTTATCTTGGAGGAAGCATGGCTGAAAAACATACATGGAATTTCTTTCGCGCGGGCGGTTTCGATCAGGTGCAGATCGACAACGGGGCCGATCTGCTGGCGCTGCGTGAGCTCGACCAGAAGCTTTGGGCGGCGCTGAGCTGTCCGACGCGCGGCATCGAATTCGATGCGCGCACGCTGGACGTGATCGACAGCGATGGAGACGGGCAGGTGCGCCCCAACGAGGTGCTGGAGGCGATCGGCTGGGCTGGCGGCATGCTGAAGGATCCCGACCTGCTGATCGAGGGAACCGACCGTCTGGCCTTGTCCGACATCGACGACGGGAACGAGGCGGGGCGGGAGTTGCTGGCTTCGGCGCGGCATATCCTGAAGAGTCTGGGCAAGCCGGATGCACAGGAGATTTCGCTGGCGGACATGGACGATGTCGAGAAGCTGGTCGCAGGGCAGGAGTTCAACGGCGACGGCGTGATCTGTGCCGAACAGATCGCCGATGCGGGCTTGCGCGCGGCGGTCGAGGACATCGCCGCCTGCGCCGGTTCGTCGGCGGATGTGAGCGGGCAAGTCGGCATCACGCAGGAGATCGCCGGCCGCTTCTTCGACGAGGCGGCGGCCTACGAGGCGTGGTATGCGCAGGGCGAGCGCGATGCGGCGGTGCTGTTCCTCGGCGAGAACACGCTGGCCGCGGCGCAAGCCTACGATGCCGTGCGCGCCAAGATCGCCGACTACTTCACCCGCTGTCGGCTGGCAGCTTACGACACGCGCGCCGCGGCACCGTTGAGCCGTGCGGTCGAGGACTACCAGCAACTCGCCGCGAAGAGCCTCTCGGCGCAGAGCACCGAAGTGGCGGACTTCCCGCTGGCGACCGTGGAGGCGAACAAGCCGCTGCCGCTGGTCGGGGGCGTCAATCCGGCATGGCAGGCGCGGCTGGCGGCGTTCCGCACGCAGGTCGTGCAGCCGCTGCTGGGCGGTGCGGAGTCGTTGAACGATAGCGAATGGGAAGTCTTGTGCGCCCGCTTCGCGGCATTCGAGGCATGGCAAGCGGACAAGCCGCAAGGCAATGTCGAGCGGCTCGGCATTGCACGCATCCGCGAGATCATCTCGGCCGGCCGCCGCCAGCAGATCGATGCGCTGATCGCGCAGGACAAGGCGGTCGAGGCCGAGGTCAGGGCGATACGCTCGGTGGAGAAGCTGCTGCACTACAAGCGCGACCTATTCAAACTGGTCAACAATTTCGTGTCCTTCCGCAACTTCTACACCGGCCGCGACAAGGCGATCTTCCAGGTCGGCACGCTGTATCTGGACGGCCGCAGCTGCGAACTGTGCGTCAAGGTCGAGGATGTGAACAAGCATGCGGCGTTCGCCAACATGAGCGGCGTGTGCCTCGTGTATTGCGACTGCGTGCGCAGCGGCGGCACGGAGAAAATGAGCATCGCCGCGGCCTTCACCGCGGGCGATTCGGACTTCCTGCTGGTCGGGCGCAACGGTATCTTCTACGACCGCAAGGGGCGGGACTGGAACGCGCAGATCGTGCGCATCGTCGACCATCCGATCAGCATCCGCCAGGCGTTCTGGTCGCCGTACAAGAAACTTACGAAGGCAATCAGCGAACAGTTGCAGAAATTCGCCGCCTCCAAGGCCAGCGCGGTGGACGACAAGATGGGGAAGGCGGTCGCGGAAGGCGGCAAGGGCGTGGCCGAGCCCGCCGCGCCCAAGCCGCCGTTCGACGTCGGCAAGTTCGCCGGTATCTTCGCGGCGATGGGTCTGGCGATAGGCGCGATCGGCGGCATCCTCGCCTCCATCGTCAGCGGCGTGCTGGGATTGAAGTTCTGGCAGATACCGCTGGCGCTGATCGGGCTGATGCTGATGGTCTCCGGCCCGTCGATGGCGATGGCCTGGTTCAAGCTGAAGCGGCGCAATCTCGGCCCGATACTGGATGCCTGCGGCTGGGCGATCAATGCGCGCGCCTACATCAACATCCCGTTTGGCACTTCGCTGACCGCGCTGGCCGACCTGCCCAAGGGCGCCAACCGTTCGCTGGTCGATCCCTACATCGAGACGCGGGTTGTGTGGCCGTATTTTGTGGTCATCGCGGCGGGCGTCGTTTCGCTAGCCTACCTCTGGTATGTCGGTTTCTTCGGGTAAGAGATGAATAAGACTTTTTCAGAGAGCTGCCGCGATTGTCCGCGGCTGAGCGGTTTCCTCGACCAGGTGCGCATCGATCACCCCGGTTATCACGCCTTGCCGGTCAGCTCGTTCGGCGCGCCTGGGAGCAGGTTCCTGATCGTCGGCCTCGCGCCCGGCATGCACGGCGCGAACCGCACCGGACGCCCGTTCACCGGCGACTATGCCGGCAACCTGCTGTACGGCACGCTGCACAAATATGGCTTTGCGACCAGCCCCGATCCGCTGGATGCGGAGAAGAATGCAAACCGGGAACTGTCGCTGCGGGGTTGCCGCATCACCAACGCGGTGCGCTGCCTGCCGCCGCAGAACAAGCCGGAGCCTTCCGAGGTGCGCGCCTGCAACGGCTATCTGGCCGGGGAGCTGGCGGCGCTGCCGGACGGTGCGGCGGTGATGGCGCTGGGTCTGATTGCCCACCAGGCGGTGCTGACGGCGCTGGGGCAGCGCAAGAGTGCGCATGTCTTCGGCCATGGCGCGCGACACGAGTTGCCGGGCGGCCTGACGCTGTTCGACAGCTACCATTGCAGCCGCTACAATACCCAGACAAAACGCTTGACGCAGAAGATGTTCGAGCAAGTGGTGGCGGACGTTTCCCGGCATGTGGCCTGAAGGCCGCGAGTCGGGCGACTTTCTGTCTGGCGGAGGGCTGAAACAGCCTGTTTTTCTGCCTCGATCCCGGCCCCCCGCGTGCCGTTGTCATGCGGGCAAGGCCGCCGGAATCGCCATGATCCTGCGGGTTAAATGCGTATCAACCAGATACAGGGAGCAACGCTATGTCCAAGCAACCATCGATCCGCCTAGTCGACAAAGACGACACTAAACTCGCCGCCGGAACCCAGGCGATACAGGAAGCGCGCGACCGCATCGAGGCCGAGACCCAAGCCGAGCTTTCAGCTCAGGCGCGCGCCCGCGCGGAAGCACATGCGCGCGCGGTGGCCCAGGCCCGTGCCCGTGCCGAGATCGAGTTGACTGCACAGATCGAGGCCAAGGCACAAGACGAGGTCAGGCTGGGAGAAGCCATCAGGGCCAAGCTCGATATCGAGAAGCGGGCTGCCGCTGAATGGCAGGCCAGACTGGATCTGGAACTGCGCCTGCAAGCCGAAAATCAGGCCAGGTTGCGTGCGGAACAACAGGCGACCGAGGAACTGAACCAGCGTCTGCAGCAGGAACAGCTTGCTCGCACCACCGCCGACGAGAAACTGCGTGCCGAGCGCGAACTGGCGCTGGCGATCGAACAGCGCATCAAGGCAGACGAGGAAGCAAGGCGGAGCGCCGAGGCTGAACTGCAGACGATACGCACCGAGATCGCCGAGATCGAGACTCTCATCGGTCGGGCGGCGAGCGAGCGCGAGGCCGCCGAACTTGAACGCAAACGAGCCGCCGAGGAGAAGCTCGTGCTGGAGCAGGAGCTGCGCGATATTGCGGCCAAGCGGGCCGAGGCGGAAGCGGAGGAATTGCGGCTGACGCGCAGCAGGGCTGATATCGAACAAGCTGAACTAGACAAGATAGGCCGGCGCGTCGAATCCGAGCAGCATGCCGTCCATGCCGCCGAGAACCGCGCGCGCATGGAACAGGACTTGGCTCGCTTCGCCCAGGAAAAGGCCGCGGCCGACGCAGCGATCGCCCGCGCCGCAGAAATCAAGGTGCGCAAGGAGCAGGAAACGCTCGATCTGGTCAATGCCAGACTGGTTGCGGAACAGGCCGCGGCAGAGGCGGCAGAAGCCAAGGCCGCCGCCGAAGCCTTGGCGTTGAGCGAAATCCAGAAGAAGGTTGCAGCCGAACGGGAGGCGGAGCAGGCGGCGCAGTCTCGCGCCGCGCTGGAACGAGCCGCTGCCGACGTGCTGGCGCAACGCAAGCAGCTGGAAGATCAGGCGAGACTGAATGCCGAAGCGCGCGAACGCGAAGAACGTCAGATATTCGAAGCGGTCCGGCTACGGGCCGAGGCGGAAGGCATGGCGCGGGCCGAAGCCGAGCGCCGTTTCAGGAGCGAACAGGAGGCGGCGGAACTTGCGCGATCCCAGGCCGAGTTCGATCGCCAGACGCAACTGCTGCAGGAAGAAAAGAATGCCTTGTTGCGCAAAGCCGAACAGGAAGCGCAGGGGCGGCTGTCCATCGAGCGTAAGGCCGCTCAGGCGGCCGCTTACAAACTACAGGCCGAGCAGGATCTGACGGTGCTGGCGCAACAACGCGCCGAGGCCGAGTTGCAGGCGACCCGCGAGCTGGAGCTCAAACTGCAAGCCGAGTTGCAGGAGATCGAAGCGGCCAACCAGCGTTCGGCGGCGGCGCAGCAGGCCAAACGCGTGGCCGAAGAGAACGCCGAGATGGAAAACCAGCTGCGTGCGACGATAGAGGCGCGCACTACGGCTGAACAGCTTGCCGTCCAGAACAACAAGGAGCGCCTCGAACTGGAAATGCGCGCCAGGGATGTCGCGCTGGAAGTCGAGAAAGAGGCGATGCAGTCGCGGGAACAGGCGATCGCCCTGTTGCGCCAGGTCGAGGAGGAGGCGCAAGAACGCATCGAACTCGAGCGCAAGGCGGTGCAGACGGCAGCCGAGAAAGTGCAGGCCGAGCAGCATCTGGCGAATCTGGCACAACAGCGCATCAATGCGGAGTCTCAGGCACTGCGCGAGATCGAGTTGCAGGAGCAGGCAGAGCTGAAGGCGATAGCGGCCGCCGACCAGAAAGCCGCCGCAGCGCAGCAGGCGCAGTGTTTGGCAGAAGAGAAGGCCGAATCGGAATCTTGCATGCTTGCCGCGATAGAAGCGCGCAATGCCTCCGAGCAGAGCGCGATCCGGAAGAATCAGGAACGCATCGAACTCGAAGTGCAGGCCAGAGAGCTGGCGCTGGAAACCGAACGGCTGGAGATGCAGCTGGTCGAGACCATGCGCGAGAAGGAGCAGGCTGCGGTGCGCGCCCGCAACATGGCCCGCGCGCGTGTCGAGGAGGAAGCCCGTGCGCTTGCGGCCGAGAAGGAGAGGATCCGTGCCGATGCGCTCGCCACGGCGAGCTTCCAGAAGCAGGTCGCCGCCGCCGAAGAGGCCCGCCAGACCGCGATGGCGCGGGCGGAGAACATGGCCAAACTGCGGATCGAGGAAGAGAACCATGCGGCCGAGATCGAGCAGTCGAAACTGCGCATCGAGGCGGCGGCAGCCGTCGCTGCGCGCAAGCGAGTCGAACTGGAACAGCAGGCCAGGGCAGATGCGGAGCAGCGCGAGAAGATGGAGACAGAACTGCTGGCCCGTCAGCAGGAACATGCCGAGCGCGAACGCGAATTGATCGAACGGTTGGGGCGGCAGAAGGAACTGGAAGAGGAAACGGCTGCGATGTTGCAGGCGCGTTCCGAAGAGGCCGAACGCATGGCCGCGCAGGCGGAGCAGGATCGCATCGCGGCGGAACGGGCGATCGAAGAGCGCATCAATGCGATCGCGGAGTCGACGAAGCGGCAGCAGGAGGAGCGCGAGGCGCGGCTGCAGGAATCCCGCGCGCGATGCGATGCCGAGGAAGAGCGTGCACGGGAAGCCGAAGAGTCGCAGCGCCGGATAGAGGAACAGACCGCTCTCGCCGTGGCAAAGCGCATAGAGATGGCTGAGCAGGCGCGACTGCTTGCGGAACAGCGCGAAAAAGAAGAGCTTGAGTTGCTGGAGCAGCAACGTATCCATCTCGATCTGGAGCGGGAACTGCTCGGGCAGGTCGAACAGCAGCGGTCCCTCGAAAAAGAGACCACCGCCTTGATGCAGGCGCGCATCGATACCGAGCGCCGTGCCGAACTGGCCGAGCAACAGGCGCTGGCCGCCGAACAGTGGGCGATGGAACGCGCCAAACGGATGATCGAGGAAGCCAGAAGGAATCGCGAGGAGTTCGAGCGGGCCGTCTCTCAGGCGGCGGAAGCCGAGATCCGGAAGATGGCCGAGCGGGAGGAGCAGTTCAAGCCAGAGCACTATCCCAGCTGGGAAAGGATGATGCTGGCCGAACAAGCGGGGAGCGACCAGATATCCGTGCTGCCCCCGGAAGATGGACAAACCGCGGCGAGCAGCAAGGAAGAGCCGGAGTTGACTATCGTCGATGAAGTCATCAATGCGGAAGACAGGTCGGATGATGCGGCAGATGCATCCGTTGCCGGCGAGACTCCGGACCAGACATTGCCGGAATACGCGGATGCCGAACCGGAGAGCGACGCGATCGCGGCGGAAAACGACACGCCTGCCGTCTCGTCCGATGAGTCCGGGAGCGACGAACGGTCGACTGTCGAAACCGAAGCGGTAAACGAGACATCGCCGCACATGCAACCTGCTCCATTGCGCCCGGAACAGATGCCCCGTCAGGATGCGCCGGTGTTCCTTTCCAGGGCGAAGATGGTCGGCCTGATGGTGGCCGTCGCAGCGGTGATAGGCATCATGTTCTGGGTGTTCCAGGCAGGCGAGCCGGACACGGTGCCTGAGGCGGCCAATCCGGCCGTTTCCTCCGGCAACGCCGGCGATGCGAATGCAACGGACCGAGCCCAGTCGGACTCTTCCTCCGCCCCCACGCTCAACGGATTGAAGTTGAGCGACCGTCTCGATCAGAGGTAAGAGAGCGGCTGCGCGTAGCCTATTTCATCAGGGCTTCGCGTAGCGCGGCAGTCTTCTCCGGCTGCGCCAGGATGCTGCCGCTGATCCAGAACACATCTTCCGCACGGCTGCCCAGCGTATTGACCTTCGCGCGGTGCAGCCGGATGTCGCGCTGATCCAGTATCTGGGCGATATGGGCCAGCAGCCCCGGACGGTCTCCCGCAGTCAGCGACAACACCATCAATCCCTTGTGGCCCGGCCTGATCTCGACTTCGGTAGGGATTGGGAAATGCTTGAGCTGGCGGCTGATGCGCCCGCCGGCGGCGAGGGTCAGCGGTCCATCCTGCGCGATCTGCTGCGTCAGCTCGTGTTCGACATAGTTCATGATGTCGCGGTAGGCGGAACTGGACGGCGTGGCCTCCATGATCTGGAAGCTGTTCAGCGCATAGCCGTGGCGGGTCGTATGGATCTTGGCTTCGGCGATGGTGAAGTTCATGCGCGCGAAGAAATCGCAGATGCGGGCGAACAGACTGCGCTGGTCCGGACAGTACACCAGCACCTGCAGGCCTTCACCGGCGCGGCTCAATCGGGTCTTGACCACGGGCGATGCGCTGTTGACCTTGAACGCCAGCTGCCGCGTATGCCAGGCGATCTCCTGCGGCTCGTGATCCTGGAAGTAGCTGTCGTCGAGCTGCGCCCACAGCAGCTTGTAAGTGTCGGGCGACAGCGCATACAGATTGAGCGTGTTGGCGGCCTCGCGGCGGATCTCGCCAAGCACGTCTGCGGACTGTCCGTCGCTGAGGTAGCGGCGCGCGAGATGGAACAGGTCTTCCATCAACTTGCCTTTCCAGGCGTTCCACACCTTCGGGCTGGTGCCGCGCACGTCGGCGACGGTGAGCAGGTACAGCGCGACCAGATGGCGGTCGTTCCTGATCGCCCTGGCGAAACCGGCGATCACGTCGGGGTCCGACAGGTCCTGCTTCTGCGCGGTGGCCGACAGCGTCAGGTGCTGCTCGACCAGCCACACCACCATCTCGGTGTCGTCGGCGCTGAGTTCGTGCCGTTTGCAGAATGCGCGCGCGTCCTTCTTGCCCAGTTGCGAATGGTCGCCCCCGCGGCCCTTGGCGATGTCGTGGAACAGGCCGGCGACGTACAGCACCTCGGGACGCGCGAACTCGCTCATCAGCTTGCTGCACAGGGGCACCTCGTGCGCGTATTGGGGCAGTGCGAAGCGGCGCAGGTTGCGCACCACCATCAGGATATGTTCGTCTACGGTGTGGACGTGGAACAGGTCGTGCTGCATCTGGCCGACGATGCGGCCGAACGCGGGGATGTACCGGCCGAGGATGCCATACTGGTTCATGCGCCGCAGCGCATGGACGATGCCCTGCGGCTGGCGCAGGATCTCCATGAAGCGCCGCCGGTTCAGCGGGTCGTTGCGGAACGCCGCATCGATGCGATGCTGGGCGCGCCATAGCGCGCGCAGCGTCTTCGCGGACATGTCGGCCAGTTCGCTATGCTGCTGCATCAGCAGTATGGCTTCGAAAATCGCCGAGGGGCTGTGTTCGAACAGCTGTTCGTCGCGGATGTCCAGCAGCGTGCCGATGACGCGGAAGCGCTCGTTCAGCGCGTGCTGCAGCGGTGTGTCGAGGAAGATGCGGTCGCGCAGGTTCTGCAGCAGTATCGTGTTGAACTGGCGCACCGCGAGGCGGGTACGATAATAGCGCTGCATCAGGTGTTCACTGGCACGGCGGTTGGCCGAGGCCTTTATGCCCATCTGCTCGGCCAGCTCGGTCTGGAAGTCGAACAGCAGACGGTCCTCGCGGCGCTTCGCCAGATAGTGCAGACGGGTGCGCAATGTCTGCAGCAGCGAGTCGTGGCGCGCGATCTGGCGCGCCTCGGCGGCGGTGATCAGGCCGGAGTCGGCCAGGTCGCGCCAGCGTGTGCCCAGCCCTGCCGCGCGTGCTATCCAGTTGACGGTCTGCAGGTCGCGCAGGCCGCCCGGACTTTCCTTCAGGTTGGGTTCGAGGTTGAAGTCCGCCTCGAGAAAGCGCGCATGGCGCTGTTGCTGCTCCTGCTGTTTCGCGAGAAAAAACGCGCGCGGATCGAGATTCTGCTGCATCAGGGCGTTCAGCTGCCGGAACAGCTTTTTGTCGCCGCAAAGCAACCGAGCCTCCAGCAGGTTGGTCTGTACCGTGATGTCGGCGGATTCGGCGAGGCATTGTTCGATGGTGCGGATACTGTGGCCAACCTCCAGTCCGATGTCCCACAGCATGCCGACCAGTTGCTGCAGCTTGGCTTGCAGCGATTCATCCGGCTCTTCATTCAGCAGGATCAGCAGATCGATGTCTGATTTCGGGTACAGCTCACCGCGGCCGTAGCCGCCGACGGCGATCAGCGCGAGGGGCGCGGGCATGCCCAGCTGTTGCCAGATGCGGCGCAGATAACCGTCGATCTGCCTGCTGTGGGCCTTCAGCAGTTGCGCGGCCTTGCCATACTGGAAGAAGCCCTTTTCGAGGGCGGCGCGGTCGTTGCGCAACGAGGCGCGCAGGGTTGCGACGTCGTCAGACGGCGGGAGGGGGCGGGCAGCCATCGGAAACGGTCAAGACCTCGTAGCCGGTGTCGGTGACGAGTATCGTGTGCTCGTATTGCGCAGACAAGCTGTGGTCCTTGGTGACCACGGTCCAGCCGTCGCCCAGCTGCTTGATGTCCTTCTTGCCGGCGTTGATCATCGGTTCGATCGTGAACGTCATGCCGGGCTCCAGCCGGATGCCGGTCTTTGGGCGGCCGTAGTGCAGCACCTGCGGTTCCTCGTGGAATCGGGCACCGATGCCGTGGCCGCAGAACTCGCGCACCACACTGTAACCCAGCGGTTCGACGAAGCTCTGGATCGCATGGCCGATATCGCCCAGATATGCGCCCGGTTTGACCGCGCGGATACCCCGCCACAGCGCCAGCCAGGTGGTCTCGCACAGGCGTCTGGCCTGGATCGAAGGTTCGCCGACCATGTACATCCGGCTGCTGTCGCCGTGGTAACCGTCCTTGATCACCGTGACGTCGAGGTTGACGATGTCGCCGTTCTTCAGCGCCTTGTCGCTCGGTATGCCGTGGCAGATCTGGTGGTTGACCGAGGCGCAGATCGACTTCGGGTAGGGCGTATGGCCGCCAGGCGCATAGTTCAGCGGTGCGGGTATACCTTGCTGGACGTTGACGATATAGTCGTGGCAGAGCCGGTCCAGTTCGTTGGTGGTCACGCCGGCCTTGACGAACGGGGTGATGTAGTCGAGCACCTCGCTGGTCAGGCGGCCGGCGATGCGCATTTTCTCGATCTCTTGCGGGGTCTTGATGGAAACAGGCATGGTTGTTGGATGACTTTCTAGGAAACCGAGAATATCATGCGCTCCGGATCGCCGACAAATTCAGTTAACTTGAAACTCGCGTAGCGATTCGTTCGCCTCCTCCCCCGGATTGAGGAGAGGGAGAGCATGGCAAGTTCGATCATCAAAGGGCTTGTCATGCACGAGAGGAACTTGAACACGGTTCGACCGGACTAACCGGCGCAACATCCATTGTCCTTAAAATCTGTCTCGGAGAAAATCATGAAGAAACAATTTGCGATCGCCCTGTTCCTTGCTGCCAGCGCCAATGCCTATGCGGTTGACGGCGGCGCCGTCGTCGGCGGTGCGATAGGCGGAGCGGCAGGTGCCGCCGTCGGCTACAACGTCGGAGGCCAGAACGGTGCGATTCTGGGAGCTGCCATCGGCGGCGCGACAGGTGCGGCAGTAGGCAGCAGCAATACCGCTCCCGCCGTTCAGGCTGCACCGGCAAAGGTGGTTCAAGTTCAGCGCGTAAACGAAGATGGCGATCGCGATCACCACGACCACGGGAAGCATCGCGGTCATGACAAACAAAAAAATCACCACCACGGCGATTGATAGTCGCGGGGATGATGCCTCCCCCACCCGGAAAATAGAAAAAGGCACGGTGACGTGCCTTTTTATTTGGGGAGCGATTCGGCTATTCGGCTGCTGCCGCGACCGGCGCCGCCTCGGCATACAGCGTTTCGAGCTGTGCCTGGCCGATATCCAGAATCTGCAGGCAGGCGTCGCCCAGTTTGGGCCATTCCTGGGTCATACTCAGGCCCAGTTGCCGTTGCAGGATATGTTCTGCGAACTGGGCCGTTGCGATCAGCCTGCGGCTCAGCATCGGCAGAGAGGATTGGGCCGACTCGATCGCCACAAGGTCGTGATGGTTGCGGATCGCGAGGCATATCTCTTCCGGTAGCCACCAACTCTGCGCCAGGATACAGCCGACCATCGCATGGTTGGTCGGTATGACGGTCTCTTCGACCTCGGTGAAACTGCGCTCGGCATCCCGGTTTGCTTCGTCCAGCACCGCTGCATAGTTCGGAAAACGTCCCAACAGGACAGGGATACCGCAGTCACGGAACAAGCCGTAGGTGTAGGCGTCCTCGGCACGCAGGCCGCGGATATCGAGATTTTGGGCCAGCCAGCCGGAGAGGTGAGCGATGCGAGCCGAAGCATCCCAGAAACGCTCGAGATTCGGCACATTCGGGAATGAATTACGCAGGATGATGCCTGCCACGGCGCGGCTGGCCGGTTTCAACCCGAGGACGGTGAGCGCCTCGTTGACGGATCGAACACGTTGGCGCAGGCCGAAATACGGCGAATTGGCGGTCTTGATCAGGCCTGCCGAGAGTCCGACGTCGCTGCCGATGATGCCGGCCAGGCGCGTGTAGTCGGGCTCATCCTTGTTCGCCTCGGCCATGAAGCGGTCCAGGATCACCGGGCAGGGCGGGATGCCTACATCGATGATGGAGCGTTCGAACAGGCTGTCTACCGCAGAAGGTTGGGAATCTTGTTGTGTCGCGGTCATTTGTTGTTGTTCCTTGATTGCAACCAAGGGAGCAGCGTCTCCTCCGGCATCGGTCTGGCATAAAAGAAGCCCTGGATGGCATCGACACCGGCTTCGAGCAGGGCGTCGATCTGTTCCTTTGTTTCGCAGCCTTCGGCGACGATGGTCATGCCCAGCTCATGCCCCAACTGGGTCATTGCCCTGACCACCGCCAGCGCACGCTTGTCTTCCGGCAGCACGGTGACGAAAGCACGATCCAGCTTGAGTTTCCCGGCGGGGATGTCCTTCAGGTTGGCCAGGCAGGAATAGCCGGTGCCGAAATCGTCGATGGCCAATCCGACGCCGGCGGCGATGGCGTTCTTCAGGTTCTTCTGGACGGTGTCGGAGATATCCATGAACAGCGATTCGGTCAACTCCAGTTCCACCAGTTCCGGCTTGACGTTGGAACAGACCAGCGCCGCATGCAGCGCTTGGGTGAATTTCGGCGAGATTAGTTGGGCGCGCGAGACGTTGATCGCGACCTTGGTGTGGTAACCGGCGTCTTGCAGCTTGCGGGCATGCATCGCCCCCTGCAACAGACTCCATTCGCCCAGACGGATCACCAGGCCGGTCTTCTCCGCGACCGGGATAAATTTTCCGGGAGGGATGTTCTCGCCGTTGACCGAGCAGCGCATCAGTGCTTCGGCGGCCTCAATGCTGCCGTCCGCACGGATGATAGGCTGATAGTGCAGGCTGAAGCCGCCGGTCTCCAATGCCGTATGCAGGCTATTCTCGATCGCCAACTCCTCCCGGGCGAGGGTAATCCCCAGACGTCCCGGGATGGGCTCCTCTCCCGAGCAGACAATGGTGTTCCCTCCCTTGTTCTTGGCCGCGAACATTGCACGATCGGCCCGATCGAGCAGTGCCAGCGGATCCTCGCAGGGTTCGTGGATGGCGATACCTATGCTTGCAGTAGGACGAAGTGTGAGATTGCCTATCGTGAGCGGTTCTTCGACCGTGCTGGCGAGCTCTCCCGCCAGTTGTTGCGCATGGGAGGAATCGCAATGAGGCACCAGGAAAACGAACTCGTCGCCGCCCATTCTGGCCAGTTCCGCACGTCCGCTCACGCGGTTGCGAAAGCGCATCCCGAGGTTGCCGATCACCTCATCGCCGCCAAGATGGCCGAATGACTCGTTGATCTGTTTGAAGCGGTCGAGGTCGAGCCAGATGACGGCCAGCGACTTGCCATCCGCCGCCGGACTTGCCGCCAGCTTCATGGCGGTCTGGATACAGCCGAACCGACTCAGAAATCCGGTGAGGGAGTCTATGCTATCCATATTCCGAGAATAACTGCACCAATGGTGCGGGATTCAAGGATAAACGAAAAGGGAATATTCCGCAGCAAGCTATTCTCCGTGATCATTCCGCGCCGGCATCCAGCCTGGCTACGAAACTTTCCAGTTCCGGCGGCAAGGGGGCGGTGATGTGCAACAGCTCGCCGGTCAACGGATGATTGAAGGAGATCGAATGGGCATGCAGGAACATGCGCTTAAGCCCTTGTTTCATCAGCGCCTTATTGCGTGCAAAGTCGCCGTACTTGTCGTCGCCGGCGATAGGGAAGCCCAGATGCGACAGGTGCACTCGGATCTGGTGGGTGCGGCCGGTCTTCAATTCGGCCTCCAACAAGGAAAATCCTGTTCCACCATTTTGGGGCGCCCAACTCTTTTGCAGGCTGAAAATGGTGTGGGCCTGCTGGCCGTCCTCGCGCACCATCACCCGCTTCTCGCCCTGCGGGGTGTCGAACTTGTGCAGCGGCAGTTTTACGTGCTGGCGCGCATTCTTCCACTGCCCCAGCACAAGCGCGTAATAGCGCTTGTCGCTGTTGCCCTCACGCATGATTTCGTGCAGCCCGGTCAGCGCGGAACGCTTCTTCGCCACCAGCAGTACGCCCGAGGTTTCGCGGTCGAGCCGGTGTACCAGTTCCAGGAACTTGGCCTGTGGCCTCGCGCGGCGCAACTGCTCGATGACCCCGAAGCTGACCCCGCTGCCCCCATGCACCGCAGTCCCCGAGGGCTTGTTGATTGCCAGCAGCGCGTCATCTTCATAAAGGATGGGGAATTCCACTGCCGGAACATACTCTGCCTCGGCCTTTTCCGCGACGCGGATCGGGGGAATGCGCAGCATGTCCCCCAGTTTCAAGCGGTAGGTCTGGTCCACCCGTTTTTTGTTCACGCGCACCTCGCCGCCGCGCAAAATGCGGTAGACATGGCTCTTGGGCACGCCTTTCAGCTGGCGAAACAGGAAGTTGTCGATGCGCTGCGTCTCGCCTGCTTCGTCCACTTCCAGAAAGGTGACAGATTCTTTGCTTAAACCATTCATTTTGAATATACTTCGTCGCTCGCGTGTGCGCCTTCGTAAAAACGGGTGGAAAGTCCCCGTCGCATATAGAGGCAGGCAGTCAAGCCGCCTACGAAGCAGCCGCCCGCCCGGTTAATGTCACTCACCGGAAATCAAGCAGTGATGGTAATTGAAATACGCGCTCAAAGCACCTGTGGATTTTTCGTGACGCGCCATTGGCCGCGTTACCCGGAATAATTAAGACAAGCTAACGACAGAGAACCGATTTTGACCAAACGTACGCACAAGCCGACACTGTTTGCACGATTGCTCCTCTCGCACGCCTGACCGCGTGCAGCTTGGTCTCGCCCGTGTCAGAGCGCGGGAGACAATAAAAAATGAAACGCATGTTATTCAATGCGACGCAGCCGGAAGAACTCCGCGTCGCCATTGTCGACGGTCAGAAACTGATCGATCTCGACATCGAAACCGCCGGCAAAGAGCAACGCAAGAGCAACATCTACAAGGCAGTCATCACCCGTATCGAGCCCAGTCTCGAGGCCTGTTTCGTCGAATACGGCGGCAGCCGCCACGGTTTCCTCCCCTTCAAGGAAGTCTCTCCCCAGTACTACCAGCCCGGTTGCGGCAACCGCCCCAGCATCAAGGAAGCATTGCGCGAAGGCCAGGAGCTGCTGGTGCAGGTCGAGAAGGACGAGCGCGGCAACAAGGGCGCGGCGCTGACTACCTATATCAGCCTGGCTGGCCGCTACATCGTGCTGATGCCTAACAACCCGAACGGCGGCGGCGTGTCGCGTCGCATCGAGGGCGAAGAGCGCAACGAACTGCGCGAAGTGCTGTCGCATATCGACGTTCCTGCCGGCATGAGCATCATCGCCCGCACCGCGGGCATTGGCCGCAGCGAAGAAGAGCTGCAGTGGGACCTGAACTACCTGAAGCAGTTGTGGGATGCCATCGATGGCGCAGCGGCAGCCGAGAAGGCGCCTTCGCTGATCTATCTGGAAGGCAGCCTGGTGGTTCGCGCGATCCGCGACTACTTCAACCCCGAGATCGGCGAGATCCTGATCGACACCGAGGACATCTACCAGCAGGCGCTGGCGTTCATGAGCACGGTGATGCCGGACAACGTGAACCGCATCAAGCGCTACGTCGACGATGTGCCGCTGTTCTCGCGCTTCCAGATCGAGCACCAGATCGAGTCCGCCCATGCGCGCGAAGTGCGCCTGCCTTCCGGCGGCGCCATCGTGATCGACCACACCGAAGCGCTGACCTCCATCGACATCAACTCGGCGCGCTCCACCAAGGGATCGGACATCGAATCGACCGCGTTCAACACCAACCTCGAAGCGGCCGAAGAGATCGCCCGCCAGTTGCGCCTGCGCGACCTGGGCGGCCTGATCGTGATCGACTTCATCGACATGGAGTCGAGCAAGAACCAGCGCGCCGTCGAAGACCGCCTGCGCGATTCGCTGCGCTACGACCGCGCCCGCGTGCAGACCGCGAAGATTTCGCGTTTCGGCCTGCTGGAATTGTCGCGCCAGCGCCTGCAACCCAGCCTGGGCGAGAGCAACTACATCGCCTGCCCGCGTTGCAGCGGCATCGGCCACATCCGCGGCACCGAGTCTTCCGCGCTGCACATCCTGCGCATCCTGCAGGAAGAGGCGATGAAGGACAGCAGCGTCGCGATCCACGCGCAAGTGCCGGTGGACGTCGCCACTTTCCTGCTGAACGAGAAGCGCGCCGAGATCCACCGCATCGAATCGCGCCTGCGCGTCAGCATCACGCTGATCCCGAACCCGCATCTGGAAACGCCGAACTACAGCATCAACCGCCTGCGTCACGACGACATGACTGCCGAGGTGATGCAAGCCAGCTACAAGCTGGTGGAAAAACCGGCGGAAGACAAGCCGCTGACCCCGGCGCAGGAACAGCAGAAAGCCGTGCGTGCCACTGCGGTGGTGCAGGGCATCACGCCGGCGCAACCGGCGCCGGTGAAGGCCGAAGAGCCTAAAGTTCAAGGCCCTTCGCTGCTCGGCAAGATCATCGGCTGGTTCAAGTCGCTGAGCGCGGAAGAAGAAAAGCCCAAGGCGAAAGCCGCTGCGGGCAAGTCACGCCAGCGTCGTGAGCGCGGCGAACGCGGTGACCGTGCAGAGCGAGGCGACCGAGCAGAACGCGGCGAGCGCGAAGGCGGCAAGCGCCGCGACCGCGGTGATCGCAACGAGCGAGGCGAAGGCCGCCGTGAGCGCAGCGAGAAATCGGCTCAATCCGAGGCCAAGCAGCAGGAGCCGCGTCAGCCGCAAGGCGAGCGCGAACCGCGTCCACCGAAGCAGCCGCGCCAGCCGCGTGTAGCTCCGGTCGCGGAAACCGAAAAGCCGGTGCAGGAATCCCAAGTCGCCGCTCCCGCCGCCGAACAGGCGGAAGAGGGCGGTGCGCGCGAAGGAAGTCGCCGTCGCGGTCGCCGTGGAGGCCGTCGCGAACGAGAACGCCGTGAAAATGGTGGACCGAACGGCGAGATGATGGCTACGGAAACGGGCGGCGAGCAGGCTGCCCCTGCCGCTCCAGCAATATCCAAACCGACCGAGTACGTCGCTTATCCCGCAGGCTACGTACCGCCGCTGAAGCCAACCGAGTACATCGCTTATCCGGCGAACTTTGCTCCGGCCAAGCCGGTTGCCGTACCTCAGCCGGTTGCGGTCGCAGCGCCAGTCGTAGCGGCATCCGGTGGCGACGGGCTGGTTCAGATCGAAACCGATCCGAACAAGTTCAGCGCCATTACCGAAGCAACTCCGGCCGGCGGACAGCCGGTAAACCGCCGCCGCACACGCCAGCGCGAGGTGTACGTAGAGAATGAACCGCTGGTTCAGATCGAGACCCAGCACCCGCAAGCGTAGTTTCGGTCAGGCAGTAAAACAAAAGCCGCACGATGAAAGTCGTGCGGCTTTTTGTTTGTTGGTATTCGGAATATTCGCCGGGACTGGTTTAAGTCCCGGCGAAACGCTGAGGGTTCAGGGGAACTTCGGCGCCACCCGCGGCAGGCCCCATATCTCGCGGTTGTAATCGAGGATTGTGCGGTCGCTGGAGAATTTGCCGCTGGTCGCGGTGTTGATGATGCTCATGCGGGTCCACGCATCGCGGTTGCGGTAGGCCTGCGCCGCCCGTCGCTGGCAATCGACGTAACTGCGGAAGTCCGCCGCGGTCAGCCAGGGATCGGCGGGATTGTAGATCGACTGGATGATCGGGTCGAAGATGCCAGGCTCGAACAGGTTGAAGTGTCCACTGGTCAGCAGGTCCATCACGCGTCGTAGATCCTCGTCGGCATTAATGATCGCCGCCGGATCGTAACAGCCTCGCATCGCATCGACCTGTTCCGCGCTCAGACCGAACAGGAAGAAATTCTCTTCGCCGGCCTCTTCGCGGATTTCGATGTTGGCGCCGTCCAGCGTGCCTATGGTCAGTGCGCCATTCATCATGAACTTCATGTTGCCGGTGCCGGAAGCTTCCTTGCCTGCGGTGGATACTTGTTCCGACAGGTCGGTGCCGGGGCAGATCGCCTCCATCGCGGTGACACGGTAGTTCGGCAGGAATGCCAGTCGCAACAGCCCCTTGGTGTCCGAATCGTTATTGATCACTTCAGCGACGGAATTGACCAGCTTGATGATGCGCTTCGCCATCATGTAGCCGGGCGCGGCCTTGCCGCCGATCAGCACGCAGCGCGGCGTCCAGTCGGCAGTGTCGCCGCGCTTGATGCGGTCGTAGAGATGGATCACGTGCAGCACGTTCAGCAACTGGCGTTTGTATTCGTGGATGCGCTTGACCTGTACGTCGAACAGCGCGTTGGTGTCGAATTCGATGCCGCAGTCGCGCTTCACCATCTCGGCCAGACGCTGCTTGTTCGCCTGTTTCACCTCGTGCCAGCGGGCGCGGAACGCAGCATCGTCGGCGAATCGCGTCAGTTGCTGCAGTTGCGACAGGTCAGTGCGCCAGCCATTGTCTATGGTCTCGTCGATCAGGCGGCCCAGCGCCGGGTTGCTCCACGCCAGCCAGCGGCGGGGTGTAACGCCGTTGGTCTTGTTGTTGAACTTCTCGGGCCACATCTCATGGAAATCGCGGAACAGCTGTTGCTGCAGCAATTGCGAATGCAGCGCCGCGACGCCGTTGACCGAACGGCAGGCCACGACTGCCAGATAGGCCATGCGCACCTGCTGGTCGCAACCTTCCTCGATGATGGACATGCGACGCTGGCGCTCGATATCGCCGGGATAGCGCAAGGCCACCTTGGCGATGAAGCGGGCATTGATCTCGCGCACGATGTCCATCAGGCGGGGCAGCAGGCGGCCGAACATGCTGACCGGCCATTTCTCCAGTGCCTCAGGCAGCAGCGTATGGTTGGTGTAGGCCATCGTGCGGCTGGTGATGGACCAGGCTTCGTCCCAGCCCATGCCGTGCTCGTCCATCAGCAGACGCATCAGTTCGGGCACTGCGCAGGTCGGGTGGGTGTCGTTCAACTGGAAGCAGTTCTTCTCGGCGAAATTGCTGAAGTCATGGTCGTGCGTCTTGACCCACTGGCGCAGCACGTCCTGCAGGCTGGCCGAGGCAAGGAAGTATTGCTGGCGCAGGCGCAACTCCTTGCCATTCTCGCTGGCATCGTTGGGATAGAGCACCATCGTGATGTGCTCGGCAGCATTTTTGGATGCGACCGCCTCGGTATAGCTGCCGGCGTTGAATTCGGACAGGTCGAATTCCTCGGTCGCGGCGGCGCGCCACAGACGCAACGTGTTCACCGTGCCGTTCCGGTAGCCCGGCACCGGCACGTCGTAGGGCATCGCCATCACGTCGCGGGTGTCGACCCAGCGCACATGCATCCGGCCGGTCTGGTCGGTGAAGTATTCCGTGCGGCCACCGAACTTGATGCGCGTGGCGAATTCCTGGCGTTCGATCTCCCAGGGATTGCCGTCGCGCAGCCAGTGGTCCGCTTCCTCGATCTGGCTGCCGTTCTCGATCTTCTGGCGGAACATGCCATATTCATAGCGTATGCCGTAGCCCATTACCGGCAGTTGCAGCGAGGCGCAACTGTCGAGGAAGCAGGCCGCCAGCCGGCCGAGGCCGCCGTTGCCCAGGCCCGCGTCGTGCTCGTGCTCGGCGACCGCATCGAGTTCCACTTCCAGCTTGCGAAGCGCGGCGGCGGTGTCCGGATCGACGTCCAGATTCAGCATCGCGTTGCCCAATGCGCGCCCCATCAGGAATTCCAGCGACAGATAATAGGTGCGTTTGCAGTCCGCTTCCCGGTAGGCCTGGCGCGTGTTGCGCCAGCGTTCCACCAGGCGGTCGCGCAGCGACAGCACCAGCGATTCGTACATCTGGTAGCTGGAGAACTGCGGCTCATCGCGGCCCAGCGTGTGGCTGAAATAACGGCGGAAGTCGTCGACGATGCTGTCGGCATCCATGCCGAGCGGGGGCAGGTTGCCAATCACCGAAGGTGTGCGGCTCTTTTTGCTTGAGGTCTTGATGATGTGCTCCTGAGTTCGATCCATTAAGGCCGGCCATTCCGGACGGGAGCGTTGGGCCGGTAACGCCGGATTATACAGTCATTGCCCTGGGGCAAGCGGGATCAGTAGTGTGCCGCGATGCGGTGGAAGCTGCCTATACCCGGGGCGATCTCTCCCGGCGGGGCGATGTTCCAGCGCCATTGTTCCGATGCTCCTTCATCGAGGCCGAGTCTGGCGGCGAAATTGATGTTCTCGATTACCTCGCCGTTGAGGTCATGGACCGTCTGCTCCATGTCAACCAGCAGACAGGTCGGTGCGGCGAAGGCGGCGAGGTAGTCCATATGCTGCCGCATCATCCGCGTCCCCCATGCTTCCAGCATCGCTTCGTCCAGTTCCGGAAAATGTTGGCGCAGCCAGTCCGCAGGTAACAGCGGCAACTGGGAGAGCAGGTTGACCGAAGCCACCCAATCGATGTCAGGCTCGTCGAGAAAACAATCGGGTGGCGGTAATTCGAGTCGCTCCGGAGACAGCGCCCCCATATGCTCGATGAATCCGGTGACATCGAGATCGATGCAGCGCACGTTGGCATGACGCCGCACGGCGCGCTTCACCTCGGGCAGATGGACGACATCGACCAGATACACTTGCTCGAAACGCCGGGCCAGTTCGTCCAGCGGAACATCTAGCAACAGCCCGGAGCCGAATACCAGCGCGGTACGGAAGCTGCTGCATGCCTGCAGCGAGTCGAGTAATGCGGTGCGGCTGTTCGTCAGATGCGGTTGCCACGCCGTCTTGCAGCGCCGGTGACGCGAACGGATGGCGATGCTTTCGCGCAGATAGCCCAGCTTGCGCACAAGGGGAGGGCAATCGGCGGCTAGCCAGGTCAGCCATTCGGTCAGCATGGCGGGAGATTCCTGATGGCAGATGTGGGCCGAAGCAGAGGCTGTCGCTAGCGATGCCGGCGGTAGTGTTCGATCAGTCCGCCGGTCGAGGCATCGTGCGACGATGCCCCAGCGCCGTCGCGCAACTCCGGCAGTATCTTGCCCGCCAGTTGCTTGCCGAGCTCCACGCCCCATTGGTCGAAGGGGTTGATGTTCCATACCACGCTCTGCACGAACACCTTGTGCTCGTACAAGGCGATCAGCATACCAAGCGTGTGCGGGGTCAGACGGTCGAACAGCAGGGTATTGGTCGGTTTGTTGCCGGGGAACACCTTGTGCGGCAGCAGGGCTTCGAGTTCATCGCCGCCCAGGCCTTGCGCTTCCAGTTCGGCACGGGCCTCTTCGGCGGTCTTGCCCAGCATCAGCGCTTCGGTCTGGGCGAAGCAGTTGGCGAGCAGGATGGGGTGGTGTTCGCCGATGGGGTTCTGGCTGTGCATCGGGGCGAGGAAATCCGCCGGGATCATGCGCGTGCCTTGATGGATCAGCTGGTAGAAGGCGTGCTGGCCATTGGTGCCGGGTTCGCCCCACATCACCATGCCGGTGTCGTAATCAACCGGGTTGCCGTCGCGGTCCACGCGCTTGCCGTTGCTTTCCATGTCGAGCTGCTGCAGGTAGGCGGGGAAGCGGTGCAGGTACTGGTCGTAGGGGAATACGGCGTTGGAACTCGCGCCGAAGAAGTTGCCGTACCAGATGCCGAGCAGGCCCATCAGCACCGGGATGTTCTGCTCCGGCGGTGCGCTACGGAAGTGTTCGTCCATCGCGTAGGCGCCGCCCAGCAATTCCTCGAAATGGTCCATGCCGACATGCAGCGCGATCGGCAAGCCGATGGCCGACCAGAGCGAGTAGCGTCCGCCGACCCAGTCCCAGAACTCGAACACGTTGTCCGGGTTGATGCCGAATTCGCCGGTGGCCTTGAGGTTGGTGGAGACTGCGGCGAAGTGCCTGGAGACAGCCTGTTCGTCGCCCAGCTTGCCGACCAGCCAGGCACGCGCGGAGCGGGCGTTGGTGATGGTCTCCTGGGTGGTGAATGTCTTCGAGCTGACGATGAACAACGTGGTCTCGGCGTCCAGTCTCTTCAGCGTTTCGGCCAGATGGGTGCCGTCGACGTTGGAGACGAAATGCGCGCGCAGGTCGTTCCGGGCATAGTGCCTGAGCGCCTCGCAGACCATCAGCGGGCCGAGGTCGGAGCCACCGATGCCGATGTTGACGATGTCGGTGATCTGTTTGCCGGTGTGGCCTCGATGTCCGCCGCCGCGCACCGCATCGGCGAAGCTGCGCATATGGTCCAGCACGCGGCGCACGTCCGGCATCACGTCCTTGCCGTCCACCAGCACGGGATGCCCGGAGCGGTTACGCAACGCGGTATGCAGCACGGCACGGTGTTCGGTGGTGTTGATT
This sequence comes from Gallionella sp., assembly GCA_035654695.1. Classification (GTDB taxonomy): domain Bacteria; phylum Pseudomonadota; class Gammaproteobacteria; order Burkholderiales; family Gallionellaceae; genus Gallionella. Next base: position 64,571 of record DASRWG010000002.1, on the reverse strand, counting down.
TTGTCGCCGCCGAACATGCGCGCTATCCAGGCGGGCAGCCCTGCCTGAGCAGCCAGATCGAGCAGCAGCCCGACGGTCTCGGCGGTGATGCGGTTCTTCGAGTAGTCGAACAGCAGGCCGTCGAACAGGACCGAGAAGCGCTCGAAGCGCGCCGGGTCGTCGCGGAACATCTGCCGCATCGAAAGCGTTGCGACGGCTGGATGGTGTGCCTTGAGTGCTTGCCAGGCGGGCGATTGAGTGAGTTTCGACATGGCGGTCAATTCAGATCAATAACGGGTTTCAGGCTGACTGGTTTCAGGTTCGCGGTTTTCAAGCTTCGGGGACGAGGACCACGCCGGCCAACGGCGGCAACGAGATCACCGCGGAGCAGGGCAGGCCCATCCAGGGGATAGGTTCGGCCTGGATCAGCCCGGCGTTGCCGATGTTGCTGCCCGCGTAGTATTCCGAATCGCTGTTCAGTACCTCGCGGTATTGCGCCTGGAAAGGCAGACCGATGCGGTAATGCTTGCGCGGAACCGGGGTCAGGTTCAGCGCAACGACGACGCTGGAGCCGTCGCGGGCGCGTCGCTGGTACGACAGCACGGAATGCTCCGCGTCGTTGCAGTCTATCCAGCTGAACCCTTCAGACTGGAAATCCAGATCGTGCAACGCCGGCAGCTTGGCGTACAGATGGTTCAGGTCACAGGCCAGATTCTGCATTCCGCGGTGGTAGTCCTGACCGAGTTGCCACCATTCCAGTTCCCATTTCGATTGCCACTCGCGTCCCTGGGCGATCTCGTTGCCCATGAAGTTGAGCTTCTTGCCAGGACTGGTCATCTGGTAGGTCAGCAGCAGGCGCAGGTTGGCGAACTTCTGCCAGGCATCGCCCGGCATCTTGGACAGCAGCGATCCCTTGCCGTGCACCACCTCGTCGTGCGAGAACGGCAGCACGAAGTTTTCACTGTAGGCATAAAGCTGACCGAAGGTGAGCTGGTTCTGGTGATAGCGGCGATGCACCGGGTCATGCTGGAAATAACTCAGCGTGTCGTTCATCCAGCCCATGTTCCACTTGATCGAGAAGCCGAGGCCGCCGAGATACACGGGACGCGACACTCCCGGCCAGGCGGTGGATTCCTCGGCCATGGTCAGCGCGCCGGGGAATTCCTCGTGCACCATGATGTTCATTTCGCGCAGGAAATCGACCGCGTCGAGGTTCTCGCGCCCGCCGTATTTGTTGGGTATCCATTCGCCGGCCTTGCGCGAATAGTCCAGATACAGCATCGAGGCGACCGCATCGACGCGCAGTCCGTCGAAGTGGAACTCCGACAGCCAGAAGTGCGCGCTGGACATCAGGAAGCTCTTCACTTCGTTGCGCCCGTAATTGAAGATATGCGTGCCCCAATCCTGATGGAAACCCAAGCGCGGATCCTCGTGCTCGTACAGCGCGGTGCCGTCGTAGCGCGCCAGCGCCCAGCTGTCCTGCGGGAAGTGCGCCGGCACCCAGTCCAGGATCACGCCGATTCCGGCCTGGTGGCAGGCGTCGACGAACAGGCGCAACTCGTCCGGCGAGCCGAAACGGCTGGTCGGCGCGAAATAGCCGGTGGCCTGGTAACCCCAGGACTCGTCCAGCGGATGCTCCGAGACCGGCATCAATTCGATATGGGTATAGCCCATGCCCTTGACGTAAGGCACGAGGTCGGTGGCCAGTTCGCGATAGCTGTAGAAGCGGCCATCCGGATGCCGCTTCCATGAGCCTGCATGCACCTCGTAGATGTTGATCGCACTGTGCAGCCAGTCCCATTGGCCGCGCTGCTCCATCCATTCGGCATCCTGCCAGCGATACTGGCGGGGCGGGGCGGCAAGCGAAGCCGTGCCGGGGCGCAATTCGTAGCCCTGCGCATAGGGGTCGGTCTTGGTCAGGATATGGCCAGTGGCACGGTTGCGTATCTCGTAGCGATACAGCGCATGCGGGTTGATTTCGGGCAGGAACAGCTCCCACACGCCGCTGGAGCCATGCGAGCGCATCGGATGCACGCGCCCGTCCCAGCCGTTGAATTCGCCCATCACGCTGACGCGCTCGGCGTTCGGGGCCCAGACCGCAAAGCGCACGCCCTTGATGCCATTGATCTCGATGCTGTGCGAACCCAGCATGCGATAACTCTGGCGCAGCCGGCCTTCGCTGAACAGATACAGGTCTTGAGGGGAAATATGGGAGGGAAACTGGTAGGGATCGCAGGCCTCGTGAGTGGCACTGCCGTAATGGAATTTCAGGCGGTAGGGGCGGGCAGGTTCGTTATTGCCGCGCCATTCGAATACACCGCCGGTATGGACGCACTCGAATGTTTCGCTGCCGTTCCTGTTAATCAGGTCGACTCCGCTCGCGTGAGGTTCGTAGACCCGGATGACCCATTCATCGCCTTCGCGATGCAGGCCCAGCAGGCCGAAAGGATCGTGATGTCGTGCTTGCAGCAGTAACCCGTACGGTGTGTTCACCTTTTACTCTCCGCTGTCCTTGTGTAGTGAATCGATTGTAAACGATAATGGTCGCGCCAGACATGCCAAACAAACGGAGATGTGGAATGAATGCTGAACTGGGTTATTTGCAGAAAAAATACCATCTTGCATCGGGCGATCCGGCGCCGCGCTTCATCAGCCGCATCACCAAGAACACGTACGCGATGATCCTGGCAGGGGGGCGGGGAAGCCGTCTGCACCAGTTGACCGACTGGCGCGCCAAGCCTGCCGTTCCGTTTGGCGGCAAGTTCCGCATCGTCGATTTCGTGCTGTCCAACTGCGTCAATTCCGGCATCCGCCGTATCGGCGTGGCCACCCAATACAAGTCGCACAGCCTGATCCGCCACATCCAGCGCGGCTGGTCTTTCCTGAACGGCCAGTTCGGCGAGTTCGTCGACATCCTGCCGGCACAGCAGCGCGTGGACGAAGAGCACTGGTATCAAGGCACCGCCGATGCGGTGTACCAGAACCTCGACATCCTGCGCGAGAACCGTCCCGAATTCGTGCTGATCCTGGCCGGCGATCATGTATACAAGATGGACTACGGCAAGCTGCTGGCTTTTCACGTCGATACCAAAGCCGACATGACCGTGGCCTGTCTGGAAGTGCCGATCGCCGATGCGACCGCATTCGGCGTAATGGGCGTGGATGAACACGGTCGCGTCGTGGAATTCGCCGAGAAACCGGCGAACCCCACGCCGCTCCCGGGCCGGACTGACAAGGCATTGGCCAGCATGGGCATCTATGTGTTCAACACCAAGTTCCTGTTCGAACAATTGATCCGCGATGCCGACGACCCCAAGTCCAGCCACGATTTCGGCAAGGACATCATTCCTTATCTGGTCGAAAAATACCGTGTGTTTGCGCAGAGCTTCGATCAGAGTTGCGTGGGGATGGGGGACGATCAGATCCCGTATTGGCGGGACGTGGGAACCATCGATTCCTATTGGGAGGCGAACATGGAGCTGACCAAGGTCATCCCCGATCTGAACATGTACGATCAGGAGTGGCCCATCTGGACGCATCAGGAACAATTGCCACCGGCCAAGTTCGTGTTCGACGAGGACGGGCGACGCGGTATGGCGATCGATTCGCTGGTTTCCGGCGGCTGCATCATCAGCGGCTCGACGGTAAGGCGATCCTTGCTCTTCTCCGATGTTCGCATAAACAGTCATTGCAACATCGAGGATTCGGTGCTGCTGCCCAACGTCAGTGTCGGCAGTCATGCGGTATTGAAACGCGTGATCGTCGACAAGAACTGCAAGATACCGGATGGGTTGCAGGTCGGAATCGAGCCGGAAGAAGACCGCAAACGCTTCCGGGTCAGTCCCAATGGAATTACGCTGATCACGGCAGACATGCTGGGGCAGAAGTCTCACAGCTTCCGTTAAGTTAACGTCACAACCAATTGAAATAAATGGCATTGCCAAAATGAAAAAGAACGCAAATCTGGTTTTCCTCTGGCATATGCACCAGCCGGATTATCGCGACTATTCCAGCGGCGATTTCGTGCTGCCATGGACCTATCTGCACGCCATCAAGGATTACACCGACATGGCTTATCATCTCGAGCGTCATCCCAGGATGCGTGCAGTGGTGAACTTCGTGCCCATCCTGCTCGACCAGATCGAAGACTATTGCGACCAATTCGCCAGCGGGCAATTGCGCGATCCGTTACTGCGTTTGCTGGCACATGAGGATCACGGCAAGATTACGGCGGAGCAACGCCAGCTCGCATTCGATGCCTGTTTCCGCAGCAATCACACCAAGATGATCTCGCCCTATCCGGCATACAAGCGTTTGTTCGAACTGTATAACCGGCTCCACGGCGATGGCGAAACCGCTTTGTCCTATCTTTCCGGGCAATATCTGAGTGACTTGTTGACTTGGTACCACTTGGTCTGGTGCGGCGAGAGCGTGCGCCGCGAGCATGCCCTGGTGCCCCGCCTGATGAGCAAGGCCGAAGGATTCACCTACGAAGACCGCAAGCAGCTTCTGGATTTGATCGGGCAGCAGGTCGCCAGCATCATACCGCGCTACCGCAAGCTGGCCGAGTCCGGCCAGATCGAGATATCCGCGACACCGCATTATCACCCCCTGGCACCGCTGCTGATCGATTTCGCCAGCGCACGGGAGGCGATGCCGGACGCGCCGTTACCCAAGTCGCCGCATTATCCCAAAGGACGACTGCGCGTGACCGAACATGTCAGACTCGCGCGCAGCAGCCATCGCGATCGCTTCGGTACGGAACCGCATGGCATGTGGCCGGCCGAAGGCTCAATCTCTACCGAGACGCTGGAAGTGCTGGCGGCGGAAGGGTGCCGCTGGACGGCAAGCGGGGAGGGGGTTCTGGTCAACAGCCTGAACAAGATGCAGAAGACGGTTCCTGCAAGACACCAGTATCTGTATCGGCCCTATCAGCTCGCGCAAAACGGCGATGGTTTGCAATGCTTCTTCCGCGACGATCATTTGTCCGATCTGATCGGTTTCGAATATTCGCGCTGGCATGGCAAGGATGCGGCAGGCCATTTCGTCGACCAGGTATTGGCTATCGCCGAGCAGGCCAGTGAAGGTGAGACTCCGGTGATCAGCGTGATCCTTGATGGAGAGAATGCTTGGGAATATTATCCCTACAACGGTTTTTATTTCCTCGACGAGCTGTATACCGCACTTGAGTCGAACAGCCGGATACGCACCACGACCTACACCGAATATCTCAAGAATTGCGAAACTTCCGGTGCCTCGAGCCATGCGCGCGCGCATAACCTGGAGAGCGTCGTCGCCGGGAGTTGGGTCTACGGTAATTTTTCGACCTGGATCGGATCGGCGGACAAGAACCGGGCGTGGGATCTGTTGTGCGTCGCAAAGCAGAGTTTCGACATGGTCATGGCCAGCGACCGCCTCGATCCGGCCGAACAGGCGGCCGCCGAAAAGCAGTTGCGCTCTTGCGAGAGTTCCGACTGGTTCTGGTGGTTCGGCGACTACAATCCGTCGCATTCCGTGTCCAGCTTCGACCGGTTGTTCCGGCATAATCTGACCGAGTTGTATCATCTGCTTAAACTCCCCCCGCCGATGAATCTGTTCGAGCCGATCAGTCAAGGCGGCGGCAATCCAGAAGCGGGCGGGGCGATGCGCCGTGCTTCAGAGTAATCTTTCCCAACAACGATAAAGAAGAATCGTCCTATGCTGAAGACGCGGGCAAGCGGCATCCTGTTACATCCTACATCGCTGCCCGGCAGATTCGGCTCCGGGGATTTGGGGGGGGAGGCGTATCGCTTCGTCGATTGGTTGTCCGATGCTGGCCAATCCTACTGGCAGGTTCTGCCGTTGGGCGAGATCGGTCCCGGTAATTCGCCCTACATGAGCCGTTCCGCTTTTGCCGGCAATGTATTGTTGATCGATCTTGCTGAACTGGCCGAGCATGGTTGGCTGGAGCAGGGTGAGCTGGAATTTGCGCCGGACTCGCATCCCAATCGAGTCGATTTCTGCGTAACACAGCCATTTCGCATGGCCAAACTGCGCCAAGCTGCAAGGCAATTCTTTTCCTTAAATAACAATTTGATGCGTCGCGAATATGAAGTATTTTGCGAAGTCGAGTCCGACTGGCTTCGCGACTATGCCTTATTCATGGCGATCGCCGAACATCAGGACTGGCGCGAGTGGGATTCTTGGCCGGATGAGTTGTCACGCAGAGATGTTCAGGCATTGCGAGATTTCGAAACTCGCTTTGCTGACGAAATCGATTTCTGGAGATTCTGCCAGTGGAGCTTCGCTCGCCAATGGTTCCGTCTCAAGGAATATGCCAATTCGCGCGGCATTCGCATCATCGGTGATGTCCCCATTTTCGTTGCCTATCAGAGTGCGGATGTATGGTCGCACCAGGAGCTGTTCAAGCTCGATGACGCCGGGCGTCCTGTTGCAGTCGCCGGCGTGCCGCCGGATTACTTCAGTGAAACCGGTCAATTATGGGGAAATCCTGTCTACCGCTGGGCCGTACATGAAGAAAGCGGCTTCGATTGGTGGATTGCGCGTATGCGTCAAGCTTTCCGTCTTGCCGATGTGGTGCGTGTCGATCATTTCCGTGGCTTTGCCGCATATTGGGAGATACCGGCCGGAGCCCCCAACGCTATCGGTGGCAAGTGGGTAAAGTCCCCCGGAGATCACTTGTTCCAGGTGATGCAACGCAGTTTTCCGAAGCTGCCAATCATTGCGGAGGACTTGGGAATCATCACTCCCGATGTAGCCGAACTACGCGACAAGTTCGAACTCCCCGGCATGCGAGTCCTTCAGTTCGCTTTTGGGGACAACGAGGCCAATCCGTTTCTCCCGCACAATTATGTGTCGAACACGGTCGCCTATACCGGAACCCATGACAACGATACGACGCTGGGCTGGTGGAGCGCCTTGCCGAATCGGGAAAGGGGTTTCGTACAACAATATCTCCGCTGCGATGGACAGGCTATCCATTGGGATATGATGCGCGCACTTTCGGCATCTGTCGCCAACACCGTCATTTTCCCGCTGCAGGATGTCCTGGGTTTGAACAGCGAACACCGCATGAACTTTCCAGGTAAGCCATGCGGAAATTGGGAGTGGCGATTCACTTGGGATCAAGTTAGTGCAGAACAAACCAAGCGATTAGCAGATATATCTGCTGAAAATGTGCGCATCCCCATTCGAGAAGTGTGACCAAAAGAGGTAATGTTTATAACGCATTGAATAGTTGGAATAAAAGCACAATACTGCATTTTACATAATATACATTATGCGAATATCAGGTAGGCCGAACCCGGCATGGTTCGCGGCATAGTTGTCTGTTTGACTAAATGTGTTTACATCCAGAGACTAAAAGTGTTTACAGTCACCTTCTGCGGTTTGCCGATTACGAATCAGGAAACAGGCAGCCAATAGATTGTCTTTACCTGCTCTGCAACATCCTTACGGTGATGCTTTAACGATCCGTGCAGCCTAAACGCTTTGGAATGAATCGGCTGCCGGCACCACCAGTAAATTGATGGGGGTTCAGAGCTCTCCAGATTATTTATGTGCCAATATGGGATTAAGCGTCCCCGAATAAGCTCCGGATCCCAACTGAAGTTCTGTTGTCTGTGCATACCCCGTGCCAACAGCACGCATTCCTGAAATGTCCAATAACACTCAAGCGCAAATATCCTCAGTGTGGTCCATTCATTTTGGACTGGGTCGCCATCTGATATGTTAACGAAGAGAAAATTTTTCCAGTTGGCATATTTGTTTGGGCTATTCGTCCGCATACGTATTTCCCAGTTTCGCCTCCAAAATAGATAGGCAAATGCCCAAGGGCAAATTCTGGTGTTGCTGTTAGCCGTGGGTTCCCACCACAACGCACGCTCAATCGAATTAGCACAGCGCCGATGAGCCATATTCAAGAAGACCTTGGCTATGTTGCGTCGGATTGATTTATAAACCTGACGTAGGCTCGTTTGGAAGTCCTGAGCCTTGTCTAATTCCAAGCACAATATTCCAATGTCACTGAATCGCGGCTCATGGCATTCAAAGCCACGAAGCTGACTCCGATGTCCTGGGGCTCCATATTGAACAATCGAACGAGAGGTATTATTCCTGAGCGAACAGCTTACCGATACCGGTGGGTACAAGCCTGTGATCTGCCCACGAAAAATTGGAATCTCATGACCTCTAAGCTCATATATCGATTTCCTCTGTGCACGCAATCCAATTGATGTCGACCCAGCCATGCCTTCCCAGCGTTTCAGGCTTGCTCCATAAGGTGCAATCTTTGCAGAAGCGACAAACCAGTCGTGCAAGGCATCAAGCTTGCCTTTTTGCTCTCCTGTCAGGGCAAGTAATTTCCGCAGAGATAAACCACTCGTGTCGTCATACGGATGCCAATGAGCCCTCCCACAATGAGGGCATGTATACGGAGAGTTACCTAGTCTACTAAAGCTGTCGTACCGGTCACTACGCCCACAAAAATCACATGAAATTATCGTTAGTTCTGTTTGATGTACAGGGCATTTCTTGATCGATAATATTTGGTGAAACACACTGTGATACCCATATCTCAAGCATTCCTGACATGATCTAAGTTGTGGCGACACTAGCCAGGATCTGTCAGATTGATGGACTATCTTGTGTACCAAGTTCTGTCCCAGCCCCCCTTCTATACCGAGTATCGAGCCCAGTTTGTTCACGCTAAGCTTTCCGCCTAGTTCAGTAATGAACTCGCCATGAGCATCATCTGGCTTGAGTATTCTTTTACATTCCGCCAAGGAAATATGGTTCAGCAGAGAAAATTTATGTAGCAATGACCAGAGTGATTCATATGGCAATCCCCATGACTCATCCCACGTATAGCCATTTGATTTTGCATTAATACCTTGGGCCTCTTGGAAGATCATCATTGCACCACCTCCTCATCAGCGCTGATAAAGTCTCCAGACAGTTGGTATTGGGACTTCTTGACCGCCTCGCGCCATACCTGCAACGAAAGGTGTGGCTCAATATCAATCAGGTTTTCATATCGACGCATGACATATTCAATGGCTCCCGTTAGGAATTTCATGGGAATTTGTGCTGGCCCAGGTAATTGGCCTGTTTCACGCGCCTCCATGAATGCCTTCCATACGTTATCTGCCTGACTTACTAATCTCCAGCCATGCTCATAGGCAACGGGGAAATAAAAGCGGGTATAAGACCAGCCGCTTCCCTCTGGATATTCAGATTGTTCGTCATACCCATGCAGGCAAACCTGCACCTCCTTAGCGTTAGAAATACCAGAGAACTGGCGCGCATTAACCATGAATCGCCCGACGACCTGAAATTGCTTGGCTATGACCATGGCATTGCGCCTATTGGCCAGCTCTTGTTGCCCAACAAGAATAAAAGTTGAGACAACCCTGGCACGATCCAGGTAGTTATATATATCGACCAGCCAAGAGTAATGATCCTTGTGCAGCTTCTGGGCTTCGTCCAGGAAAATCACTAGGCGCTTATGCGGATTGCGCTCAGCCACATTCCGCAGGTATTGGTAAAGCCGCTCACGTCTTTCTGGGATCTTCCCTTTTTGCGCCAATTTGTGCCCTATGGCTTGCAGGAATTCCGTGAAGAACTCCCCTTCCCTCGCGATGCTGTGGCTTTGGCATTCGAAGGTGATAATTGGTAACTTCCCCTCAAAGTCATGCAGCAACTTCCTTCCAACGTATTTGATTGCGCTAGTCTTACCTAGCCTGGGCGGGCCATAAATCATGCCGCCTGTTTGGCGCAAATCAAGCCACTCAGAAACCTCTTTACCCATTTCATAAACTGAAGGGGTGCTTATTACATATCCGCCGGCCTCTATCGGGTGACAACCTTTAACTATCTGGGGGCGGACAAAACTTGGCATTGAGTTCATGTTGCCTCCTATATTCGAAATACTTTTTGGTTGAACATCTCTAGGCTGACATCTCGCTTGGGTTCGCCATCATGTTTTTCGATGGCACCAGGCTTAGGTAACGCGGGCTCTATTGCTTTAGCCCTACCTCCCGTGTCTTTCAAGAATTGCTTCCTGACTTTCTTTTCACTAAGCGCTTCTTTCGCTTTTTGGTCCAAGTAGTCGTGGATCGGGTCATTTTTCTCAACGTCGTGCTCAAATTGCCGAATCTTTCCTTCGAGAATCGTTCGGCGCATTTCCAACGTGTGGGCAGTCCTTCCCCAATATCCCTTTGCTTCCAGCAGGCCTAGCTCTTCCCCGTTCTCGGCAAAATAGGCATGGGCGAACCGTCCATCCTGCGGATCAATGTAGATAGTCAGTTTTTTTCCAATGAGCTCTGGCTGCTGTGAAAGTATGTCACTGGTATAGCGAGCCCCATCAATTTGGACATAGGGGCGCTTCCCTTCCTTGATGTTGCCTCTTATGGTTCTAACAAGACGGTAATCAAACATGTGCAACCTCCTCCGTTTCCCTTCATCCAGCCTTGGGATAATTACTTCTGGTTGGGATACGAAAAACTGCAGCCTCTCCAACGGTGAGCGGTAACCGTTCCCGTGTGATGGCCGGCCATTGAATTCAGCAATTAGCACTTCGATAAGATCTTCGATGTGCTCAAGTCGGATCTTGTACTTCTCGGCCATTTTTTCTGGCTTGGTACGCCGGATGTCTTGTGGGCTATTTCCAAGAGTGGATGGCAGGCGGTGGAATCCGTTTTCCTCGAACAGGCCAAAGAAGCGCTCGATAAATGCACGTCGCTCTGGTGAGTCAACGGGGCCAGCATTGGCTGCCGCACCAATTACCTCGGTTAAGACCCGAGTAACGCTATTAGCAAGGTTTGCTTTGGCGTTGTCGTATAGCAGCTCCTGGAATGTTGCCCATTGGAGTTCCTTGATTACGGAGGAAGGCATGCCACCTTGTGTTGGGTAAGAAAGGCCTGGCGTGGTTATCTGCCTTGGAATCCATGGCTGGATTGATTTCTTTATGCACTGGGAAACTTCGTGTTGGTTGTATTCAAGACCGTATGCGACGTGATACCCAAGAATTGCCCCGCTGAGCGTTTCGCGGATAACCAGTATCCACAGCCGGTTCACTACTCTTTCCTCGAAATGCCCATATGGTGTTGGTATCTTGATGATGAAGCTGATATCTACTTTATGACCGTCAAACTCAACCCTGAAGTATGGCCTTGTGGCTGGCATGAGCGGCTGGGCATTCTTGCCAAGATTCAGGTTCCTCGCTGCAGCTTTGCCAAACCTGGCTTTTACCGCCTCCCCATATCTTCGTACGGCCAACCTTTGCAGGTGCCTCACAAGACCATGGTAGCCAAGCCATTTAGTAGTAAAGGGGTATTCCGTAGCTTTGAGTCCACTTGAGCGGCATGCATCGACAAATCGCTTATGGATCGACTTGAAGGGAATCACAGCCTCATGGATTGCCATGACCCTATCGATCTTTTTTAAAAACAGCGCCTCGATTACATCTTGAATATCTGGGTGGTGTTCGAACAACCGCCTTAATGCTCCGGCTTGCCCACCTTGTTTCATTCCAGATTGGACTGGGGCCATGCGGTCATATTGCTTCTGGTGTACGAATGGTAAGAGCGCCCTGAATCCCCATATCTTGCCATCCGGGTGGGTGGCAATACATTTCAGTACAAGGCGGTAAACGAACTGCCGTGAATATCCGTATTTCTCTTTTATTTTCCGTAGTAGCTCTCCGTTAAGGTAGGCGATCACCGATGCCTCACGACGGCTAAATTGTGCGAGCACTTTGGAGGCATTGGCTTCCTCGGAAAACGAACTCTTGTCGACCAGGGGCCAGATTTCAATTGGGAAGCTCGATAAAACTTTCTCACGAGTGGTTGGCAATTTATATGGCATGGCCCACCTCCAGTGGTATGACATAGCTCAACTCGGCCTCCCCAAGTGGAGCTTTAACCAGACCTCTCCGAATGAGGTCAAAAATAGCTGCCTGGAAAATTGTTTCGGTGGTACCAACATACTTCCCCTGTAGGTTACCGATCGATATCCGCCCTTCTGATTCGATCATGCTAAGGATGGTGTGCTGATATTTTCTGAGGTCGATTCCCTTGGCATTTGCCAAGATGGACAAAATCAACCGCCAGTTACGTAGCAACAACTTGTTGGCGTGTACCAGTTCATCTGTAATAACCAGATGTTCAATGTCGTGGCGGTTGCACCATGATTCTTGAATGGCTAACTGGCGCCGAAGGAATGGCTTGTTATCGATGCGTGCAATATCCTTGGCATATTTAAGTTCACGGTATTGCTCAGAACCATCTTTCCATTGCACCCACATATCTATGTAAGAAGCGCGATCACGTCCTTCTACCCTGCTCATCATTTTTATCGGTTGCTCACAGAACGTGACGATTTCTGGCGTGGCCTCTACCAGTATCCAGTGGTGATACTCCAAGTCGCTATATAGCTTCACATTCCGCCCCAGTTTGGGGCTGTATGCCTGCCATAGGTTATTACCGTAACTGCCGCGGCCGGGGTTCCATACTGGCCTAGAGTGGCGCGTGGGTTGCTGTGCTCTAGGGCTCATGATTGACCTCCTAGAGAATGACACGTAATAAATATTTGCATGACGATCTCCCGCCGGCCGATAGCCGGACATCCGTTGCTGGATTCAAATTTCTGGGCGCAAGAACACCTTCGGCGACCCGAAAATTTCCAAAAATATGACTAGCTCTTGACTTTGGGGAGATGAATGAAGATACTGCTAGCGCCAACCAGCGGTGAAATCTTCAATTTCATCGTGACCAAAGCCGAGTGAGCGAATAGCGATCTCGGCTTTTGTCTTTACATGGGGGCCTCCTATACGTAACTTGGGGTCAGTGGATATGGCAGGAAGACTACCTCTCGTCCTTCCCCCGCTGTGATGCGGCAGCCTCACGTTGTTGTGAGAGCCACACAGCCACATCCTTCACAAGGGCAAACTTCCCGCGCCGGTTAGGTAACGGAAACACCGGGATTGGCATTGTCTTTCGCGCAAGTGCTTGTCGAAAGGCGTCCATCGACACATAGCCAAGTGCCACGCGCAAGTCATCATTAGAGATAAGGGGGCCATACCGCCCCATCAGCTCGTTCTCAAGCAACTCGGCCAATGCTTCTGTTTTTGCATACTGGTTCATATGGTTTCTTTGTCATATCCGGTCACACCAATGTTAACAACCAGCTTGTTTTAATGGTAGAAAGTAACCATTCGAGCAAACGTTACTCTAGTTAATCTAGCTAACCCATTGATATGAAAAAGAGCGATCCCAGTTGGCCGCCCTCCCGCCAACTCCTACGGAAGAATATGGTTGCGGCTCGAGGCGGGCGAAAGGATGAGGTTGATGTGCTTAGGACTGCATTCTGGTACGCAGAAATCAAGGCTCGCCTAAGTGCCTCTAGTGCTTATGAGATCGAGAACACTCTGGAGCCAAACGCATTTGGAAAAAACAAGGATGGTGACCCGATACACAGGAATAAATGGCCTAAATATGAAGTTGGGCAACATGTCCCAAATGACACGCTAGTCACACAAGTGGACTTAACACTACCAGGCACAAAAAGACTGTTGAATCACACCTTGTGGAAGGCATTGAAAACAAAAAACGGCGTTAACGAAAACATTGATGATTGGCTTAGGCAGTTAGCGCCGGATATCCAAAAAATTATATTCAACACGGATCGCCATTCTCCTGGGAACAGTTACCGTAGAGCCAGCATCTCCCGACGGCAACTTAAAATGCTTGAAAGGCGAGCAGGAATTGATGCCCTTGCCTGCTTGACGATTCTTCTCCGTGAGTCTTGTAATCAAGGAGAGCAAGCCATTGCTCTTGAAATAGGAGCCTCATTGTATCGAGTGCTATTAATCTTATGCACTACAGCTCCTGCGGGAGACTTCGCCCTTGAGTTGCTGGATACTTATCGTGAACAGATTTTTTCGCTAGTGCGATATGAAGGGCGAAGATTCTATCTCGAAGATTGTGATTTCCTCGATGCAGTTAGTTTGTTAAATATGCTTTTGCTTGCACTCGAAGATAATGGCTTAATCGGCGTCGGATGGGACGATAGCGTTCAAGCCGTGTGCAAGCTTCTGGATGGCGGCTACGGCCAAGGCTTTAACGTTAAATTTGCCGTGGCCCCCCTGATTGGGCCGGACAAGCCATTAACAGATGCCAATGCCAAGGCTTATCGTGACCTAGAAAGGCAAAAGCAGTTTCGCCAGTGGGGGAAGGAACAGATTTTCTCGAGCACTAGAGAAGTGCTCCCTCCCATAGAGTTGTGGTAGCAAGCACTTTCAATCCGTTTAATTATCCCAAGCTCTCCTGCTCAACCGTAAATCCAGCCTTCTCAACCTCCCCCGCCACATCATCCCAGCCGGCTTGTCTGGCAAAGTACGCCATACGCTCGATTGTCCTTGCGCTTGCCGGTCGGCGATGCTCCGCCGGAACATCTTGTGGCCGCATTTTCAACGGATGGATGGAGTGCCCGGCTTTCGCGGCCTTCTTGGCTAGCACGGACGCAATCCTGAATCCTCCCTCATCTATATCCCCCCAGTGAAAAACAGGAATCCCTTCGGGCAAGCCCTGCAATATGCGGACGTACATTTCGCACCATGGTGGGTTGGGCATGCCGGCAGTGTAGATCAGCAAGGCATCTTCACCGTGCCGATCCTTGGCCTCTTCATGAAAGGTCGTTTGGTTCTCAATGGTTATGACAGCTGACGGCACGCTTGCGAGCCGCCTCACGGACTCCGCCGGCAGCCCGGAGTATGGGGCGTCCAGCCTGGCTGTAACTCCTTCCCGTTCGACGACTACATTTCCGGCCATTCTCACCGGATGCTCTTCCCTGAAGAGGCCGATATCATTCCAAATCTCATACCCCTCCCTGCCGCTAACCTCAATACTGCCAGTCAGCAGGACATCGAGCGGAATCTCAAGCCGCCGAATCCGCTTGGTATCCTTGAAGAGCTTCCCGCTTGCCACATTGAGCGGCATTGAGACGATCCCCTTCCTGAGGTTCTCCTCCGAAAAGTCGATCACCTTGATGGCGTCGAGCCAGTCCTGAGCCGAGGCGGCATCATGGTTGCGCACCTTGCGCAACTCCTTCCATTGCTCAAGCACTGTCGCCAATACGGGGAACCTGCTAATAAAGGGATCAAGCGCATTTCCGGCCCGCGCCAGTGTCTCATTCAGCGGCTCCCGGCCGAGGAAGCTGGCGAGCACCAATGGATTGCGAACCACCACGCGAACGATAAACCCCTCCAGGGGCCCGCGATCCGCCTTCTCAAGGTCAACGGCGCTCGCCATTCTTGCCGACTCCATAACAGCTTCAAATGCCTCCCTTCCCTGCAAGGATTTGCAATCATGGTAAGCCGACAGATTGGATGCAGTCAGAGCGGCTGGACGAGAACGCCTACCCGCCTCCTCCTTGTAGGAATCATCGAGAAGCTTCCCAAGCAATGACCGGGCAAGCGATTCCATAATCAGGCTGCAGCAACCGCCGCTCCAGACTTGCCTGCCCTCATGGTGGCGAGCTCCTCAGGTAGAAGCGTGTCATTGAATTCAGGGAAATCTCCCCGGAACATCTCGCGTGTCTCCTCAGATACATCGTGACCGGAAATCAATGCGGTGCTGGTTTCCGCATCCCGGACGATGTCGTAGTAGCGATGCAGGAAAGCCGTCAGCGTTCCTTGGTTCTCTCCCGGGCTTGCCAAGAACACCTGCAAACCGATCGCCTCCATGTAGCGCATCGTAGCCAGGATGTTGCCGGCGTCCATCTTGTTGAATGCCTCGTCCAGCAGGATGAGGCGGATTCCGTCGGTGTTACTCACATCCAGCTTATACGCCGAGGCCAAAGCTGCGCCAGCAATCACATAAAGGGGGGCCCGGTGCTCTCCTCCAGAACCACTCTTGGCTCGCCTGCTCAGCATGCCTACGCCCACAAGCTTCTTCTCGATTGGGTCATCACGAAGGATCTCGATGTCGAAGTCGAAGAATTCCCGGTAGTCGTCGAGTGGATTCGGCGCGCCTGCACCGCCCGGCGCAACCTTCTCTCCCAGCAACTTCTCGAATTCCTCGGGCATTTGTCCGGCATTGCCAAACAAATCTCCACTAGGACCATGAGCCGCAATATCCTTCACGAATTTGAGCAAATCACTTAGATGTGGCTTCACCGTCCGGCGGAACTGGTATCTTTCACCATTGGTGAAGGCCGGACACGTGCGCAACACTTGATTCAGCCTGTCCATCGAAAGACTCATCTGATCGAGGTTCGCGCTCAGAGCGACGGCGACATCGGTACGGAAAGTTTCCTTGGATGCCTCATAGGCGTCTGCCACCTGCTCCTCGTAATTGACCAACTCGGTGCCGCGCAGGCGCCCAAGTAACATACCTATCCATTCATGTACACGACGCCAGTCGATACCGCCTTCGACAGGCCCAGCATCACCACTGTATTTTTGCCTGAAGGTGCCGAACTCCTGACGCCCTCGGCTGACGGCATTATGCATTGCCTTTGTAAATGTGGCCTGCTGAACGGCGCAATGCTCCGCCATCTCTGGATAGCGATCATCGAATTTTTCAAGCAAAGCATCCCATTGCCTGGAGGCGTAATCCCGGTCGTATTCGGTATCAGATGTGGCTTGTTCTGCCATTTGAGTCGCACGCTCAAGTGCACTTTGGGCGGATGCTTCCTTGGCCACGCAATCCGCGAGCAGATTTTTTGCGGCACCAATTTTTTCGGCGATGGAAATGAGCTGCTTATTCAATTCATCAACCAGCCGCTTGGCTTGCCCCTCAGCCTCAACCAACGAGGCATATTCATGGTCAGCAGCACTTTCCGGCTGCCCCTGCAGATTGCCAAGTTCCAGCCCCACACGAAACAAAAGCTCATGCGTTTCTACCGCCCTAGATGCAAAGCTTGATTCGCCAAGCAACAATAAAGAATCCGTAAGTTGGTTGATCAACGCGATTTCAGAGTTCAATTTTTTGCTACGAGCAATACAATCCCGGATTTCACGCATAACTGCATCCAGCTGCCCCGGTTCGCCCGCCCCAATCTTGAATTCGGCCAACGAAACCAACTTGATGCGCTCATATTCGCCGGACTGAACAATCATGCCGTCCTGCGTCAACGTCCTCTTGCCAGAGATTGCTTCCTTGTCGCTCTCAGCGCGCATCATGTCGCCAAAACGCCGGCGCAAATAGGAGACGGCGGCTGACTGGTCACCCTCGACTAGTTCCGCAACTGAGCCCGGCAGTGGTTGGACATCCTGTTGCTTGCTGGCAGCAACGATTTTGGCACCGTAGATTGCGCGAGTGCCGGTCAAGCCACGATAAATACCGAACGCCTTGGCTTCCTTGTTCGAACCATCAATGAGCAACGCCTCTACATTTCTTCCGAGGTAGGCCTCGATGACCGGCTGCCATCTCTTGTCAGTTATCCTGACAAGATCGCATACAGGGACTGGATCCAATCCGTTGTCTATAAGCTCTGACATCAGGGCTTCCACATCGCGGCTCAAACGAGCCCGTCCCGAGCTCACTCGATTGCGCGCTTCTTCCAGCGCTTTCTGTTTGTTTTCTTCGTGCGTCAGGCTGGCATGCATGGTTACGCTGACAGGACGCAATTCATTAATTGCCTTGGTGGCAATAGCAGAAATCGGCTTAAGTGCTTTCGAGAAATCTTCTGCACATAATTTGGAAGAATCCTTCTGCCTCAATGCAACGACCTGACTCTGAATAGCTGAAATTTCCTCAGATATCTTGGATAGATGGGAGGTCGAGGCTGCGGTCCTGAGTGTGTTGCTGGCCAGAAGAAAGGCGCCGTTGATTTCAGAGGCAGCCTTGCCTGCGGCCCCCTGCAGTTCCTCTATTCTGGCTTGGCGCAAGCCATTCTCTTTGTGTGCAACATGGTTGATGCGCATATTCACCGCTGCTGCTGCACCGATTTCAGCTTCTTGGTATCTTGTCTTTGCCGCCTCAGACTGATGGTTCAATTCTTCGAGGTTATCCTGTGCTTTCTGCATTTTGCCTATCGCATCGTCCGCTTCAGCGGCTGCACCTTCACGCGATGCCAATGCTTTCAGGCCTGCCCAAGTTGCAGACCTAGCTGAAGCTTCGGCGGCAGCATTCAGCTCGCGCTCGACCTTCTCTCCATCCTCGATCTTGGTTCTGATCTCTCTGATCTTGTCGCGCAGCCTTCTGAAAGTGTCAGTAACCTCCTTGAAGCGTTGAATGTTGGTAGGACGAGCCTCGAGAATGTCCCGGCGAATGACTTCGTCCACTTGGTCGTTGAATTTCATCTTCAATGCAAACCTGAAGGCGCTCTTGAATGCTTCCGGCGAAGGAACGCCGCCCGCCCCTCTCAGCGCATGCAACACTGCCTTGATGTACCGCTCTGAATCCGTGTAAAGCGGATCCTCGCCGGACACCTTGGAGCGTTCCTTGATCTGGACGCGGAAGGACTCCCACGACCTGGGCTGTTCCTTGTTGTCGACCATCTCCAGATGGTCGTGCATGGCCAGTTCGATACCCGGCAGGACATAACGCCCACGAACCTCGTGTGAGTCGCTGCCAGTCGATGCGTAAATGCAAACCCCCATCGATAGCGGCTCCCGTGTCTCGGTGTCGCGCCAGATCATAGTGATGTAAGTTGTCGAATTGTCCCGCACTACGCGCTCATCATTCATCCCGAGGCAGTAGGACTTGATGGTGCGAGCACTCTTGTTCTCGTCGGCCTGAGCGTTAAGCGTCACCAGATTGCCATTGGCGCCGAACATGGCGATCTGCATCGCATCGATCAGCGAGCTTTTTCCGCTGGCATTCGGGCCGAAGATGCCCGTGATCTCCCCACACCGGATGTCCTCCTTCTCGAATAGGTAGAAGTTGACCACCTTTATGCTTTCAAGCCGTTTCATCTTCAGCCCCTTCATTATTCACGCCGACAGTCTCGCCGCCTTCGCTTTCAGAACCCACGTTTTTCGCCCAGCGAGCGAGCTTTTGCAATGCGGTATCTCCAAGAACTTCCACGATGGCTGGACGGATCAGGATGATGGTTTCGGCTTCGGAATCTTCTACATCGCCGTCGTTGGCAATCCTGACCAATCCCCACCTCTTAAGCTGGCGGAACAAGGCATTCAATTCCATCTTTCCCGGGAGATCGCGCCCCGTGGCCAAGCGATACTTCTGCTCTAGCTCGACCAACTCGCAGGCGACCTCACTTTCGTCGTTGGCCATCTCGCCGACCTGCATGGACTGGTCGTATATGCTGCGCAGAACCAACGCAAGCAGGGTCTGATTGGTGGTGGCGCTCCCGGCCTTTGCATGCCTCGGCCTGGCGCAGATGTAGTTCAAGAGCGAATTGATCTCGATGTCTATACCGAGTGGGTCGAGAACTTTCTCAAATTCGCGCTTGTAGTCCTTGATGATCCAGAATGCCTTGCGACTCTGAAGGTCTGCGTAGTACAAAACCTGCTCGGCAACTAGTCTGTAGGCGGCCATTTCGAAATCTTCCTCGATATAGCGCCCGTCGCTGCGCTGGGCCAATTCTTCCCATTGCTTACTCATGATCGTTCTCCGACTTGTTGCGACGAACCCGCTTTTCAAGCAGGAATGGGGCTGACGAAATTAATGAGTGCGGCTCCTCGTCGCGTCCCAATCGCTTCACCTCCAGCCCCGGAGTGGCAGCGCGCGCATTCGCTCTCAGCAAGTGCCCCTTGGCGCTCATCTGGAGGCTCAGAGCCGATAACGCCTGAAACATGCGCACATCAGCAATGCCATTCAGCGACAGTTCATTGCTACCAATGGCCGAGCGATCCTTCATTTGCACATGGGAAAATTCCACCAGCTTTACCGGGGTGACCTCACGGGCTTGGCGGGCTCGTCTCATGATAGCGGCGTAAGCCCGTTTCTCATCCGACACCACCGCATTTCTGAATGCAGAAGGTTGAGAGCGCTGGATCGCCTTCTTGGGCTCGGCCAGTCCCGCGGGAGTTACCATGTCACCAGGCGGGAACGGATCAGACATTGGATCTACACCGCCATTCAGAGTGGATTCAATAGCAGCACGCACCAGATGCTCCGAAGGCATCATCGAGCGTAGCCGGTAATCCAAATATGCCATCGCCCGTTTGTTGGCCTTCCGGATTTCATCGTCAAGACGCTCAAGGAATTCATCAATCCTCGATAAGTCATTCAGGCGCTGGACATCACGTTCAAATAAGCGCGTGGCCTTTTCATGGCTACCCTGCGCCAGCTTGGACTCATACCATTTGATGAGAGCAAGCCTTTGGGCTTCTGACTCAAGGATGCGTTCGACCTTCTCCAAAATCTGTTGCCGCTTGGACAAGGGATGTTCCCGGGTTCTCAGCTCACGATAGTCACCGATAAATACCCGCTCGATATAGTCCTTGAAAAACCTATGAACGTACAGAGATGTAGATTCCTCCCGGCTCAACTCTTCCATGAAGTCATGGATATTGGTACCGGTATTCCTGACGTGCTCAAGCAGCGCTCTAGTCTGCCTTGCCGCTTCATTGAAAACGTCTCCCGAAGCTTCTCCGTCAATAACCAGCTTGAGATTTGCATCGATCGAGCGAATCTTTCCGGAGAGGAAGATTGGGTCTGCCTCGGCAAACTCGACCACCATATCCAGAAACTGGCTGACGGTAGGATGCATGGACACCTTGCGGTCAAAACGAGGGTTTTCTATCTTGAACCAGCCGCAATCGTGTAGCCGATCGAAGATCGCCCTGGCTCGCTGCTCGATGCTGGTACTGGCAGGCAAGCTTTCCTCGTCGCTCCACACCTCCTGCAGCTCAAGTTCATCAGCGATGTCCTGCAAGATTTCCTTGACCGGGAATCCCTTGATGGGTGGCACCGGCGCATCCGGCCCGAATCGTCTGGAATGAAGATGGCAAAGCAGCGCCCAGTAGCGATGCCGGTTTTCGGAGGCCAAGGGCGCGAATATACGATCGGGGAGCTTTGCAAATAGCTTCGAGACAGCAGATTGTCCAAGGGTCAGCGCGGGAAAAGCCATGGCTCGACCTCCTTGATATTGGAAACCGCAAGTTGATAGTCAGGCGTACGCTGTTTCTTGGTATCGATTGCCGCTCGTATATCCTGAATGAAATAGCTCACCAGAGCCCCTCGGCAAACAACCACCCTGGCCGACGTATTCTTGAAATACTCGAATCTAATGACGGATTCCTGCTCCGGTGTAAGATCGGGGTGTGCAACTAGCCTTACCCGAACCTCTGTCATCCAGGCCTTGTCATCGTCCATTAGCTTTTCGGAGGGCATCTCCATCAGCTTCGCATCCACGATTCGACCCAGCGCATAATCCCTGAACTGTAGCTTCTCCGAACAATAGGCCCTGACATGCCAACGACGACCAGCATGAACGATACTGTGCGGGGAAAGCATGCGCTTATGTGGCACTGGTTCGCTCATGGAGCGGTAAGTTATCTCGACCACTCGATGGGTCCTCACCGCAAGCGATAGAACCGAGAATATTCTTGAATTGGGAATGGTAATGTCCGGGAATGCCGCAACGACAGGCTTCCCGTTGGAATTCATGGCATGGGGCAAACCCACTATCGAGAGGTACTGATCAAGATCGCTCTCGGCACCATTTTCATTTGCATAGAAGCTCGGCGTAGCATCAAAAGATCGCTCGATGCTATTCATTATTAGCCAGTCAGGTGCTTGGTCACGAAGTTCTCGTATCCACTGGCTCGCCCTGATTGAACTCAAGCCGAACAGTTCACGGAGCCTCGAATTGCTTAGACGCCCTTCCCAAGTCAGCAAAAGCTTTAGCTGCCGCAATCGATTTGAGTCGATTTTCTTTGCCATAGGATGGTTATGATAAATTATACGATATGATAATTTATACGTTATAAAAAATAATATCAACCACCTTGATCACTACCTCACGGATTCCCGTCAAGTTGGCCCAAGGTGAGACTTTGCGGGGATCGGCCAGATCGCTCGCAAATCCCGTGGTTGTTGGGTTCGATGAGGCTTGACTGCGAAAGGTGAGACTTTACGGGGACTGACCTGCTCCAGCCCGTTCAAAATTGCTGGCGCTATTCGGCTATTTACGACAAAGACGGGCGACGTAATTATTGAATCGACAGGTACGACCGGATTAACTATAGGGTAACGAACCTGTGTAGCCATTGCCTATGACTACACACCGCGCAAAGTCCATTTGCCGTGGCTCCCCTGATTGGGCCGGACAAGTCTTTAACAGATACCACAAAGGATTATCTTGATCTGGAAAGGTAAAAGCGGTTTCGCCTGTGTGGGAAAGATTAGATCTTCTCACGTCCCAGGGAAATACTTCCCCTGGGAAGTTTGGTGACCTGTCATGCCTGAAAAATATTTTTCTTGGCTTAACGTATGCGCGTACGTAGAGCAGACCGAATATCTGAGACGTTAGCCCCCGCATTTTGGAGCTGCAGTCTCATTTGATTGAAAATTGGGGCGGCTTTCTCCGGATCGGAAATTGTCAGGATTGCTGAAAACGGTATTCCGCCCTCCGGCATTACAAACTCGCTTCGAGCAAGCGGATCGATTACAAGCCGCCACTGAGATGATTTACCGATTGATTTAAATTTCCCCTTTAATCTTTTCACTGGCCACCACTTCGCCCCGTGCTTTACTAATTCTTTTTCAAGCTGCTTTGATCCATCGCCTTTTAGACGCCCCTTAAAACCGATCTCACCGGTGTCAGGATTGATCTCTTCCTGACGAAGGTATGCATCGAGATTAATACGCACAAATTCGCCACCAAATTTGCGGTCGGTTGGAGGGCGATATACCAAGGTCAGTTTAACCTCACCTGAGCACCCACCGTTCGTATCTACGAGGCTAGTCGGCCATGCAAAGTTGAAACGGAGTTCATGCCCGTTTACCAAAGTCCCATTGAATACCAGCGTTATCTCGTAATCTTCAACGAGTAGTGTTTCAGCTGCATGACGAGGAATCCCTGCACCTACAAAGTGGTGAGCAATTGGACGCAAAACTGGCTTATCGAGACCCGATGGAGTGGCTGCATGATGAATTACCAGTGCAGTGAGTGCTTCGCGCGAGATATCACCTTCAATAGCGTGGTCGAGTGCCGCGACAGTTTTGGCAACAAGGGGGGCAGAATAACTAGTTCCACAGCTTTGAAGCGCCTCGCCAGTTGGCGAAACTGAGTGTAATCCACTGTTGGTATCGAGTTTTCCACCGACATGCGCCACATCCGGCTTTGCACCAAGCGATGGCCCAGGCCCACGACGGGTGTACCTTGATGGCAAAAATCCACCCGCAGTAGTTTGCGGATCCACCGCTCCAACTACGAGAGCGCGAATACTGTCGGCCGGTTGAAAAATACGATCTTGTCCTGCAAATGGGTACGCTGCAAGCATTGCCATTGCGTCGTTCGGATTTAGCGGCCATTCATCACGAGCAAGGCCCCCGTCCAAATTGCCTGAGGGCAGAATAAACAAAACATCATGCTTGTCAGAAATTTCATCAAGTATATTGGCGAATAAGCTATATCCATCATCCGCAACAGGTGTTGTGACGGCAAGGCTCATGTTAAATACCCTTACGCCCTTTTCCTTTGCTGCGGGTAGCTCGGCATCCAATTGCTCAAGGAAGTCTAGAAAGCCTTTAGGGTAATAATCGCTATATGCCCCTTCAGCCGTTGGGTGCAAACCTA
Organism: Gallionella sp.; assembly: GCA_035654695.1. Lineage (GTDB taxonomy): Bacteria > Pseudomonadota > Gammaproteobacteria > Burkholderiales > Gallionellaceae > Gallionella. Next base: position 40,880 of record DASRWG010000002.1, on the reverse strand, counting down.
AATCAAAATAACGGCATTTCGACTCTGAAAATATCGGATCCGTGTTTAACACATCCGCCGCAGTAACTAATCCGGCAATAAATGTGCCGTGCGAAACATCTTGCGTTTCGTTATCCAAAAAATCTATTGATCCTGCACTCCATGCATTAAGTGCAGGATACTTACTAACACCCGTATCGATTATTCCAACTATCGGATAAGTACGGCCATTGGTAGGAGGCGGGATTATTGGCGAACCTGCTTCCCCATCTCCAACCTGCGCTGCCTGTAAAATAGGCGGCAGAAGCACCGTCTTAACGGCAGCCTGATTATCAAGAAATTCAAGTAAAGCTGCATGAATGCGAACTGCATCAGTTGAATTATCTGAAATTGTCGCGTTTACTTTGATAATGTAAATTGAAGCATTTATCCACTGGTCGGATGCGCGTGATACCTCAATCGGCAGATTCAACTCGTTCAGGCCGGTTTCGAATTTAGAAAGTACTCGGGCACCTCGTGCCTTGAAACCCTCTGAACCCCTTTCTTCAACCGTCTTCCAAGAAATGAAGGTCTCAACGTAATAAGCACCGCCGGTTCTAGGATCGGCTAACCAGCGAGCTGCCTGCTCTGCAGAGAAGTTACGTCGATCAGCGGCAGCATAACTACGAACTGATTTGATAGCACCAACTTCACTGCGAATACGCGAAGGTTTTGCGATGAGCTTACCGTTCTTTTCAACTTGAGCAACCACAGTTTCAGCAGAAGCCACCACAGAAGCAATCCTAGGGATATCTGCTGGAGTTAGTTCGACAACCATTGATCCTAGCTCAGCACCACCGACATACAACTGATTGCGCGTTGAGAATACCTTTTGAATAGGCCTATGGCTTTTGGCCCAAGCTTCCGATTGCAAATCGACGCGAGCGTAAAAAACTTCGTCCGGTTTTGCTCCTGCAAATGCCTGCTGAAGTTCATTAAGTTGAGCCGTTATAGCTTCACGATGCCTAACAAAATCCTCATTCCTGCCGGCATAAAAATCTTTATTTGCTCCGCCTGGATTGATATCAGAACGCTGAACATAATTCTGGGCGTTCAACACAATTTGGATTGGGTTATTTGCCATTATTTAGCTCCACTCGTTGTTTTATTCTTTAACCAACGGCTGATTGTCGGCTGAGTACACCCAAACAGTGTTGCCAATTGTTCCTGGCTAAATGGTATGGATTCATCGTTGGCTAGGGAACGCGCAAGAATTTCTTGGTCTGCTGCCACTAAGGCTCGATTATGTGATCCGCCCTCATAGGCGCTCATCTGTACATAGCTTTTCACTCCAGTGAAAAAATCAAAGTTTGTTTTTTGAATAGCCTTTTGCCTCTTCAAAAAGTCCGCCAGTTTTTCCACATCTGAACCGCTATAACCGTCAGTAATCCACGCCAAAAATCTAAGGTGAGTCTCATCTAACATGGGTACATCAAACTGACGACGCAAAATCTCAACGCGAGTGAGTGCATTTGGCTTCGGCACCTCAATTCGAACATCAAAACGTCGCCAGACTGCAGGATCAAGGAGTGATTCATGATTCGTGATTGCAATGGTAAATCCTAGCTCTGAGCGACTATCAATACATTGCAGAAGGGTATTGACTACACGTTTTATTTCACCCAATTCGTGAGGGTCGTCCCGTAACTTTGCAACTGCATCGAACTCATCGAGTAAGAGTACACACTTGTATCGGTTCGCAAACGAAAATAAGTTAGAAATGTTACGAGCCGTTGTGCCAAGAAACGATGATATAAGCCCGTCTAATCTGGCCACTATTAGCGGTAGCTCCAGTTGTGCGGCAATATAATGTGCAAGCATTGTTTTGCCTGTACCAGGTGCCCCAAAAAGCATAGTGGCTAATGCTGGACGCACTCCGGCTGCTCGCAACTCGTCAACGTGGGACCACTCTTCGAGTAGTGTATTAATTCCAGTTGCAAGTGCGGGAATGAATAGTGGCTGTTGAGCATCTCCTTTTCGGGCATGCACAATTTCAGCTAATGGAGCCCCAGTTTCTTTGTCGACTGGTGACGTAACGCTTGGCGTAAGTATTTCTCCAGACAATGACGTACGAGATAGAACAACGCGACTTGGTGTAATTTCGGTCAACGCCTCTCCTGACTCCATTAGCTTTTTTAATGCTGCAGCCTGTTGAGGGACATTATCCTTTTCAAGTGCCCGTACAAGGCGCTGGACATGTCCTAACACAGCCGGATTTGATGTCAGCAAAGCAGAGCGACAAAGCCCCAAGACGATAGAGAAGTGATCCATTTTATAACCATCTGCGATAATTTTATGCAATAAACAGCATACTATATGCGCGTTGATGCAATGTCAATTCGATATATAGGATAATTATGCAAAGCTCGCCGAGTTGGCGCACCATGGATTCTATGATTGTTGTAAACGGTTTTAGTTAACGACGCTATCCTGTAAACAAAATTAGTCAAAATCTAGATTGATTAATTGTGTTTACATCTCTATAAATACAAAACGCAATCAATATGTTGATTGCGTTTTGTGTAAACAAAATCAGTTAATCAGACAGTACAGTTTCGCCCACGGCCATTTGACCTTAGCGATCCCCCCGTTACTGAACTATTCTGTATCTTCCAGCAGATGGATTGCCAAAGACCTGAGTTTTGCTGGCTTGACTGGTTTATGCAGCAAGTGATGGCCGCTTACGGCGGCGAGCTTAAGGACGGTCGGGCCGGTATCGCCGGTAACCAGTATGCATGGCAATTTTTGCGATTGATGTTGCTGAACCATGGTAATAACATCGATTCCGGTCGCATGGTTCTCCAGTTGATAATCGCTGATGATCATGTCCCATGCCATGCCGTTTTGCAGAAACTGCTCGACTTGACTCAACGAGGTTGCCAAGGTGACTTGGCAACCCCAAGCAAGCAAGATACTCGCTGTGCTGTTCAATACCATTTCATCATCATCGACAACCAGCAGCTTCTTGCCGGCCAATATTGAGTTGTCTGTCACGGTTTCGATTTCAGTTTCGGCATCGATGGTTCCGGCCATGGATGATTCCGATACACCGGAAGCTATGGGAACCTCCACGGCAAAAACAGAGCCTTTCCCCGGGGCCGAACGCAGGTCTATCCGATGTCCGAGCAATTTGACCAAACGATCCACGATGGCTAATCCCAATCCCAATCCCTTGCTGGAATCCAGTTGAGGTTGGTTTAACTGGAAGAATTCGCGATAGATGTTGTTTTGGTCGTTTCTGGAAATGCCGATGCCGTTGTCGCGCACTTCTATGCGCACCCTATCGCCCCGACGGCGACAGGCGATCATCACCCGACCGTTTTGCGGGGTATACCGCAACGCATTGCTGACCAAGTTAGTCAGAATGCGCTCCAGCAACATGGGGTCGCTATGAACATGCTCGGCGCAAGGATGAATCACCAGACGGATATTGCGCAGACTGGACAATATCTGGTAATCCGCCGCAACATGCCTGAGCATCGCGCCGAGATCGCAAATCTGCATATGCGGAACGATGGCTCCGGCATCCAGTTTGGAAATATCGAGCAGCGCATTGAGCAGCGTGGACAGAGATTCGACGGACCGTTCCACCTGCCTGACCAGATACTGCTGTTCGTCGCCTACCGCCTTGCGTTGCAATTCCGCAATATATAGTCCCAGCGCATGCAGGGGCTGACGCAGATCATGACTGGCCACGGCCAGAAAGTGACTCTTGTCATGACTTGCACGCTCGGCCTCCTCCTTTTTGGCGCGCAATGCCTGAGTCGCCTCCTCGATACGATCTTCAAGAATTGCACGCTCATCTTTAAGTTGTACCGCCATGTCATTGAATCCGCTGGCAAGATTGCCCAATTCTTGCGTTGTGCCATCCGAGACCCGGACGCTGACATCCAGGTTCCCTTTGGCAATTTCCTGAACAGCCTCACTCAGACGGCGAATCGGGTAGGTGATGCTGCGACTGGCCAAGAATATTGCATAAAGAGGAAATGCCAGAATCAGTGCTGTCACGCTGACTGTGAACCAGAGCATCTTCGATTTGCGCTTTTCGGTGTCTCTTCTGCTCATCTCGACGACGACCGCGCCGATCTGCTGGGATTTCGGTGCGTCAGTCAGATCGTCCAGTCCGACTTGCGTCGGTACGATGGGCTGGTAAAGCCATAAGCTTTCAGCATCGATGCTGATCGGATTCAACAAATCCACCCGCGCCAGGACGATATTGTCGCCGCTACCGCTGGAGGAAATTTTTCCTGTTGAATCGGAGGCCTGATGCAATATTCGCGAGCCGGAATCGACAATGGTGATGCTACGCACATCGTTCTGCATCAGGGTGTAGTCGGCAATCCCCTGCAGAAAGGCCTGGTTATTGGAGAAAACGCCATATTCGGCGCTGCCGGCAAGTTGTCGCGCAAGGAGCTTTCCATGTTCCTGCAGATCGTTATCGAGATCGGCAAAACGGTCCCGCAAAAAGTAGGCTTCCATGCTGACGACCACCACCAGCAAGGGAATGAGCGTCAAAGCGGTGATCTGTGTGCGGATGCTGACGCGCCTCATCGTTCAGCCCCTCCAGTATTGCGCATACGCTTGCGAATCTCGCTTTCGGATGGCAAGTGAATTTCCAGCGACCTCGCAACCTGTTTATTTAGCGAGATCGTGAAATGTTCCGGATAGCTGGGGGCCGCAAGCCCCCTCCTCTGCTCGAATGTAACGATCTGTTTGGCTGCCTGTTCTGCGATCTGCTCCGGAAGCGTGAATATCGCAGCCAATGCCCCTGCATTCACATACCCTTGAGACAGACCGATCAGCGGTACTTCGTGCCGATAGCTGGTCAGCAGGATGTTGCGGATGCTGGTTGCGTTGTATATGCGACTGTCGGGTATCGCAAGCAATACGTCACTGCCCGACAGGACCCTTTCCAGGCTAGAAAACAGTCTTTCTGCCGATTGCACCGACTGTGCGACAACCGAGCCTCCATGGCTCGCCACGCTGTTCAGCAGAGGGGAAACTTCGAGACGAGTTTCGGGGGAATACAGCAGCCCCACCCTCTCCACCTCCGGCAACACGGCATAGAGGAAATCGACTTGGCGTTCCCAAGGCTGATCCAGATAGATGGCAGAAATGCCTGGTGATATCTTTTTCCCCAGAAACAGGCTGTCATATCCCGATTTGGGTACCATCACAGCCAATATCGGTGAACGGGGATCGGAAGTCGCGGATTCCGCCGCTTTCATCCCTACTGCGACCACCAAGTCCGATGCACCGGCAGAACCATTTTCTTCCTTTGCCAGTTCCTGCACGGAAACTCTGATAGACGCCGGCAAACGCTGGCGCAGTATCTCCGTGAATACCTGATAGGGTGCGCTACTGTCGCCCAGCAGCAGAGTCACAGCCAATCCATCGGCCCGAATGGAGTGCGACCACAATACGCAAACTGCGGAGATCAGCAAAACGATTATTGAGCGGGCGCAGCGCACTTTTGTCTAAAATTCCAACGTGGCGTTCAGATAGAGGCGTCGGTTGAACATGAAGCCCGTTTTTTGAGGAACATTGCTGTATTCCGTGTAGTTGTGCTGAAATGCATTCTGCACTACGAATGAGACTTCCCCACTTCCAGACTCGCCCTGATGTCCGAACGTATAGGCCATCCTCATATCCACCCTGCGCATCAGGTTTTGCGGCCACTGGGCATCGAGTACCTGTACCTTCTCCTGATGATAGTAACCTGTACTGAACTGCAGACGGGGGGTCAGTTGCTGTGTCAGCAAGATACTGCCGCTGTCGGCGGGAACCAGTAGTGGGCATTGGTTGACATAGGTCTGCAAGCGGGGGACCATGGCAGCCAGAGTCATCGTCCCGGTCGCCGCACAACTCACGCGCTGATGTGCATAGTTGAAAACCAGATTGCTTCGCTCGCTCCACCGGAATTTGAATGTGCTCTCGAATCCTTCGTGGCTTTCAGCAAGCAGGTTCGCAAAGCCGAATGTCAGTACGGGTCCCGGTGCCACATAGGGATCCAGGAAAATATAGTCGCTTATCCGATCCTGATAGATTCTGGCGTCCAGCGATATCCCGGTCTCCTTGAACTCCCCCATGTAGCCGATCTCTTTTGAAACAATCTTTTCCGGATTGACCGATCTGACATTTTTGAAAGGTCTGGAAACCAGATATGAGGTATCCGAATATTGTTCGAACATCATGGGACTGCGATAGGCTATCGAGGCTCCCGCACGAAGAGTATGTTCCGGGGTGACGTGATAATTCAGTGTGGCGCGGGGTGACCAGTTACGGTGCCCCATCCCGTCGTCTTCATACATCGCGCCAACATTGGCCAGCAATGATGACGTGAACCTCATCTCGTCATGCACGAATACCTGAAAAACATTCAGCGCCTGGGGGGACCTGAAAGTCAGGGGATCATCCGCGGTATCGCGCCGGACATTCGCTCCCCATACCAAGCGGTTATACTCCCCTTGTGACAGGGTATGCTGCAATCCCAGTTCATGACGATGGATCTGATATCCCTGCTTGTCGATGACGACTGGCATATTGTCCAAGTAACTACGCGAAATATGATAATAGTTCAATTTGAACTCATTGCCATCGGGCAGTGCTCGTAACCAATCGATTTGCAGATAATCCGAAAGCGTCTTGATTTCTCTGGGGGGTTCTGTAAAACCTCCAACGGGATTAAATCTGGCTGTGTTTCCCACGCCGCGAATTCCGTCGCTGTATCCCAACTGGAAATCGATACTATCCTGAGAATTTAGCCGGTAATTGCTACGCAGATTGAGCTGATTGGTGCGGCTACCGTCATTAATTATTTTCAGATCGTAACCATGATCGGATCGGTTCGCCAACGTGAGTCTGTAATCCAGATCATCACCGCTTTGCCCAAATCGACCTGTTACTTCGGATATTCCGCCGTTGCCCTGAGTCAGGGCAACCGACGCACCATTCGTGCTGGCCGCATCGCGTGTGATGATGCTGATCACCCCTTGCAACGAGTTCGCTCCGTGAGATGCCGCAGCTGGTCCTCGGATCACTTCGATGCGCTCGATATCGCCGATATGCAGGGGAATATCCAGCCAATCAACTCCGCCGACGGGCGGCAGGTAGACCGTGCGGCCATCGATTAACACCTGCATGCGCCGGGCATATTGGTCGGTTGCGCCGTGATAGCTGGCAAAAGGAACGTTACCACTGTCATAACCCACATACATTCCCGGCACCAACCGCAATATTTCTACGACATTGCGCGCTCCCGATGCAACAATCATCTCGCGATCGATCACCGTCATCGCATTCGGTGCTTCGGACTGAGGTTGTTTCAATCGGGAGGCGCTGAGCACGACCGGGAATTCCCGGAAGTAATTTTGTTCGCCGGACTCTTCGATAGCCCAAGCGCTATGGGGCAGCAACGCTATTAGAATGACCGTTGAAAACTGCCGATACTGGAATGGAACTATCATCGCACCCAATGTTTTTTGCAGTTGGAGAAATCGCCCGAATGAATATTTTCTGGGCTGCCCGCGCGATTATACGGTGGAACCATGAGAAAAGGGCCAGCGATGCGCTGGCCCTTTTGGGTTTGGGGTGGCTGATGGGACTCGAACCCACGACAACTGGAATCACAATCCAGGACTCTACCAACTGAGCTACAGCCACCACTGATAAAACAACTTGCTTGTCCGACACTGGCGTGCCCGACAGGAATCGAACCTGTAACCCCCAGCTTAGAAGGCTGGTGCTCTATCCGGTTGAGCTACGGGCACAATTCTTTTCGCAGCATATTTCTTTGCTTGAATCTTGGTCGGGGTGGAGAGATTCGAACTCCCGACATCCTGCTCCCAAAGCAGGCGCGCTACCAGGCTACGCTACACCCCGAAGGCTGCGCATTATACAGACGCAGCTTCAGAAATCAATTTAGTTTTAGTGTTTTTTCAATTGCGGCGAAGCCAGCATCAGGTAGTAGCCCATCGACCACAGCGTCAACAGCGCGGCGAGGTACAGCAGCAGCGCGCCTATCGCCTGGCAATCGATGCCAAGCAGACGGTCGTGATACAGCAACAGCAGGATCGCGATCATCTGGAATGCAGTCTTGATCTTGCCCAGCATCGATACCGCGACGCTCTTGGCTTCGCCGAGCTTGGCCATCCATTCGCGCAACGCCGAGATCGTGATCTCGCGACCGATGATGATGAAGGCGATGATCGCGTCGGCGCGCCCCAGCTTGACCAACACAATCAACGCGGCTGCCACCATCAGCTTGTCAGCCACCGGATCGAGAAAGGCACCGAAGGCGGAAGACTGATTCAGCCGGCGCGCCAGATAACCGTCCAGCCAGTCGGTCGCCGCCGCCAGCAGGAACACTAAAGTGCTGATCAGATTTTTAAATTGAGGACTCAGCGTGTCGTCGGACAGATAGAACACCGAAACGAACACCGGGATGAGCAGGATTCTGAGCCAGGTAAGCAGATTGGGGATATTGCTGAACATGCGCCCAGTGTAGCCGCTGGCAAATCGCTTCGGCAACAGGATAATGATTTTTTATTAATGGAGTTGCTGGTAAATCTTTTCGGCCAGCGCCTTGCTGATCCCCTCGACTTGGCACAGCTGTTCGATGCTGGCCTGCGCCACCTCGCGCAGGCCGCCGAAATGGGTCAGCAGGCTGCGCCGACGTTTGTCCCCCACCCCGCTGATCTCTTCCAGACTCGACGCGGTGCGCGCCTTGCCGCGCTTGGCACGGTGACCGGTGATGGCGAAGCGATGCGCCTCGTCGCGGATCTGCTGGATCAGGTGCAGCGCAGGATCGTCGCTGCGCATCTGCTTCGCCGAACCGTCCGGGAAGACCAGTTGCTCCAGCCCCGCCTTGCGCTCTTCGCCCTTGGCCACGCCGACCAGCGGCAGGTCCAATCCCAGCTCCTGCATCACTTCCATCGCAATATGCAGTTGTCCCAGACCACCGTCGATCAGCACCAGGTCTGGCCGCGCGCCCTCTCCCTCCGCCAGCTTCTGATAGCGTCGCGTCAGCGCCTGGCGCATCGCCGCATAGTCGTCACCCGGCGTGATCCCGGTGATGTTGTAGCGCCGGTACTGAGCCGGACGCATATCCAGATTCTCGTACACCACGCAGGAGGCCTGCGTCGCCTCGCCCATCGTGTGGCTGATGTCGAAGCACTCGATGCGCTTCAGATCGGGTAGCCCTATCCATTCGCGCAGCTTGTCCAGTCTTCTCTGCTGCCCGCCCTGCTGCGCGATGCGCTGCTGCAACGCCAGCAGCGCGTTGCGCTGCCCCATCTCCAGCCATTGTTTGCGATCACCGCTCGCCGCGGTGCTGATCTTCACCGCGCGGCCAGCCTGCTCGCTGAGCAACTGCGCCAACGTCTCGTCGCCGCATTCCTCGTCAAGCACCAGCAGCGGAGGCACGCTGCGTTCCAGATAATGCTGTGCGATGAAGGCCTGCACGATCTCGGCGGCCGGCAGGTCTTCGGCATGCTCGGGGAAGAAGCTCTTGTCGCCCAGATGCCGACCGCCGCGCACCATCGCGAGGTTCAAACAGGTCAGTCCATCCTGCTGCGCCAGCGCGATGATGTCGGCGTCGGTCGCGCCGCCGGTGGATTCGACGAACTGTTTCTGCTGCACGGTGTGCAGCGCCCGCAACTGGTCGCGCAAGGCCGCGGCCTGTTCGTAGTGTTGCGCCTCCGCCGCCTGCTGCATCGCGGCGGTCAGCGTCTGCTCGACCTCCAGATGCTTGCCCTGCAGCAGCAGCACCGCATTGCGGATGTCAGCGCGGTAATCCTCGTCCGAGATCAAGTTCACGCAGGGGGCGGTGCAGCGCCCGATCTGGTGCAACAGGCAGGGGCGCGTGCGGTTGTTGAACACGCTGTTCTCGCAGGTGCGTATCCGGAATATCTTCTGCAGCAGCTGTATGCTTTCCTTCGCCGCATGCGAATTCGGGTACGGACCGAAGTACTGGTGCTGACGATTCGGCGCGCCGCGATAGTAGGTCAGGCGCGGGAACTCGTCCCCTGTCAACACGATATACGGATACGACTTGTCGTCGCGAAACAGTATGTTGTAGCGAGGTCTTAACGACTTGATCAGATTGTTTTCCAGCAGCAAGGCCTCGGCCTCGGAGCGCGTGACGGTGGTCTCGATGCGCGCGATATGCGACACCATCAGGCGGATGCGCGGCGAGATGTTGGTCTTCTGGAAATACGACGAGACGCGCTTCTTCAGTTGCTTGGCCTTCCCGACATACAGCACGTCGCCCTTGGCGTCGTAATAACGGTAAACGCCCGGCAGCAGCGGCAGGCTGTCCAGCACCGGCTTGGGATCGAACTCTTGTTTCTTCGTTATGGCCTCAGCGGCCTTTTCCTTGCTCATGCTCACTCAACCATTCGTTGCATCGCGACCCACGCCTGCCCAAGCGAGATCGCACTGTCGTTAGGGCCCATCCGCTGTGCGGTCAATACCTGCAATCCCGCAGCGGCCAGCCTGTCAGTCAATGTCCGTGACAGCACCGCATTGTGGAAACAGCCGCCGCCGAACGCAACCCGTTCAATGCCTTGATTCGCAGCGGCGCGCTGTACCCAGTCCGCCATCCCTGCAGCGAGCGTGGCATGGAACAGCGCCGCGCCGTAACCCACATCGCGGCAATCGGCCAACTGGGTGAGCAAGGGCGCAAAGTCCAGCACGCCATCAGCACCGATCCGGTAGCCATTGTCGAGTGGTGCTGCCAGCCCATGGCCCTCTGCCAATTGCTGCAACCGGATCGCGGCTTGGGCCTCGAATTCCTGCACCTCGCATACGCCCAGCAGTCCGGCGACGGCATCGAACAGCCTGCCCATACTGGACGTCGCCGGGCTGTTCAGGTTCCGCTGCAACATCGTTTCTACCGTCGCCGCCCCGGGCTGGTTAGCGAAACGCCGCGCGATCTCGCCACCGCGCCCCATGCAGAACATGGCTGCCGCCGCCATGCGCCAGGGTTCGCGCGCGGCACGGTCTCCGCCGGGCATCGCAAGCGGCGCGAGATGACCGAGCCGCTCAAAATCCGCACCGTCCACCCGCAACAACTCCCCGCCCCAGGGCGTACCGTCGGTGCCCAACCCTACGCCGTCGAGCGCCAGTCCGAGCGCCGGCTCGTCCACGTGATGTTCCGCACAGATCGCGGCGATGTGTGCATGGTGGTGCTGCACCGCAACGACCGGCAGCCCATGCTGCTCCGCATAAGACTGTGCGTAGCGGCTGCTGAAGAAGTCCGGATGCAGGTCGTGCGCGACGATCTCCGGCTGCACATCGAGTTCCGCGCACAGGCGGGCTATGGTCTGCTCCAGCATCAGGCAGGCATCCGCGCTGTCGAGATCGCCGACAAGCTGCGAGACATGGGCGCGGTCGCCGCGGGTCACGCAGACGGTGTTCTTCAGCCACGCGCCGCAGGCCAGCACCGCAGGCCCGGCGCAGGAAAGCTGGATGACGGTGTCTTGTCGGGACAACTCAGGCTTTCGCTTTGGCGACGACGGCAGTGCGGCAGCCGCGCTCTATCCAGTCCAGCCACTCGTCCATCCCCTCGCCGCCGGTCGCCGAGATGCGGATCACTCTCAGGCCGGGATGGACGCGGTGCGCATATTCGACGGCCAGGTCGGCGTCGAAACTGAGATGCGGCAGCAGGTCGCACTTGTTCAGCAGCATCAGGTCGGCGGCGGCGAACATATCGGGATACTTCAACGGCTTGTCCTCGCCCTCGGTCACCGACAGGATCACCACCTTGTGCGCCTCGCCCAGGTCGAAACTTGCCGGGCACACCAGATTGCCGACGTTCTCGATCAGCAGCAGGCTGTCGTCCGGCAACGTCAGGCGCTCCATCGCCTGACCTACCATCTGCGCATCGAGATGGCAGCCCTTGCCGGTGTTGATCTGGATCGCCGGCGCTCCGGCGGCGCGGATGCGCGCGGCATCGTGTTCGGTTTGCTGGTCGCCCTCGATCACCGCCAGCGGCAGCCTGCCGTTCAGCGCGGCTATGGTCTTCACCAGCAGCGTGGTCTTGCCAGAGCCGGGGCTGGACACCAGGTTCAGCGCGAAGATGCCATGACGAGACAGGTAACGGCGGTTCTCGGCCGCGTAGTCGTTGTTCTTCGCGAGGATGTCGCGCTCGATCTTGACGATGCGCACCTGGCTCATCCCCGGCGCATGGGAACCCGCCTCGCCCGCCCCGAAGTCGATCGCACCGTGATCGTGCGAATGAAGACTGCCCTTTTCTACCGCGCGGAAACGCAGCGCACCCTCCGCCTTGCGCGGCTGGCGCAAGACATGGCCGCCGATCAATGTCTGGCCGCTGCCGCAACCGCATGTCGTACACATCATTCCACCTCCAGATCCATGATCCGCATCGCGCCGCCGCCAGTCACCCGGATGCGGTAGCCGCCGCAATGCAGGCAGGCCTCGTACAGCGATTCTATCCCCATGTCGAGGCCGCAATCCTCGCAATGCCCCTGCCCCGGCGTCTCGACGATCTCCAGCTTGGCCTGTCCGGCGATGCTGCCCGCCATCGCCGCATCGAAACAGAAGCGCATCGCCTCCGGCTCGACGCTGGAGAGTTTGCCTATCTCCAGCCGGACCGACACGACGCGCGCGAAGCCCTGCTTGCGCCCCGTATCCTCGATGATCTCACGCACGTTCTCGGCCAGCGACATCTCATGCATGGCTATTTCCCTGTTTGCGGCGGAACACGAGCACGGAAGACTCGAGCTCCGGCGGCAGCAGCAAAGTTGCCAGACGCTCATCCTCGACCAGCTCGAAATCCTGCTGCCGCCGGTACACATCCCAGTTGCCGAACGCGAAGCGATGGCGGCTGCCGATGACGATATAGAGTTGCACGCTGGGCGTTTCAAACACGCAACGCTCGAAATCGTTCTGCGCCGGCGGCCATGAGCAAATTACCACTCCCGGCTTGTATTGCTGCAGCGCGGCGCAGGCATCGAGCTTGAGCACCCAGTCCGGGTAGCTCACCGAATTGCTCCAGCCGTGGTTGTCGGTGGCGGTGACCTGCACGCCCTGCGCCTGCAAAAATCGCGTCAATGTCCCGTCGCCCGCGCCTATCTCCAGACAGCTGCGGGAACCGGCCAGCGCCGCCAGCTCGGCGACCAGTTCGCGCGTGTAGAAACAGTAGATGCCGCGAGGCTGGACCAGCGGCATCAGGCGCTTCTTCTGCCAGACCAGCGGCCAGAACAGGCGAAACCAGCGCAGCGAAACGGGCTTGCGCTCCAGTTCGCGGGAGAACAGCAGACGCTGAGCGATGAAGCCGTTGAACCAGTTGAAGCGCAGCTTGCCTGTGGTGACGCCGGTATTCGCCGCCAGCGTCGCCAGGCTGAGTTTCTTGACGGCCTCGTGGGCCATGCGGCTGCGGATGAATTGCGACAGGGATTTTTCCCGCTGGGGCGGTTGACCGGACGAGGTCGAGGAAAGCCGTTCGAGATATTCCTTCAGTTCTTCGGGGATGCCGCGCGCGATGATGGAGGCGATGTCGTCCTGCACCGCGGCCCAGTCGTCCGGATGCCTGGCACAGAGCTCATCAAACGATGGATTCGTCCGTAACCAGGCCAGAGTCTTTGCGTAATCGCCTTGCTTCATGAAAATGTCGTGAGTGCCGCCCGGCGCGAATCATCCGGTATTCAGATGTCCTCCGCCACCATTTTTATCGCGCCGCACGGGCATTCCGACACGCAGATGCCGCAACCCTTGCAATAGTCGTAGTTGAACTCGAAACGCCTGCCGGGGCCGAGCTTGATCACCGCGTTGTCCGGGCACACGCCGTAGCAATTGTCGCACTCGAAGCAGTTGCCGCAAGACAGGCAGCGGCGCGCCTCGAACAGCGCATTGCTCTCGTCCAGCCCCCCCTGCACTTCGTCGAAGCTGCTCTGGCGGCGGATGATGTCCAGCATCGGGCGCACCGTTTTCGGCGCATCCGAGTAATACCAGAGGTTGAGCTTATCGAACGTGGCGATCTCGTGCTTCGGCGCCGGCTCGTAGACCGTACCGCGCAACCATGCGTCGATGTGGCGCGCCGCCTTCTTGCCGTGTCCGACGCCCACAGTGACGGTGCGCTCCGACGGCACCATGTCGCCGCCGGCGAAGATGCCGTCATGGCCGGTCATCATGTTGGGGCCGACCTGCACCGTGCCGTCCTTGATCTCCAGACCGGACACGCCTTCCAGCAGCGACAGGTCCACATCCTGGCCGAGCGCCAGCACCACCGAGTCGGCGGCCAAGGTCTCGAATTCGCCGGTCGGCTGAGGGAAACCCTTCTCGTCCAGCTGCATCTTTTCGACGGTGATCTCGCCTTCGCCCGCCTGCTTGATCGTGGACAGCCACTTGATCATCACGCCTTCCTGCAGGGCTTCCTCGATCTCGAAGTCGTGGGCAGGGGCCTTGTCGCGGGTGCGGCGGTAGACGATGATGGGCTCCGCCCCCATGCGCTTCACGCTGCGCGCGACGTCTATCGCGGTGTTGCCGCCGCCGTAGACCACGACCTTGCGGCCCAGCATCGGTTTGTCCTCGCCCTCCATCGAACGCAGCACCGACACCGCATCCAAGATTTTGGTCGCGTCGCCCGCCGGAATGTAGGTGCGCTTGCCGATATGCGCGCCGACCGCGAGGAAGGCCGCATCGAAACCGCCCTCCTTCATGCTCTGCTCGATGTTCGCCACCTTGGTGTTGAGCCTAAGCGTGACGCCGAGATCGATGATGCGTTGCACTTCGGCATCCAGCACCTCGCGCGGCAACCGATACTTGGGGATGCCGAAGCGCATCATGCCGCCGGCCATCGGGCCGGCCTCCTGTATCTCGACCTTGTGCCCCATGCGCGCCAGATGGTACGCGGCGGACAAACCGGACGGACCGGCGCCGACCACCAGCACCTTCTTGCCGCTGCTCGTCGCCGGCTTGTCGAACTGCCAGCCGCACTTGATCGCCTCGTCGCCGAGGAAGCGCTCAACCGAATTGATGCCCACCGCTTCGTCGAGCTGGCCACGGTTGCAGGCCGTTTCGCAGGGGTGGTAGCACACGCGTCCCATGATTGCGGGCAAGGGATTGTTCTCGGTCAGCGTGCGCCAGGCCTGCTCGTAGTTGCCGGCCTCGGCGTGGAACAGCCAGCCCTGGATGTTTTCTCCCGCCGGGCAGGCGTTGTTGCAGGGCGGCAGCCGGTCCAGATAGACCGGCTTCCTGGTGCGCCACGAACCGGTGCGGTTGGCCAGCGAGGAGCCGGGATCGAGCGTGATTGCAAACGGTTTGTCCATCATGCCACCTCTTTCTGCAGCAGTCCGTACCTGCTGATATTGTGGTCGGCGCGCGCCTGAAGCCTGGCGATCACTTCCACCTTGGGCTTGGAGCCGAACAGGTGAGCGAAGCGTTTCTGCGGCTTCAGGTATTCCTCGACCGGAAGTTGCTTGCGTATCGGCAATGCGCTGACCTGCACACCGTACTCGGCCTCGAACACCGGGAACACGCCGGTCTCATGCGCCAGCCGTGCGATGCGTATCGAGTCGTGCGAAGCCGTGCCCCAGCCCAACGGACAGGGCACGAGGATGTGGATGTAGCGGGCGCCCCGGAACTCCATCGCGCGTCTCACCTTGGCTTCCAAATCGCGCAGGTCAGCCACCGTCGCCGTCGCGACATAAGGAATCTCGTGCGCCATCGCGATGGCCGGCACGAACTTGCCTTGCCCGAACACGTTGCCCGGTTCGGGCCCCACCGACATCGTCGTGGCGGTGCGTGCCGCCGGAGGCGTGGCCGAGGAGCGCTGCACCCCGGTGTTCATGTAGGCCTCGTTGTCGTAGCAGATATACAGCACGTCGTCGTTGCGCTCCCACATGCCGGACAGGCAGCCGAAGCCGATGTCGGTCGTGCCGCCGTCGCCGCCCTGCGCGACCACCCTCACCTCGCCGCGTCCCTTCACCTTCATCGCTGCCGCGACGCCTGTCGCCACCGCGGCGGCGTTGCCGAACAGCGAATGCATCCAGGGAAGCTGCCAGGAAGTTTCCGGATACGGTGTGGTGAAGACCTCCAGACAACCGGTGGCATTGACCGCGATCAATTGCGAGTTGGTCGCCTCCATCGCCGCATCGATCGCATAGCGCGCACCCAGTGCCTCGCCGCAGCCCTGGCAGGCGCGGTGGCCGGAGTTGATCGCGTTGCTGCGGTCGCGGTGGGACTGGACGCTGCGCTGTTCGGGAGCCAGCAGGCGGTTGCCGACAGTGAAGGTGCCGGTCTGGTAGAACTTGATGGGTTGGAATGTCATGGACTCACCTCGATGGATTTGTTCCCCGGAAGCGTTACTGCACTGCTTCCCATGCATTAGGCAATTTTGGACGCCACGGTTCCGATGTCGCGGAGAATACTTTCCGCCGCCGGGCCTGAACGGCGCACGGAGCGCTCGCGCTCCAGCTGCTTGTTGACCACGTTCCAGTCAAGGTCAAGGAAGGTCAGCGGCTGCAGCGTCTCCTGCTCCGCCTCGCGGAACAGCTTGTGCAGCGACTTGCGCGTGATCGCGCGGCCGCCCAAGCCTGCCACGACGGTATAGCCGTGCAGCTGGATGCCGGACAGGGCCATGCGCACGTCGGTGGAGAGTATCCCGCCTATGCCCACCGCGAGGCTCTTCTCCAGCACAACGACGCGCTTGGCGTTCTGCAACGCGGCGCGCACCTGCGCCAGCGGAAACGGCCGGTAGCTGGTGATGCCCAGCACGCCGATCTTGTGGCCGTCGGCACGCATCTCATCCACCGTGTCCTTGATCGTGCCGAGCACCGAGCCCATCGCCACAACCATGGTCTCGGCATCCTCGGCGCGGTAGGTATGCGTCAGGCCGCCGGTGTCGCGCCCGAATATCTGCTTGAACTCGGCAGCCAGCTGCGGGATGCGCTCCAGTGCCTGCATCTGTTTGGCATGCGCCAGATAGCGCACTTCCATGAAGGCTTCGGGGCCGACCATTGCGCCGATAGATACCGGCTCGCGCGGATCCAGCACCTGGCGCGGCTCGTAGGGCGGCAGGAAGGCGTCGACCTGCTGCTGGGTCGGCATATCCACGCGCTCGTAGGCGTGGGTCAGGATGAATCCGTCCATGCACACCATCACCGGCAGCGACAGCTCCTCGGCCAGCTTGAATGCTTGGATGTGCAGGTCCAGCGCCTCCTGGTTGTTCTCGGCGAACAGCTGCATCCAGCCGGAATCACGCTGCGATAAAGAATCGGAATGATCGTTCCAGATGTTGATCGGCGCGCCGATCGCGCGGTTCGCGACCGTCATCACGATAGGAAGGCCGAGGCCGGAAGCGTTGTACACCGCCTCGACCATGAACAGCAGCCCCTGCGAAGCGGTCGCGGTATAAGAGCGCGCACCGCCGGCAGATGCGCCGATGGCGACCGACATCGCGGCGAATTCGCTTTCGACGTTGATGAACTCGCAGTTCTCCAACTGCCCGCTCTTCACGCTCTCGCCCAGCGCCTCGACGATATGCGTCTGCGGCGAGATCGGGTAGGCGCAGATCACCTCGGGGCGGCACAGCGCAATCGCCTCGGCAACCGCGCGCGAGCCTTCGGTTTGTTTAAGCATGTTGCACCTCCGCCATTCTGGCCTTAATCAGGTTGTAGGCCTCGGTCGCCGCCGCGATGTTGCCCTCCGCCACTTTGCCGGAAAATTTCTGATTGATCGCCTTGACCACTGATTCCAGTCGGATCAGCCCGGAGAGTGCGGCGAATCCCGCGATCAGCGGCACGTTGGGAATCGGGCGTCCGATATGTTTGATCGCGATCTCCGTGGCAGGTAGCGTGCACAGCCGCTCCGTCGGCCTGCCCTTGATGAAGTCGCCCAGTCCCAGCGCCTCGAAGCTGCGGCTGGTGTTAATCAATATGTAACCATCCGCTTTCAGTCCGGCGAACACATCGACCTGATGCAACAGCGTAGTGTCCTGAATGATGATCGCATCCGGCTCCATGATGGGTTCGCGCAAACGGATTTCCTTGTCCGCAATGCGGCAGAACGCCACCACCGGTGCGCCGGTGCGTTCCGAACCGAAACTCGGAAAAGCCTGGGCATTGCGCCCCTCTTCGAAGGCCGCGATAGACAGCATTTCCGCCGCCGTCACCACGCCCTGCCCGCCCCGTCCATGTATGCGCGACTCAAACATATTCACCCCCTAGATGGTGCTGTTAGTATGCAGCCTGTTCTGCTGCCGCGCGCAAATCGGCGCGCTGAAGCCAGCGTTGCGGATTGGCCGTCCCGCACAAGTCTCCCGCCAACCTCGTCGCTGCCACCAGATTTTGTTCCGCCTGCTCGCTCAACGTTGAACCCAGTTCGAAATCGTACCCGCGGATGCGCAGCAGGAAAGTCGGCGGCGCGTCCGTTCCGTAAACTTGCCGGTAGGTATGCAGCAGCGCGAACGGCGTCATCGCATGGCTGGTGTAACTGTTGTCGTGTGCGGCGGAAATTGCCGAAAAATGGAACGGTGCGGAACAAGACACATCGGCATCGACGAATATCGCCGCACGGCGACCGACCAAGTCGGTGACATGCTCCACCTGCAACTGATAATCCTCGATCACCTCGACGTGATTATTCAGCCCTTCCAGCGCACGCACCAACAACGGTCCCAACGCATCGTCGCCGCGCGATTCGTTGCCGATGGCAAAAACCAAAATGGGGGTAGTCATCAGTCCGGCTGGCAAAATGCGCCGTCCGACGAGCGAGCCAACACATCCACCCGCTCCCCGGAGGCATCCAACAGTTCGACTTCCAGCGGCATCTTGCCCAGCGCATGCGTCGCGCAGGACAAACAGGGATCGAAGGCGCGGATCGCGACTTCGATATGGTTGAGCAAACCTTCGGTGAGTTTCTTGCCGTCGAGGTATTGCCTTGCCACCTGGCGTATTGCCTCGTTCATCGACTGGTTGTTGTGGGTGGTGGAGACGATCAGGTTGCAGCGCACGATCTGGTCGTGCTCGTCCACCTTGTAGTGATGGATCAGCGTGCCGCGCGGCGCTTCGATCACGCCGACCCCGCGCTCCTGACGTTGGCCGGTGCTGACCAGATCGTCGCCTTGCAAGTCGGGGTCGTGCAGCAGATCCTGCATCATCTCGGCGGCATGCAGCATTTCGATCATGCGCGCCCAGTGGAATCCCAGCGTCGCCCCGGCGACCGAGCCGCCGGCGAACGCCATGAACGCCTTGCGCGCCTGGTTGGCCAGCGGCGTCGGGATGAAATCGCACTGCGTCACCCGGCTCAACGGGCCGACCCGGTACCAGCCGGTCTCCGGGCCTAGACTGCGCAGGAACGGGAACTTCATGTACGACCAAGGCTTCACGTCCTCGAAGATCGCATCCCAGTAATGGCTGTAGTCGTAGTGGTCGAACAGCGTGTTGCCGTCCATGTCGCGCGCGCGCAGGCCGCCGTGATACAGGTCTAGCGCGCCGTCGGCGCGCACCAGATTCAGGGTGTGCGCCTTGAAACGTCCGAACGCATTGAACTCGTCCAGATTCTGTTCGAACAACTGGCGCACCATCGCCACCGAATCGCGGCTCCATTCGATCATCTGGGCGATGTCCTTCAGCAGGTAATCGCGTTCCTCAATGCTGACGTTTTTGTTCACTCCGCCGGGAATCGAGCCGGTGCCGTGGATGCGCTTGCCCGCGGTGACGCGTATCACCTCCTGTCCGTATTTGCGCAGCAGCACGCCCTGCTTGGCGATCTCGGGATAGGCGGCGGCGATACCGACGATGTTGCGCTTGGCGACATCCGAGCCGAAGCCGAACAGCAGGTCGGGAGAACTGAGGTGGAAGAAATGCAGCGCGTGCGACTGGAATATCTGGCCGTAGTGCATCAGTCGCCGGACCTTTTCGGCAGTCGGGGTCAGCGTCGCGCCTACGATCATGTCCATCGCCTTGGATGCTGCCAGATGATGGCTCACCGGACAGATGCCGCACAGCCGCTGCACCATCACCGGCGCTTCCCAGTACGGACGCCCCTGCACGAATTTCTCGAAGCCGCGGAACTCGACGATATGCAGCCGCACCTGATGGATGTGGTCGTTCTCGTCCAGCAGCAGCGTCACCTTGCCGTGGCCCTCCACGCGCGACACCGGATCGATCGCGACGCGGCGCAAGTTTTCCGGATGCGCGGCGGTTTCCAGATTATTGATGGTGTCAGTCATAATTAATCAGCCCATGTCCGAGTTCGGGCGTCTTGCCCGCGATCAGGTCGGTGAGGAATTTCCAGATCGCATCGCCGGACGGCGGACAACCCGGAATGAAGTAATCGATCTTCACCACTTCGTGGTTGGGATGCACCTTATCCAGCGGCAGCGGCAGCTCCGGATCGTTCGGAATATGGCCATGAGCCAGTCCCGGCTCGGTCAGGTACACCTCGGTCAGGCAGGAGCTCAGGTCGAGATGGTTGCGCTGCGCGGGCAGGCCCCCAGTCACGGCGCAGGCGCCGATGGAGATCAGTATCTTGCAGTTCTTGCGGAACTCGCGCAGCACATGCACATTTTCCGCGTTGCAGATGCCGCCTTCGATAATGCCAATGTCGCAAGGCCCACAGTGCTTGATGTCGGTGAGCGGCGAGCGGTCAAATTCAACCAGGTCGAGCAAGGGGAACAGGCGTTCGTCGATGTCGAGTATCGACATGTGGCAACCGAAACAGCCGGCCAGCGAAGTGGTTGCGATACGCAGTTTTTTCTTTTCAGTCATGGAAGGCTCCCGTCGCCGGACGCGGTGCATCGTCCAATGCCTGCGCACTGATCGGACGCTGGTCGTAACGCCGCTGACCTATGGGCTGGCTGAAACCGACACGCTTGGGCAGGATCACGCCGACCGGACAGACCTGCATCGCCTTGTCGGTCAGCGCGATGTCGGTATCGACCAGCTTGCCGGATTCGGAATTGACGATCAGGTGCTTGGTGATGCCGCGACCGGAGAAGCCGAATACATTCTTGCCGTCCACCTCGGAGGAGGCATGCACGCATAATTCGCACAGCACGCAGCGATTGAAGTCGAGCAGGATGTCAGGATGCGAGGCATCCACCGGTCGGTCCGGGAACTGGTGGCGAAAACCGGCGGCATGCACTTCAAGGTCATAGCCCAGCGCTTGCAACACGCAGTTGCCGCTCTTCTCGCAGGACGGACAGAAATGATTGCCCTCGGCGAACAGCATCTGCACCAGCGTGCGGCGCAGATCGTTCAGTTCGTCGATGTCGCTCTCGATTTCCAATCCCGCTTCGGCGGGCATCGTGCAGGATGCCGCGGTGCGCCCGTTGATCTTGACCGTACACAGTTTACAACTGCCGTGCGGCTTGAATTCGGGGTGATAGCACAGGTGCGGAATGTAATGCCCGGCACTCAAAGCTGCTTGCATCACGGTCTGTCCGGGCTCGAACGGAACCTCGGCACCGTCGAGACTAAAGGTATCGCTCATGCTTCCTCCGTTTTCAGATGTGCGCCCGCATCGTCGCGCCCGGTCATCTGGCGCGCGCGCGCCAGTGCGCCGTCCAGATCGAAACCCGGCTCGAAATCCAGAGACTTCAGGCGGTTTTCGTAGGCCGGGCGGAAATGCCTGAGGGTGTGCAATACGGGATTGCAAGCGGTGCGTCCCAGGCCGCAATGGGAAGTGGTCTGCAATACGTGATCCAGATGCTCGACCTCGCGCAAATCATGTTGCGTTCCGTGTCCATCGGCGATCTTGTTCATGGTCTGTTTCAACATCGAGGTGCCGACACGGCACGGCGTACAGAATCCGCAGCTCTCGTGCGCAAAGAATTGCACGAAGTTGCGCGCCACCTCGAACATGTCGCGGCTGTCGTCGAACACCATGAAGGCACCGGCCGTCGGCAGATCCTCGAAGCCCAGCCTGCGATGGAACTCGTGCTCGGCGACGCAGATTCCGGAGGGGCCGCTGACCTGCACCGCGCGCGTATTCACCGCGCCGCAGTCCTGCAGCACCTCGCGCACCGACACGCCGAACGGGTATTCGTAGATGCCGGGACGCGGGCAGTCGCCGGACACCGAGATCAGTTTGCTGCCGGACGATTTCTCGGTGCCGATCGCGCGGAAGGCATCCGCCCCCATCTGTATCGCCAGCGCCGCGCTGCAGAAGGTCTCGACGTTGTCCACCGCGGTCGGTTGCTGCATATAGCCGTGCGTCACCGGGAACGGCGGACGGTTGCGCGGGATGCCGCGCTCGCCTTCCAGCGATTCGATCAGCGCCGACTCCTCGCCGCAGATGTAGGCACCGGCACCCAGATGAATCTCGATATCGAAATCGAAGCCGGCCTGTCCGAGGATACCCTTGCCCAGCAGATTGCTGTCGCGGCGGCGTTGCAGCACCGCCAGCAGCGGCTCCAGCAGGTAGCGATATTCGCCGCGCAGATAAAGGTAGCCGTGCTGCGCGCCGATGGCCTGCGCGCACAGTGTCATTCCCTCGAACACCAGATCCGCCTGGCGGGTCAGCAGCACTCTGTCCTTGAAGGTACCAGGCTCGCCCTCGTCGGCATTGCACACCACATGCTTGATCGTTCCCGCCGCATTGCGGCAAGCCTCCCATTTCAGCCCGGTGGGAAACCCCGCACCGCCGCGTCCGCGCAAGCCTGATTTCTTGATCTCCTCGACGATGGCTGCACCACCGATATTCAGGCCGCTGCGCAATGCCTCACCGGGCGCGAGTTTGTTGTCCAGTATCGGACCGCTGCGGCGGACATTGTCTTCCACGCGGAAGAAATCGGCAGACCAGTCCTCCATCGGCGTGCGGTTGCGGATCAGGTGGGCGATCTCCTGCACGCGCTGCAGCGTCAGCCTTGTGATCGCGCGTCCGTTGACCAGCATTGCCGGCCCCTGGTCGCACATGCCGGTGCAGGAAGTCATATCGATGCTGACCAGACCGTCTTCCGACACCTTGCCCGGCTGCAACCACAACTGGTGGCACATCGCCTCCATCAATTGCTGATTGCCCAGCATGCGGTCGGTGATGTTGTCCGAGAACAGCACGCGGTATTCGCCGTGTGGCTGAAGATGCAGAAAGGAATAGAAACCGGCGACTCCTTCGATACGGGCGCGCGGGATGCCCAGGCGGGAACCGAGCCAAGTGACCGTCGCCGGATCGATGTATCCGCGCAACTCCTGTATTTCGCGCAGTATCTGCAACAAGGCGCCCGGATCGCGGTCATGGCGCTCCAGTATCGGATCGAGTTCGGCCATACGCACGCTTGCATCTGCCACCATGAGACTCTCCCTCGCGATCATGATTTCACCGCATCTGCGATGACTCGGATACTGCACGATGTATGCTACATTCGTTTGGATTGTAGGCTGAAGCCTGAGGGGGCGCAATTCAGGAATGCCTGATGCCGATACTCCTACGCTTACTCGATCAGATAGATCAGCAGGAAACGAAAAAGCCCGCGATTGCGGGCTTTAGTGATTTGGCGTCCCCTACGAGATTCGAACTCGTGTTATCGCCGTGAAAGGGCGGTGTCCTAGGCCTCTAGACGAAGGGGACTTCGTGTTACAACTTCAGTACTGCAACTTCTTTTGGTGGAGGTAAGCGGGATCGAACCGCTGACCTCTTGCATGCCATGCAAGCGCTCTCCCAGCTGAGCTATACCCCCCTACCTCGAAAGTGCGCGCATTATATTGACGCCCTCATGGCTTGTAAAGCTATCTTTCAACAAATTACAGATATTTTTTCATACGTGCCAAAACAGTCTCGCGCGGGAACAATGCGATCACTGCATCGACCGATGGCGTATGCGTCTGACCGACCAGCATCACGCGCAATGGCATCGCAAGTTTGGGCATCTTCAGTCCATGCTTGGCCAGCACTTCCTTGAGCAATGCGCCAAGTGCCGGAGCTTCCCAAGCGACATCGGCAAAGCGCTCGGCGAGTTCGCGCAAAGCCGGCAATACCTCCGGAACGAGATGCGTATCTTTCAGCTCCTGCGCCGGATGCACTTCGATGTAGAACACTTCGGCTTCGTCCGCCAGCTCCACCAGAGTCGCCACGCGATCCTTGTATAGCGCGACGACCGCCTCCAGTTTCGGCGCATCGCTCACCGCCACGCCCCGCTTCGCCAGATGCCTGCCCACCATGTCGGCGAGTTGCACATTGTCGGTCTGCTTGATGTAATGGTTGTTCAGCCAGTTCAGCTTTTCGGTGTTGAACTGCGCGGCGGAAGGCGTGATGTGATCGAGGTCGAACCAATGGCAGAACTGCTCGACCGAGAACACCTCGTCGTCGCCGTGCGACCAGCCCAGGCGTGCGAGATAGTTGATAACCGCCTCGGGCAGGTAGCCGTCCTCGTCGTATTGCATCACGCTGACCGCGCCGTGGCGCTTGGACAGCTTGGTGCCGTCGTCGCCGAGGATCATCGACAGGTGCGCATAAGACGGCACGGTCGCCCCCAGCGCCTTGAGGATGTTGATCTGGCGCGGCGTGTTGTTGACATGATCGTCGCCGCGGATGACCTGGGTAATGCCCATGTCCCAGTCGTCCACCACGACGCAGAAGTTATAGGTCGGCGTGCCGTCCGAGCGTGCGATGATCAGGTCGTCCAGTTCGGTGTTGCTGAACTCGATATGGCCCTTGACCATATCCTTCCAGCCGACGACGCCCTCGGCCGGGTTCTTGAAACGCACGACCGGCTTCACATCGGCAGGAACCGGCGGCAACACCTTGCCCGGTTCGGGACGCCAGCGCCCGTCGTAACGCGGTTTCTCGCCGCGCGCGCGCTGTGCCTCGCGCATCGCATCCAGCTCTTCCGGCGCGGTGTAGCAGTAATAGGCCTGTCCTGCTTCCAGCATTTGCCGGATCACTTCCTTGTACCGCGGCATGCGCTGCATCTGGTAGAACGGACCTTCGTCGTAATTCAGTTTCAGCCAGTCCATGCCGTCCAGGATGGCCTGCACAGCTTCCGGCGTGGAGCGCTCCACATCGGTGTCCTCGATGCGCAGGATGAATGTGCCGCCGTGCTTGCGGGCATAGGCCCAAGAGAACAGCGCGGTGCGGGCGCCGCCGATATGGAGATAGCCGGTGGGACTGGGAGCGAAACGGGTGCGTACGGTCATGACTTATACGGGTTCGGACAAAAAATGAGACGCGCATTTTACGGGCTTTGCCCGCGATGCGCACAGGGAATGAGATCTCAATGAAAACGATCGGGTGCGTATCTGATCGAATCCCAAGCGGTGGTGCCATCCATTTCATGGATGATCCAGCGCAGCTCAATATGCATTTTTCCCAGAAAAACCCGTAAAGATGGTCAGAAAGATTATCTTGATATCCAGCCAGAGCGACCAGTCGCGCATATAGGCCAAATCGAATTCGATGCGCCTCCGCATCTTGTCCAGCGTATCCGTTTCGCCTCGCCAGCCATTGACCTGCGCCCAGCCGGTGATTCCCGGCTTAACCTTGTGGCGCAGCATATAGCCGTGAATCAATTGCCGGTATTGTTCGTTATGCGCGACGGCATGGGGGCGCGGCCCGACGATGGACATCGTGCCCTGTAGCACATTAAAGAACTGGGGCAGTTCATCCAGCGAGCGGCGGCGCAGGAAAGCGCCAAAACGCGTGATGCGCGGATCGCCATTCCTTGCTTGGGGTATGGATGCGCCGTCCTCGCAGACACGCATGGTGCGGAATTTCAACACCTCGATCACTTCCCCGTTCAAGCCGTAGCGGCGTTGCCTGAACAATACCGGCCCGGATGAAGTGAGCTTCACCCCGATGGCGATCAACAACATGGGAAATATCGCCAGCATCAAAATAAGAAACCCGAGGATCAAATCTTCGGCGCGCTTCATCCAGCCGTCCACTCCGTAGAACGGGCTTTCAAAGACATTGACCACCGGTATCCCGCCAATGGAAGACCAGCGCGCATGCAACAGATCGAACACGAAAAGATCGGGGACCACGCAGACCGTTGCCGTCGTGTCGGCCAAGTCGTTGACCAGTTGCGCAATACGCTTCTCCTCACCTGACGGCAGTGTGATGTAAACGTAATCTATCTTTCCGGATCGCACATCCTCGACCAGCGCTGAGAGTCCTCCCCGCACGGGCAAATCCTCATGGTGCTGATCGTCATACACGCCTGACAGCTGCAAACCCATCCATGGCGCGCTTTCTATCTGCGCCATCAGCCGGTTTACCAGCTTGCTGCTGCCGGCAAACGCCACGGTCCGGGTATTCCTGCCGCGTTTGCGCAGCGCATGCAGCCAGAACCGCATCGAGACCCGGAACAATGCAAGCAATGTTGGCGCAAGAACCAGCCAGACCAGGATTACCCGCCGGGAATAGATCTCCGAGGTTTTGCTGAGGAAGGCGAGAATGACGAGGGAACATACGACCAGCATCCATGCGATCAGCACATGGTTCACTTCGCGGCCTATCGGGTCAAGCCGCCAAGAGTGATAGACGCCCTTGATCTCGGCGAAGAGCAGAAACAACAACACCGCCAAGGTACCCGCCAGCCCGTAGTAGATGGTGGGAGGAACGCCCAATGCCAGATTGCATGCATAGAGCGAAACGGCGATGACTCCCCCGTCCAGCACACGATGGAGGAACGACAGCTTGGCGTTATGCGGCCTGATGAGTCCGCCGGGAAGCTGGATCATGGCCGGATTGATCCCGGATTTACCGTGCTGCCCAAAAGGTCTGCTTCGAATTTTTCCAGCACCGTATTTCTTTCAAGATTCTCAATTGCCCAGGTTCTGGCCCTTGTCCCTAATGCGGACCGCATCGCCCCATCGTCCGCCAGTTTCATGACAGCTTGCACAAGATCGTTCGCATCGCCCGGCACGGTCACAATGCCGCAATGTCTCACCGTTTCGGCGATCTGCGTTCCGGAATAGGCGGTAGCCACCACCGGACGCCCACTGGCCAGCATGCCGGTCAATCTGGAGGGCATGACCAGATCCGCCGCATCGGCGCGCTGCGGCAGCAAATGAATATCTGCCATATTCAATAAATCATTCAATCGCTCAACCGGTTGCAGCGGCAACCATATCACATTGGGCGACTCGCCGTACCTGTCGCGCAAGCGCGCTTTTGCCGCCCCCTCGCCGCAAAGCACGAACTGGATATCGGCCCTGTGTGCAAGATCCCTGGCAGCATCGAGGACGACCTCAATCCCCTGCTTCTCACCCATGTTGCCGGAATAAAGCGCGACGATCCTGTCGTCCGCGATACCCAGTTCTGCGCGCAGCGGACTCGGAACATCCAGCGGGAAGATCGCCTCCGTATCCACCCAGTTGGGAAACAGCACCCCATGCTCCACCTTTTTGTCATGCAGCTTTTCCAGCATCCTGGGCGAAATGGTGGAAACCCGGTCGAACCTGCGCATCAGCCATTGCTCGATGCCGGACGCGAACTTCCGCAGCCAGCCGGCCCGGATCACCCCCAAACCGAATGCCGCATCCACTTCGAAATCCTGCACATGCAACCATGCGCGCGCACCGCCCAGGCCGGCTGTCAGCAGCGCTTGCGGCGCGCACATCAGCGGAGGTTCGACGACCATCACCCAATCGGGCCGCCAGAAACATTGGCCCAGCATGACCGGAAAACTGGAAACGGCAAAACTCGCCAAGTGCAGCAAACGCTTCAAGCCGGAGGGACGCGCCGGCACCCACAACGGGCAGCGATACACGCGCAGGTTCCCGCATCGCTCCCTGCCCCACCGGTTCGCATGCCCCTCCGCGATGCGCCACTGCGGATAATAGGGCGGTGCAGTCACCACCCGCACCTCGTGACCCCGCGCGCCCAGCCATGCCGCCATCTCGCCGGAGTATTTGCCGATGCCCGTCAGTTCGGGCGAGAAATTGATGCCGTGGATGAGTATCTTCACGGCAACGCCCTCAGCCCAACAGAGTCGGACTTCCTTTCGAACAGGAAATCCGCCTGCACGACCTGCCCGCGACTATCGAAGGCGGGATTAAACTTGCCGACGAGAGAAAAGCCCCGGGCCGCCAGCCAGTCGACCACCTCGCCCGCCAATTTTTGCCCCGAATAGAACTCGACGAAAGAACACTCGCAGTACACCCGGTCGAAATGCCGGAGCAAAGACTCGCAGCCCCTGAGCGCATCGAGTTCAAACCCCTGGACGTCGAGCTTCAGCATGGCCGGCGCCTGCAGATCATCCGCACCGACGAATTCATCCAGCGTCGCCACGCGCACTTCGGTGGTGGCAACCTCCCCGGTACCGCGGAACATCGCCGTTTGCAGCGATGAGATCGGCAATAACGAGGACGAATCGTCCCGGGCGGAAACATGCATCGTTTGCATCGCGGACACGGGCCCTATGGCCGACTGGTGCAGAATCACCTGCTCGTCCCCGGAGAACACACCGCGAAAAATCCCGGCGGGACCGCTCAATGGCTCGAACGAAACAACCCTCGCCCCGGGCGCCCAGCGGCGAGCCGCCAAGGCAAACTGCCCGCGATTCGCGCCGACATCGACCACTGTTTTCAGGTCGCACGACAAAACATTCCTGTGCTCGGCGCCGGCCAGCACCCGGTGGCGAAACAAGGCTTGCAGCAACCGCCGCGAGCGGATCGCCTGCCCCAACTTGTCCAGTCGGTTGACGAGCGCATCGAGTCTCATGGCAATGGATTCATCCCGAATTCGCGCCGAATGGCCTCGGCACAGTCGACTCCATCCGCACGCATTCTTCGCTCCACTTCCCGCACCTTCACATCCACCAGGAAGCGGTACCAGAAACCCTGCAAGAAATGGAAAACGAAACCACTTCTCCCATCCATGATGCCGAAACGGAAAATCATGCGGTAGGTAAAAAACAGGAACGCCCGCAGGCCCAGCGGCAGGCGCAGATACAGGTTCTCCTTCAACCATCGCGTGTAACGAGCCTGGCGCGGCAGAACGCCGTTATCCGAAGCAACCGGCAGGAACCCGTACTTCCTGTTCAGGATGTCGATTGCCTCTCTCGTCGAATAACCATTGTGTTTATTAGTCCACCAGGCAATGTTGTTCAAATTGTCGTCGATGTATTCGCTCTGCAAATTCCCGATGGGTTCCTGCACTACGATCTTCTCATCCATCCAGCGCTGCTCGATCTCCGCTTTGCCTGTGCGCCATATTCTGAGTTGCCATTGTGGATACCCACCGTGGCGGATAAGCCCCCCCTGAAAGCGAACGTACAACGGCACCATAAAACCATTTATTGCCGGTGCGGCGGCCGGTAATTTTCCGCGAATCTCATCGGCCATGGCAGGCGTAATCACCTCATCGGCGTCTACCCGCATCACCCATTCTGTATTAATCGGCAGACTCTCCAGCGCCCAGGCAAGCTGCGCCGCATGGTTCCTGAATTCGTGCTGCCGCACCTGTGCTCCCAGCGACTGCGCGATCTCCAAGGTGGCGTCGCTGGAAAAGGAGTCCACCACGAAGACCTGGTCGGCGACCTGCAACGCGCCGCGCACGCAACGCTCGATATGCTTTTCCTCGTTGAGCGTCAGGATTATGACTGCAAGGGAACTCACACCTCTCCCCCGTCCTGCCCAAGGCCATTCGGAATTATCCCGTTCCAGAAGATCATGATTCGTGCCGCACCTTTATTTGCCGAATGAAAGATTTTCCAACCAGGAAAATGATGCAGCCGAACATCGCTCCAGCCGCATTCGCCGCCGCATCCCCTATCGAACCCGAGCGACTGGAGGTAAACAGGCCTTGGGCGATCTCGATAAACACCCCGACTGAAACAGCGCTCCCCACTGCCGTGCTCCATGCACAAAAACTGCAGTTCTTGTAGCGGCCGGCATGACTGACCAGGCTGAAATAGATGCTGACCGCCAGAATGCCATAGGCCAAAGCATGCTCCAGCTTGTCCGGTGAAAAAGCGCCGGGCGTCGATTCAGGCCGCACCCACGGGTTGAGGCTGAGGAAACCCAGCAGCCCCAGATAAGAGACCAGCAACGCCCGCCATAAGATGCGCCCCGCCAATATCTTGCCGCTCATGGCGCACGGCTCCCGACCTTCTCGACCAGCCAGTCCTCTATGGCCAGGAAGCGCAGGCCGGAATCGTCCAGCACCTGGAATGCATCCTGCGGCGACGAGGCGATGGGCAGGCCATGCAGGTTAAGCGAAGTATTCAGTATCCCTTGCCGCCCCGTGAGCCCGGCAAATGCCGTCAGCAATTCATGGTAGCGACCGTTCCACTCGCGCGAGACCACCTGCGGACGGCAGGTCCGGTCATAAGGATGCCGGCCGCCTTCGATTTCCCCGGCGGCTTCGGTCGTATCGAAAGTCATGATCATGTAGGGCGAAGCAGAATTTCCCGGATTGCGCAGATAGCGCTGCGCGCCCTCTTGCGTCATGGAGGCAGCGAACGGCATCCAGAAGTCCCGCGACTTGATCATGCCGTTGATCTCCTCGACGACCCCCGGCCTGCTCGCATCGGCAACCAGGCTTCTTGCGCCGAGCGCGCGAGCGCCGAACTCCTCGCGCCCCTGGAACCAGGCGACGACCCGGCCTTGCGCCAGCAGCGCCGCGACTTCATCGCTTATCCGCTCGCACTTCCTGATCCGGCACTCGTGCCTGAAGCCATAGCCATCGAAAGCGGCCTTCACCTGCGCACTGTCATATTGCATGCCGAGATACAAATGGCCGAGCGGTTCGCATGTGCCGCCCATGGCCGCATGCGCATCGTAAGCGGCGCCGAACGGCAGCGTCTCGTCGCCGCAGGAAGGAAATATGAACAAGTCCTCCACCTCTTCCAATTCGCCGATGCGCTTGTTGGCCTTGACGTTCATGAACGTTCCGCCGGCCAGCGCCACTTTCCTGATGCTGGTCTTCCTGATCGCATTGCTCACCCAGCGACACAGGAATTCTTCGGTGAATGCCTGCAGCCCGCCCGCCACCCAATCGAAGCGCATGAACTCGGTGGCATCCCGGAAATATCCGTAGGCCTGCGGAATGGCCGGTTTGCCCGGATTGACGCTCCACCCGAGGCCGTCCGGCGTAAAAGAAAAATGCGCATCCAGCATTTTCTTCACCCGCCCGGCCCCTTCCGGCGGCGCATAGGGCGCCAGGCCCATCAGCTTGTATTCATGCTCCAGCGGCACCATGCCCATCATCGCCGTGAACAGCGCCCACAGTTCGCCGATGGAGTGATTCATGTGTACGGCGGCAATGCGCTCCAGCTTGCCGCCCTGCCCGATGGAAACCGTCGCACACAGGTCGTCGCCCGCCCCGTCATTGGTCAGCACCAGCACCGGCTCGTCCAGCCTGCCCCAGCCGTAATAGGCGGAGGCGGCATGGCACAGATGGTGATCCTTGAACGAGATCTTTTCCGGCGGGACCCCGAGCGCAACAGCATGGGCAACGCGCTGCTGCTTCAGGTAGGCAGCCCGTGCCCTTTTCGCTCCCAGGCGCTTGGCAAATTGCTTGACCCCAGCGACAAGACCGCCGCGCTTGTAGGCACGCATGCGATCTTCCCTGCCGTGCGGGGAGAGCGGCACATAATGCGTGGCGAAAACGAAAGCATCCAGCCCGGCAAGATTCACGCTCTCCGCCAAGTGCGCCAGCGACAGGGCGGGGAATCCACCCTGATTCTTGACGCGGCTCAGGCGTTCTTCCTGCAAAGCAAAGCGAACTTCGCCCTTTTCCAGATGGACGCAGGATGCGTTGTGTCCGTCGTTCACCGCAATGATGCTAGACATGACTTCCCTTAATTTTCGATTCCAGCCTCATGCGCGTAAGCGCCGCACGCTCGGCGCCGGGCTTTCTCCTGTACATATCCAGGTTGGCATAGGTCGTGCATTTCCGGCAGATGGCCGGAAAATCCCCCGACCTGAAACGCTCCCGCAGGTCCTTCACTGCCGCCCCCTGCCAGATATCCAGCAGGCTGTCGTCCATTATATTGCCGACGACAAGCTCGCTGTCTGCATTGAAGTCGCGGCAGCCGCACAAACCGAGCGAGCCGTCCACAAATACGATAGGACCATCGTAGAACCAGTAGCACGGCTCACGCTCAAGCTTGCTCAATGGTCGCAGTTGCATACCCGGCAACAAATCGCCTGGACGGATCTCGCCCGTCCAGGTATCGAAATCCGCGTTGAATTCGACCCGGTGCGGAAGCCGGCTTATTTCCGAGTAATCGGGCAGGGAAAGCGTTTCCCGCATGGAGAGGTTGCCCCGGAAGGCCAGCTTGATCTCAACCGGACAACCCAGCTCCTGATTTTTCTCCAGCAGCAGGCGGATATTCCGCTTAACGATATCGTACGATTTGCTGCGGTAAATTTTCTCGAACAGGTTCCGCTCCATCGGCGCAGTGCTGATCTGCAACCTGCTCAGCCCGGAGCGCAATAACGCCTCGATCTGCACCGGTTTCAGTGCGATGGCATTGGTGATGGTTTCTATGCTGGCGATTTCCGGCCTGGCCCTGGCCTCCCTTATCCTCTCGATGAAATCCGGATCGACGGCGGGATCGCCCACCGAAACCGCCAGCATCAAATCTCCTCCTCCCATGGCGCAATAATCGTTTAGCGCCTTCAGGTAGATTTCCCGCGACATGACCTTCTGCTCCCGCGACTGGAACCGATAAGCACAGAAGATGCAATCCGCGTTGCAGATATTGGTCAGCTCCACCAGCAGATTCCAGGGACGAGCTTCGATGACACGCAGATTTTCCAGAAAAACCTGGTGGCTGACACCCTGCCAGAAATTGAACCGTTCCTGCATCACGCGCTTTACCATGTCGTAGAAGTGGCGGGTAAAAACATCCCGTCTGCGATTCCAGACGACCCTGAGCGCGCGCGACATGCTGGGCAATATCTTCATGCGACCAACTTCCGGTAAATATCCGCCATCCTGGCCGCCGCAACCTCCCAAGTGAAATCCCGCTTCATCCAGCTCCGTCCCCGCTGCCCCATCTCCGCCAGGTCCATGCCGCGTATCCGTTCGATTGCGGCAAGCAGGGATTCCGGCGCGTTATCCACCCACAGTCCGCATCCTTCCGTTTCGACTTCGGCCCATGGCGTACCATGGCTGGCGATAACGGGCACGCCATGAGCCAGCGACTCCGCGACGACCATGCAAAAGCATTCGGTATGCGAAGGGACGATACAGACGTCCGACTGGAGGAAGGCCCGGGACTTGTCAGCCCCGTCCACGTGCCCGGCAAAAAATACTCGCCGGTTCAGGATGCCCAGCTTTCCGGCCAGATCATGCAGGCAGGTAACGTAATCGGCCTCGCCGCCGCCGTAGATGGACAGCGACAGGGATGGGTCATCATGCCGCGCAATCGCATGCAACAGATTCTCTATCCCTTTTTTCTGGCTCAGGCGCCCAAGGTACATCAGCCGCAATACCCCACGAGGCAACCACTCCCTTTGCGGAAGCTCGTCCGGGATTTCCACGCCGTTAGGCACAATGAATGCCCCGGCCCTGGGAAGCCGGGCTTGGGTTGAGGTGCGCTCTCTCTCGCTTATGACATGAAGGCGTGCGCTGCGGGAAAGCAGCAATGCATTGCACGCCATTTCCCAAATGCGTTTCATGGATTTTCTTTTAGTGCCCTCCCATTCAAAGGCATCCTGCACCGCCCCGTGAGGCGACCAGACCACAGGCTTGCCGAACAGTCGGCACAGCAGGAGGGTCGGCAAGGTGGGAAACGAATAGATGGCCGTAAGATGGACCACGTCGGCCCAGCGCACCAGTGACGGCAACTCCCCCAGCATGCCGAGCGAGACCGATGCGCCGGCAATGCGCCGGTGCATCCGGATGTCCTGGTTCCGGTACAGCCCCTCAAGCTGCGCCGGTTCCAGCCGTTGCTGCGCCGCCGGGCCGGCCGCGTCGGTGGTCAAGGTTCTCAACGCCATGCCGGGAATCCGGGACAGCGCATTATTCAGCGCATAGACCGTGAACACCGGCCCCCCCCAGTAGGTGGCCGGGTAACATGCGGGAGTAACGTGAAGTATTTTCATCGGCAACGCATACCGCTCTCAGGCTGCAGCCTGTTTCCGGGCTATGACGGCAAACGTATTCTTCACTCCCAGCATCGAGCCCACTGGCTGAAACAGGGAACTCTGGGTGCTGAAATAGGGCACGATATCGCACTGCCCGCCCATTTCATCGAACAACGCGCGAATTGCCTCCTGGTCGACGCCGTTTCTCGTGATGTGGTACTCGGCGTTATCCGCTTCCGAGTCTTCAAGATAAATCCCCCGTGCCCGTCGCATCCGCCGTTGCATCCCGCCGATCGCATCGGCCCGGAAAATGCGCCATGAAAAATAGGCCAGACTGGAAAATGCCCGGTCCAGTTTCCCGACGGAATCGTAGCGCAGCGGCTCCTGGAAAGAGAAGAATTGCCCGCCGGGCTTAAGGAGTGTTGATGCCGCCCTGATCATGCCGAGATAGTCCGGCACATGATGCAAAAACGAATTGGCGACAACAATGTCGAAAGTCCTGCTCTTGTCCTGCAAGCTCAGGTTCACGTCCCTGCATTGCACTTCCAGCATGGAAGCAAAATTTCCGCATTTGCCTTTCAGTGCATCGAGCTGGCTGGCTGAGACATCGACTGCGACGACTTTTGCGCCAAGCTCGAGGAACGGCAAGGTTGCGGAGCCTTCACCCGCCCCCAGGTCCAGCACCATCGGCGTTGCCGCTCGTTTCCTCGCCTCATCGAAGACCCGCACGACCAGTTGGTCGAACAGTTTCCGCAATTCGGCATGCTTGATATGCGGAGCGCCTTCAATGTACCGCCGCGTAGCCTCAGCGTCATAGCTCGACTGGTTGGCGAGGGCGGCAATTCGTTTGATCCTTTCGTACATGGTTCGCCCGTAAGTCAGATTTCGATGTCGAAACACATAATGTAGGTCCGCGCACTTGCCGGGCAAGCCTCATGATATTTCATTTGCCTCCTCCACCTTCAAGGAGGCCCTTCACTGCCCCATGTCTCCGGATCGTTGCTGCCGAATGCCCGTATCCAAAGGCAGGCACGGCCTCCAGCTCAGTGCGCGCATGCTGGTCAAGGTATTTCAGCTTGAGCAGCATGCCTGCGAACACCCAGAAATACACATTGACAGGATCCAGGTCGATCTGCCATCCCTTGAAACTGTTGAGCGCAGTGGTTGCAATGAATGCCAGCATGACGGAAGCACAGCCGCGGAGCCCTTCATCGCGCAATTGCGACTGGATCCGGTAGCCCTGCCTTAACAGGATGAGGAACAGACCCGCAACAACCACGAGGCCGGGTATCCCCAATTCAACCACGGCTTTGGCATAATAATTCTCGATACCGATAAAGCCCTCCGGATCATCGAAGGCATAGCGGGCGGGCCCCGTATTCATGCCCGTGCCCGTGCCGAACGGCGAATTCTCAATGGCATCCATCAAACCTTCCCTGGCGATCTCATCCGAGTAGGTCAGCAGTAGCTCCTTCATCAACTGGTACAGTTTGAACGGATCAATGCCCGCAACATACAAGGCTACAAACAGGATTGGCACCACCATAAGCATGACTTTCAGGACTCCCCTGAACATGCCGTCCAGCCAGTAAGCCATGAGCAGCAACAGCGGAACGAAGAAATAAGCCGCGCGCGCGCCACTCATAAAGGAGGCCAGCATCGCCAACACCAGAGTGAGCATGGCAAACCTGCGCCAACTCACGGAATCATCCAGTTTTGCCAGCGCATAGGCAGGAACGAGCATGGACAGGGTAAAGCCGAAATACTGAGTGACGAAGGTGAAAGTAGAAGGAATGCGATAAAACTCCCCGCCAATATCGAAGCGCACGAAATTCTGGGTTGCCCCCTCCGCCGCCTCACCATAAATGGCAACCATGATCTCCTCATAGCCGAATGCCGCGCTGGCAAGCCACTCAACGATACCGATACAGCAGGGAATCCAGGCAAGTACCACCATCAAGCGCAGCACCCGTACGAGACCGTCGCGCGACTCGATCATGGCGAACGCCAGAAACAGCAACGGCAGATAAAACAACCAGACCTTGGCACCGATGGCAGCCACCAAGGGCGCGGCCAATCCAGGATTGAAAGATTGCAGGAACACAAGCACGGCCAACCCCCACATGAATATCCTGACCAACTCCGGAACGCGCTCTTGCACACTTCTATCTTGACTGGCTCCCCAATAAGCCAGATAGGCCGGTATGACAAAGAAGAAATCCTTGTACAAGATTGGCAGCGTATCGGGATACAGCGACAGCGTCACCACCCCGGCAAACGGCAAATAGCAGAGCAGCAGCACCATGCCGAGTTGCCAGCGTGGCAGAATTGCATACCAGGACAACAGCATGACCACGATGCCAAGGCTGATTGAAATCAAGTACCTTCTCCAAGAATTTCCTTGCTCACTATCCCTGCCAGCCTTTGGCGATAAGCCTGCCATGTATAGGTTTCTGCACGAGCCCTGGCACGAACACTCATTTGCTCCCTTAGCGCCTTGTCGCGATACAGCAGCAATATTTTATCCCGCAGGGCCTGCACGTCCCTGATCGGCACAATAAACCCTTCCACGCCGTTTCTCACGACCGAACCGGAATTGTGGGTGGTGATTACCGGCAAGCCGCTGGCCAGCGCCTCGTATATCGCCAGCGCCGAACCTTCATGCAAGGAGGGATAAACGAATATGTCCGCCGTCCGGTAATAATCCGGCAACTCGTTATAGGGCACGTGGCATACATGCCTGAAGCTGCCCTCATAGCGCTTCAGCCCCTCGCCGCTCCCGGCCACGCTGCCCATCAGCACCAGTTCCGCGTCAGACAGGTCCAGCTCCCGGAAAGCCTCCAGCAAATATTTCACGCCCTTGCGCTGGCCGATCTGGCCGACGAACAGGATGCGGAACGGATGCGGCTCGCCGCGGCTCGCCGGCCTGAAACGATCCACATCCACACCGTAGGGGCACAAGGCGATGCGCGCAGCCGGAACGCCATACGCCACCAGCGTATCCCTCACGTACTCAGAGGCGGCGAGCACCCGGTCGGCCATCCCGGCTTCGGCGCTGCATCGTTCCGCCACCCATTCGGAGGCGAACTCCCCCATGGTGTCGGCGAACTCGGGATGCAGCCTGGCTTCCTCGGACAGAATCTCCGCCCCGCTGCGGATATGCCCCACCACCTGGTCCAGGATACACAACACGCCGGTCTCCCGTGCTGCCCTGAAGGTCTTCAGGGCGCAACTGTCATAGCAGATCACCGCCGACGGATGTTCTCTGCGCACCACCCGACCGACCACCGCATCGAAATATTCGTTGCGCAGCTGCATGGCCTTGCTGGCAAACCTGCTCAACAACCTTGACCGGGCTATCGACACCGACATCATTTCCGCCACGGGATGCCGCCTGATACGCCTGAGATCCAAACCTTCGTGCGTCCTGCGGCGCAACTGCCGGAGCACGCGCGCAGCCATTGCCGCAGGCAAGCTGTCCAGCAGGCGCCTTGGCCAGTGCCCGTCCTTGTAATAGAACCCCGTCTCGAAGGCATGCAACAGTCCCGCCTCCTGCAGTGCCAGGGCGGCCTGATAAGCAACCAGCAAATGACCGGGATGGGAAACCATCACGGAGTTTTCAGTTTCGCCCGCTATCGTCATTCGACATTTCCGCTCACGCCCAGATATGCACGCAAACCCGCCACAAGATCATACTCCGGCTCCCAACCCAGCACGGCTTTTGCCTTGTCGTTTCTCAGCACGTTGTAGGACAGATCGTAAGGGCGCGGCTCGCCGACCAGACATTGCACTTCCGTTCCCAGCAATGCGCCCATGGTTTGCGCCAGATCGACCAGACTGGTGCCCACGCCGGTCGAGATATTGAATATCTCGAACTGGCGGGCATGCTGCATGGACATGAACAGGGCGTGCACCACATCACTGATGTAGACGTAATCCCTTATCGTGTCGCCCAGCAAACTCACCGTTTGCCCGCCCGCTATTTTTTCCGCCAGATAGCTCACCACCCCCTGCTCCCCTTTTCTCACCTGCCGCCCGCCGTAGACGTTGCTGATCCTCAGTACTGCAACCCTGAGCGGCGTCTCCAGCGCGGACATGCGCAAATAATTTTCACAAGCCACTTTTGCTATGGCATATGAGCAACGCGGATTGACCGGCTGCTCCTCGACCGCCGGCGACGAGATTTCGCCGTAAACCGTCCCGCCGGAAGAAACAAAAACCAGCTGGCCGACCTGCATCTTCGTGCAGGCTCGCGCCAGGGACAGCGTGAAATCCACGTTCTCCGTATCCAGATGGGGATTGCGCGCCCCGATGGCCGGCGTGGTAAGCGAAGCAAGATGCACCACCACCGATGCACCGGAGACCGCGTCTTCCAGACTGGGGCTGGAAGAACGGTATTCTAGCAAGGAGGAGGAACCGACATCCGCCATGCTTTGCCGCCCCACTATCCGGCAAGGGATGCCGCGACTGACGAGGTATTCTTTCAGGGCACAACCCAGATACCCCCGCCCGCCGACGATGGCCACCAATCCCGGCGTCATGAGGCACGCCTCACGGCGAAACTTCGGCGGACAATCCGGGACAAGCCTCGGGCATACCTGAGCACATATTTCATATACCAGTATTCCAGCAAGCCCAAGTGGCAGAATCTGCGATTCAGGAACAGCACGTCGGTATTCAGTCTTCCGGAAAATTTGATCACGTAGAAACCCAGCCCCCGCATTTTTTTCCTGACGGCTTCCAGACGCCGAGGCTCAACCAGACCGGGAAGGAAGTCGTGGAACTCGACCGTCATCTGAACCACCCGGGACAGTTCGTCCTCGCCGGCCGACTCGATCAGGGCGATCTCCGCTCCCTCGATATCCACTTTCAACAGATCGATGCGCTCCAACCCCGCTCGCGCCATGAAGGTCGCAAGCGTTACGCCCTCCACCCTGACCCATCCTTGCGCACCTTCCCGCGCGACGATGGAATTCGCTTCAGGGTTCTCCGACACGCCGAGGCTCACGAAACCATCCTGCCCGGCCATGGCGAAATTATACTTCCGCATCCCGCCTTCTTCGCTCATGGCGTCATACAGCGCGGGAAGCGCCTCGACCATGTGGCAATGGCAGGCAAAACGCTCGCCGACCTCGCGCGCGAACTCCCCCTTGTGCGCCCCCATGTCGACCACGACAGCATCATCCCCCAGCAGCGCCGGACAGAAGCTGTGTCCCCTGATTGTCTCAATACCAAATCTGGCTGCCATTTCGATCAAGTAAGCGAACGCGATTTCCTGAAAAACGGCAACTGCCGGAATTGCCACCTGAGATAAGCCAGGATTTCCCCTGTTTCCCCCAGCCCCATCAGGCGTGACAGGCCATAGATACAAACGCCGGAGATCAGGCCTGCCAAGACCAGTTCAATCAGCGCAAGCACGCCCCTTACCTGGCCTGCGTTGGCAAACAGGATATGCACCAGCATAACGGGAAATGCCGTTCCTGCGCACAGTACCGACAACACAAAAACATAGCGCAACAACCCTTGCCCGTTCAGGACGCGATGATACAGACTCAGGTGCCCGGCCATGAGTAACGCTCCCGCCAAGCCAACCAGGCTGAGCAGCCAAACGACACCGGATGCCCCATACCCTTGCGCCACCATGGGCAGCAGGAAGGTCAGGGCCAGCGCGGAAAACAAGGCCACCACCGCAGGCGACTTCGAGTCGTGTCGGGCAAAGGCAACCTTGTTCAATGCGCCCGCCAGCGCGCCCGCAGGCGCACTGACGAGCAGGATGCCGAGCAAGGTCGCTGTTTCCTTCAGCGCCGCCTCACTCATTCTGCCCTGCCCGAACATGAGGTTGACGAGAGGCTCGCGCTCCACGATCAACACAGCCGCCAGCGGCAAAGTAAGCAACAGCGTCATGCGCACTGCGCGCGCGGCGAGCCGCGACAGCTCCGCAGCATTTCCCATGGCGTTGGCTTCGGAAAACGCGGGAAAAATGACGGTGGCAAGTCCCGCCGGCAGCAAGCCGACCAATGCCAGCAATTTCCAGGCATAACCGAACTCGGCCAGCGTCCCCGGCGGCAGTTCGCTCAATACGCGATTGATGATGATGATGCTCCATTGACCAAGCAGTATACCGGCCAGCAGGGGCCAGGAAAGTTTAAGCACCTTGCGCAATCCTTCGCGCGAAACCGGTTTCAGGCAGGCCCGCCAATTGACTTGCGACCGCCTGCCGATGCGCAGCACGCCGTACACGAACATCGCCAGCATCGCCGCATACCCCAGCAGGATACCCAGCGCCAGGGGCGTCACCCCCTCTCCGATGAGGAGCGCCGACACGATGAGCAGGTTGGGAACGATCTGCGCAAGCGCCGACAGCCAGAAGATGCGCTGGACATACAATATGCCGCTCGCCACCCCGGACCAGGCCATCAATACCAATGCCAGGCTGAAACAGCGCAGCAGCAGGACGGCCGTCCCATATCCGGACACCTCCAGCCCCGGCCCCAGGAATCGCAACAGGGCATCCGGATAGAACCACACCCACCAAACGAACAGCAGGGAAACCGAGCTCAGTATGAGCGCCAGCCAAAACGCCAGTCGCCATCCTTCCTGCTCCATACCCTTTGCCCGGTATTCCGCAAACATGGGCACCACAATATGCGGCAGCAGGTAACCGAAAAAGAGCTGGATGCCGAAGCCCCCCAGCAAGGCCGCAATGCGGAACGCATCCACCGTGGCAGATGCGCCATAGCGCCAGGCCAGGGCCATTTCCAGCAGCAGGCCGGACAAGGGCCCCAGCACCGACAATAGCGTCAGCATCGCCGTGGAGCGGGAAATGGCAGAGGGTAGTGCGTCAGCCTGGCGAGCCATCAGGAAAAATTCCCGCCCGTCGCACGGGAGTCTGCCGTAACGGCATAACGGCTCGTGCTT
>DASRWG010000001.1:0-115907 GCA_035654695.1 Gallionella sp. | reverse complement strand
GGCGTCGGCGTCGGTGTCGGTGTCGGTGTGATCGCGGGCGCGCTGAGGTCTACGACATGGGTGACCAGCAAGCTGGTTTGCCCGCCGCTGCTCTGAACGATGATGCCTTCCTTTACGCTATAGGTGATCGTCCCCTGCGCATCCGCAACCAGGTCCGGGCTGGAAAGTTCCCTGACCTGTCCGTTCCGGGTGAACCTGCCCATGGCGTAGTCGAGCTCGGTGATGCCGAGCTGGGCCAGGGTCTTGACTTCGCTGGGTTCGGTGGCGTCGCGTTGGCCGTTGCCGTTGCTGTCGGTGTAGGCCGCTCCGTTGCCGTTGGCGTCTTGCCACACCTCGAGTTGATTCCACACCGGGTCGAGCGCGGTGAGCTTGCCGTCGTAGTTGCTGTCCAGCCAGCGCATACCCTTGAGGCCGCGCTCGGACAGGGCCACCACGCCGTTGTTGAAAAGTTCCCCGCCGCCGTCTATCTGGCCGTTGAGGTTGCGGTCGAGAAACAGGAATCCGTCGTTGTTGTCGAGCCAGGCGGTGCTCTTGAGGTAGCCTGTGCCGTCCACGTTGAGCGCGACGGTCTTGTTCGTGCCGGTGGTCTTCACGCCGTCGCCGTTCAAGTCCAGCGCAACGGGACGGAAGATCTGGGTGGTATCGCTGGCCGTGAGGACGGGGGCGAGTTTGCCCGCCCTGCCCGCGCGTTCTTCTTCCGTCAGCCCCGCCATCGGGTCGCCCGCCGCCGTTTGCAGCGCGGCGGTTTGCACTTCCCACATCGGGGCAATCGCGCCGCGTTCCAGGGCGACGCGGATCATGCGTTCGTTCAGGTTCTGCGAGGCCTGCACCGAGCCCGCCGGAGCGTCGTAGGGGCGGCCGTTGAGGTCGTAATGCATGCCGGGCGCGTTCTGCGCGCCGGTGAGCGGATCGATGTCGGTGATCTGGAAGCCGGTGTAGTTGCGGTAGCTCAACGAAGGCAGGCGGTTGGCGACGACGCCGATGGCGCTGCCGGGGTTGGCGGCCTGCGCCGCCGCAGCAAGCTGGTCGAGGTAGGCCAGCACGCCGTCGTAGGTGGACGTGACCGTTTCCAATCCGCCGTACGCCCCCGTAGCACTGGTGGCCGCATCGTTCCCCACCCAGTGCGCCGCCGCAGTGCCCCAGGCTTCGGGCGGGGTGTTGCTGCCGCCGAATAGGCTGGTGACGAGTTCGAAGACGTAGTAGGCCGTCGCGATGGGAGCGGTGGCGGGGTTCATCGACAGCACCGCCATGGCGGAGCCGACGGCATCGCCCTGGGCCAGGCTGTTGACGAGGTTGAGCATCGGCAGCGGAGTCGAGTTTGCGAGACCGGGAATCATCGGGCCGGTGTTGAGGAAGCCGTTGATGTCTTGGGCGATTTCGAGGCCGGGCAAGGAGCCGCCGTTCGCTACGGCGAAGTTCATATAAGCCTGCGCCCCGTAGTTCAGCGTCTGTGCGCCTGCGGTGAGGGCGGCCATGCCGTTGCCGCCCTTCAAGGCGGCATCGAGACTCATCACGCTCAATATGCCGTTGGCGACGTTGGCTGCCCCCGCAAGGGCGGTGTTCGAACTGAGTTGATGCGATGCGAAATTCAACCCCGAAGCCACTATCGGCAACGGCTCACCGGACTGGATGGCTCGGAGGAGAGAGAGTGTGTCGAAGGCGGTGGCGAGGACTGAGGTAAGGGTTTGGGAGCCGGTGGGATGGGAAATGGATTGTTCAAGAAAAGCTTGGGCTTCCGTGCTATCCGATACGGTGGAATTCCATGTCGCTTCCGGGGCATTCCTGAAGTCGGTCATGGTTTTTCCAGAAGCTTGGGAGGCATCCGCATAAACCATATCCAGCGGTATGCTTGGAGACGCCGCCAATGACTTTTTGACGGAATTCTCAAAGGCCAAATCCGCAACAAGTTGCCTTGTCGTGTTCTCGTCAAAAGTCAGTAATACTTGCGACTCGAAACTGTTGAGTACTGTGGCAATATCTGCCGGAATGTTCCCACCCGTAGCCGAAAAGAGAGAATCATAGAAACTCTCTTTGGGAAGAATGATCTCGCAGGCCTTCGCCGCTTGATTCCAGGCATAATCGTGGGCTTGCCCAACGGTCTTATCGATAATCACCCCTGTTAAGCCTTCGGGTATCTTGAGCGTCGGGATCAGTGATTCCGTTACCTTGCTTGCTACGTCGTAATTTCTTTTGCACAAGTCATATACGAGCTTCGGATCAAGGCGTGAAAGCCAGGAGGAAGCATCGGTTGCGGCAACCTGCATCCCATTGATGCCATTGTAAAAAAATGAGCCTACACTTTGCACCGCGCCGGTAATGGTGTCACGCAAGCCATCAAGTGCATATTGCATACGGATTGGTTGAGGAGGCGTGTTGTTATTGATGTGCCGGTAGCCATCTATGTCGAATTGGGTGGTACCAGGATCGGGTATCTGCCAGCCTTGGTTCAGTACGTTAAATTCGCCCTGCGCCTGAAGTACCGTGTTTTTATAGTCAAGCAGACTTCGATAGTTGGGTGATGAGGTCTGGTTTGATGCAATCATTTGGCCGATCACCGCATCGGTAGCATTGAGGCGTCCGGTCAATTCGGCATCAATGCTGCCTTTCAGGTTCTGCAACTGATTTTCTACGGCCACCAGGTTCTTTTGCGAGAATTTCAGGTCGGTGAGTTGTTGCTCGGTAAGCGTCACCCCATTTGTTATCGACAACGACAGCGTTCGTATTTGCCCCCAATAAGCATTCTGCTGCACCTTGAGCGCTTCATACTGGTTTTGCCAGCTTTGTTGGTTGGAGGTCAAGTTCGACAGGGTGGTAGCCATCTTTATTCTCCTTGCTCAAATTGAATGCAGTCTTCGGGTTTAACAATAGCTTGGGTAATCGGTACAAGGCGGGGGTCGTAGGGACGACTCGCCTCGACCAAATCTGGGCGGTCATGCTCCCGGGCATAGTCGCGCAACAAGCCGAGGAAATGGTCAAATCCCGCCCAGTTGGTGTGCTGCTCGGCAAGACGCCCCCAGCATAAGGCGCGTTTCAATTCACGTTGATTGCTGAAATCGAACTGGTCTTGTGATGCTTTTATTGCTCGTATATTAAATAACACTGATGCGGGGCTGTAATATCCTTGGCGCGCCGACTCAAGCAGCAATAGCATTCCTTTTTCCTTATCTTGCGGAACACTTTGAACAAGTCCAAGTAAATACTGCGCTCCCTTATTAGCCATGCAAGCGGGGTGATTTCGTTTGAAACCAAGTTCTATCATTTTCAACCTAAGCGCGTTGCGCTCTTCATATGCGCTGATCGTTTCTGATAACTGCATCGCCCCGAAAACGCACATTGCCGAAGCATCTCCGTCCTCCGCAGCCTTCACCAACATGGCTACCGCTTCCGGGTCGTTCCGTTCGCGCCCCTGCTCAATATCCAGTAGGCGCAATGCCACGTAAGCGGGCAAATAGCCATCCGCTGCCATGCGTTTGAATTCCATGACACGTCCAACCGGCGAAGCCCGAGGGTCGGAACCGTAGCGATTGCTGTTCATGTTCCAAACCACCACTTGGTTAAAAAAAACCACGTCATATTCGCGACGTTTTTCCGAGGA
The DNA here is from genome assembly GCA_035654695.1 of Gallionella sp. Lineage (GTDB taxonomy): Bacteria > Pseudomonadota > Gammaproteobacteria > Burkholderiales > Gallionellaceae > Gallionella. The sequence continues at coordinate 112,312 of DASRWG010000001.1, read as the reverse complement.
GAGTTGCTTGGCTTTCTCGTAATCGAAAGGCGGCAATTCATCGCGCGCGCAACCAGTCAATGGCATCAGCATGAGGACAAGAAGAAACATTCCCATGCATGACCGCAATAAGCTCTTCATGCGGCGCTCCTCTCGACAACCCACTTACTGTCATTCGCGGCAATTAAAAGAGTCAGCTTCGCATTCTGTTTTTGCATTTCGTTTCTCCCACTCAAAGCCGGTTCGTTTTCCACAAAATTCAATTCTGCGCCGATTCGACGGCGGGCGCCGAGTGGCTGGCCAGCTTGGCTTTGCCTTGCGATGCCCGTTCCACCAGCGCGGTGAGCCGCTGTTCCTGTTCGGCCAGTTTCGGGTCGGTCGCGCCCAGCACAATCTGGTCGTCCAGCGCATAGAGCTTGCAGCTCTTGCCTGAGCGTTCGTTGCACGCTTGCAGCGCCTTGTAGGCGGCATGGCAATCGCCGCTCGCCATGGCTGTTTCACCGGTGTCTGCCACCGCGAACGCCCGCGGCATCGTGGCCTTCAGGAATTCGCGGTAGGCGGTCTTGCCGTCATCGCCCACGCCGGGTGGAAGGTGTGCAATGTCCGCGATTTCGCCCATGCCGGTTACCGGGGGAAAGGTGTTGGCCATGGGGCCTTCGTATCCGGCAGGGCATGCTTCCCATTCCATCAGGCCGTTTCTGGCATACAGGCGGCACTGCTCCGCCGATCCGCCATTGCGCGCTTCGCACGCGGCAATCGCCGCCTGGACCGATGCAGCCTCCCCGGTGCTCAGGCCGTATGCTCCGTTGACGGACAGGGCGAAGTAGCGGGGATTGGAAGCACTGTTGAACTTCTTGTATTCGGCCTTGCCAGCTTCGCCGAGATAAGGCACAAACCTGGAGGACATCCCGTTCATCGACTGATAGCGTTCCCACCATAAAGATGATTGCTTCCGGTCTTCTTGCACGCCGGGCAAGCCCCGGCCGTACATCCTGGATGCCATGGACATGGCGGGGCCGAAATAGCGCCCCGCATCGGCCAGCACTTCGTCCAGCAATTTCTGCCCGTTCCCGTCCGCCGGCAGCTTGTCCATCTGGCCATTTACCAGCATGGGTTCCTGCAGGATGGCCTGGGCATAGTCCCCGCCGCTGACCTGCTTCGCCGACAGTTGTCCGGCGATCTCGCGTTGCAGTTCGCTATCCTTCTGCACCTTGAATTCTTCGCCCGATTCGGTCATGACCAGGCCTCTCTGCAAGCCGAGCAGCAATCGCCTCTGGGCATGGACATCGCCCTGTTTGGCCTTGTTGCGCAAGTCGTCGAACAGGGCCTGCGTATGCCGGTCCTCCTCATCGGTCGCGACATTGCGCGTTATGTCGGCAGCGTTCAGGCCATTCCCCTTGGCGACGATCAAGGGGATGTCGGCATCGCCCATGTCTAGCAAGGATGGGAAGACTTCGACCTGGGCGCCGAACATGCCCAGGAACAGCCCGGCCATAAGGCCGCCCGGCGTGGAGAAGATCGGCCCCTCGTGAATATCCAGGTTGCCTACATACTGGATCTTGCCGGCCTCCACAGTGAATTTCCGCGAAAAGGGCCGTCTCGCATGGAAGAGCGACAAACGCTGGCCGCCTCCACCCTGCCCTTCCAGTTGTTCCGAGTTGAAGTCATAGAATTCGTAGACGCCGGGCGGCAACATCAGCGCGGCAAGCCGCCCCCAGACTTGGCGCGGCGACTTTGACAGCTCTTCCGTGCCGAAGAAGGCTCCCTGGTTCAGGGAGATGGTTCCGTTCCAGTTGACGGGCATGCGCTTGTCTTCCTTGATCTCGCGCCATTTGACATACGAGGAGGTTTGTACGGCGCCATGAAGCGTGAGCGAGAATACCGCCACCCCTTTGCCGGGCTGGATTTCAACCGGCTTTTCCAGATTGACATCGCCGGCGCGCGCAGCCAAAGGCAGCATCAATGCGCATGCACAAAGCACCAGCTTCAGCCGGCCAATTCCCATCGTCATTTTTTCTCTCCCTGATTGTTCGCGGCTATGCCGCTTTATTCAAACTCAAAACGAAACCTGCCCGGCCTTGCCCATGTTCATGCCGATCCCAATATCATCGAGTAATTCCCACCCGTCATCTGGAAGCCAAGCTTGCGCAGGAAGCCGTCCATCTGCTGAAGATCGGTGCCGCTGTTGATGCCTACCGCCAGTTCGAACGCGCCCCGGTTTTCGGCCCATTTTTTGAAGGCGGTGAGCAACTTGAGTCCCGCGCCGCCCATGCGATTCTCGGGCAGGAGGTTGTACTGGATGACGCTGGCGACGACTTGGTCGGAGAAGAAATGCCGTTCCGCACAGCCGATCAGGCAGCCGACCGGCTTTCCCTCCCCGTCTTCCGCGACGAAGAAGCAATGCGTGCCGCGCGGATTCTCGATGGCGGCGCGCAGGTTGGCGGCGATCCGTTCCGGGTTGAACTCATAGCTGCGGAACCGGGTGTGCTCCTGAAACTTGGGGGCCAGTTCCACGAATGCGGGGATGTCGTCCAATGTGGCAAATCGTATTTTCATTTTTCGTCGTCGCCGTTATTTATTGGGCATCCACTCGCGCAACTTGATCTGGTTGCCTTGTTGCGGATCGGGAAGGAGCGCGCTGATTTTCATGTCGGGGAACTGCGCATTGCGCAGTTCGTCGATCATTTCTTCCGTTTTGCCGAACGGTGTCACCACGTCCACCAGCCAAAGATGCGGGCCGGATTGCCACTCGTGCGGCGCAATGCGCGGCGTGCCGGAACGCAGGCGTTGATCGACGACATCGCTCACCTTCGCCCAGGTGAAGAATGCGAACGGGATGCCTTCCTTGGTGTAGAGGCGGCACTGGTCGAGGATGATGGCTGGCAGGATCGCCCAGTCGATGTCGGCCATGAACATGAATTTTTTCATCGGGTCGCGCGCATAGAGCCAGAGCGCCGGCCCCATGATGGGCAGCTTGGCGAGAGAGTTTTTCGCGTCATTCAGTGCGGACTGCGAATCTGCGGTCGCACCTTCGCTTCCGCGTACTGTGGCAGCCGCATCAGGTGCGGGCTGTTTTGCCTTTCTCGTTACTTTGGCCTTGATCGGCTTATCGGCGGCATCTGGATTGCTGACTTTCTTGTTCATGCTGTTTCCTTTGTTGTTACGGTTAAAAATGTTGAGGCCATGCTTAGCATGAGAGCGCATTGCGCGACGATCCGGCGGGCATAGCCCGCCCTATGCGTTCTCATCGAATTCATCGAACTCATCTTTCCCTCCCCGCCTCCTGGAACGCCCCCATCACCGGCGACAGCAGGTATTCGAGGATGGTCCTCGTGCCGAGGTGTATCTCCGCGGTGACTTGCATGCCCGGCGTGAGGTTGTGACGCACGCCGTCGGCGATGAGGTGCTGGGCCTTGAGGTCGACCAGCGCGCGGTAAGCGAACGGGAGGTTGCTGCCGGCCTTGGCGTTGGCCTGCTGCTGTTGCGGATTGGTGTCGCTGGCGTCGGCACTAAGGTGCGCGACCTCGCCTTCGACCATGCCGTATTTCTGGAACTGGTAGGCGGCGAATTTGATCTTGACGGGTTCGCCGGTGTGGATGAAGCCGACGTCCTGGTTTCCGACCCAGACTTCGGCACGGAGGATTTCGCCGTTGGGCACCAGGGTCATCAGGATAGTGCCGGGGCTGATGACGGTGCCGACGGTGTGGGTGGCGAGGTCTTTGACGATGCCATCGTGCGGCGCCCGGAGTTCGTGCAGGTTGCGACGGTATTGCTGCTTGGTCAATTCGCCTTGCGACTTGTCGAGTTTGTCTTCGATGTCGGCGCGTTCGTTCTGCAGCTGGCGGCGATAGTCGGCGGTGATCTGGGCGAGTCTGCGCGATGACTGGTTGAGGCTGGCCTGCGCGCTCCGGATCAGGTGTTCCTGCGATTTGAGGTCTTGCTCCTTTTCGATGCGTTCGCGTGCCTTGTCGTTGGCCATGATGCGGCTGACGAAACCATCCTGGACGAGTTTGTCGTAGGCCTCGTCCTGCTGGCGGTAATGCGGCAGGGTCTTGAGCAGTTTGGTGCGGATTTCTTCGGCGGCAGCAAGGTCGCTCTGCGCCTTGTCGTACAGGCTGCGTTCCTGCGCCAGCGCGGTTTCATAGGCGATGCGGTTGGCCTGATATTGGGCGCGGGCCTGCTCGTAGAGTTCGTCCGGGTCGCCGGGACGTTTGGTGAATGGCCGTCCGGAGAGTTCGGCGTCGATGCGGCGCAAGGCGATGCGTTTGCCGTTGGTGTCGGTCGAGAGTGTGGCGACATCGGTTTCGGACAGGGTGGTGTCCATGCGCATCAGCACTTGTCCGGCTTGAACGCGCTGGCCCTCTTCGACGAGGATGTCGCGGATGACGCCTTGCTCGGAAGGCTGGACGATCTTGAGGTAGCTTTGCGGGATCAGCTTGCCTTCGGCACTGGCGACGACATCGAGCTTGCCGAACGCGGCCCAGATGAACAGCAGGCCCAGCAGCGTGAGCAGGATATACAGCAGCGCACGGGCAAAGGGCTTGGGCGGTTGCGCCTGGATGCGCAGCAAGCCGGGCGAGAAATCGAGCGGATCGACGCCGGTCAGGCGTTTCTTCCAATTCCTTGCAGACAAAATAAACCCCTCCTTATTATCAACAGAGGGGCGGCCCGAAATTATCGTTGGCGGCCCCGCTATCATAGGTTTTACCCCTTAGATCGGAAACTTTGCGTCCCTGCTTTTCAACAGGTTTGCCTTTTGCATTTATTGCTGGAGCTATTTGATCGTGCCAGCTTGATTCAGTGTTATGGAACCGGCTACCTTAAGCTGGCGTAACCATATTCTCGCTGGGGAAATTAAACAATATGCCGAAAGGCCTATATATTCGAGCCGGAATATATAGGCCTTTCGGCATATTTACTTTTCGCCCGGCTTGTGCAATCAAGCCGCAATGAACCCAGAGAATCCATTAGCCCCCTCCAAACGCGCCCTTGTCAGAAGACTTCATCTATCCGCCATCGACTTGGTAGACGAAATTTTGCGGAGTTTTTTCGGTTATGAAATAGCGGCATGATGTCGCGCGTCATTTTGTCGCACCCTGCACCGCAACAAATTATAGACACACATTTTTTTACAAATGCATATAGTGCCGGTCGCGCACGAGCCGCTATACTGCCCCCTCGAAATGTGAAGACTTTCCCTATGCGACTGCGCCTGAATCGCTCCCTCCTGCCTGCCCTGCTCTGCCTGTGGAGCGGAGTTTCCGCATGCGCGGAGCCCGACCCGTTCGGCACGGAAAAGGCGTTGCCGCTCAAGCCTGCTTTGCGTCTGGGCGGTGCTGTGGGCGATCCCTGCGCAAACGCGATACCGCAGGGCACGCTGAGCCTCCCCGACGTGGTCAATCTCGCACTGTGCAACAACCCGCAAACACGCGAGGTATGGGCCAGTTCGCGTGTGCAGGCGGCACAGGTCGGCGCAAGCGAGGGCAGCTATCTGCCGGGCCTGAGCCTGAGCGCCTCCGGCAACCGTAATTCTCCGGGAACCAGCCAGCGCACTCTCGGGCTGACGCTGTCCTACTTGCTCTACGACTTTGGCACGCGCGCCGCGAACCTGGAGAACGCGCGCCAGTTGCTGGCGGCGGCGAGCGCCACGCAGGACAGCACGGTGCAGACCGTGTTCCTCGCAGCGGTGCAAGCCTATTACCAGACGCAGGCCGCGCAAGCGGTGCTGAATGCAGCGCACGAAGCGGAACGCGCGGCAAAGCAAAGTTTCGCCGCCGCCGAAGCGCGCTATCTCGCGGGCAGCGCCACGCCCGCCGACAAACTGCAGGCGCAGACCGCGTATTCGCAGGCCACCCTGAACCGCATCACCGCTAATGGCAACCTGAAGAAGACCGGCGGCGCGCTGGCGAACATCATCGGGCTGAATGCGAACCATGATGTATCGCTGGCAGCAGCGAACACCGAAGTCGTTCCCGCAAGCTTCGACCAGAATGTGAATGCACTGATCGAGGAGGCCAAGCGGCAGCGCCCCGACCTGATTGCCGCCGAGGCGCAGGTGAAAGCCGCAGAGGCCAGTGCAGATGCGGCGCGCGCCGCAGGCAAACCGTCGATCTCGCTGAACGCTTCGACCAACCAGATCAATAGCGCGGGCATGAATACGCGCGGTTCGTCGCTCGGCGTCAGCATCAGCGTGCCGCTGTTCGCGGGCTACGCTCCGACCTACCGCGTGCGCGCCGCCGAGGCGCAGGTGGAGGCACAGCAGGCGCGCACGGAGCGCGTGCGCCTGCAGGTCGCGCTGGACGTGTGGAACGCCTACCAGAATCTCGTCACCGCGACCCAATCGCTGCGCACCACCTCCGACCTGCTGGGCAGCGCGGAACAATCCGAACGCGTCGCGCTGGGCCGCTACCAGGCCGGCGTCGGCAACATGCTGGACGTGCTGAACGCGCAGAGCGCGCTGGCCTCCGCGCGCCAGCAGCGCATCCAGTCGATGCTCGACTGGAACATCGGCCGCGCCGCGCTAGCCCAGGCAATGGGCAACCTGGACGGCAACCTGTTGCAGACCCTGTCGCCGGATTCGCAAAAGAAAGAAGCCCGATGAAAAAACTACCGCTCTCCCCCATCACACTGCTGCTGATCGCCATCGCCGTGGGCGGCGCTGGCTTCGTCGCCTATCGCCAGCTCGCCGCTCACGCGCCGGAACAGCGTTACCGCCTCGAACCCGTGACGCAGGGCGACCTCAGCCAGACCGTTTCCGCCAACGGCACGATCAACCCCGTGTCGCTGGTGAACGTCGGCACCCAGGTGTCCGGCACGGTGAAGAAGCTCTATGTCGATTTCAACAGCAAGGTCGAAAAAGGCCAGGTGCTGCTGGAGCTGGACGATGCATTGCTCGCCGCGCAGCAGAAACAGAGCCAAGCCAGCGTGCTGAGTGCTGCCGCGTCGCTGGAGCTCGCCGCCGCCAACGAGGCGAGGATGCGCAACCTGTATGCGCAGGAATACGTATCGCGCCAGGAGTTCGACACCGCAGTGCAGGCGAAGAAGGCCGCCGAGGCGCAGTTGCAACTGGCGCGCGCGGCGGTCGAGAAGGACCGCGCCAACCTGAACTATTCGGTGATCCGCTCGCCGGTGTCCGGCGTCGTGGTAGACCGCACGGTGGACGTCGGCCAGACCGTCGCCGCCAGCCTGCAGACGCCGACGCTGTTCAAAATCGCGCAGGATCTGTCGCAGATGCAGATCGACGCGAATTTCGCCGAGGCCGACATCGGCAGCATCCGCGTCGGGCAGACGGCGCGCTTCACCGTGGATGCGTTCCCGAATCGCAGCTTTCAGGGGACGGTGCGCCAGATCAGGCTGAACCCGACCATCCAGCAGAACGTCGTCACCTACAACGTGGTGGTCGATGTGGACAATCCCGAACAAATCCTGATGCCCGGCATGACAGCCTACGTGAGCATCGCGGTAGCGGAACGCAAGAATGCGCTGCTCGTGCCCAACGCCGCGTTGCGCTTCAAGCCCGCCAACGGCGATCAACCGAAGAAGGACGTCGCTGGCAATGGCACAGAACGAAAACCCAAGCGCGATGGCTACTCCGGCAAGGTGTATGTGCTGAAGGACGGCAAGCCGACACCGGTGGAGGTGTCGCTCGGCATCACCGACAACCGCAGCACCGAGATCGTCGGCGGCGAACTCAAGGCCGGCGACGAAGTCATGGTCGGAGACGCACAGGCGACGACCAGCGCCCCAAGCAGCAGTTCGGCACCGCGCATGAGAATGTTCTGATGGGCGACAGCGTCATCCGCATCGCAGGGCTGCACAAGTCCTACGAGACTTCCGCCGGGCTATTCCCGGTGCTGAAGGATGTCGGCCTGCAGATCGACGCGGGCGAGTTCGTCGCGGTCATGGGCCCGTCTGGCTCCGGCAAGTCCACCTTCATGAACATCCTCGGCTGTCTCGACGAACCGACATCCGGACGCTACGAACTGAACGGCCGCGATGTCGCGAATCTCGATCGCGACGAACTCGCCGCATTGCGCAACCGCACCATAGGCTTCGTATTCCAGGGCTTCAACCTGCTGCCGCGCATGTCGCTGCAGGACAACGTCGCGCTGCCGCTGATCTATTGCGGCGTGGAACGCGACGAACGGCAGCAGCGCGCGCGCGACCTGCTCGCCAAGGTCGGCCTGGAGAAATATTTCGAGTCCATGCCCAACAAGATTTCCGGCGGCCAGCAGCAACGCGTCGCCATCGCCCGCGCGCTGGTCAACCGGCCGCGCCTGATCCTCGCCGACGAACCCACCGGCAACCTCGACAGCAAGACCGGCGAGGAAATTATGGCGCTGTTCGACTCGCTCAACCGCGAAGGCATCACCATCGTGCTGGTCACCCACGAGGCCGACATCGCGCATCATGCCCATCGCCAGGTGCACTTCCTCGACGGCCGCATCGTCAGCGATCATGCGACGAATCAAGGAGCCGCGGCATGACGCTCGCGATGCTCGGCGAAGCCTGGCGTGCGATGGGCGCCAACCGGCTGCGCACCTTCCTGACGATGCTGGGCATGGTGATCGGCGTGGGTGCCGTGGTGCTGATGATGTCCATCGGACAGGGCGCGCAGCATGCGATCAAGCAAAGCATCGCGGCGATGGGCAGCAACCTGTTCGTGCTGTTGTCCGGCCACACCACCAGCGGCGGCGCGCGCTCCGGCAGCGGTGGCGCGCATACGCTGACGGTGAACGACGCCGAAGCGATCGCCGAACTGCCGGGCGTACAAGCCGTCGCTCCCATCCATCCGGGCACCGCGCAGATTGTGTACGGACCGAACAACTGGAACACCGCGGTGATCGGTACCACACCCAGCTACCTCGACGCGCGCTCGTGGTCGTTGACCGCAGGCGCGCCCTTCTCCGATTCGGACGTGCGCTCCGCGACCCGCGTCGCGCTGATCGGCGTAACCGCCGCGCAGAACCTGTTCGGCGACGAAGACCCGGTCGGCAAGACCCTGCGCATCCGCCAGAGCCCCTTCGTCATCGTCGGCGTGCTGGGTGTCAAAGGCCAGGGCATGGACGGCCGCGACCAGGACGACACCATCGTCATTCCGCTGACCACCGCGCAGCGACAGGTGTTCGGCAGCCAGTTCCCAGGCTCGGTGCGCATGATGATGGTGCAGACCTCGACTCAGGAGATCATGCCCGCGGTGGAAAAATCGATGACCGAACTGCTGCGCCAGCGCCACCGCATCCGCGAGGGCATGGAAAGCGATTTCTTCCTGCGCAACCTCACCGCCGCCGCCGACTCCGCCGCCGAGAGCACGCGCATCATGTCGCTGCTGCTCGGCGCGATCGCCTCGGTGTCGCTGCTGGTCGGCGGCATCGGCATCATGAACATCATGCTGGTGTCGGTCACCGAACGCACCCGCGAGATCGGCATCCGCATGGCCATCGGCGCGCGCGAACGCGACATCCTGATGCAGTTCCTGCTGGAGGCGATCATCATCTCGGTGGTGGGTTGCCTGATCGGCCTGCTGCTGGGCATAGGCGGCGCGCTGCTGGTCGAGGCGTCGACCGGTACGCCGGTGATCATCTCGCTCGGTTCGGTCGTCGTCGCATTCGGCGTCGCCGCCGCGGTGGGCATCTTCTTCGGCTATTACCCGGCGCAGAAAGCCGCCCAACTGGACCCGATCGAAGCGCTGCGCTACCAGTAACGATTGGCCCGGCCAATCATCCGCGCAAAGAAAAAGGGTCAGACTTTCGTCTGACCCTTTTTTGTCTGGTGGGCGATACTGGGTTCGAACCAGTGACCCCTGCCGTGTGAAGGCAGTGCTCTACCGCTGAGCTAACCGCCCTGAAGAGGACGCGAATTAGACCACAACGGGGGGGCGCCAGTCAATCTTGCTTTTAAAATTCTTTGCCGACTTGCAGACACAAGCGTCAGAACAACTCAATATCCCCGCCCACCGGCTTGCTCTCGATGGCACTCAGGTAACGTGTTTCTTCTTCCACGATGACGTTGTTGTGTAATGAGCGCAGGCGCTTGACCCTCACCTTCCCCGTTGCGGGGAAGTAAACCACCATGCGCGGATAGATGTCGCCGACGTCCTCCGCGGTCACCTTCAGTCCTTCGGTCGCGAGATAGTCGCGGGCGAAGGTGATGTTGCGCATGCCGACATCGGTCATGTTCGCCAGGATGCGTCCGCCGCCGAACAGTTTGACTTCCAGGTTCTGGCGCTGGCCGCCGTGCTTCAGGATGACGTTGATCAGGTGCTCCATCGCAAAGTTTCCGTAGCGCGTCGCCGCGCTCAGGCTGGTGGATTTCCAGCCGTCGGCATCGGCGGAGGCCGGCAGCATGAAGTGGTTCATGCCGCCGATACCGGAGACGCGATCGCGGATGCAGGCGGAGATGCAGGAGCCCAGCGTGGTATAGACCCCTTCGTCACACGCCGTGACGTAATACTCGCCGGGCAGCAACCTTGCCGCATAGGTTCCATACGTATGGTTCCAGTTTCTGCGGACATGCTCGAAACCGGGAAGCACCAGCGATGGACGGGGAATGGGGGAGATGGCCATGCGATTCTTCCGCCTAAGTTATTTGGCCGCGGATTTTCCGGAGGAGTCGTCGATGAACAGCTTTTCGAGCTCGACAATCTCTTCCTGCGCCTCGCGCACCACTTCTTCGACAATATCCGCGCCGGAATCGATCCCGCCGATCGACCATGCACCGGGATCGGCAGGCGAGACATCCTCAAGATTGAGGGTATCGATCTCCGCCATTTGCGCGAGGATGTTGGCCAGATGCACCAGCGCGACCTCGCGCGGATAGCGCTGCGCTTTGCCGATGTCGTGATGAAAACCGATGCATTCCTCCAGCAGCGGCGGAAGGTTCCACTGGCGAGCCATTTCCATGCCGACCTGCGCATGGTCGAAGCCCATCGCCTGCCGCTCGGCCTCGTGGATCGGCAATTCGTCCACACTGTCGAGCACCCGCAGCAAGGCGTCCTTGGCTTGTTCCGGCAGGCGGTTGAAAATGACCAGTTCGCCGATGTCGTGCAGCAGCCCGGCGGTAAACACCGCCTCGGGGTCGCACTTCCCCGCCCTGCGGGCCAGGATGCGCGCGATCACCGCGCAATACAGGCTGTGCCGCCAGAAGTTGTCCATGGACACCAGATCGTTGGGCAGACCGGCGAAGCTGCTGGCGACGGACATCGACAGCGCGAGGCTGCGTATCCGGCCGGTGCCGATCACCGACACGGCCTTGTCGACAGTGTCGATCGAGGAAGAAAAACCGTAGAAAGAGCTGTTGGCGACCCGCAACAGCCGCACGGTGAACGAGGGATCCTGGCTCACCGCCTTCGCGATGTCGGCCATGCTGCTGTCCGGGGAATCGATCAACTGATTGATGCGAATAAACACATGCGACAGCGTGACCAAGCCTTCCACGCCGCGAACCAGTTCGACGATTGTTTCGTTGTCTGCCATGGCCGGACAATCTCACGATGACGCCGCCCCGTCAAGCGTCGCAGTTTCAAACATCGCGGGCGTTGCAAGCCGAAGCAACACGCCCCTCTGTTATCATTGCGCGATGCTAAATATCCAGAACATGACCTTCCTGCAGGGCGGCGTGCCGCTGTTCCAGCAGGCGAATTTCCAGGCGTTCGCCGACCAGCGCATCGGTCTTGTCGGCAAGAACGGCTGCGGCAAATCCACCCTGTTCCGCCTGATCCGCGGCGAACTGAAACCCGACGGCGGCGACATCGCCATGCAAAGCGGCAAGACCATCGCCTTCGTCGAACAGGAGATCGCCAACTCGGACCAGCCCGCGCTGGAATTCGTGCTGGACGGCGACGTGCAGTTGCGCCGGCTGGAAAAAATCCTGGCGCAAGAGAACCACGACAGTTCATGGTTCGAGGCCCAGCACCAATTCGAAGCCATCGACGGCTACGGCGCTCCGGCACGGGCCGCACAGCTGCTGAACGGACTGGGCTTCGCCAGCGACTCGCTGCAACGCCCGGTGGCCAGCTTCTCCGGCGGCTGGCGCATGCGCCTGAACCTGGCCCGCGCGCTGATGCACCGCGCCGACCTGCTGCTGCTCGACGAGCCCACCAACCACCTCGACCTTGAAGCCATCCTGTGGCTGGAGCAATATCTGTCGCGCTATCCCGGCAGCATCCTGCTGGTGTCGCACGACCGCGAGTTCCTCAACGCCACCGTCAACCGCATCGCCCATGTGCACGACTGCGTGATCGACAACTACGCGGGCGACTACGACGACTTCGAGCGCGCCCGCGCCGAACGCATCGCGCAACAGAATCAGGCCTTCGAGCGCCAGCAGGAAAAGATCGCGCACATGGAAGACTTCGTGCGCCGCTTCCGCGCCCAGGCCTCCAAGGCCAAGCAGGCGCAGAGCCGCATCAAGGCGCTGGAGCGCCTGACGCGCATCGCCCCGGCGCATGTCGCCGACGGCCATTTCGAACTGGAGATCGAAGCGCCGGAACGCAGCCCGGACCTGCTGATGCGCGTGGAGAAGATGGGCTTCGGCTACGGCGAAAAACAACTGTTCAACAATGTGGACCTGATGCTGCGCAGCGGCGCACGCATCGCGCTGCTGGGGCCGAACGGCGCAGGCAAGTCCACGCTGATCAAACTGCTGGTCGGCGAACTCGCGCCCACCACCGGCAAGCTGGAACTCACGCCCGACATCCGCATCGGCTACTTCGCCCAGCACCAGCTGGAGAACCTCGACAGCAAAGCCACCCCGCTGCAGCATATGGAGCGCGTCGCACCCAAGGAGACCACGCTCGCGTTGCGCACCTTCCTCGGCCGCTTCGGCCTTGCCGGCAACGAGGAAGATCGCCCGGTGGAGAGCTTCTCCGGTGGCGAGAAGAGCCGCCTCGCACTGGCACTGCTGGCTTGGCAGAAGCCGCATCTGTTGCTGCTCGACGAGCCCACCAACCACCTCGACCTGGACATGCGCGATGCCCTCACGCTGGCACTGGAGGAATACACCGGCGCGGTCGTATTGGTGTCCCACGACCGGAGTTTGATTCGCGCCGTGGCCGACGAACTCTGGCTGGTCGCGGACGGTTCGGCAAAGCTTTTCGACGGTGATCTCGAAGACTACAAGACCTGGATCGAAGCGCGCCGCCCGCGCGAGACCGTGCAGGTTCAGCCGGAAAAGCCGAAGCAGGAAACCGCCGCTCCCAAGCCGAAGAAAAAAGCCCTGCTGTCGAAACAGACCAAACTCGAAGCGGAACTGAACCAGGCGCAGACCGAACTGGCCGAGATCAACGGCAAACTGGCCGACCCGGCCACCTATGCCGATTGCAGCGGCGACTTCATCGCCGACCTGAACGCCCGGCGCGAAGTGCTGGAAAGCAGGATCGCAGAGCTGGAAGAGAGCTGGCTGGAACTGGAAATGAGTCTGGAAGACGCGGTGTGATGCAGTGCCTATGCACCCAGCACCTTGATATGCACGTCCCCGAGCGAGACGACCGAGCCTGCGCGTATCTTGGCGGTCTTGCGCGACTCCAGCCGGCCGTCGACGGAAACAACGCCTTCCGCGACCAGCGCTTTGCCGGCGCCGCCGCTGTCGCATAAGCCGACCATCTTGAGTAGCTGGTTGAGTTCCACGAACTCGCCGATCAGTTGGAATTCAATTTCTTGCATGGTATGAAGGGATCAAAATATTTTGGGGAAGATAATAACGCCGCAGTGATGCGGCGTTAAATTTCGGCTTGTAGCAAGTCGATAAAGCCAGTCATTGGATGCTGACTCAGGTAGTAACTACAGATAATCAATCGTCGACACATCCATAGGCATTCCTTTCAACAACCGCCTCTCGGCAAATCCTTCTTTACAACCACAGTTATTGTATACGCCGAATTTCAGGCAACTTCAACCGGAAATATTTGAGCAGAATGTATCCATCAGGAATTAAGCAGCACGGGCGTACCATACCGAAGAAAAAGCCCCGCGAGTCATTGACTGCGGGGCTTTGAAGATGGTGCCGAAGATGTGAATCGAACACACGACCTACGCGTTACGAGTGCGTTGCTCTACCAACTGAGCTACTTCGGCATAAAGCGGGAGCGATTATACGAGAGAGTCGGCGTTATCGCCAACGATATGCTGCAGTGTCGAACGGCTGCGGCTCCCCCTCGATCTCGTTGACCAGCAATTCGGCGCTGGCCAGCGACATCGTCACGCCGTAGCGGAAGTGGCCGGTATTGGCATACAGGTTGGCGAGATAGGGATGGCGGCCGATCGTGGGAATGTTGTCCGGCGATCCCGGACGGAAGCCCGCCCATTGCCGGATCGGCTCAGGCCACGCCGGAAACAGTTCGCGGACGCCTTGCAACAACGACGTCCGCGCCTCGGCAGTGACGGACTTGTCGAAACCGGCGTCTTCCAGCGTGCTGCCCACCAGCACATGTCCATCCTGTCTCGGAATGAAATACAGGTTTTCTTTGAGGAGTATCCGATCGAAGGGCGGCGCATCGAATTTAAACAGCAATATCTGGCCGCGCACCGGCTTGACCTCCAGACCGGAACCAAGTTCGCCGAGCAACACCTTGCCCCAGGCGCCTGCCGCAACGACATAGGCATCGGCGGCGAGATTGCCCTGGGTCGTGCGCAGTGCGGTCACACGGTCGCCGGCGACTTCGAAGCCCAGCACCTCGCGTTGCTCGACGATGTTGCCTCCGAACAGCATCACGCGTTCGCGCAACGCCTGCAACAGGCGCGGATTGCGCACCTGGGCTACATCCGGTAGCAACACCCCCCTGCCCTGCTGCCCGTCGAAAAGCTCCGCAAGCTCGACCTGCTGGGCTGCGAACTGATGGTTCGCGCACCATTCCAGCGCCAGTGCTTCCCGCAACGGCGGCAGCACCAACATGCCGCAGCGCCGGTATTCCGGGTCGATGCCGGTCGAGGCCTGCAACAGCATCGCCGCCTCGTCGAACATGCTCATACCGCGCAGCGCGAGTTGCGTAACTGCCTCGCCGTAGTCCCACGGACACAGCGGCGAAAGAATGCCGCCGCCGGCCCATGACGCTTCCTGCCCGGTCATCCCCCGCTCCACCAGCGTCACACGGTAACCCATCTGCAGCAGCGCTTGTGCGCTGGTCAGTCCTACCGCTCCGCCGCCGATGATCAGGAAATCGGTCTGCATCCAATCACTCCTGTAGCGATTTTGGCAACGGGAACACCACGTTCTCCACGATGCCGTCCAGTTCGCTCACCCGCTGCGCACCAAGTTCGCGCAGCCTTTCGAGCACGCCCTGCACCAGCACCTCCGGCGCGGAGGCACCCGCGCTGACGCCGACGCAAGCCTTGCCGGCGAACCATTCCGGTTGCAGCCCGCCGGCATCGTTCACCAGATAGGCAGGTACGCCCACCTTCGCCGCGACTTCGCGCAACCGGTTTGAGTTGGAGCTGTTCGGCGAGCCGACCACGACGATCACATCGCATTGCCCGACCAGCAATTTCACTGCATCCTGGCGGTTCTGGGTCGCGTAACAAATGTCGTCCTTCTTCGGCCCGGTGATATTAGGGAAACGCGCCCTGAGCGCGGCGACGATATCGCCGGCATCGTCCATCGACAGGGTGGTCTGCGTGACATAAGCCAGGCTGTTCTCGTCGTTGACCTTGAGTTGAGTGGCTTGCTCCGGCGATTCGACCAGATACATGCCGCTCTCGGACTGCCCCATCGTTCCTTCGACTTCCGGGTGACCGGCATGACCGATCATCACGACTTCCTTGCCTTGCTGGCGCAAGCGCGCAACCTGGAGATGCACCTTGGTGACCAGCGGACAGGTCGCGTCGAATATGGTCAGGCCGCGCGCCTCCGCTTCGTTGCGCACTGACAGCGGCACGCCATGGGCGCTGAAAATCAGGATGCTGCCGCTCGGCACATCGTCCAGTTCTTCGATAAACACCGCGCCCTTCTGGCGCAGCCCCTCCACGACGAAGCGGTTATGCACCACTTCGTGGCGCACATAGATAGGCGCGCCATGCAGGGCCAGCGCCCGCTCGACGATAGTGATGGCGCGATCCACGCCGGCGCAGAAGCCGCGCGGATTGGCGAGCAATACTTGCATGGGATGGTCCTTGAAACGGATGATGAATACGGGCTGGATTCTACCGTAAAACCAGGTCTGACCGGCTTAGCGCCGTCAGGACGGCACTCTTTATTTCTGCCAGTCCTGTATCTCCAGCGCCGTTTTGAAAGGTGGTTGTCCCTCGATGAATCTTGCCAGTGCGAACGCCGCCGTCGGCTGCATGCGGATGCAGATCATTTCGACGTTGATGATGTGCATCGCGCGGGCAAGCGCATCCAGCCAGGAATAATAAAGCGGATCGATCAGCCCGAGATCGGACAAGTCGTAATACAGGCGCACCGCGCGCACCTGCATCAGGTGCGCGGTGACACCCTCGATCAGTTGATCCTTATCGCGAACGTTCAGACTCCTGGACGGATCCAGCAGGAAATCGCCGCTGCCGATTTGGGTCAGGTGCAGGCCGGAAATGGACATCTTGAAACTGCGATCAAATGTGGCCGACCGTGATGCCCATGCGGCGGAATGCTTCCTTCAGGCCGTCGGCCATATTGGCCCGCGTGGTGATGGTGTTGAAGTCGATGTTCAGGCTGACCAGCGCGCGCGCGATCTCCGGATGGATCCCGGTAACGATCGCATCCGCCCCCATCAGTTGCACGGCGCGCACCATCTGCATCAGGTGGTGGGAAACCTGGGAGTCGATGCTCTTCACGCCTGTGAGATCCATCACCACCGCCCTGGCATGATCCTTGGAAATGCGGTTCAGCAAGGCCTCCATCACCAGCATGGTGCGGCTGGAATCAAGCGTACCGATGATGGGCAGCGTGAGCACGCCATCCCATATCTCGGTGATCGGCGTGGAAGTCTCGCGGAGTTCGGCCTGCTGCGCCTGCAGCGTCTGCTCCCGCTCGTCGAGATAGGCACCGAATGCTGCCATGATCAATTCGTTGAATACGCTGGTGAAATACAGCAGCACCGAGCGCGACTGGCCGAAGGCGACGCCACTGGACTTCTCCAGCGCCTCGATGACCGAGAACTGCACGGTCTGGGTATAGCGCACTACGTCTTCAACATGGCCGCCGCGCATCAGCACCTTCTGCGACAGGTTGTGAAAGAAGCCCTTCAATGCCTGGACCTCGACCGAGGTCAAATCCGTCGGATCCTTGGAGCCAAGCAGAGAAGCGATCAGGCTTTCGAGTTCGTGGCTGATATCGGACACCTCGTCGACATCCATCAGGCGGTTGCTGCCGCAAAACACGGCTACGCCGGGAGCCTCAAGCTGGGAAGCGATACCTGCCACCTTGAGCGCAAACAGCGCTTTCACTTTTTCGCTCAAAGCCTTCTTCGTGGTCATGCATTCCTCCTTGATTTAATGTTTGCCTGTTAACAACTCATCCGACACGCGACACGCAAATCGACTGGTCGTCGGAAACGCGCCCCATGATATTCCCCAACGTATAAGCAATCAACTGCGGATGCTGGTTGAATAGCCCGGTGAAGTTCCCCGCATCCCAATTGCGCCGAATGCCGTCGCTCGCGGTCACCATCAGCGCATGCCTAGCAAGCCCGGCATGGATAGGCTCCGCAGTCCTGTGCTCGCGCCCGAGGATACCGGGCGAAAAAGAAATATGCCGCATCTCGTCGCCGTCGAACAGGTGTGCGTGCATATCCCCCACCCCGAGCAGCCTCAGGTTGCGCCGCGCGAGATCGATTTCGCAGGCGACCGCAACCGCGCCGCGCGTGGATATGAGCTGACGGTTGACCCCCTCCAACATCGAGGGCAGTCCATCGCAATGAGCGACATGCATCGCCAGATTCGAAGTGGCGATTTGCGCCTCGGCACCGTGGCCCAGGCCGTCCAGATGCAGCCAGCGCAACTTGTCGCCGTGCTTCAACATATAGATGCGGTCACCGTTGTGGCGCATGTCCGAAAGCGAACGCGAGAACAACCCCACTCCGTCTCCCAGCGTCTTCGCCGAATCCGCCGCGAGATGGAAGCGCGCGAGGAACGCCGCACCGTTCCATTTGGTCACCTGTTCGCTGCTTCTGACTTGGGTATAGACATGGACTTCGTCGCTCAGGCGGCGAATCGCGCCCAGTCCCTTGCCAAAGGTGTTCGCGGTGGAGTAACCATCCTGCTCGGCCTGCACCAGATCGGCGATACCGGGGCCGTAGTCCAGCGAGAAAATATCCAGCACCGGCCCGGGCTGCTGCCATATCTGGATCATGCCGCGCCCGCCGGCATGCTTGATGTTGTTGGTCGCCAACTCGGATGCCACCAGTTGCATATTTTCGCGCTTCAGGTCGGAGGCATGAAGGCGGTTCGCCGCTGAAAACAGCTTCGAACGCAACACCACCAACGAGCTTTCGTCCTTGGTGGGGATGCTGTGCAGCAACCTGCAATCCTTGGCGCTGTCGATAACCTCGTAATTGATCATCAACATGACATTTCCGGACAAGGATGCGCGCACACCCCCTTGGCTTGCGATGAACAGACCTCGACAATTGCACGCCCGCGGCCAAGCCGCTTGGCCTCATACAGTGCATCGTCGGCACGGCGGATGAACTCCTCCAGCGTGAGCGTATCCGGCGTATTGCCATTGATGGAAGTAATGCCTATGCTGACCTTGCCTTCCATCAGTTGCAACACCAGCTTGGCCTTGCCGCAGGCAACGGCATGATCGGCGAATAACACGGCCGCGAACTCGTCGCCGCCGAAACGGAAGGCCATGTCGACATCTTCGCGGATAATCTCGCGCAACACGATGGCCATCTTGTTGAGATAGGCGTCGCCGTACTGGTGACCGAACTCGTCGTTGATTTCCTTGAAATGGTCAAGATCGAACAGCATCAGCGACAGCGGGGAATCCTTCTGGCGCATGGTATGCAGGAACGCGCTCTTCAGCTTTTCGTCGTAAGCGCGGCGGTTATATAGTCCGGTCAGCGCATCGGTCTGGGCCTGATGCGTGGATTCCTGCAACTCGCGCTGGTGCTCCAGCAGGTTGCGTTGCAGATCGGCCAGTTCACTTTCGGCATGCGCGCGGCTTTCGTCGAAGCGGCGCATCATTTCAATATTGCGCTGCAGCAGGACCTCGGGATCTACCAGTGCGACGGAATTCTCGAGGAAGGCGCGCAGTTCGGCGACCCGGTCTGCGGGAGGCGCCTGAGCGAAGTCGACGATGCCGAAGCGCTCCGCCTCTCCCCACTGCGCGATCAGTTGATGATCCTGCAGCAGCAAGCGGACCATCACCGGCTGTCCGACACCCGCTCCGGCACAACGCAAGTTCTCCAGCAGCTTCAGCAGGGCGATCGAGGCCGCAAACACGCTTCCGCCGAGCGTGCCTACGCTCTTCAGCACAAAACCGATGAAGTTCTGTACATCCGGTTCGATTGCCAGGTTCTGCTTCAGCAGCTCATTTGCGCCCACTTGCGTTTCCCGCCTCCCTGTTCCATTCAGGAACTGGCGGATTTGAACACAAAAAACGGAGTTTGGGTAAAACTCGAAGGCCTATATATTTTTTTGCGGCAAATAAAATAACTCAATAATTCAGCCAGATACAATCAATCCACTGAGCGGACAGCTGGGCGCAGGCTGTCGAAAATCAGCAAAGCCGCACCCAGAGTGATCGCCGAGTCGGCGATATTGAAGGCGGGGAAATAATATCCGCCCCAGTGGAAAGACAGGAAGTCCACCACATAGCCGTAAGCGACGCGGTCGATCAGATTGCCCAGCGCGCCTCCGAGGATCAGGCTCAGCGCCAACGCGAACAACGTCTCTGCCGCATGCTTGCGCAGCAACGTCACGATCCACACCGAGGCGACAACGGCGATGCCGGAGAACAACCAGCGCTGGATGCCGCCGGCATCGTGCAGAAAACTGAACGCTGCGCCGGTGTTGTGCGCCAGCACCAGGTCGAACACGCTCAGGACACGCAAGCTCTCGCCGTAGACGAAGTGTTCGACGATCCACAGCTTGCTGATCTGGTCGATGACGATCACCAGCACGGCGAGCGCCAGCCAGCGCAATAAATCCCGCTCGCAGAAGATACACATGCGCCCGTTCTTGTCCTCAGGCATGCCGACGCGCCTCGCCGCTGCCGAACAGGTTGCTGATGCAGCGACCGCAAATCGTAGGATGCCCGGCATCGCTGCCGACGTCGTCGCGATAGTGCCAGCAACGCTCGCACTTGTCGTGCAGGCTGGCGGAAACGTCGATGTGCTGCTCGGCCTCGGTCGCGACGCGGTGCACAGTGGCGCGCGAGGTGATGAACACGAAGCGCAGGTCCTTCCCCAGACGAGCCAGCACGTCGTAGTCCTCGCCGGCGACGTATACATCCACCTCGGCGGCCAGCGCTGAACCGATCAGTCCGGCGGCGCGCGCCTCTTCCAGCTGCTTGTTGACCTTCGCGCGCCAGTTCGTGATCGCCAGCCAGTCGGCGCTCAGGCTGTCGCTTCCGGCCTGCGGCAACTCATACCACTCCTGTTCGAACACGCTGGCATCGTCCCTGCCGTTCAGCACCGCCCAGACTTCTTCGCCGGTGAAGCTCAATATCGGCGCGATCAAGCGCGTCAGCGACTGGGTGATGTGGTACAGCGCATTCTGTGCGGAACGGCGTGCCTTCGAATCCTCGCCGGCGGTGTACAAGCGGTCCTTCAGGATATCGAGGTAAAAGCCGCCCAGTTCTTCCGAGCAGAATCCTTGCAGTTTCTGCACCGCGAAATGGAACTCGTAGCGCTCGTAGTCTGCCCGTACGTCGGCCTGCAGGCGTTGCATCAGTTCCAACGCGTAGCGATCGATTTCCAGCCATTCGTTCACCGGCAACGCATGCTTGGCCGCATCGAAGTCGGCGATGTTCGCCAGCAGGAAGCGCAGCGTGTTGCGTATGCGGCGATAACTTTCCACCACGCGCTTGAGGATTTCGTCGGAGATCGTCAGCTCGCCGGAGTAGTCGGTCGAGGCCGTCCACAGTCGCAGGATGTCCGCGCCCATGGTGTCGAATATCTTCTGCGGCGCGATCACGTTGCCCTTGGACTTGGACATCTTGTGCCCGTGCCCGTCCACGACGAAGCCGTGCGTCAACAACGCATCGTAAGGCGCGCGGCCGTTGACCGCGCAGCCGGTCAGCAAGCTGGACTGGAACCAGCCACGATGCTGATCCGAACCTTCCAGATACAGGTCGGCCGGAGAGCGCAGCCCTTCGCGCTTCGCCAGCACCGCGTAGTGCGTAGCGCCCGAATCGAACCACACGTCCAGCGTGTCGGACAGCTTGCGGTAATGCGCCGCATCCTCGCCCAGCAGCTCCGCCGAGTTCAGACTGAACCACGCTTCGATGCCGGACTGTTCGACCAGCTTCGCCACCTGCTCCAGCAGTTCGGACGTCCGCGGGTGCAGCTGCATCGTCTCCTTGTGCACGAAGAACGGCATCGGCACGCCCCAGTTGCGCTGGCGCGACACGCACCAGTCCGGGCGGTTCCTGATCATCGCCTCCAGACGGGCGCGGCCCCAGGCCGGGAAGAACTGCGTCTGTTCGACGGCCTTGTTGGCCAGATCGCGCAGCGTCTCGCCTTCGCCCTGGCCCATGCCGATGAACCACTGCGGCGTCGAGCGGAAGATGATGGGCGTCTTGTGCCGCCAGCAATGCGGGTAGCTGTGCTTGAGTTTTTCCTGGTGCAGCAGATGGCCGCTGGCTTCCATCGCCTGCAACACGATGTCGTTGGCCTTCCACACGAACACGCCCGCCAGCGGCGTCTCGCCCACGGCCGGCGTGGTCGAGATGAACTTGCCGTCGTCGCCGACCGGATTCTCATTCGGCAGGTTGTAACGCTGACCGACCACATAGTCGTCCACACCATGCGCCGGTGCGGTGTGCACCAGCCCGGTACCCGCCTCCAGCGTGACATGCTCGCCGCAGATGATGGGCACGATGCGATTCTGGAACGGATGCAACAGCGGCAGGTTCTCCAGTGCCGAGCCCTTGCACTTCGCGACCATCTCGCCGCTCAGTTCGTAACGCTGCAGACAGGCTTCCATCAGTTCCGCGATCAGCAGCAGATAGCCCTTTTCGGTCTTCACCAATGCGTACTCATGCTCCGGATGCACGCTCACCGCTTGGTTGGCCGGCAGCGTCCACGGCGTGGTCGTCCAGATCACCGCATAGACCTTGGCCTCGCCCGGCAGCGACACGCCGAACGCCTTACCCAGCGCACCCTTGTCTTCCACTTCGAAGCCCACGTCGATGGCCGGCGAAACCTTATCCTCGTATTCCACTTCGGCCTCGGCCAGCGCGGACTGGCAGTCCAGACACCAGTTCACCGGCTTGCGGCCCTGATACAGGTAGCCGTTTTCGTGGATCCTGCCCAGCGCACGGATGATGTCCGCCTCGGTCTGGAAGTCCATCGTCAAATAGGGCTTATCCCAGTCGCCCAACACGCCCAAGCGGATGAAGTCCTTCTTCTGGCGCTCGATCTGCTCCTTCGCGTATTCGCGGCACAGCTCGCGGAACTGCGACGGCGGGATCGCCTTGCCGTGTTTCTTCTCCACCTGCAGTTCGATCGGCAGGCCGTGGCAGTCCCAGCCCGGCACATAGGGCGCGTCGAAACCGGAGAGCGTCTTGGACTTGATGATGATGTCCTTGAGAATCTTGTTCACCGCATGACCGATGTGGATGTCGCCGTTCGCATACGGCGGACCGTCGTGCAGAATGAACTGCGGCTTGCCCTTTTTTGCCGCGCGTATCTTCTGGTAGCGCTGCTGCGCCAGCCATTGCGCCAGCATCTGCGGCTCGCGCTTGGAAAGATCGCCGCGCATCGGGAACTTGGTGTCGGGCAGGTTCAGCGGGTATTTCTTCTTGTCGTCAGTCATGTTGTTCAAACCACTTTTTCGCATGCGCCACATCGAGCGCGATCTGTTTCGTCAAACTTTCCACATCCGGGTACTTCTCTTCGTCGCGCAGCTTCTGCAGGAATTCCACCCGCAGGTGGCGTCCATATATCTTCTGCGCGAACTCGAACAAATGCACTTCCAGCACCGGCTTCGCATCCTGCTTCACCGTCGGGCGCACGCCCAGGCTCGCCACGCCCTGCAACACGCCCATCTCCTCGGCATGCACCTGCACCACATAGATGCCGGACAGCGGCGGCAGGTTGTGCTTCAGCTGGATGTTTGCGGTCGGAAAACCGATCTTCCCGCCCAGCTTGTCGCCATGCACCACGCGCCCGCTGATGCTGTAGGGCCGCCCCAGGTAATCGTGCGCCCGGCGCAACTGCCCCGCCGCCAGCGCCGCGCGGATGCCGGTACTGGAGATGCGCACGCCGTCGTGCAATATGCTGTGCACCGCGCGCACCGCGAAACCGCGCTGCGCGCCTATCTTCTCCATCAGCCCGAAATCCCCGGCGCGCCCGCTGCCGAAACGGAAGTCGTCGCCGATCAGCACGAATCTCGCGTTCAGCCTCTCGTGCAGCGCATGGATGAAATCCGCCGCACTCATTTTCGAAAACGCCGCGTCGAAGCGGCACACATGCACGCGTTCCACGCCCATCTCGCGGAACAGCTCCAGCTTCTCGCGCAGGCTGGTCAGCCGCGCCGGCGCCTGCTGCGGCGTAAAGAATTCGCGCGGATGCGGCTCGAAGATCACCACCGCCGTCTGCAAACCGCGCGGCACGGCCTCGCCATGCAACTCGTCCAGCAACGCACGATGCCCGAGATGCACGCCATCGAAATTTCCGATGGTGAGGGCGACGGGTTGCGTGTCCTGGGAATAAAGTCCGCGTAGAATCTGCATAGGGGCGCGATTATACAGTGAGATGCACCCTGTAAGCCCATCGGAACAGCTACGCCCACTCGAACACCAAGGACAAACACATGCTCGAATACCCACAGGTCGCACTGGCCTTCATGAACCACGACCACGCCGAATTCATCGAAATGCGCGAACAGTTGCTCGCCGCGCTGGCCAAGGAAGGCACCACCGCCGAAGTGGACGCCCTGCTGGATCGCCTGCTGGAACACACCCGCACCCATTTCGGCGAGGAAGAGCGCCAGATGCGCGAGGCGCAGTTCCCGCCCTACCCCATGCACAAGGGCGAACACGACCGCGTGCTGGCCGAGATGGACTCTCGCGTCGCGGAATGGAAACAGGGACGCGATGCAGCAGCGCTTCGCGGCTGGCTGGATCGATGGGTTGGCGACTGGTTCGTGAACCATGTCAGCACGATGGACTTCATGACAGCAAGGTTCATCGCGGCGACGCGGGAATAAACGAAAAACGGGACACGAAGCCCGTCCCGGGAATCACGCAAGGTCGTAGCGATCGAGGTTCATCACCTTGTTCCATGCCGCCACGAAGTCGCGCACGAACGCCGGTTGCGCATCGCTGCACGCATAGACTTCCGCGAGCGCCCGCAGCTGCGAGTTCGAGCCGAACACGAGATCGACGATGGTGCCCGCCCACAGCAGCTTGCCCGTCGCCCGATCACGCCCTTCCAGCACGCCTGCGGAGGTGGGGGACTTCTGCCACTTCGTGTTCATGTCGAGCAGGTTCACGAAGAAATCGTTGCTCAAGGTTCCGGGGCGCTTGGTGAACACGCCGTGTTCGGACTGGCCGAAATTCGCGTTCAGGGCGCGCAGGCCGCCGATCAGCACCGTCATCTCGGGTGCGGTCAGCGTCAGCAACTGTGCCTTGTCCACCAGCAGCTCGGCCGCCGATTCTTCGAGCCCTTTGCACACGTAGTTGCGGAAGCCGTCTGCCGCCGGTTCCAGCACGGCAAACGAGATCACATCGGTCTGCTCCTGCAACGCGTCCATGCGTCCCGGCGCGAAGGGAACCTGCACGTCGTGGCCGGCCTTCTTCGCGGCGGCTTCGACGGCCGCGCAGCCACCCAGCACGATCAGGTCGGCCAGCGAAACTTTCTTGCCGCCGGACTGGGCGCTGTTGAAGTCCTTGCGGATCGTTTCCAGCTTTTGCAGCACCTTCGCCAATTGGGCCGGCTGGTTGGCTTGCCAATCCTTCTGCGGCGCCAGCCGGATGCGCGCGCCGTTCGCGCCGCCGCGCTTGTCGGAGCCGCGGAAGGTGGACGCCGACGCCCAGGCAGTCGACACCAGTTCCGGAATGGACAGCCCTGATGCCAGAATCTTGCCCTTGAGTGCCGCGATGTCCTGCGCATCGATCAAGGCATGATCGACGGCGGGGATTGGGTCTTGCCAGAGGAGTGCTTCCGCCGGAACTTCCGGACCGAGATAGCGCGCGCGCGGCCCCATGTCGCGGTGCGTCAACTTGAACCATGCCCGGGCGAACGCGTCCGCCAACTGCTCCGGATGCTCCAGGAAGCGCCGCGAGATCTTCTCGTAGACCGGATCGAAGCGCAGCGAGAGGTCGGTGGTCAGCATGGCCGGCGCGTGGCGCTTGGAAGAATCATGGGCATCGGGAATACTACCGGCGCCCGCGCCGCCCTTCGGCCGCCACTGCTGCGCACCGGCCGGACTCCTGGTCAGCTCCCATTCGTAGCCGAACAGGTTCTCCAGGAAACCGTTGCTCCACCGCGTCGGTGTGCTGCTCCAGGTGACCTCCAGGCCGCTGGAGATCGTGTCGCCGCCTTTGCCGATGCCGAAACTGCTCTTCCAGCCCAAGCCCTGCTCCTCGATACTTGCCGCCTCGGGTTCGGGGCCGACATGGGACACAGGCCCGGCACCGTGGGTCTTGCCGAAGGTGTGGCCGCCGGCGATCAGGGCCACCGTTTCTTCGTCGTTCATCGCCATGCGGGCGAAGGTCTCGCGGATATCCTTGGCTGCAGCGAGCGGATCGGGATTGCCGTTCGGTCCTTCCGGGTTCACGTAGATCAGGCCCATCTGCACAGCGGCAAGCGGTTTCTCAAGGTTACGGTCGCCGCTGTAACGTTCGTCTGCCAGCCACTTGGCCTCGGCGCCCCAGTAGACGTCCTCTTCCGGCTCCCAGATGTCCTGGCGCCCGCCGCCGAAACCGAAGGTCTTGAAGCCCATCGATTCCAACGCGACGTTGCCGGCGAGGATCATCAGGTCGGCCCAGGAAATCTTGCGGCCATACTTCTGCTTGATCGGCCACAGCAGCCTGCGCGCCTTGTCGAGGTTGACGTTGTCGGGCCAGCTGTTGAGCGGCGCAAAACGCTGGTTGCCCCGCCCTGCGCCGCCGCGCCCGTCGCCGATGCGGTAAGTGCCGGCGCTGTGCCATGCCATGCGGATGAACAGGGGGCCGTAGTGGCCGAAGTCCGCTGGCCACCAGTCCTGCGAGTCGGTCATCAGCGCCAGCAGGTCCCGCTTCACCGCTTTCAGGTCGAGGCTGTTGAACTCAGCGGCGTAGTCGAACCCCGCGCCCATGGGATTGGACAGCGGGGAATGCTGGTGCAGGATGTTCAGCTTCAGTTGATCCGGCCACCAGTCGGCGTTCGATCTGGAGCTGGCTGCAACGTTGGTGCGGGCGATGCCCGAAAATGGGCACTTTGCTTCGGTTGACATGGTCATCTCCTGTGGTTGTTTGTACGCCAGTCGGCGCTATCCCCTGCGGCGGCTCACTTCGTCATTCAGCAGTCTGGAATAATCCCGCAGCGGTCTCAGCCCGTCCTGTGCCATCGCGGCTGCGATGGCGCCGATGCGCGCTCCGGCCAACACGAGGTCGGGGGCGAGTTCGAAGAGCGGGATAGCCAGGAAGGGGCGCTCGAAAATATCGGGATCGGGCAACCGGATGTCCCCGTCGTCCATCGCCAAATCACCGTACACGATCAGGTCGAGGTCTATCGTGCGCGGCGCATATCTGTCCTGTGTCCGCTTGCGTCCCAGTTCGTCCTCGATGGGGCGCAAGATGGCGTGCTTCACCTGGTTGGGGAGCGCATCCGTTTCGATCTCCGCCACGCAGTTGAAATAGGAGGGCTGCTCCGGGCGGTCGAGCGCGTCGGTGCAATAGACGGTGGAAACGCCGACGAGATGCGTTTGACGGGCAAGGTTGCGAATCGCCGCCCGCACGTTGCGCTCGGGTTCGATGTTGGAGCCTATGCCGATGAAGGCGCGAGCCATGGCCTGCTCACCGCTTGCGGCTGATTTCGACCGCCACGCTTCTCGCGAAGCGCAGCGCGTGCGGCTTCTCCACGCACACGTCGACCTGCATCACTCCCCGATGACCCAGACACAGTTCCGCGACGGCCTCCGCGAGCGCCTCCACCAGAAAGTATTGCGAGCTCTCCACCATGGCGAGGACGCGTTTCTTCAGCGCGCGGTAATCGACGGTATCCTCGATGTTGTCGCTCTTGCCGGCCTTGCTGATGTCGGAGTGGAGGGTCAGGTTGATCACCACGTCCTGCTTTTCGTGGCGCTCCTTCTCGTTGATGCCCAGTATGCAACGCACGAGCAGGTCGCTAATCCGGATACGGTCCATATGTTCTCCAAATGTTTTCCTGCGTTATCGGTAACTAGCGGATGAGGCCGCGCAACTGATCGGGCGTCATCGTCACGCCCCTGCGGATCAGTTCGCGCGCAGCCTCGACCTTGTCCCACACGTTGCACATCATCACGCCCCTGACCTTGCCGTCGCGCAGGTAGTAGACGACGCCGGTGTCGTTCTCCTTCTGCCAGTCGGCAACGGTATCCAGCCGCGAATCCACCTCGCCGGTCGCCTCGTAGCCGAACTCGAACAGGTCGGAGAAGAAATACGGCTGGTGGGTATAGGGCTCGTGCGCCCCGGCCATGTTGCGCCCCGCCCACTTGCCCTGGGTGAGGGCGTGGTCCCAGTGCTCGATGCGCATCGCTTGCCCCAGAGCCCGATACGGGAAGAAGGCATTGTCCCCGGCGGCATAGATGTCCGGACTGGAAGTCTGGAGGTATTCGTTCACCACGATGCCGTTGCCGGTTTCCAGCCCGCCGCTCCTGGCGAGCGCCAGTTCCGGAACGACGCCCACGCCGATGATCACGATATCCGATGCGATCGTCTCGCCCTTCCCGGTGCGGGTGAAAAATCCATCGCCGTTCTTGGCGAACGACACAGGCTGGTCCAATGCCAAAATGCGGACGCCCTTCTCCCGATAGCGCTGCTGCACGGCTCGCGCCAGATAAGCGGGCAACACCCGGTCGCACAGCAGTTCGCCGGGAAAGATCATGGTGACGTCGAGCTTGTTGATATTGAGCGCGGCGGCCAATTCCGAACCGATGAAGCCGCCGCCGACCACCACCGCGGACTTTCCTTCCGCGGCCTTGCCCCGGGTGTGCAGGTAATCGTCGAGATTGCGGAAGTAGCAGATGCCGTCGAGATCGCCGCCGGGAATGTCCAGCCGACGAGGCTTGCATCCCGTCGCCAGCAGCAGTTTCCCGTAGCCGTAGCTCGCTCCGCCGGCGACGCTTATCGTCTTTGCCGCGGGAGCTAGCCGCGATGCCGCCGCACCCAGTGCCAGGGTCACGCCATGCGTCTCGTAAAAGGAGCGGTCATGGAGAAAGACGCCTTCCAACTGCATCTTGCCGAACCACAGCTTCTTCGACAGCGGCGGACGGTCGTAGGGCAAGTGGCTTTCCTCCGAGACCATCAGGATGCTTCCTGTCGCATCCCGTTCGCGTATGCCTTCCACCGCGGAGGCTCCCGCCAGCCCGCCGCCCACAATCACGTAGTCGTAATCGGATATCATTGTTGCCTCCCCGTGTCCGGACAAGAATTCGCTTGGATGCCTTGCGCCACAAACACGGGAATTGGAGCACACCGCATGCCGCCTCCAAATAAGCACTAATATGTATTTTGGCGCGGTGGTCGCGGATTTAGTGCAGTCCTTCCGCCTTCAGGGTCGCGATCACGGCGGGACGCGCGGCCACACGGTCGAAATAGGCGCCCAGCACAGGCCATGGCGACAGGTCTATGCCGAAAGAGTGCGTCCATCTCAGCATCGTGAACAAGTAGGCGTCGGCAACCGTGAAGGAGTCGCCCATCAGGTAGTCCTTGTCTTCCAGCGCGGCGGCAGCAAAACCGAAGCGCTTGGTCAGTCGCGACTTGGCGGCGTTCTTCATTTCCTCCGAGGCCAGCGGATTGAATAGCATCCCGAATCCCTTATGGATCTCGCTGGAGATGAAATTGAGCCATTCCTGCAGCCGGTAGCGCTCCAATGTTCCGGACGGCGGCGCCAGCTTCTTTTCAGGAACCAGGTCGGCGAGGTATTGCACGATGGCCGGCCCCTCGGTCAGCAATTCGCCGTTCTTCATCACCAATGCCGGAACGTAACTCTTGGGATTGACCGTGTCGTAGTCCTTGCCTGCGGCCGTTTTCTTGGTCTTGAGATCCACTTTCTCGGTCTCGAAAGAAAGCCCCGTTTCGTGCAGCACGATATGGGGAGAAAAGGAACATGCGCCCGGGCTGTAATAGAGTTTCATCGTTCAGGTCTCCTTGATGGCAAGATTGCCCCGGAAAATTAACAGGAGCCGGGCCGCGTCTCAATAAACAAAACCCTGTAGGCGAACCATTGCCGCGGCGACAAAACAAAAACGGCATCCCTCTTTCGAAGGATGCCGTTTTTTAAAGCGTTATGAAAAAAATCGAAGTAGCTCACAAACCGTAGCGAGCGGCTTGAGTGCAAGGCGCACGGAGCGCAGAAACCGGAATGTACTTAAAGTTTGCCGCTACGCGGCCCCGGATTTCGACAACAAAGTTGCGGTGTAGGCTAATGCGCGAAGCGCGTTATGCCGAAACCAACACCGCGCAACGCCGCGAGCGGATGGGTGGTGGCGAAGCCGCCGGGCACCCACCGGCCTGCCACTTGCGGGTAAATCGAGCTGCGCAGTAGGTTTACGAGTTACTTCACGACTCTGTCGATCACCAGACTCAGATTCTTGCTGCCCGGCTTGACCGCCTGCACGCTGCCTTCCAGGTCGCCGGGCTGGGCCATCGGGCTGCCGGATTTGGACACGCGGGCGATGACGACGACTTCGCCGAAGCCGGACAGTTTCAGTTCGGGCTGCATCGCCAGGCTGTCATCCAGCGTGAACTCCAGCGGCAAGTCCTTCACCTGCTTGCGCAACACGGCGAGCGGCATCTTCGGCCCGTTCGCGGCGCGCGCGAGGATGAACACGGTGTCGGTCGGGGCCGCCATGCCGGCCATGCCCGCTGCGAACGATGCGCGTCCGGTGATCGCCAGCGCCGGATCGGCCGCCGGTTGAGCGGGAGCCGCGCCCTTCATCGATTCGAGCTGCGCCAGCTTCTGCCTGCCGCCCTTCTGCATGGACAGGAACTGCTTGGCCTGCTTGATACCCTCGTGGATCAGCTGGATATCGGGATAGTCCTGCGGCAGCAGTTCGACCAGCTTCTGCCAATGAAGAACCGCAGTGTAGTAGTCACCCCGCTCCATCGCCGCCGAGCCCGACAGCGCCAGCGCGGAGGTGTTCTCAGGATCGAGCTCCAGCGCCTTGTTCAGGTATTTGGTCGGCTCGCCGGTGAACGACTGGTTGTTGTTCATCGCCGCTGCATCGGCATAGCTGCTCCACAATTGCGACTCGCCCGGCACCAGCTTCACCAGATTGCCGTAGGCGCGCACCGCGTCGGGATAACGTTGCAGTTCGCTGTAAGAACGCGCCAGCAGCAGCCAGCCATCCGGATTCTCCGGCAGGCGTTCCATCTTCTTCTCCAGTTCCTGCAACGCGGCTTCGGAACGGATGATGCCGAAACCGTCGGCGACGGCCAGTTCTTCCTGCGGCTGCAAGGCCTTGGTGTTGCCGACGACGAAATAGAACGGCACGGCAAACGCCGGCAGCAGCAGCGCCAGTACGATTGCCAGCTTGCGGGCAGGATTGTGCGCGAGCTTCTCGCCCTGGCCGGTGGTCTTGACCTCGTCCAGCAGGCGCGCCTGCAGTTCGAGTTTGCCCTGCTCGTAGGCCTCCTGAGTCAGCAAGCCGTTTTGGAGGTCCTTCTCCATTTCGGCGGCCTGGTCGCGCAGGATTTCGAGGTTGGCGGCATCGCGCAGCACGTCATTGTTGTTGGCGGTCGCGCGCCACAGCGGTAGCACGATGAACAGCAGTGCAATCACCAGCAGCACTGCGCAGACTATCCAGAATAAAGTCATGCTTGTGTGTCTTTCTTATTCAATTCTTCCGGCTTGTCCGATTGTTCGAGCAACTCGGCCGCGCGGCGAGCTTCTTCGGCGGAGATTTGCGGTTCGGCGATCTGGCTCCTGCGACGGCGCAGCTGGTAGACCAGCACGCCGACGCCGATCAGCAGAAGCGCGAACGGGCCGTACCACAGCACCAGTGTGGACTTCTTCACCGGCGGGTCGTACAGCACGAAGTCGCCGTAGCGAGCGACCAGATAGTCGATGATCTCCTGGTCTGTCATGCCCTTCTGCATCTGCTCGCGCACTTCGCGGCGCAGGTCTTCGGCGAGTTCGGCATGCGAACTGGCCAGCGATTCGTTCTGGCAGACCAGGCAGCGCAGCTTCTCGGCCAGACCTATCATGCGCTGTTCCAGCACCGGGTCTGCGGCCATGTCCTTGGCCTCGCCGGCATGTGCAAACACCGGCAACAGGCCCAACATCAATATCAGCAGGTATCTCATTTCGCTTGCAGCTCCGCTACCAGGGGAAGGATTTTCTCGGTCAGATTCTGCGGCGTCACCGGGCCGATCTGTTTGTACCGGATCACGCCCTGCTTGTCGATCACGTAGGTCTCGGGCACGCCGTACACGCCGTACTCGATGCCGATGCGACCCTCGGTGTCCGACACGCTGAGCGTGTAGGGATCGCCGCCCTTCTTCAGCCACAGTTCGGCGTCCGCCTGCTTGTCCTTGTAGTCCAGGCCGTAGATCGGCACGATGTTCTGGCGCGACAGTTCCATCAGCACCGGGTGCTCTTCCTTGCAGGACACGCACCAGGATGCCCACACGTTCAGCAGCCAGACCTTGCCTTTCATGTCTGCCGTCGAAAACGACTTGGCCGGTTCATGCAACTGCGGCAGCGTGAATGCGGGGGCGGGCTTGCCGACCAACGGCGAAGGCACTTCGCGCGGATTCAGGTTCAGGCCGATCGCCAGGAACACGGCGAGCACCACGAACACGACGAACGGCAATATGAAACGCATCATGCTGTCTTCTCCTCCAGTGGCGCCGACGCGGCGCGCTTGTTATGGATACGGTAGCGGCGGTCGCTGATCGCCAGAATGCCGCCCAGTGACATCAACAGGCAGCCTGCCCAGATCCAGTCCACGAACGGCTTGATGTAGACGCGCACGGCCCAGGCGCCGTCGGTGTCCGGGATAGGCTCGCCCAGCGACACGTACAGGTCGCCCAACAGACCCGCGTCGATCGCCGCCTCGGTCATCGGCATGCCGGACACGTTGTACTGGCGCTTCTCCGGATACAGTTCGGTGACCACCTTGCCGTCCTTGCTGATCGTCACGTGGCCTTTGCCTGCGACATAGTTCGGCCCCTGCTCCTCGGTCACGCCGTTGAAACGGAACTCGTAGCCGCCGGTGTTCAATACGTCGCCGACATCCATGCGCACGTCGCGCTCGGTCTCGTAGCCCTTCACCATCGTCACGCCGATGATGAAAACTGCGACGCCGAGGTGGGCGAGCTGCATGCCGTAATAGCTCAGCGACTGGCCGCGCAGGCGCTGCATGAAATCGTCGCGTCCGGCCAGGCGCTCGCGCAGGCTCAAGCCCACCGAGGTGATGATCCAGAATGCCAGCAACAGTCCCACCGAGACCATCACGCTCCACTTGCCCATCGTCAGCGGCAGCAGCAACGCGATCAGCAGCGCGGCGCCGAACGCCCAGCGCACACGCCTGGCCAGTTCCGGCGCATCGACCTTCTTCCAGCGCGCCAGCGGGCCGAGGCCCATCATCAGCACCATGGGGATCATCAGCGGCACGAACACCGCCTCGAAATACGGCGGGCCGACAGACAGCTTGCCCTGGCCCAACGCATCCATGAACAGCGGATACAGCGTGCCGATGAACACCGATGCCGCGGCGACCGACAGCAGCACGTTGTTGGACAGCAGCAGCGATTCACGCGACAGCGGATCGAACTTGCCGCCCAGACCGATCTTCGGCGCCCGCCATGCGAACAGCAGCAGCGACACGCCGATCACAACCACCAGGAAGGACAGGATGAAAATCCCGCGCTTGGGATCGGCGGCAAACGAGTGCACCGAGGTCAGTACGCCGGAACGCACCAGGAACGTCCCCAGTAACGACAGCGAGAATGCGGTGATCGCGAGCAGCACGGTCCAGCTCTTGAACGCGTTGCGCTTCTCGGTAACCGCCAGTGAATGCATCAGCGCGGTGCCGAGCAGCCAAGGCATCAGCGAAGCGTTCTCGACCGGGTCCCAGAACCACCAGCCGCCCCAGCCCAACTCGTAATACGCCCACCAGCTGCCGAGCGCGATGCCCAGGGTCATGAACACCCAGGCCACGGTCGTCCACGGGCGCGACCAGCGCGCCCAGGTGGCGTCCATGCGGCCGCCCAGCAAGGCGGCGATGGCGAACGCGAACGCGACCGAGAAACCGACGTAGCCCATGTACAGCATCGGCGGATGGATCACCAGACCCGGGTCTTGCAGCAGCGGGTTCAGGTCGCGTCCATCGGCGGCGGCGGGCAGCAAGCGGTCGAACGGGTTCGATGTCAGCAACATGAACAGCAGGAAGCCGACGGCGATCAGGCCCATCACGCCCAGCACGCGCGCGACCATTTCTTCCGGCAGGTGTTTGCTGTAGATCGCGACGGCCAGCGTCCAGGTGGACAGCAGGAACGCCCACAGCAGCAGCGAGCCTTCGTGTCCGCCCCAGATCGCGGAGATGCGGTACACGGTAGGCAGTTGCGAGTTGGAGTGCTGCGCGACATACAGCACCGAGAAGTCGTTGCCGACGAAGGCGTAGCCCAGACAAAACAAGGAGAAGCCGAGCAGCACGAACTGCCCCAAGGCCAGCGGACGCGCGACCCCCATCAGCACCGCATTGTTGCGCGCCGCGCCGACGATGGGCAGCGCACCCAGAGTGAACGCCAAAAACAGCGCGACGACCAGCGCGAAATTACCTAATTCTGGAATCATCTCGAAACTTTCAGGAATTATTTGACGGCGGATGCGGCAGCAGGCGCGCTGACCGGTGCACTGGCTGCGGCAGCATTGGCGGCCTGGGCTTTCATCAGCGCATCGGCGGCCTCGGGCGGCATGTAGTTCTCGTCGTGTTTGGCCAGCACTTCGTCGGCCTTCATCACACCGTCGGGACCGACCTCACCTTGCGCGACCACGCCCTTGCCTTCCTTGAACAGGTCGGGAAGGATGCCCTTGTACACCACCGGAATGCGCTTGTGCGTATCGGTAATCGCGAAGTTGACGGTCAGGCCGTCGGCCTCGCGCTTGACGCTGCCCTCCTCGACCAGACCACCGATGCGGAAGCTGCGGCCATGCGGCGCTTCGTTATTGAATACCTGCGTCGGGGTGAAATACAGGCTGACGTTCTTGTCCAGCGCGTTCAGCACCAGTGCGACGGCCAAGCCTACCGCGGCAATGCCCACGGCGATGAATACGAATCTCTTCTGACGTGCTTTCATTTACTCTTCGTCTCCTGCGTCGCGCATCAGGCGTACCTGTTGCAAAGTGATCTTGCGTTTGTGCCTGACCATCGCGATCTCGACCGCGAAGATCAGGAAAGCGACCGCATAGGAACCCAGCAACACATAGGTGATCGGGTTCTCGCGCATCCAGATGTCCAGACCGTTCATTGTTTCACCTCAGGTAACTCCATAATCCACTTGGTATGACGCTCGCGCTCCAGGATGATGCTGCGCACCCGCGCGAGTATCACCGCGATCGCGTACAGCCAGCATGCCACCAGCGTGATGAACATCGCCTGCTGCATCGCGACATGCATGCTGGTGCCGCTGAACTTGATGGTCGAGCCCTGGTGCAGCGTGTTCCACCACTTCACCGAGAAATAGATGATGGGCACGTTCACCGAGCCGACGATGGCCAGCAATGCGGCGGCGCGGTCGGCGCGGCGCGGGTCGTCGATCGACGCGTGCAGCGCGATATAGCCGAGGTACAGGAACAGCAGGATCAGCTCGGAGGTCAGGCGCGCGTCCCACACCCACCATGCGCCCCACATCGGCTTGCCCCACAGCGCGCCGGTCCACAGCGAGATGAAGGCGAACAGCGCGCCGGTCGGCGCGATCGCAGTCGCCATCATCGAAGACAAGCGCGTATTGAAGATCAGGCCCAGCGCGGCGTAGCCGGCCATGATCAGGTACAGGAACATCGAAATGATCGAGGACGGCACGTGGATGAAGATGATGCGGTAGAACTCGCCCTGCACGGCATCGGTCGGAGCGACGAAAAAGCCGATGTACAGGCCGACCGCGAACAGGATTGCGGCCAAAATGCCGAACCACGGGATCAGCTTGCCTGCGAGGCCATAGAAGGTAGTGGGTGCGGAATACTTGAACCAGTTAATTGCCAACTTATCACTCCATCGAAATACGTAATGCCTGCGCGGTCACCCAGGGGGTAAACGCCAAAGCCAACACCAACAACGCGCCCAACAACGACAAGTGCGACGCCACGCTCAATCCGGTCGATACCGCTTCGACCGCGCCGGTGCCGAAGATCAGCACCGGGATGCACAACGGCAACACCAGCAGCGACAACAACACCCCGCCGCCGCGCAGCCCCAGAGTCAGCGCCGCGCCGATGCCGCCTATCATGCTGAGGATAGGCGTCCCCAACAGCAGACCGACGATCAATATGCCCAGCGCTTCCGCCGACATATCGAACTGTATCCCCAGCACCGGCGCCATCAGCACCAGCGGTAGACCGGACACCATCCAGTGCGCGACCATCTTGCCCAGCACCAGCATAGACAGCGACTGCGGCGCCAGCATCATCTGCTCCAGCGTACCGTCCAGATGATCTGCGGCGAACAATCGTCCCAGCGACAGCATCGAAGACAACAGCGCCGCGACCCACAATACGCCCGGCGCCATCTTGCGCAACATATCCATCTCAGGTCCGACACCCAGCGGGAACAGACTCACCACCATCACGAAGAAGATCAGCGTGGTCAGCACGTCGGCGCGGCGGCGCATCGCCAGCATCAGGTCGCGCCGTATCACCAGCATCAGCAGACCGAACATCGTTTCCTTCTTCACGCGGACCTCCCGCGTGTCCCAGATCCAGCACGTATCAGGGTCAGGGTGCGCATCTCCATTCCCGCAACCTGCAACGGCTGATGCGTGGTGAAGATCACCATCCCCTGCCGCGCCAGATGTTCGGCGATCAGCGTCTCTATCAAAGCCACGGCTGCGACATCGAGCGCCGCCAATGGTTCATCCAGCACCCACAGCTTGGCGTCGCTGACCAGCAACCGCGCCAGCGCGACTCGGCGGCGCTGCCCCTGCGACAACACCTTGGTCGGCAGCAGCTCGCGTCCTTTCAGACCCATGCGGCGCAATGCGGCGATTGCTTCCTTCTCGTCCAGCTCGATACCAGACATTCCCGCCGAGATGCGCAGATTTTCCAACCCGCTCAACTCGTCTTTGATCGCGTTCAGGTGGCCGAGGTAGAGCATGTCGGCGTAATACTCTTCTTGCAGTTCGCTCACGCTGCTGCCGTTCCAAGCGATCTCGCCCTCGTCAGGCATCAAGAAGCCGCACAGCGTACGCAGCAGGCTGGTCTTGCCGCTGCCGTTCTCGCCTTGCACCTGCATGATCTGCCCCGGATGCAGCGCAAAACTCAGTCCGGAGAACAGGCGGTGGTCGCCGCGACTGCAAGCAAGATTGCTGACTTCCAGCATGAAGAGAAAACCCGGGATTTTGAACAGCGCGGGATTATATACGATGGTTCTTCGAAAAACCTACGGCGCGGGTCGATTCCCCTCACGCCGCAAGGCTCTTCAACGAAGCAAGGCATGCGTTCACTCATGCAGAAGTCAACGCGCGGGTTTGGATTAACCGCAAATCAGGCTATCATTAGTGCAAACAATTCTAATGTTCGTTAGCTGGAAGGCAGATTCTATGAATTCACGAGTTTCGTTGCGGGATATTCCGAAGACCAACATCTTCCGGAAGGGAGATGTCTTTGTGCTGTTCGGCGAATTGTTCGGTCGTGGCTACGCCAATGGTCTGGTCGAGGAGGCTCGCAAGACGGGCATGACCATCGTCGGCATCACCGTCGGCCGCCGCGACGAGAACAACGCCTTGCGTCCGCTGACCGACGAGGAGCTGTCCGTGGCCGAAGCCAATCTCGGTGGACGCATCATCAATGTCCCCCTGATGGCGGGTTTCGATCTGGACGCGCCCGCGGGCGAACCCACACCGACCGATATGCTCGGCGGCATGACGCTGAAGAGCTGGCAGGACGACAAGCTCGACTGGGCGCATATCGAGAAATGCCGGGAAGCCGGCGTGCAGCGCTTCAAGAACTCGGTTGCGAAGGTGATGGCCGAACTGGACGGCATGATTCCGGACGGCAGCAACGCTTTCTTCGCCCACACCATGGCCGGAGGCATTCCCAAGGTGAAGGTGTTCCTGGCGATCGCGAACCGAATCTACAAAGGCCAGGGCGAGCGTTTCATGTCGTCCCGCTCCTTGCTCGACAGCGATCTGGGCAAGCTGATCCTGATGAATTTCGACGAGGTCACCGCCAATACTTTCCAGTACCTGATCGAAGGCAGCGCCGCAATCAGAGCCCGACTGGAGATGACCGGCGGACAGGCGCGCTATACCGCCTATGGTTATCACGGCACCGAGATCCTGATCGATGGTGGATACCAATGGCAGACCTACACCAACTACACCCAGGGCTACGCCAAGATGCGCCTCGAACGTGTCGCCGAGGCCGCCTGGGCTCAGGGAGTCAAGGCAACGGTCTACAACTGCCCCGAGATCCGCACCAACTCCTCCGACATCTTCGTCGGCGTTGAACTCTCGCTGTTCCCGCTACTGAATGCGTTGAAGCGCGAGCATGGCGGCGACTGGGCCGAGGCGCAATGGCAGGCATGCCGCGAACTGCTGCAGGAAGGCTCCACGCTGGAAGGACTGCTGCAAAAAATCGATGCCTATAACGCCAGTGACATCATGAGAGGCTACCGCAATTTCGAGGCCTGGCCGATGGACAACAGCCGCGAATTGGCCGACCTGATGATAGGCACCTCCGACGGGATCACCCAGATGCACAAGGACCGCAAGGTGCTGGTGACCGATCTTCTGAGCGCGCTGGTGCTGGAAGGAACCGGACCGCTGATGTTCTACGAGACCTCAGCCCCCGCTGGCCCGGTCATCTGGCTGAATCAC
Source organism: Gallionella sp. (assembly GCA_035654695.1). GTDB lineage: Bacteria > Pseudomonadota > Gammaproteobacteria > Burkholderiales > Gallionellaceae > Gallionella. The sequence goes on along the minus strand of DASRWG010000001.1, from coordinate 74,011 downwards.
GACATCATCGCGAAGCAGCTTGTCGAAAAGCACTGCAAGCAATGACGACAAGAAAGCCCGCCGATTTCGGCGGGCTTTCTTTACGACCTCCGGAAACCGGCAGCCCCGGCTTTAGTTCCTGTTCACCGTCTCCCGCAGTACATCGCACGGCGTTCGTTTGCGTCAGTCTATTTCCTGATACCAATAGGTCCGGGTGCGACTGGTTGGAACAGAAATAACGGGTTTCTGTCCTCCAAGCGCCGAGGTGCAATCCGAACCTACGCAATCCGGATTACCGCCACCAATCAGGAATGGCACGAGCTTGATCCCCGTCGCCGTCACAATGTTTACCACGCCAGAAACCGGGGATGGCGGCAATCCTCCTCCAGCAAATACGACACTGTTGTATGAACCGGTAAATGGCTGGAGCCGATAGCCCCTGGCAACACCCAGGTTCGACGTGCACGAATTTGCGGATGGCGCCGCCGGCTGATTGGTGCCAAAGTAAACATAGCCCGCCGCCACCAACGGCGCATTGACGACTTTCTCGCCTGCCGCAAGGGCGATCTTGTACCCGCTTAATGAACCATCCCAGGGAGCGCTGTTTGCATCGAAAAGATCGCCCTGATCGATCGCAGTCATGCCGCTTGCGTTATTGCCGGTATAGGTGTCTTTAAGCAGATACACCCGATTGGTCTTGTCGGCCGCCAAATCGACATACAACGGATGTTCACGGTCGCCCGAACCCGCTATCACAGCATCGTAGTTCGTCGTATTGATTACCTCCGGCGGATAAAAGAACTTGCGCGGTGTGTTACCTGCGGAGCAAGCGCCAGACCCGCACCCCAGCGCCGCCAGTTTGTATATCCGCCAGTTATCCGGCGTGCTGTTGCCGCCGGGCTCGAGATCCACACGCCAGATATTACCGCCCGTATCAGCCGCATATAGCCGGTCAATGAACCCGTCAGCATTGCGGTCCATGATGGTAAGGTCCGAGGGGATACTGTAATTCATTCCCGAAACCGCGGCGGATGCCTTGATCGTGCTGCCTGTGTAGGCGGTTGCACCTGCCGAGTGAGTGGCTTTCCATATCAGCGCACCCGAAATAGCATCCACCACGAAAATACCGCGGCCCATGACATCTGCCGATGGAGGCTCGACGTCTTCATTGGTGTCATATCCGGCGCCAAAAATCAGCACGGGCGTCTGCGGGTTGGCGGCACAGGAAAGCCCTCCACAATATCCCTTTATTCGGGCCACTTTCGGCTGCGACCAGGTCTGTCCTAGCTCGGCGAAATCCACACTTGCCGTGAATCCGCTCGGGGTAGTAAGTCCAGTAGGATCGATTTTCCATAAGACTTTCGGCGCAGCAGGATCCGTGACATCCAGAGCGTAGATCAACCTGCCGCCGCGGCGCATGGTGAGGTAAAGATGTGCCGCCAGAGTATTGCCATTGCCATCCAGCAACTGGTATGAGCCGGTTGTGCCGTCGATAAAATAGTCCTTCTTTGCCGGCGCCGGCAGGATTCCGGGCGGTGTCGATGGCAAGTTAAGCTGCGGACTGTTGGTACGCAGCCGGTTGAGCTTGAGGAAGAATTCGCTCGGAATGAAGCCCCACATCTCGTCGCCGGGGCCGGCGCTGCCGAACAGCGCAGTCTGGTTGCCATTGACGGCATGGAATACGCCGCCATTATCGCCATAGAACACCACCACCTTGGAACCGACCGACACGGTTTGCGCACCGGACTCTCCGCAGTTTGTGGTTGGATAGGTAAACGTAGTCGCAGATGTAACCGTTACCGGGCAAGCCTGCTTATTGGCGAAAGTAACGACCGGCTGAGGCCCGGCCCCTGCTATCACCGCGATATCCGCCGCTTCAGATGCCGTCGCGGTACGGATAGTGCCCGAATCGCTTGTCGATTCTATGCTGACAGAATGCGAGCCATAGTTGACCACTGTCGGACGGGAATGCAGCACATCGCCATGGATCGATGGGCGGACGTTCACCGAACCGCCGGGGCCGGTTTCATCGCCATAATTGTCCTCGCCCCGCACCCAGTTGATGAGGTTGTCGCGGTCGCCTGACAGGAAACCGGTCGAACGGGTCGCAGTCACGGCTGCGCCGCCCACTCCGCTTGCCGGCGAGGCCGGCGAGGTGGTGATGGTGTAAGTGAAAGTGTTGGCATCCACGACCGTGATGGTATGGGTGCCGACATAGGCTTCTTCGTTTGTGCCGGGAGTACCACCGATGCTGACCGAGTCACCGGTCGCATAACCATGCCCAGCCGAAACAACAGTCGCGGTCGAACCACTGCGGGTCAAACTGGTGATGACCCGCACCGAACTCGGTGTGCTGGCAGTGATGGTGCCAGTCGCCGGAGAGGCCGGAGAGGTCGCAACGGTAAAAGTGAAGCTCCGGTTGTTCGTCGGATTATTCCAGCTTGTCGTCGTCACGTTGCCGCTGTATTCGGCCACGGAGTTGCCGCTGCCATCCACCACGCCGGAAAGATTGATCACCTTGCCGACAGAAGAAAGAAAGTTGTTGTTGACGGCCGTATTGACCGTGACCGTCGTGCCGCTGCGCGTCACAGAAGCAATAGCGAAGGAAACCATGCAGGGCGAAGGACAGCTGCCTGTCGACTGTTTCTCGCCGGAGGCGGTGCCGCCGCTGGCTGCCGTTGTCGGGGTTTCCGTCACGGTAAAAGTGAAGGTGTTGGCCGTCACCCCGCCGATGACAAAATTGCCGTTATAGGCCGACTGGTTCGCGCCGCTGATGGTCACCGTCTGCCCGTTGCTATAGCCATGTCCCGTCGAAGTCGCCGTCACGGTGTTCCCGCTGCGGGCCAGTGTGACCGATTTTGGAGCGGATGGAAGGCTGGCGGTATAACTGCCCGTTGCCGTCGTTGGCGGATATTCGGTGATGGGATAGGTGAAATGCGTGTTGTCCACCCTCGTTATGGTGAAGGTGCCGTTGTAGCCGCTCGGCGAAGCGTTGGCGATGGCGATGGAATCGCCCGTCGTGAATCCATGGTTGCCAGAGGTCGCGACTGTTGCCGTGGTGCCCGAGCGCGTGAGGGTCGAGACATTCACGCTGGAGGAAGAACCAAACATGCCCGCCGTGAGGCTGGCATTGGAAGTGGCAAAGGCATTGGCGGCATTGGTCAGGTCCGCATTGCAACTCGCTCCGCTTGGGCAGAAGGTATAGAGTTTGCGCGGCGCGGCAGGCGATGCGGTGTAGTTCACGGACAGACTGGTATGGCGCATCTGCTGGGCTGCACCGCCCCTCTCCACCAGCTCGCCATCCGGCAGGTCGAATCCCAATGCCGCGGCATTAGCGCTACTGGGGCTGTTCCCCCAGAAACCACTGGCCGGTTCGACACAAGAACTGCTGACGTTAGTCTGGTTGTTGGCTACCAGTAATGCCTGCTGTGCCGCCGTCAAATGAGTCGACGGATAGGAGTTGAGCGCCGTATTGGTACAGGTCCAGAAACTGATTGCATTGGGCGAAAGGAAGCCCGTGCCAGAGGAATCGAGCGCCAGGTTACCCACACTGTCCCCCAAATTCAGGCTGCCCGTGGCCGAGTCGATCGTGAATTGGTACTGTTTCAGATTACCTGCCCACCTTGGCAGCGCGCCCGAATCGGGACGGAACATCCCCATGTAAATCTGGTTCAGGTAGGTGCCTTGGGCATTCACACTGACCGGCAGGCTGGAAGACGAGAACACGCTATTGACCGCTTGCACTTCGTTGAGGATCTTCAGGATGGCGACAACCAGGCCGCCGTAGTCCGTCGTGGGAAAATATTTTCCTCCGCCATATGTCGCGATATTCGTCAGGGTCGCGGCATATTCCGCCTGGCAGGAAGAACCCAGAATGCCGACGCTGTAGCTGACGATGTTTTGCTTGCCCGTGGGATTGTCGCTATACAGGTCGGCCTGGTACATGTATCGCGCCCATTCATCGGCATAGTATCCCTTGGTCTCGTGAGCCGAGCTGGGGAAAGTGTGCGAGCCCGAGCCACAAGTGAGACCGAGAGAGGCATAGGAAGTATTGACGGTATTCAGGATCAGTGCTTTTTGCGCCGCCGTCACGCCGGGAGCGCCCTCAAGAGCGGTCTGCGCGGAACTGGGTGCATCGCCGGGCGTGCCGGAACTGCTGAACGAATTGCCGATGAAGATCACAAAATTTTTCTGGCAACCGGAGGTCGGCTTGATACCGGAATAATTTCGGCCGGAGATTCCGGTCGCGCCCCGGTAATAGGCCCAGGCTTCCTGCATGGCAGCAGCGGTGGCCTGTCCGGCGGCCTTGATGTAGCCGCTTCCCGCCCCGCCCGTCGTAACCCAAGTCTTTACCCAGTTCAGGAATGCGGTCTTGTGGGCCGCATCCATCGGGATCAGCGGCTGTGCAAGGCAGCCGCCGCTGCTTCCACCACAGTTCGCGTTGTTGATGTCACGGATATTGTTGGCGTTGTAGACCATCAAGCCGATGTTGATCCTCGCACTACCGTCTGCATTGGTAGGCAGCCCATTGACGACGTTGTACAGAGCGCATTGCTCGATGCCACCCACGGTTCCCGTCAGGGTCAAGGTCTCATTGGTGACTGCACCGGTGACCGGATCGGCGATGGGGCAGGTCGTGAATGATGCGCTGGAAGAGAAATTGGCCGCGTTGTCCATCACGAGCAACACATTCGGCACATTGGTGTTGCTGCCGAGGCCGCTGTAAATATCGATATCCTCTGCCCGACTCGCTGTGGAGTGGCCCATCAAGACCATCAACAGACTGGCTGAAATAAGTCGTATCGCTTTCATAATGATACCTCCGACTGCATTAATTAATAATTTCATATTGGCGAAGCAATATTCAGTCAGTACAACACTACGGGCATTCCGTCCCGGCTGGCACCCGGGTAAACACCCCCTGATGGACGGTCGTATTCGTTCCAGTATCGCTATCGCTCACTGAAGCACGAATGTCCCAATTCTGTTGATAGCACCAGGATTGCGCGGTTGGCATGGCTGCGGCAACGCCGGAGACCATGATCCCGGTGTTGCTTGCGGCGGCACTGCCAAGACAAACGGCATCGGCTGCGATGTCGGGGTTCAGCATGGCATTGGAAAGGCCGAGAGAGCTGGTGCAAGTTGGGGTATCGATCTCAACGGTATAGTTCGCCGCCCCGAAGGTGACGGCAACGGACGAAGCCGCGGGAGCCGCAGTGAAGTTGCTGCTGATCACATGCTCGATGGCCTGCTGCGCGGCAGTATTCGTCTCCTCGCGGAATTGCGCATTGCCGACCACCTGAATGCTGGTCGTCGTCGCATTCATTGCGGAAAGCGCGATCAACGTCAACAACACCAGCATGACAAGCGCCACCAGCAAGGTGCTGCCGCGCTGTTTATGCAATAGGCTCATGGCACCTCCCTCCGTCCGGACGGGTTGACCAAGCGAACAACCTGGGTATAGGCATGGCGTTTATAAGCGTCGCTGAAAGGCCCGAATGTGCCGGCGCTACCCAGCACATAACTCTTGGTGTCGGTATGTCCAGCGCTGGTCTCGATATTTCTGGCGATTAGGTTGAGTTTCACCGATACGATGTCGGCCCATTCCGCAGCAGCGGGATTGGCGATGTAACTGTCGGCAGCCCCATCGGCATCGGCATCCAGTCCGTAATCGACCTGCAGATATTCGATCCCCTCGACCAATGGCGTGGTTACAAATGCACCGGTAGCCTGATCAAGTTCCTTGCGTTTCAGAGTAGGAATGCCATCACCGGGATTGTTGTCGAGGGACACGAAATAGACCTGCACGATGAATGGCCGCAGGCTTGCAGTAGTCGTGCAATCCTTGTCATGGAAAGCAGTAAAAGGCCCGGCACCTGAAACCAACTGGTAACTGGCATCGGTATTGCAATTTGACACCTGCAAATAAACTGTATTGGCACTGTTCGGTGCTGCTGTCGCATTGGCAGCAGCGACGGGCGTTGCGGTACTGACGCGCCGCAGTACCAGTATGTCGCTGCCGGGTTTTAACGAGGTGGCGCTACCGGCCGTGTAAGTAAAACCGCAGGAGGCCGGCAGGCTTGCGATCTGGCTTGCCTGCGCCGCAGCAGCGTAACCCTGCACATGATGGCGCAGCACATTGAGGTTGGTGGCCGAGTCGGTAATGGTCGCCAGACTGCAGGGATCAGGTGTCGCCGTGGCTGCGCCACCGGGTAAATAATTTCCATAGAAACCAGCCATCCTCAGATTTTCAGTCAGTACTTCCAGCGCGTAACGGCCGTTGTCGATCATGCGATTCGACTTATCCAATTCGCTACGAGTCTTGCTCTGGTTGACAAACAGCGTGGTCAACGCAGAAAGAATAAGCAAGCCGATGGTGATGGAAATCATGAGTTCGATCAACGACAAGCCTTTCTGGCTTTGCCGGTTTGTCAAAACATACAGGCGGCTCAATGCGTTCATATCAATTCAAATCCGCTATGACCACGGGCAGCGCAACCACACGGCGCAAGGCTTCATTGCCGTATTGGTTTTGCCCGCAAGTTATGCTTGGAATGGCAGTGCTGTTCAATCCCTGCCAAGCTACGGCGACCAGGTATTGGCTGGGAACACCGCTTGCCGGTGCGACGGTCTGGGTTATACAGCCCCGTGCACCGATCATCGCGCCAACGTTTGCCGTACCTTGTACTTCCGCGGCCCCCTGCAGTGCAGTGCACCAATCAGCCAGATCCATGCTGGCAACAGAACTTCCCGCCCCCGCTACCGGACAAGAAACGGCTGGATTCAGATTCGTCACATAAGAAGCCGCATTCTTGCGATTGGCATTGATCCGGTCGACCATATCCTTCAACAGGACTAACGCCTGCGAACGTTGGTACGATTCCATCTGCGAGGTCAGCGCCCTGCCCTGCAAACCTGCCAACCCGAGCAGGCCGACCATCAGGATCACGATGGTAATCAGGATCTCGATCAGGCTGAAGCCATGGTTACGATTCATGCTCATGAGCACACCCCCTTGACGGTGCGCGGCATCCCGCTCAGATCGATCCTGATGCAACGCACGTTTGCCGTGGCCGTCGTTTCGTTGTCGATCTGGAATGAGGGTGCGGTTGCTCCGGAGATTCTGCCGGTTCTGGCGTAAACCACGCTGGCCGGACCGCCGGTGACGACAACTCCCCTGAGGACGCCATGAGTGCTGATGATCGTCCCACCCGAGGTCATGCTCCAGCCATCCTCCCACCCTCCGGCAGCGGGGGTCACGGTGATATTGCCGTTACGCTTGATGGCTTCGCTCCTGGCCAGACTGAGCGCGGCGAACAACTCGAAGCTCGCGGCCTTTACCTGCTGGGCTTGAGTGAGCGACCTGAAGCTGGGAACCGCAAGAGCGGCAAGTATCCCCAGGACCGCCACCGCCACGAGCAGTTCGGTTATCGTAAAGCCGGAAGAATGACGCCTGGCGTCCATTTCATCACCACTTGTCGGCGGGGGTCTTTGCGCCACTGCTGTCCAGCGTTAAAGCGCCGTCGCTTTCCTGTTTGCTTCCCGTGATGGGCGTTGCAGTGATAGTGAATGCCGGCGGCGCCGCCGAGGCTGCGATAGTAACCGTGTAGAAATTCGAAACATCGCTGGGCGCCGCCATATTCAAAGTGGCGAGATCTGCTGCATAACTGCGGGCATCGAGCAGGTATTGCTTCTGGCGGTTCTCCACGTCCATCATGAAAGCCTGCGCGGCTGCGCGATTGCCTTTGACGACATAATTCTGGTAGCTGGGAAATGCGACAGCGGCGAGAATGCCGACTATCGCTACGGCAACCATCAATTCGATCAGGCTGAAGCCTTGTTGCATTCCCCGGGTATCAAACTGGACTTGTGCCGCTACGGGCGTCCTCGTGCGGCAAGGATGAATTGGCAGTCGATGGGAACAGCAGGTAGGAAGCATCCAGAACATGTTCGTCTCCAGCCCTATGGGCATTCTTCGTCACATCCCGTCGCTGAAAAAATCATGACGGGAAATTCGGAGACGTGTTCTGGGTCTCGTTGAGTCGGTGGCCGGGGTCAAGGGCGAACCGAATTTGGTTACAAGATACTATAGCAAACCACAGTAAATCAATCGGATTTTCCTGATGCGTCCTGCGCGGTCTACGCGCCGAGATTCAGGGTTTCGCTCGCGCCGATGACTTCCCCCGCAAGCACCGCCAGTTTGCGCCCTTGGCTGCGGGCGGTCTTGCGCAACAGCTCGAAAGCCGCCTTGCGATCGAGGCGGTACTGCATCATGGTGATACCGATCGCAATACTGATTTCCCGCTCGCTGTTGAGTGCCTGCTGCAACTGCCGTTCGGTCGCTTCCAGGCCATGTATATCCTTGGCGCGCGCCAGCGCGGCCTTGATGGCCGGCACCAGTTGCGGCGTATCGACGGGCTTGACCAGATAAGCCAACGCACCGGAAGCCGTTGCCCGTTCGACTGTTTCCGGATCGCTGTAAGCAGTCAGCAGCATGAACGGAATATGGTCCAGCGAACGCAACCGCTCCGCCAGCGCCAGCCCGCTCGTGCCCGGCATCCTGACGTCGAGTATGGCCAGATCTGGACGTTCTCCGCTCGCCAGGAAGGCTTCCGCATCGTCCGCCGATTCAGCGGTGACGACGCGATAACCCGCCCTGGCCACTCCCATGGAGAGCGTGGACAGCACCAGCCGGTCGTCGTCGACCAGGAGAATTGTCGTTTCAGAGGTGGCGTTTGGATTCATGACTCATGACCTGAAAGTAATGACGGGCGGTTCCAGCTCCAGCACAGCGATCACTGTATTGTCGCGATGCTGCCAGGACATGCCCGCACCATGTCTCGGCATCAGCGATCTTACCAACTGCAGTCCGGTGCCGGTATCGTGCTCGAAATTGAAACCGGGCGGCAAGTGGCCGGCATTGCGGATGACGACATGTACGGAGTCCAGGTCGCGACCATGCTCGAGTCCGACCCTGATCTGTCCGGGCCGGTCTCCATGCTTGAGGGCATTCGACAGCAGTTCGTTCAATATCAGCGCCAGCGGCACGGCCTCTGCCGCATCGACGACGCAAGGCCTCCAGTCCGGGGACATATCGACCCGAATGGCGCTTCCCCACAGCGACCCGACCCCGCTTGCCACCGCATCAACCAGCTCGCCCAGCTCGACATTGTCCGCCGCGGTTCCCTCCTGCAAGCCATGTATCGTCGCGATGCTCTGCACCTGGCTGATCGTCTGATCGATCGCGCCCCTGATGTCCGGTTGCTTCTCCGCGAGCTGGCGCAGCAATCCGGTGATGCCCTGGATATTGTTCTTGATGCGATGATGGATCTCGCGTATCAGCGCATCGCGATGGGCCAAGGCAAAGTTCGCCTGCCGGATTTCATGCACATAGGTCGCCAGCGACATGCCGACCAGGGACAGCGTCAATATATAGAACCAGTAATTGAGCAGGCTGGCCTGTTCAATATCATGCGCGAAATATCCCACCCCCTGCGTTGCGCCGAGCAACGCCTGGACTGCCACCGCGAGCAAGGCGACCGTCGTGCCGCGGGCTCCCAGAAACATGGCCACCCAGGTGATCAGCATGAACATCCAGTAACCGTTGGCGGTCGGCCCCACGACGTCGTGCAGCCAATCGAGAAAAACGATCTGCCCGACCAAAACCGTCAGGCCAAGCAGAAAGACCGCTTCGGCCAACTGTCCAGTTTCGCACCAATGGCATTTTCCCCGCGACCAGACGAGGATCAACGGAGTCACCAGGATGACACCCAGCGTATCGCTCATCCACCAGTGGAGCATGCTGTTAACAACTTCCTCGTAGGCAATGAACCCGAAGAACAACAATAGCGTATTTGTAATCAGGGCGCTGATGGCGATACTGACGCAGCCGCCCAGCAGAACCAATCGAACGTAGGCGCGCAACGATTGAAGATGCAGATCGAACTTTTCGCCGTGCATCAGCAGCCAGACTCCGAGCATGGCTTCCAGTGCGTCGCTCGACGCGACGATGGCGATTTCCCCCAGGCCGGCGCCCAGAATGGCATGGGCCGTGACGGCACCGAGGAATACGCTTGCGGCATATCGCATCCCACCCATCAGCAGCGATGCCAGCGCAAAACCGCTGGCCAATTCAAGATGCGCGATGACGGCGCCGCTTTCAAAGATCGCATCGCCGATATAGATCAGCGATGCGTAGAGCAAGGCCACGCCAAGCAGCTTCGCCCACGCGATGGATTTGATCAAGGACAAAGGGTTGTAAATAGGCATCAGGTCTTGTGCGAGCCGGGTTCCGTTATGGTTCGGCGGATTCGGAAAATAGCAGCGCATTCAAATTCGTTTTTCCATCCGGTCCGGATTGTAGTCCCCCGGCATCCCGTACGCTATTCGTGCCGGCTCGATAAAACCGCCAATTCCGCTTCGCCGAATCCCGCCGCGCGTCTGGCTTCCAGATTGAACGGGGAGCGTTGCGGCAAAATCTTGTGTTCGGCGATGAGCCGGATATAGGTCGCGGCAGGCTCCAGGCCGCGCCGCTCGCACAGCCAGCCGAACCAGCGGTTGCCGATCGCGACATGGCCGATCTCGTCCCGCAGGATGACGTCCATGATTCCGCCGACGGCGATATCACCGGCCTGCACCAGCTTCGCGCGCAGCCCCGGCGTGACGTCCAGCCCGCGGGCCTCCATCGTCCGCGGTAGCAGCGCCATGCGCGCCAGCACATCGTGCCGCGTCTCGACCGCGAGATCCCACAGGCCGTTGTGCGCGGGGAAGTCGCCATAGGAGTAACCCAGCTCTTTCAGGTGATCGGCCAGCAGGGTGAAGTGCAGCGCCTCCTCGTCGGCGACCCGCAGCCAGTCGGCGTAATATTCGCGCGGCATGCCGGGAAAGCGCCCGACCGCATCCAGCGCGAGGTTGATCGCGTTGAATTCAATGTGCACCAGCGCATGGATCAATGCCGCGCGGCCTTCCGGCGTATTCATCGCGCGGCGCTTGACCTCATGCGGCGATACCAGTTCGGGCTTGTCCGGGCGGCCGGGGATGTTGAGGTTCGCGGCCAACGCAGCCTCGCCGTCCAGCCCGATCTCGCCCGCGGCCCATGCCTGGGCCAGACGGCGCACGCCGCCGGCCTTCTTCGCCGCGTTGCATTCAGCCAGCCAGTGCAGCGCGGCCTGTCTCAACTCGGTTGGTTGCGCCGTCTCTCGCATGGACTATTCCGCCGGCGTCTTGTTCAGCATCGCCTTCAGCCGCGCGAGCTTGTCCATGCCTTCGTCCTTGGTCACGACCGGCACCGCATCCGCATGACCGCCGGCATACTGCAGCTCGTCTTCCGGCATCTCGTCGATGAAGCGGCTGGGCTCGCAGGCGAACCAGTCCTTGCCGCGCTTGCGGCGGTTGCAGTAGCTGATCTGCAAGCTGCGCTGGGCGCGGGTGACGCCGACGTACATCAAGCGGCGCTCTTCCTCAATGCCCTTCTCGTCGCTGTCGCGGAACGGCAGGATGTCTTCCTCTGCGCCGACAATGAACACATGCGGGAACTCCAGTCCTTTCGCGGCATGCAACGTGGACAGCGTGACCGCGTCTGGCTCTTCGTCCTTGCCTTCCAGCATGTTGATCAGCGCGATGGTCTGCACCATCGCGATCAGCGACTTCTCGTCGGCTTCGGCCTTGCGCTTCAACCAACCGATAAAATCCTCGACGTTCTTCCACTTGCTCTCGGCTTGCCGCGACTCATGCGAGTCGTACAGCCAGGTCTCGTAGTTGATCGCGCGCAGCAACTCGTCCAGCAACTCGCCGCAGGGATCGGCCTCGGCGCGATCCGCGATGCGGTTGATGAATTTGCAGAACATCATCAGGTCTTCGTACTGGCGCGGCGGCAGCTCGTCGGCCATGGGCGACTCGAACGCCGCCTCGAACAGGCTGACCTTGCGCTTGCCCGCATAGTTGCCCAGCTTCTCCAGCGTGGCGTTGCCGACGCCTCGTTTCGGCGTGGTGATCGCGCGGATAAAGGCCGGATCGTCGTCCGGATTCGCGATCAATCGCAGGTAGGAAATGATGTCCTTGATCTCCGCCTTGTCGAAGAACGAAGTGCCGCCGCTGACGGTGTATGGCACGCGCTGGACGCGCAACTGTTCCTCGAACGCGCGCGCCAGATAATTGCTGCGGTACAGGATCGCGTAGTCGGCGAAGCGCGTGCGGTTCTCGAACTTGTGCGTCATCAGCTTCATCACCACACTCTCGGCCTCCTGCTCGTCGTCACGCGCGGCGTAAATGCGGATCGGATCGCCGATGCCGTGATCGCTCCACAGCTTCTTCTCGAACACCTTGGTGTTGTGGTTGATCAAGTGGTTGGCCACCTTGAGGATGCGCTGCGACGAGCGGTAGTTCTGCTCCAGTTTGATGACGCGCAAGCTGGGATAGTCGTTGCGCAGGTTGTGCAGGTTCTCTACGCTCGCGCCGCGCCAGGCGTAGATCGCCTGATCGTCGTCGCCCACCGCGGTGAACGCTGCGCGGACGCCCGCCAGCAACCGGGTCAACTGGTACTGGCAATCGTTGGTGTCCTGGTATTCGTCGATCAGCAGGTAGCGCAGCCGGTGCTGCCAGCGCTCCAGCGCCTCCGGATGCTCCTTGAACAGCACCACCGGCAGGTGGATCAGGTCGTCGAAATCCACCGCCTGATAAGCGCGTAGCGTCTCCTGATAGCGTGCATAGACGCGCGCCTGCACCTGCGCTACATCGCTCCCGCCCTGCTCGCCCGCCTGCGCCGGCGAAATGAAGGCCGACTTCCAGTTCGAAATCTGAGTCTGCAAGTCGCGTATTTCCTGCTTGTCGCCGGAATTGGTCAGCTCGCTCAATATCTTCCAACTGTCGCTGGAATCGAAGATGGAAAACTTCGGCTTGTAACCCAGCAACCCCGCCTCGGCGCGCAGGATGTTCATCCCCAGCGAATGGAACGTACTGACCACCAGCCCCTTGGACCGGCTGCCCGGCAACAGCGTGGCGACGCGCTCGCGCATTTCGGTGGCCGCCTTGTTGGTGAAGGTGATCGCCGCGATGTTGCGCGCCTCATAACCACACTCCTCGACCAGATAGGCGATCTTGTGGGTGATCACGCGTGTCTTGCCGCTGCCCGCCCCGGCCAGCACCAACAAGGGGCCGCCGAGATAAGACGCGGCATCGCGCTGTACTTCATTGAGTTTGCTTAACATTCTGGACTGCTGGAGTGTTGCCGGAAAGGCCGCCATGATACCAAAGTGAAGCATTAAAAAATCCGGAATGGGCGCTAAATTTCCGCCCGACTAGGCCGATACTTCAATCAAGAGCGGCGCATTTCGCGGCTCTCACCAGGCAACAGGAGGACATCATGAGCGTACTGACGATGGATATGAGCAGCTATGAGGTGGAACGCTGCGAGAATACGGTTTCCGGGTATGGCGACGAGGTGCTGAGCGCCGGCTGGGTTCCCGCATTGGGATTGCGCGAAGTGGGCGCAGAACATGTCGAGATGCCCACCGTGCCGAGAATCATGGATGTGGATCTGTTCCTGCGCAAGATGTACCGCTGCCAGCGTTAAAACGCATATCATGCGCAGCATTCGATCGTCTCCTCTCCCGCTTGGATTGAGGAGAGGGAACGGGCAAGCCCGTTAGGACGAGACTTTAACCTCCACCCCCAACTGGCGGATGCGTTCGGCGAACCGCTGCATCACATCCTCCGGTAGATTGGACAAGCGCGCGGCCTCGGGCTGCAACGAGAGCCGCGCCAAGCCGTATAGCAGCACACCTTGCAGCCTGTGTCCCTCTCGCAATAATCCGGCAACGAACTCCAGATAATCCGCTTCATCCTGTGCGGTCGGCGCGATGCCGTCCAGCGCGAACCAGCAGGTCTGCAACCAGGTCGGACAGGCCGAAATCGCCGAAATCAGGTTGGCACGCACCTTGACGAGGCTGGTGCGGGTGTCATTGACGAGCGCCATTCCCGCTTCACTGGCGCGGTCCAGCTTGAACCACACCTCGCCGTTGATCCTCGCCAGTTCGCGCAGGCCGCGCCGGACGTCGTCGCGGTATATCAGGCTGCCGTTGGTGATCAGCACGGTCTTCACTTCCTCCGGCAAGCCGGATTCTTGGCGTACGCGGGCGATCAGTTCGACGACCCCGGCGAACTCCGCGGCGCTGGTCGGCTCGCCGTTGCCGGACAATGCGATATCGTTGATGCGGCGCATGCCTTCCGGCACGCGGCGCTGCATGAAGTCGCCGTGCAGCAACTCATGCAGGAAACCTCGCAACTCCTTATCGAGCAAAGCAAGGTCGACCGGGGGCGCCGCGCCGCGCGTCAGGTCGGGCACCTGGCAATACAGGCAGCGCCAGTTGCAGGCGTTGTCGGTGTTCAGGTTGATGCCGACCGAGACGCCGCCGGCGCGGCGGGAGACGACCGGGTAGACATAGCGCAAATTCGCGCTGTCGCGGTCATGGTCGGAGGTGCTGAGCAGGGGCACGGCGCGCCGTGCCCCTATTTGAGGGAGAGGTATTTCGCCGGATCTACCGGCTTGCCGAAGCGGCGCACCTCGAAGTGCAGCTTGACTTGGTCGGCGTCAGTGTTGCCCATCTCGGCGATCTTCTGGCCGCGGGTGACGCTCTGGCCTTCCTTGACCAGCACCTTGTCGTTGTGGGCATAGGCGCTGAGGAAGGTGTTGTTGTGCTTGATGATCACCAGCTTGCCGTAGCCGCGCAGGCCGCTGCCGCTGTACACCACCTTGCCCGGCGCACTGGCGCTGACCGGTTGGCCTAGCTTGCCGGAGATGTCGATGCCCTTGCGGTTGGCCGCTTCCGAGAATCCGGCGATCACCTTGCCCTGTGTCGGCATAGCCCATTCGATATCGGCATCGGGCTCGACCTCGGCGCTCTCTTCGGTCGGCTTGGGTTCCGGTTTCGGCTGCGGCTTTGGTTCGACCTTTTCCGGCTTGGCGGGAACAACGGGCTTTACGGCCGGCTCCGGCTGGGAGAGCTTTGCCTGCGCCTCCTCGCTATAGGCGTATTTCACCAGCCTGGGCTGGTCCTTGATCGCCGGCTCGAGCGGCTTGGGCGCTTCCGCCGGGCTGGCCGCGCCGGAGAAAAGCCGGATCTGCTGGCCTATCGAGATCACACTCGGGTCGGTGATGCCGTTCAGTTCGGCCAGTTCGTGGTAATCGAAACCGTAGTTGAAGGCGATGCCATACAGCGTGTCGCCCTTCTGCACGACATGCACGCGCGGACGCCAATCCTTCTCGCGCTGCGCTTTCTCGCGGGCCTTTTCGGCGGCGACCGCGGCCTTGGCAGCGGAACCTCCGCGTTCCTGCACCGGCGCGCGTTGCTTGCTCGAAGCGCATCCGGTCAGGATGACCGCCGCGACCAGCAGGGCGAATATACGGTTCAATCTGCTCATGCTTTTCCCATCGACCCGATTATGCTTTTCCCATTAACAATGGCACGAACTTCACCGGTTCCAGCCGGGTCTCGCGGAAACCGCGCTCGTCGCGTTCGACCAGGTACAGCCATTGCTCCTGCATCCCGACCGGGATCACCATCCTGCCGCCGACCGCCAGCTGCTCGCGCAGCACGGCGGACAAGGCCGGCGCGGCGCAAGCCATGATGATACCGTCGAACGGGCCAAGCTCCGGCAAGCCCGCGGTGCCGTCGGCATAGCGCACGCTGACGTTGCGCAGCTTCAGGTCGCGCAACTGGCGGCGCGCCCGCTCGTACAGCGGCTGGATGCGCTCGACGGTATAGACTTCCTTCGCCACCGGGGACAGCACCGCGGCCTGGTAGCCGCAGCCGGTGCCGACCTCCAGCACGCGGTTGAGCTGCTTGCCGTTGCGCATGATCTCGATCATGCGCGCGACGATATAGGGCTGGGAGATGGTCTGGTTGTAGTTGATCGGCAGCGACACGTCGTCATAGGCGCGGCTGGCCAGCGCCTCGTCGATGAACAGGTGGCGCGGCGTCTCGAACATCGCCGCCAGCACCACCTCGTCCTTGACGCCCTGCTCGCGCAGGCGCTCGATCATGCGCATCCGGGTGCGCTGCGAAGTCATGCCGATGCCGTTGATCCTCGCGCTCATCGCGGCCCCATCCAATCGCGCACCGCGTCGATCTGAGCGTACTGCGTCAGGTCGATCTGCAACGGCGTAACCGAAGCGCGCTGCTGAGCCAACGCATTGAAGTCCGTGCCCTCACCCGCATCCTGCGCCTTGCCGGCAGCACCCACCCAGTACACGGTCTCGCCGTGCGGGTTGTTGGCCTTGATCACCGGCTCGGCCTTGTGGCGCTTGCCGAGGCGAGTCACTTCGATACCTTGCAAGTCTTCGTAAGGAATATCCGGCACGTTCACGTTCAGCAGCCAGGGATGGCTGTGGGTCTGCGCAGCGAAGCGCTGCACCAGCCCGGTCGCGACCCGCGCGGCGGTCTCGTAATGGACAAGTTCCTTGCCGACCAGCGAGACGGCGATGGAAGGAATGCCGAGCAGGAATCCCTCGGTCGCCGCGGCCACGGTGCCGGAATAGATCGTGTCGTCGCCCATGTTCGCCCCGGCATTGATGCCCGAGACAACCATATCCGGCTGATAGTCCAGCATGCCGGTGACGGCCAGGTGCACGCAGTCCGTCGGCGTGCCGTTGACGTAATAGAAACCGCTGGCAGCCTTGCGCAGCTTGAGCGGCCTATCCAGCGTCAACGAATTGGATGCGCCCGAACGGTCGCGCTCCGGTGCGACAACGACGACTTCTGCGACATAGGAAAGATGTTCGGCCAGACAGGCCAAGCCGGGTGCGAAATAACCGTCGTCATTGCTGATCAGGATGCGCATCGGCTGGTGAAGAGCATTCGGGAATGCCGGAAAAGTTGAGATGTTGTCTGGGATTTCAGTTGATCGGGACGAGAAGATTCGAACCTCCTCGGCGAGGCGGCATGATAACCCATGCCCAATGAAATCACCAATAGCGATGCCGCTTCAGCATTATAGGCTATTGACCGCCGCGACTCCGATTTGCAGTGCGATTCATGCCAACAAACCGGCTGCGATACCTTCGTTTAACTGCGGTTAATTCCAAAGGAGATCCAGCTCACGCGCCCACTATCACGGAATATTAACCGTCGCCTGCCCGGCAAAGTTGATCGAGATCACCCCGCCGAACGAACACATCAGCTTGGAAGAATTGTTCAGCGCGGGCATGTTGGCGATCATCACCGTCGCGCAGCCCGGTGCCCAGGGCGCAGCCGTCATCGGCGTGCATGGCATCGGCGTCAACACCCCCAAAGCCGCCGCAGTCGCCGCCGCCACCGCGGGGTTGGCCAAACTCTGGCACATCCCGAACGGCAGAATATTAACGAACGGAATGTTGTCCATGATGTTTGCATCCGGCACATTGCCCGTCATCACCCGGTTCTTGGGTAACACCATCAGCGAGCTCGGCGCCATGCCGAAACTGCATTGCATCACGGCGTTCATGCAGACTTGCTGGCCCATTTATCCCTCCTGAAAATTCTGTTTCGCGGAATCAATGGTGTCCGGCCCCAGTCATCCGATCTCCCAACGCATCGAGCGCGGAACCCGATTATTCCTTATCCAGCGCCAGTTCCACCCCGCATGCATCGCAACGAATTGTCTGCGCATAAAGCAGATGCGCACCCCAAACCTGAATCTGTATGCCGCAATTCGGGCATGGCAGCCTGACTTGTTTTTCTTGATTGTTTTGCATGTGATGTAGTCTTGTCTTGAATAATCTCGTGAATCGATGGAGATGATCGGATCGATAGGCCGCTTGGTTATTTTTGTCGTTTTGTTGGCCACGTTCAATGGAGTCTGACCCCATCGATTTTTACAGACAACAACGCGGTGGTTGGTTTCCCCCAACCACCGTGTGAAGCGGCTTAGTTCAACGTCAATTTAGGCCAACGGTCCTCCTTCGCCTGGAGCAAGTCCGTTCGCGCGTGCTTCGTCGTAGCTTAACCACTGAAGTTCAGTATCGTTCTCCGGTACATAATGATTTCGCGCTGCAGTCTGAGTCTCAGCAGTAATTTGCGTCCCCTGTCCGGCCCCGGCTGTTTCATACAATGTGACTCCCAGATTTTTTGGCACACGCGCATTTTCCAAAATTTGTATTCTTTGCGACGCGAAATCTGTCGCAAGGATGGTACCTGCTGGCATATTCCATTTGGATGTTCCAAGAAACACCCGCGTACCGTTGAGATTACTGATTGGACAAGGATAGGCATCGTTTTTAGCATTATTTGTTGGCGCATCCACTAATTGCGCGTTGCGAAATGAAGTACCACCACCACGCGAGCGTGGAACGATGTGATCAATTTGTCCAATTACCGGATTGACGTCTCCTGTCCGTACAACATCACCGCCTCCAGCATCATTGGCGTAAGTGTCTATTCCACCAATAATTTCAATTTCACTGACATGTTCACTCGGTAATCCTGCATAAAATGCATCTGCGACATTGTCAAAGGAGACTACTCCTGCTGTTGCCGGGGCTTGATCGATAAATGCATTGGGTCCATCTTCCTTTGGAATATAGCTGGGACCTATACGCTGAACAACAGGTGCATGGGTATTGTTGTGAAATAACTGGAGGTTGTAGTCGTGATTCCTAGCTGGTGTATTAATGAGGTCAAGTTTTGCATCAATGGGGGCAGACTCGATTGATCGTTTCGCTTGCACCGCTCCAACTGAGACTGCTTTCGCCCCCATCACATCCGCCTCGCGCTCCAGACCTGCATCGTCGTTGACCGGGACTCCTTCCTTCATCTGCATCGTCGGCTGCACGCGCCCCTGCACCTGCTGCACCACGTGCCAGGCCTCATGCGGCAGGTGCTGCTCCTGTCCGGGTGCAACGTGAATATCGGCCCCTTGCGCGTAGGCCAGCGCATTGAGTTGCGCAGGCTGCGATGAGTTGTAGTGGACCTTCACGTTGTCCATGGACATGCCGGAAAGATTCTCGATGCCGGACTTGAGGTTGTCGGGCAGGCCGGTGTTATTCGGTTTGACAGGCGCGGCTTCGCGCTGTGCGACTTTTGCTTGCAGCGGCTCTTCCGCCTCCTTGCGCTGCGCGGTTCCCCCGGTAAGGCTGTCGATCTGTTGCCGCTGCGCGGTCACGTTCGGACTGTTGTGAATGGCGCGGATCGCCTTGCGTTGCGCGGCCATGCGCGGGCTGGTGTTCGCCATCCCCGCGAGCTGCGCCAACCTGCCCGTCTGGGAACTGCTCGCTGCCATCGCTTCGAGTTGCGCGATCCGTTCGCCCTGCGGAGATTCGAGCGAGACGCCATGCCCCTGCCGCTGGGCGGATTGGTTCTGAATTGGCTTTTGTTGCGGTTCGGCTTTTTGCATATACCTCTCCCCCGTATGCTCCCGTTAGCGAAAGCGGACTGATCTTCAATGATAGTTGTTCGACGCCCGCGAAAACGCCTCGTAGATATCCGGCAGCTTGAGCCCCCGTTTCTCCATCACCGCCTGGCGCATGTAGACCAGGTACTGGCGCGGCATGACGTGCGGAATGTCGCCGGGACTGATTTCCTCATCCAGTATCCTCATGGTCATGCGCGCGATCACGTCGCCCTGTTCGAAGCCGGAAGCGCCCACGGCGAGCATGCCGCCGTCTTCCACCATGAAGCCGCCCATCCCGACCACGGGTATACGGGAATTGGCTTCGGTCCACTCCATGAGTTCGGCGGGCGGCACGAAACCGTCTTTTCCGTCCTGCCGCAGGACATTCTGGTAATTCGAGATGAGGATCAAGTCGCCCTTTTCCGAAGCCTCCAGAACGGCGCGCTTCCATTCGTCCAGAGTGCCGGCGTGCATCGAGGCAACCAGCCGGAATGGCGTCCAGTCCATGGACTCGATGGCCTTGCTGTCTTCCATGACGGAATCGGATCGATCCCCGATGTGAACGATGCGTTTCCCGAGCGGCATTCCCGCCCCGTCGCGCACCTCGGACAACATGCTGAGCAAGCTGCCGAGCGGCTTGCGTTCGTAGATACCGGTCGCGTTCTTCGAGAGGTGGTAGTTGTATGGCACTGCGGAACCGTTGAGGCCGCCGAACACGATCCTGACCTTAGGGTCTTTGGCGTATTCCTTCACTGCATATTTCTGCGCATCGTCGTCGACCGCGATAATCACGTCGGGACGAAAACGCTCGATCTCACGCGTAGCGAGCATGCCCGCCCGGCGCTTGAATTCGGCGTCAGGATGTTTCTTGGTGTTCATGTAGTGCCACTGGACCTTATGGTGCAGGTTGCTATCGAACACTCGATGGAGACCGGTATCGACATCCCGCGTCCATGCATAGTCAGGGTCGTAGCTATGTATCACCAGCACCCTGGGCTGCGTCGCCTTGAACCAGAACAGCAGGAAGACGACCAGCAGCAGGAATGCGACCACCAGCCAGTTTTTCAGTTTTTTCGTCATAGCAACCCCAGCGCAGCCCAGAACGGAATCGCGGCATAAATACCGGCCAGCCGGACAAAATTCATCAGCATGTTAAATTTGAGGAACATCCCCTCGTCGTATATGCGCTTCTCGCGCACCAGTTCCTGGAACTGCTGGTAATGCGGGCACTGGTAGGGGAAGACCCACATGTCGCCGAGCAGCAGCAGAATGAAGCCGATTACCCAGGGATTCACACCGGCCTGGCTTGCAACCGGCATGAAAATGGTCGCGCAGATGGCAATGGTCGCGGTATTCGGGAAGGCCAGCCGCATCACGAAGATCACCACGAAGAGCAGCGCGACGAACAGGCCGAAACTCTTGCTCAACACCTCGCCCAGCACTGAGAGTTCGGCGGTCAGCCACTTGTCCAGCCCGAGATAGTTGAACGTAGCGATGACGCCGATCAGTGTGCCGAGATAGACCAGTCCCGGCCAGTCGGTCTTCTCCTTGAACTCGCTACGGCTCAGGAAACCGAACAGCAGCAGACCGTAGAGTATCGCCATGCCCATCCACGGCGGCTGGATATTGTGGATGGAGGTGGTGACGATGCCGATGGTAAACAGCACGATGCCGGCGATGGCGGCCCACTCGCGCTGCTTGATTTTCCCCAGCAACTGCATCTGGACATTGACCTGCTGCTTCGACAATTGTGGCTTCTCCGCGCTGCCGAACATCAGCTTGACCGCGATCAGGTACAACGCCAGCATCGCAATGGCCGCGACCGAGGTCGAGAACAGCCAGTAGATCCACGAGAAATGCTGCTGCTCCTGTGGTGACAGCATGCCGTAGATCACGAAGTTGATCGAACGGCTGGTCAGGAAAGTCGCCGAGAACAGCGTCGCCCCGGTAAAGGCCGCAATCGCCAGCCGCGTCGCCGCCTTGCCGCGCAAATGGAATTTCACCGTCTCCACCATGTCGATCAGGAACGGCGCCATCATCACCGTGCGAGCGTTGATCGAAGGGATCACCGGATTAATCAGGTAGCCTGTGAACAGCAGGCCGAAGTTGTGTCCGATGTTCGTACCGGGCAGGTAGCGCAGCAGCCACAACAGGCAGCGGAAACTCAGCCCGGAATACACCACCACGGTGCCCAGCCCGAGAATGCTCATCGCCATGAAGAAGCCGTCGGAGGCGAAGCCGCCCAACACCACCTTGGGCGGCGCGAGCCCCATCGCGAGGATCATCAGCACCGCGAACAATCCGGGGATGAACTCATCGACGAGCTCGAACACCCACATCACGATCGCCGCGCTGAAAATCGCGAGGAAGGTCTTCACCTCGCGCCCGACGCCCCAGTCGCCCGCGAACATCATGATCCCCAGCGGAATCAGGATCGCCAGCGCCCAACCGAACGCCTCGATGCCATCGCGCTCCTTCGGCTTGTGGCGCGCGGACTGCGCCGTCGATGCGCGACGCACCTCCTCCCCGCCGAAATTCGCCAACAGCGAAAAATAGAACTCCGCCTTGTGTCCCGGGTTGTACTGGTTCAGCCCGATCAAGCTGGTGCGCGGCACGCTGAACGCGACCACATCGGTGACCGCAACGGCGTCGGAAAGATAGCAAGGCACATCCGTCGCAGCCTCCTCACCGAAGCGCGTCCCGTCCATCGTCACGCGCTTGCCCTCAGGCGTGACCAGTTCCACCGTCCCGCTCTCGATCAGGTAAAGCGTGTCGGCATCGGCATGCGCCTTGTAGATCGTCTCTCCCGCTTTAAAGCATTTCTCGTGAACGTTCCGCACCATCCGCGCCAGACTCTCGTTCTGGCTTTTAGAGATGATGGGATCGTTGGTCAGGTGCAATGCTGCGCGTGCACTGTTTGGCATTTATATCTTTCCCTATTGTCGAGTCTTCGATATTTCTGTACCCATACATTAAACAAGCGATGCAACTCCACTCTTGGCCGCCTTTTCGAATGTGTCTTTTGCGTAAGTCTTGTCCTCCCCCTTGGACGATGCAGTTTTTAACTTCAGGGAGACTTCTTGCTTGAGTTTCATTGATCCTGCTACTGCAGGTTTGTGCAAGTAGTGATTCAATGCATTAGGGTAAGGAACGTACGGCAACGCCGGATTGGCCGAAATTGCCCATGCAGCACCAGAATTCTCTGCTTGTATCTGGGCCGCATGGTTGTGCACGACAGGCGTATAAACGGACACCTCCGTATTCGAGAAGCGATATAACTGGTTTGTGCCGTCTTGGGTATGAGTCGGCATTATTTTCACTGTCGTCGGCGCTTGATCATCATCCCACCAGTAAAAATATGGACCATTCTGGGCGGGACCTGCATAGCATTCCGCCTCTGCCGTTGGCTCAGCGTCACCAACACCGAGCAGCCCCCGCACGGCCTGGTTGGCAAGTGCAGAAGTCCCGTAAAGCGTATTGTTTACATCGCCAAGCGGGCTAACCCATACGACCCCACCTTGGGGTGGAGCTGCCAATGCAGGAGATTCCCCATTGTTGTCCGCGAAATACACGATACGCTGTACCGGAAATTCACTTGATTTGGGACTGAACAATTGGCGGGGCTGGTTGGACGCCACGCTGAAGCCGGCTCCCTCAGTACCATTTCGTGATTCAAGTGCCTTCATTCCCATCACATCCGCCTCGTGCTCCAGCCCGGCATCGTCGTTGACTGGCACGCCATCCTTCAGCTGCATCGTCGGCCTCACCCTCCCCTGCGCCTGCTGCACCACATGCCAAGCCTCATGCGGCAGATGCTGTTCCTGCCCCGGTGCGACGTGGATGTCGGTGCCCTGCGCATAGGCCAGCGCGTTGAGTTGCGCCGGCTGCGATGAGTTGTAATGCACCTTGACGTTGTCCATCGACATGCCGGAGAGCGACTCGATACCGCTCTTGAGGTTGTCCGGCAGGCCGGTATTGTTCGGCTTGGCCGGAGTCTCGGCGCGCTGAGCGATACCATTGACAGCTTTGCTCTGAGCCGTCATCGCTGGACTGCCATGTGCCTGCCCAATCAGCTTGCGTTGCGCTGCCATCGCCGGACTGGAATCGACCATCACCGCGAGTTGAGCTAGCTTGCCTGCCTGCGGGCTGCTCTCGGCCATCGCTTCGAGTTGCGCGATCCGTTCGCCCTGCGGCGATTCGAGCGATGCGCCCTTGCCCTGTCGCACGGCGGGCTGCGCGTGGTTATGTTGCGCTTCGGCTTTTTGCATGCTCGCTATCCTTCCATTCCCCTATTCCGCCATTCATGGTTCGACAGGCTCACCACGAACGGCTGTTTTATAAGCGCTCCTACTTCTTGGGTGCCTCCAGCTTCGGCATCTCCACCTTAGGCACTTCCGGTATCGGAGGCAGCGGCGGCAACGGCGGCAGTTCGGGCGCAGCCAGCATCTTCTGCAAACCCATCAGCTTGTCCGGCAGCGCCTTGATCTGATCCCACAACCACAGCCACACTTTCCATCCCAGCGGCTCCGGCACTTCCGCCGGGAGGGAGTGATTCTTCGTGCTGCCGTCGCCCAGTTGCCCCGCGCTGTTGTTGCCCCAAGACATTTTCGTGCCGTCTGCCTTGAGCGCCACGCTGTGCCCGTCCCCCGCCGCCACGGCGATGACGTCGGCGATCTTTGCCACGGGGACCGGCACGGTGCTTGCCTTGATCGTGCCGTTGCCCAGTTGCCCGTAGGTGTTGTCGCCCCAAGCCAGCAGCGCGCCGCCCTCCAGCAACGCCAGCGCGTGTTCGCTGCCTGCCGCGAGCGCGAGCGCCTTGGCGAGCTTGGGCACCAGCGTCGGCTTGTAGCTTTCGTCCAGAGAGCCGTTGCCCAACTGGCCGGTATCGTTTTTTCCCCACGACCACACCGTGCCGTCGGACTTGGTCGCCAGCGTGTAAGCCCCTCCCGCTGCCACGACTAGCACGTCTTTCAATCCCGCGACCTGCACCGGCGCGTTGCGATTCAGCGTCGTGCCGTCGCCCAGTTGGCCGTGCGCGTTGTTGCCCCAGGCCCACAGCGTCCCGTCGTTTTTCAGCGCCACGGTGAAATCGCGTCCCGCCGCAATCGCTTTCACGTCGGCGAGACCCTTCACCGCAACGGGGCCGGTTCGATCCATCGTGCTGCCGTCGCCCAACTGGCCGTTGTTGTTCATGCCCCACGCCCGCACCGTACCGTCGTTCATCAGCGCAACGCTGTGCCAGCCGCCCGCCGCCACGTCGCGCACATCGCTGAGCCCCGGCACCGTTGCAGGCGTATCGCGCCGTTGCTTGCCGCCATCGCCCAGTTGCCCCTTGTCGTTATCGCCCCAGGTCTGCACCGTGCCGCCGAACATCAGCGCGACGGTGTGGTACATGCCCGCGGACAGCGACAGCACGCTCTTGAGGCTGGAAATTCCGATCTGGCTACGCTGCTGCCCCGAGCCGCCGCTGCCGAGCTGCCCTTGCGAGTTGTCGCCCCACGCGCTCACCGTGCCGTCGTACTTGAGGCACATGCTGTGCGCGCCGCCCGCCGCCATTCTGGGCATGATGAAGATGGTCTCGTGGATGCGGCTGGACTGTTTCTCCGGCGTGGCCGAGTTGTAGTCGGCATTGCCCGGCTGGTTCGCGGAGACGACGCAAATGCCTTCGTCGATACCGCTCAAGGTGTCGCCGCTGACGCTGCACACGTCGGGCGTCAGGCTGCCGAAAACCGGTGCAAGGCCGGAACTGGCGGCGGCGCGCAGCTTTCCGCTGCTGCCCACGATGACCAGCGGCGCAACACCGAAAGCGATGGTCTGGCTGCCCTTGCCGACGGGGATGCGCTGCATCGCGCGCGGTGCGGCGCGGTAATGTCCGTCGCCCGCTTGATCGGCGGCGACGATGCACTCGCCCGCCGCAGTCGCGCTGACCTCGTCGCCGATGACCATGCAGACGGCAGGCGTCGTGCTGGAGAAATGCACGGCGAGGTCTGAACTCGCTACGGCCTTGACCCTGGCGCGCTGCCCCGCGGCAAGCTGCGGCGCGTCGCCGAAACTCACACTCTGCTCCGCATCGATCTGGCTGCTTCCTAAATTGAGTTCACCCAACACCGCGACAGGACTCGAGCGATCTATCCCCCAACTGTCATCGCCCACTTGGCCGGAATAGTTCCAGCCCCACGCGACCACCGTGCCGTCCGCTTTCAACGCAACCGCATGCCCCTCGCCCGCAGCAATCGCCACTACACCGACAAGGTTCGGCACCTGTACCGGATTGGAGCGATCCGTCGTAGTGCCGTCGCCGAGTTGTCCATGCGAGTTATCGCCCCACGCCCACACCGTATGATCCGCTTTCAACGCCAGCGTAAAGCCGCCGTCCGCCGTGATCGAAATCACTCCATCGAGCCCCAGCACCCGCACCGGAACCGAACTGTCCGCCGTGTTTTCATTGCCGAGTTGTCCGTGTGCGTTGCCGCCCCACGCCCACACCGTACCGTCCGCCTTCAACGCAACCGTGTGATTGCCGCCCGCCGCAATCGCCACTACGCCATCGATCCCCTGCACCCTCACCGGAGCCAGACGGCCCAGCACAGTGCCGTCGCCGAGCTGCCCATGCGCGTTGTCGCCCCACGCCCAGACCGTGCCATCGGATTTCAGCGCCGCGCTGTGCGCCTCGCCCGCCGCAATAGCGCGTACGCCTACAAGCTCCTGAATCGCCACCGGCGAGGGCCGCGCCACCTTGCTGCCATCACCCACTTGGCCCGAAACGTTTTTACCCCAAGCCAGCACCGAGCCGTCCGATTTCAGCGCGAGGCTGTGCCAGCCCCCCGCCACCACTGCGGCGACATCTTTCAGTTCCGGCACAACAACGGGACTCGATTGCGACGTCAGCGAGTCATCGCCCAGTTGCCCGTTGGGATAGTTTCCGCCCCATGCCCACACCGTGCCGTCCGACTTTAGCGCCAGCGTGTGCTCACGCCCCGCCGACAAGTCAGCGATGCCGGTAAATTCCGGAATGGCTGCCGGGGTCAGGCGATAATCCATGCTGCCTATCCCCAGTTGCCCTTGCGCGTTGTCGCCCCATGCCGAAACCGTGCCGTCTGATTTCAGCGCGACCGTATGACCGTAACCCGCCGCCACCATCGGAGTGACGGCGAACGCGGGCGCGGCGCAGAGCAGCACGAGCAGGGCAAAGAGTCGTATCAGGTAAAGAAGCGAGATCATCTTTCGGTTATCGGTTGCGTGTTGCTCTCTTCATCTTCATTATTAAGTTCAATGAGGTCTGCTCCCATTGCCCCGCGGCCCCATCAACTCACCACATTAAGTGTATAAATGAGGACTGATCCGATCGCATTGATTCCGTCTGTAATGACTAACTCAACAAATCATCTTTGTCTTCGTGTGCGACATGAGTGTGGAATCTTAATGCCTCACTATCTGGATCATCCTCATGCTTAACGAGCTCTACAAAAGTTGCCCTTTCGCCTTCAGTGTTCTTATGCAGATATTTTCTCGTCCGTGTTGCTCTTCTATTCCTGACTTTGCTCGTGCTAGTTTTCCAGCCAGCCTCATCCAACTCTACATTAGGCTTTTCAGATACCGTTACCCAGTCCAGAACCATTTGATCCTCTGGGCTCACGTAACAATGCTGCACTTGAAGAGGTACTGTTGTGAAGTTCTCAGGCGTAAGCACTGAAGGCGGAGAAAATCTAACCTTATAAAATACTCGCCATCCTTTCTTTCCATTATTCATCAACGTTAACACCTTGTTCTTTACCTCTGTCTCACCTGATTTCAGGTGTTGTCCGTTTTTATTTGTATGCCCGGGAAATAGATTTTCATCAACAGCAAGCCCTCCTAAATTTGCATTCAACAAATGCATGGCTGTAGCACCATCATTGCCTTCGTTATATGCCTCATCAAGATAAATGCCATGTCTGTCGAAAGCGGCTGATTCAGTTCCATGCAATGGATTCCAAGGATCTAGATATGCTTCCATTTCCACGCCCATTCTTTGTTGAGATATATCACCATCCGAACGGTAGGCTTGATCTACTGATTTATTGTCAATTTCAGTCTTACATTGAAAGGGGGTAGAGCCAACAACCTTTGGTTCGATTAGTTTGTTCATTGCTTGCGCCACTCCGACTGAAGCCGCCTTCGCCCCCATCACATCCGCCTCGTGCTCCAGCGACTTATCGTCGTTGACCGGCACGCCCTCCTTCATCTGCATGGTAGGCTTCACCCGTCCCTGCGCCTGCTGCACCACATGCCAGGCTTCGTGCGGCAGGTGTTGCTCCTGCCCGGGTGCAACATGGATGTCGGTACCCTGCGCATAGGCCAACGCGTTGAGCTGCGCGGGTTGCGAGGAGTTGTAGTGGACCTTGACGTTGTCCATCGACATGCCGGAAAGATTTTCTATGCCGCTCTTCAGATTGTCCGGCAGGCCGGTGTTATTGGGCTTGGCGACCTCTTCCTTCAACTGGGTGGATGAGGCTGCCTCAAACTTTCCCTGTAGCGGCTCCTCTTCTTCGACTCGCTGCACGGCTTCGAACTTTCCTTGCAGAGGTTCCTCATCCTCCACGCGCTGGGCCGTCTCGAATTTGCCTTGCAGTGGCTCTTCTTCCTCTACCCGCTGCACCGCCTCAAACTTCCCCTGCAAAGGTTCTTCTTCTTCGACTCGCTGAGCCACATCGAACTTTCCTTGTAACGGCTCTTCCTCTTCCACGCGTTGTGCGGTTTCGAACTTTCCTTGCAGAGGCTCTTCTTCCTCTACCCTCTGCACGCCATCGAATTTTCCTTGCAGCATCTCTTCTTCCGCGCCCTGTCGTTGTATCGCGCCGCCGAACAAGCTGTTGAGCTTCTTGCGCTGGGCGATCATCGCCGGGCTGTCATCGATGGCATTCGCGCGCTCGTTCTCGCGCGACCAAGACGTAAATTTGGCTTGCGCGGTGCGTTGCGCGTTTTCCGATTCGCTGCCTTGTTTCTGTACTCGTTGCATTTCGGCCTCCTTGTTTCAGGTTGATGCATAAAAATAAATTTCTACTGTGTAAAGCTAGGTCACGGACTCTTGTACATCAGCACCGTAAAGTCGTCTTCCAGATACCCGCGCACCAGCCGCACGTTAGGCGACAGGCGCTTGCAGAATTCGACTACCTTCTCCACATCGTGGCCGACCAGCAGCGGATGCGGCGGAAACTTCGCGGCATCCAGCATGTTGAAGGCGAGCGCCTTGTTCGCGGCGAGGTACATCTTCACGATCATCGAAAAATAGAATCCGGGATCTTCGCAGCGGTAGCCCAGCACGCCGGAGGCGAACACGTAGTCGGCCTGCGGCAGTTCCGCGTCGGTGAAATCCGCGATGCAGAAGTAGCAGGACGGGCGCTGGCCGTAGAGGCTGCGCGCCTGCGTGACAAATTCGGCCATCTGGTCTATGCCGATATAGCCGAAGCCGTGGAAACACGTATCGAGGAACCCCTTCAGGTCGCCGTGCCCGCAACCGATGTCGAGCACCGAGCAGCCGTTCAGGTCGGCCACGGCGGCGAGCGTCTCGAAGCGTTTCGTCTGGCTATCCTCGCCTCGATAGCCCAGCGCCTCGACCGTGCCGCTGTCGTATTCGCCGATGCGGTGGCGGTGGTAATGGATGATGGTGGCTTTTTCCAGCAGGGTCATCATGGCAGGTCCGCCTTTCTCTTTTTGTCGTAGTAGTTCCAGACGATGTAGGCGAGGACGATCGCGATGACGAGTATCAGAAGCCCGTTCCCCCTGGATATTTTTTCCCAGGCCGGGTCGCAGAACAGCAGGGCAAAAGTGATCAGCAGGAACGGAGCGACCACTCCGCCGAGGAAATGCAGGAAATATTTGTTGAACAGATTCCGCCAGTCGCATGCGAGCACGTACAGCGGAATACTCACCAGCAAGATCAGCAGGAAAATGTCCCAAGTGATCCTGAACGCCCATCTGTTCGGACAGATGTATTGGCAGACGGCCGGCTTCGCCGCACTCACGCCATTGGCAGTATTCAGGAAATTGTCGTGCAGTACATCGCTGGCGAGGGTGGACGAATCCGCCGTCGGCTCTACCCCGGATATGACGGGTTGCGTCCAGAAACCGATTCCGCCGAAATTGTCTTTTGCATAAATCACGTCGTCCAGCAACTGGCTTTCGTTGCGTCCATCGTAGGTGAGCACCATCGCGACGTTGCGCAGAAGTTTCATTCTGTTCTTGCCGTGCAAGCCATTCTCGATATTCAGGCGCAACATTTTCTTGTCGGAGGTCGTCGGCTCCTGCAACAACACCAGGAAGAGCGCGTCCAGTTTCTTGTCGTTTTCGTCGTTACCCTCGATGTCTCCCACCATCGATAGCAAGCGGGGATAGTCGTAGGCGCCCTTGCCCAGTTCCGCACTGCGGAACATGAGGTTAATGGAATACTTGCGCCCGCCGGATTTCAGTTTGTCGCGCAGGGCGCGGATGAATCCGTCGAAGGCATCGACCGCATCCGCGTCCTGCGGATAGCCCGAGAAATACAGGGTGATGCCGTCGCCCATCACCGGGGGCGGATTCATCCCCATGGAGATATAAGGCTTCACTTTGGAAAACGTGTCGGTCAACGGCGTATCGACCAGCGCGACGATATTCGCGACCAGGTTCTCGAAGAGCGCTGCCTTTTCTTCGTTGCTGGATTGGTCCCATCCTCGCCAGTCGTTCCGGTAGATGACCAGATCCACCTTCGCGCCGTAGGTTCTGGCCTCGCGGATGAATCCTGCATCCAGCCCGGTCCAGCGCGATGCGTTGGGTATGTTGCCCTTGTCGTCGAAAGTCAGCCCGTAATAACCGATGCGGGTCTGCACGCTGAAGTCGATAGCCTGTTTGTCGCCGGCCATCCAGTAGGGATAAAACCCGTAGATTTCCCCGGCCAGGTTGCTGTGCACGCAATTGCACGACTTGCCGTCCCACAGGATGTTCTTCGTCTTGTCGAACGGATGCGTCTTCCGGGCTTGCTCGATCACCACCGGGCGGTATTGCTCGTACAACTCGCCCAGTTGCGCGAACAGTCCGTCGATTGCGGATTCCAGCGCCTTGGCGTCGTCGAACTTTTGTCCCTGCAACGTGCCCAGCAAACCGAGAACAGCCGGATGCAATTTCGCTGCCTTCAGCTCTTCCAGCAACTGCTCATCCATCTTGTCGGCCCCGAGTCGCTCGATCGTGCCCCTGATGCTCTTCTTTAACAAATTGTTGGAACCCAGCATGGCGACTCGTGCCTTGGTCGCCAACCAGAACAATTCCGGATCCGGATAATCCACGCCCTGCATATCCTCCAGCAGCGCCAGATAAATTTCCGGAACGGTGGAGTCTTTTATCTTCTTGTCGATCTCCTGCGCGCGCGTTTTGTCGAACGCATAAACGCTTACCTCTTCGGCATGAGCGAGGATGAGTGAGCGGGAATTGTCGATCTGGTCCGCCACCGCCTTCAGCACCGTCTGCATCGCCCAGGCCAGCGCCTTGTCGTCCTTGAAGCTCGCCCCCAGCAGTTTCCGCAACCGCTCCAAGATGACGACGGCCAGCGGATCGTCCTTTTGCGCCTCGGCGAATTTCGCCAGCGAGCTTTCGCTCAAGCTCGCGCCCGCCGGCGAAATTTTCGCCAACGTAATGAGCTGCGGCTTGAACGCCATCGTTCTCTCGACCAGCTTGCCCAGCTCCGCATCCACCGCCTCGTCCAGCGTGTCGCCGGGGTAATTCAAATCCTTCAAGCCCTGTATCGCCGACAAAACATATTCGGGGACATTTTCCACCTTGAGCTCGTCGAACGATTTGGCGCTGATCCTGTAGCTGGTTTGCTGTTCCGAAATTTTCTCGGCCAGTTGCACATACTCGAAAGAATCGGCCACGCCCTTCAGCGCCGTACCGGCTGCCGCCTCGAAATCCTCCTGATCCTCATAGGTCGCATCCAGCAGTTTCGCCATCGACTTGGCGACTCCCTCCCGCGATCTCAGTTGTTCGATGTCGTCCTTGGTCAACAGGTAGCTGGCCGGCGTATCGTCCCCACTGCCGACCAGCGCTTGGGATGCGCGGCGCGTCCGGTAGCGATCCAGCACGGCGATCACTTCCTCCGCATCGCCGCCCAGTTCGATCCGGGCAATCTCCGCCGCATCCTTCTGCTTCCCAGCCCATTTCTGGAAGCCCTTGCCAGCCAGCGTTGTCGTCCAGTTCTGATAAGCCCTGTGGATGGCCGCGTGATTACGCAGCATGATCAGCAGGTCGTCGTTCAACGCAAATTTCGCCCTGCCGCAGAAACGCAACAATTCCGACCGGGTTTTCGATCCCAGCACATCGTCCACTCCGCCCGGATCGAGGCCGAGCTCGGCCAGTTGCCTCTGCGCATCGGCGACGACGCCCTTGCCGTGTTTCTTTGCCGCCACGGTGGCCAGCATCCCGCCGCAATCCGGTTCCGCCGCCACACCCGGCAGGGCGATGCATGCCAGCAGCACCACGGCTGCGAACCGGCGCATGCGCTGCAACATTCTTCTTGTGTATGCACTCACCATAACCGTACCTAAATGGTCTTCCCTTCCTTGATGAGTTCCTTCGCGATCCCTTTCACCAGGTCGTCGTGCGAGATCGCGTCCCTGCCCATGTGCAGCGCGCGTATCGCGCCGTAGCGCACCACGTTGGCGATGGCCCCGCCCGCGAGCACGTATTCCTCGGCCAGTTTCTCCAGATCGACGCTGTCTTCCAGCCGACACTTGCCCTTGAAATAACCCTGCCACAGCAACAGCCTGTGCTCGGCATCTGGCAGCGAAAAATAGATCGAGGTCTGGAAGCGCCGCGAGAACGCCTCGTCAATATTGGCCTTCAGGTTGGTCGCGAGGATGACCACGCCGGGGAAGTCCTCGACCCGCTGCAACAGGTAGGAGACTTCCTGATTCGCATAGCGGTCGTTCGAACTCGACGTCTGCGTGCGCTTGCCGAACAGCGCGTCGGCCTCGTCGAAGAACAGAATCCAGTTCTTGGTCTTCGCCTGGTCGAAAATATTGGCGAGATTCTTTTCCGTCTCGCCGATGTATTTCGACACCACCATCGAAAGGTCGATGCGGTACACGTCCAGTCCAGCGTTTGCGCCGATCAGCGTGGCGGTCAGCGTCTTGCCCGTGCCCGGCGGACCGTAGAACAGGCAGCGATAACCCGGCTTGACCGTCCGCTCCAGCCCCCAATCTTCCATGATGGTTTTCGAGTGCATGAGCCAGGCGTTGATGTTCTCCACTTCCTCCAGCACGTCGTGAGTCAGCACCAAGTCGTCCCAGGTCAGCTTGGTCGTGATCCGCTTCGCAGGGAAGTTCATACTGTAATCGGGCTTGAGGTCCTGCCCCGTGGTGAACCGGTTCAGGTATTCGTTCGACAGCTTCAGCACGCCGTTGAACAAGGGCTCGCCGCTCGCCCGGTGTTCGATCTCGACGATGCCTTTCGCGGCGAAGACATGATCGTCGTCCAGCATGCCGATGAAATCGAAGCGCCCGGCCAGATCGTTGCCGTGCAGGATGAAAGACGCCGTCTCGCAGGTGGGCAGAAAGCCGCCGTGCACCTGCCCCTTGACGCCGCCGAACTCGGTGAACGCACGCTCGAAATTCTTGTTGCTGACGAAGAAGGTGTCGAGCGCCTGCGGGCGGATGTGCGGGATCAGCGCGAGCATCAGCACGATGCGCTCGTCGAATCCAAGCCCGCACTCATTGACCATGCGCGCGTATTCCGATTCGTCGCCGCGCAGCGCCGGGGGCTGGTGTTCGCGGATATCCTTGCAATTGGATTCCTGTCCGAAATACAGGCTGAACCGCGTCTCGACGACGCGGGTGAACCAGTCGATCTCGGCCTCAAGCGTGGCGGCATTCGCCCGGCTCATCGGCAATAATTCGGTTCGACCGGAAATTTTCAATCGCTGCTGCATCAGCGCCACTCCACATAAATCGGTCGTCTCATCCACGGATGCTTGATGAGCGCAAAACTCCAGGGCAGCCGGTCGAGCAGTACATCGATGCCCTTGGACTCCACCTTGAGATGCCAGTTGTCTTCCTTCAACTGCAATCGTCCGCTGCGTTGCAGGAACGACTCGCGCAGCCCCTGAACCGAGGTGTTGCCGAGGATAGGCCAGTTCCGGATGATCCCGTTCAGCATGCCCTCGATGGCCTCCTTCTCGCGCGGGAGCAATTCGATCTCCCTGACGATGGGAACCCCGGTGGGAACCCCGCACATCAGCTTGTTCAGCGACAGCAGGAATTCCGGCGAATCACAGCTCTCGTTGACCATGAACTGGAGCAGGTGGATCGCGCGCTCGGCGGATCGCTCGTCCTTGAATTTCGATCCCTCCGTCAGCTCCAGCATCCCGAACAAGCGGGGCAAATAAGGTGTGGCAAGCACCATCCCGGCATTGGCGATATATATCTCTTCGGCGCTCTCGCTATCTCCAGCGTCCTTTGACCAGTGTTCATCGAACGCGGAGGTATTTTCAACTTGCATGGTTTTATCTCCTGTAGTCGCCCGAGGCCGGACATCTTCGGCCATCTGCGGGCGCTGCTTGTCGCCGGGTGTCGCACCCGGCAACACCTTGTTTTCTTCGGCGCGATCATCAGCGGCTCGTGCAGTCTCCTGCGCCACCACGCTCGCCGCCTCTTCGAGATCGATCGCCCGATCGAGGAGCAGGTTTTCCAAGATGAAGCGGTAATAACCCTGCTCGTTCTGCGCGCGCGCTGCATGTCGCTTGACCGCGCGCAGGAACTCGCTT
The DNA here is from genome assembly GCA_035654695.1 of Gallionella sp. Taxonomy (GTDB): domain Bacteria; phylum Pseudomonadota; class Gammaproteobacteria; order Burkholderiales; family Gallionellaceae; genus Gallionella. Next base: position 39,900 of record DASRWG010000001.1, on the reverse strand, counting down.
TCCCGCGCACCCGAATTCAGGCGAATCAGCGCCATCACCACCGCCTTGGTTTCGCGCGCATCGAGCGTCCCGACGCGAAGTTCGCCCGCTTGCAGTTGCCGCAACAGACGCACCAGCATCTCGGGATAGGCGCTCGCCATTTCTTCTAACTGCGCCGCGAATTCCGGATCGCGGCTCGTTCCATTCAGGCGTTGCGTCACGCGCCGGAACAACTCGTCCGCCCGCTCTGTTCCGGTTGCACTCGTTTCTGTTACGGCTGCACTGGCACACTCTGTGTCGTCGTGCATATCCTGCCGTGCAGATAGCGTCGGGCCCAACGCCACATCAGCACGGGCAACGGCTTGCAATATGTCGGCCCGGCTCGCCCCCTGTTCGCTCAAGCTATTCATCAGGCCGCCGACATAGTCGCGCCGGTCGAAGCCGCTGCTTGCGGTCGCATGCAAATAGCTCATGGTGTATTTCCACAGCGGTGTGTTTTTTGCGTTGCTTGTACTGCCTTGCTCCTGTTGCAGTTGCGTCGCCAGCGTTTCGACGAAGTCGCTTTCCATCGGCGCGAGGATGCGCACCAGTTCCGCCAGCGGGGTTGCTGGGAAGCCTTGCACCACCCGCTGCCGTGCGTTCTCGTCATCCATCCGGCGCAGGAAACTCTCGCGCACCAGCCCGGCATGGCGTTGACGTATCTCATCCCATACGCCGACAAGTTCGTCGGCATTTCCTTCGGACAGCGCAGTGTCCAGCAACGTGCGCAGCCAGGCAGTGCGTGCAGGAGACGCGACTTCATCCGACGTATGTGCGACGTTTTGTAGCTGCGAGGTTTCTTCGTCCCGGGCCATATCGCCAGCGGGCGCAGAGCGCTCAGCCTGCGGCATTGCATCGTTGCCCGGTGCGGCATCGTCAAGCGCGGCTTCGAGGTCTACCATCTCGTTACGGATCAGTCGTTCCAGTACGTAACGGTAATAACGCTGCCGATCTCCCGCCTGCCGCGCTTGCGCATCGACCGCACGCAGAAAGCCGTTTTCCTTCGCGCCCGAATTCAACCGGATCAGCGACACCACCAACTGCCTGGCTTCGCCTGCATCCAGCCTTCCGACATCGGCGCGCAACTCGCCGGATTTCAGTTGCCGTTGCAAGTACGCCAGCATTTCCGGATAGGCGTTTGCCATCTCTTCTACCAACGCCGAAAATTCCGGCTCGCCGCCGCTCGCACCGCTCAAACGACGTGTTACGCGTCGGTATAGTTCGGCGGCGCGTCCGCTTGTGGCGAACTCGGCAACTAGCCGTGAAATTTTTTCCTGTCCGTCGGACTGACTGTCTTGTCCGCCGTGATTCCTGTCTGGCTGCGCGGATAGCTGCTGCCCCGGTGCCGCATCGCAGACGGAATCGAGGCGCACATTCTGCTGAACCGCTTCGTTGCCCGCATCGTCAAGCGCGGCTTCGAGGTCCACCGTTTCGTTACGGATCAGTCGTTCCAATATGTAGCAGTAGTAGCGCTGCCGGTCTCGCGCTTGTTGTGCCTGTGTTTCGACCGCGTGAAACAGATCGTTTTCCCGCGCACCGGCATTCAACCGGATCAGCGCCACCGCCATCTGTTCGGCTTCGCGCGCGCCCAGCGTCCAGACTTCCGCGCGCAGTTCGCCCGATTGCAGTTGTCGTTGCAGGCGCGCCAGCGCTTCCGGATAAGCGCTCGCCATCTCTTCTATCAGCACCGCGAATTCCGGCTCGCCGCTGTCTCCATTCAGGCGTTGCGCCACGCGCCGGTACAACTCCTCGGCGCGTGCGGGTTCTTCCGCCGGAGCCCGTGCTCCGGTTGCGGGCTGCGACTGCATGTCGGCAAGCGGTGCCCGCAATTCGGGGGCGAGGGCGACGAGCGCTTGCAGCAGCGAGCCTTGTTCCATCCCCTGCACCGACAGGCTGCGGATCAGGCCGCGCGCATATTCCGCGCGGTCGCCGTCTTGCGCGCCGTGCAGATGGCCCAGGGTATAGCGCCAGAAGGCGGTGTTTTTTTCGTTCTTCGCGCCACGCAATTTCGGCAGGCCGGACAGGGCAGCCATGAAACCGCTATCTTGCGGCGACAGAATATTCAGCAGCTCCAGCAGCATGGATTCGGGAAATCCTTCCGCGAGTTTCTTCAGCAGTTTGCCGTCGCCCATACGCCGCATGAACACCTCGCGCACCAGTTCGCGGTGATCGTTGCGCAAGGCTTCCCACTGCCCTGCCAATTCGTCGGCGTCGCCGGTGGCAAAGGATGTTTCCAGAAGAATGCGGAGGCGAGCGATATGATCCGACGTCCGTTGCACCTCGTTCATAGCCGCGTCGAAATCCACGCTCTGGTTGCAAACCAGTTTCTCCAGAATATGGCGGTAAAAGCCGCGCTCGTCCTTTACCTTGCCGACACGGGCATTGATCTCTCGCTGAAAATCTATTCCTTCGTTGCCTTGGGCCAGTCCGGCGAAGAACACGGCTAGTTGCCTGGCCTCGCCCGCGTTGAGCGACAGCGCATCCATGTCGAGCTCGTCCGTTTGCAAACGCCGATACAAGCGTTTCAGTGTCTCGGGATAAGCGTCCGCCAGTTCCGCTATCTCCCGTGCATAGTCCGCCGCCGGCTCATCCCGGCCATCCTGCCGACTCAAATGGAGCACGAGCCGTTCGTACAGTTCCGCCGTCCGTCCGGTCTCGGCATGCAGAGCCGGCTGGGACGTTTTTTCGACGATGGGCTGCGTTTCGACAACGCGTGTTGTTCCGCCGACAGGAGAGGGCGTCTCACCGACACGGGCCGCTCCACCGATGCGAGACTCTGGCAAGGACAGCGTCAACACCGGATCGATGGCCGCCATGGCGCGCCAGAAAAGACTGGCATCCATGCCCTGCACCGCCATGCGATGCATCAGCCCGCGCGCATACTCGTCCCTTTTGAAATCGCGCGCGCCGAACGCGTAAATGTAGGCCAGGGCATGCTCCCTTGCGGCGAGCCGGACATCTCCCGCTTTCACTACTCCCCCCTGCAATCCGAGTTGCTTGTCCAGACTCTCGATAAAGCCGCTCGCCAGCGGGGCCAGCACGCGCATCAGTTCGAACAGCATCGCCTCGGGGAAACGCTCCGCCAGCTTCTTCCTGCTGGCGCCCTCCCCCATCCTGAGATTGAAAACCTCCCGCACAAGAGCGCCGCGATTGAATCGCAACTCGTCCCACACATCTGTGATGGCTTCGGCATCGCCCTCCATCAACGCCGACTCGAAACGGGTACGCAACGCGCCGATACCGGGAGCATCGTCCATACGCGAATGAACCAGAGAACCCTCTTCCCAAATCGCCGAGCCCGGCGCAGCAATCATGGCAACTTCGAGGTCCACCACCTTGTTGTGCAGCAGCATCTCCAGGATCGTTCGGTGATAATACAGTTCGTCCTGCGCTTTCCCGGCATGCAACTCGATCTCGCGCAGAAAGTCGTCCCCCATGCGTCCATGGTTCGAAACGATGAAGGCGGCCGCATGCAGACTTGCTTCGCGTGCGCTCAGCACCGCAACGTCCAGTGCCACGGCGTCCAATTGCAACTGCCGGTAGAACTCCCGCGCGACTTCGGGCCACGCCTCGGCGAGTTCGCCGATTTCCCGCGCCAGGGTGCGATCCCGGTCACACAGGCGTTGCAGCAACTTCCGGATCAACGTTCCAGCCAGCAGGCCCTGCGATACCGAATCCGCCGCCCCCTCGCCGCAGCTCTCCGATGCCGGAACGACCTCGCCTCCAAACGCGGTCATTGTGCCCCCGGACGCGATCATTGCCGCCTCCAACTCAGGATCGATGCGGACGATGGCCCGCAGAGTGTCCGTCCGTGCAAAACCCTGTTCGGCCAGACTCCGCACAAGACCGCGTGCGTATTCGAACCTGTCGTATCCGCTCGCGCCGCAAGCATGGAGATACGACAGGGTGTATTCCAGTAGCGGGATATTTTTTGCGCCTGCCATTCCGCTCGAACGCAACTCCGGCTGCCCCGCCAGCATTTCGACGAATCCGCCGTCCGCTGGTGCGAGCGCGCGTATCAGTCCGTACAGCATGGGTTCCGGAAATTCATCGACCAACCTGGATCGCGCGACTTCACTGTCCAGCCGTTGCACGAAAACTTCCCGCAACATGGCGACGTGACTCTGGAGCAGTTCGCCCCATACCGCTTCCACCCCCTCCGCGCGCCCCAGCACCAGCGCTTCTTCCAGCCGGATGCGCAACAGCTTGACGGGCTCCAGCGCCGGCTCCGCGTCGACCGTCGCACGATCTTCCTGCCGGGACGATGAGCCTGCTGCCACCATTCCATCTGCATCCGGCGCTGTGCGCTGCAAATCGCGAGAAACAATCTCTCCCTGCGAACGCACCGCATCTACGAGATCGATAGTCCGGTTGCAAATCATATTTTCCAGAACGCGCTGGTAATACCCCCGCTCGCTCTTCGCGCGTCCGGCATATCGCCCGATCGCGCGCAGGAAGTCGCTTTCCTTCGCGCCCGAATTCAGCCGGATCAACGACACCACCAACTGCCTGGCTTCGACTGCGTCCAACCTCCCGATATCGGCGCGCAACTCGCCGGATTGCAGTTGCCGCTGCACGTACGCCAGCGATTCCGGATAGACGCTCGCCATCTCTTCTACCATCGCCGCGAATTCCGGCTCGCCGTCGCTCACGCCGCTCAGATGACGTGTCACGCGTCGATACAGTTCGGCGGCGCGTCCGGTTCCGGCGAACTCGGCAAGTGGTCGCGTGATTCTTTCCTGTCCCTTGGACTGCCTGCCTGGCTGCGCGGATGGCTGCTGCCCCGGTGCCGCATCACCGACGGAAGCTGCACGCACATCCTGCTGCGCGGTTTCGTTGCCCGAGACGCCAAGCGCGGCTTCGAGGTCCACCGTTTCGTTGCGAATCAGTCGTTCCAGTATGTGACAGTAATAGCGCTGCCGATCTCGCGCTTGCTGCGCTTGTGTTTCGACCGCACGCAGGAAGTCGCTTTCCTTAACGCCCGAATTCAACCGGATCAGCGCCGCCACCATTTGCCCAGCTTCGCGCGCGTCCAGCGTCCCGACATCCGCATGAAGTTCGCCCGATTGCACTTGCCGTTGCAGACGCGCCAGCGTTTCGGGACAGGCGTTCGCCATCTCTTCGAGCAGTGCCGCGAATTCCGGCTCGCCGCTCGTTCCGTTCAGGCGTTGCGTCACGCGCCGATACAGCTCCTCGGCGCGTGCGGGTTCTTCCGCCGGAGGCCGCGAGTCGGTTGCGTGCTCCGCCTGCATGTCGGCGAGCGCTGCCTGCAATTCGGGGGCAAGGGCGATGAGCGCTTGCAGCAGCGGAGCTTGTTCCATCCCCTGCGCCGACAAGCTGCGGATCAGGCCGCGCGCATATTCCGCGCGGTCGCTGTCTTGTGCGCCGTGCAGGAAACCCAAGGTGTATATCCAGAAAACAGAACTCTTTTCGTTCTTCGCACCGCGCAGTTCCGGCAAGTCGGACAGCTCAGCCATGAAGCCGCCGTCCTGCTGCGACAGGATGTTCAGCAAATCATGCAACATGGATTCCGGGAATCCTTCCGCCAGTTTCTCCAGCAGTTTGCCGTCGCCCATGCGCTGCATAAACACCTCGCGCACCAGTTCGCGGTAATCGTTGCGCAATGCGTCCCACTGCCCTGCCAGTTCGTCGGCGTCGCCCGTAGCAAAGGCGGTTTCCAGTTGCGCGCGTTGACGGGCGATATTCGAACGCCGTTCCGACGATGCGTCCGACTGCTTCGCGGCACTCGCGGCACTCGCGGCACTCGCGGCGAGAGACACATCCGCTCGCCCCTCGTTCCCAGTCTTATCCACGACCTCGCCCGATCCGCGCGCGTGGCCCGGCAAGTTTCCGGCGGACTCGCCGTTTTCGACGGAAGCGTCTTTAACGTGAAACTCGCGCAGAGATTCATTCGCTCCCTCGCTCGCTTGCGGGAGAGAGGAACGCGCATGGCGCACGAACAAGTCTTTCGAGATTTCCCTGAGCAGCCATTCCGGATCTGGCACGCCGGTTTTCAGGTGCTCGCCGATCAGCCGCTCCCATACCTGCGCCTTGAGTTCTTTTGCGGTAATGCTTGCGGGCATGTCCTTCCACATGTCACCTAGCTTCCCCGTCAACTCGCCCAGCAGGACGGCATGCGCCGGTGCGAACAGGCGCATGACATCGGTCAGGAGCCGATCCGAAAATTGCATGGACAAGCGCTTCACGACCACATCGCGATGCGGGGTTCTTTTCATGAACTCGGCGAATTCGCCACCTTGCCGGGCCAGCGTCTGTTCGAGCAGCGCATCGACCGTATCTCCCGTCGCGCGCTGGTCGTGCCAGGGCATGCGCCCGGTCTCCAGAAAAACTTCCAGTTGCCCTTGTTCCGCCTGCGGCCTGCCGATCATGCCTTCGAGCGGGGAATGCGTCGTGGCGAACGACTGCATTTTTTCCCTCAGGAGCGCCCTGAGTTTTTCACCGAACCGGCTTTCCATTTCGTCGCGGAATTCGCCATGGCGAATATCGCCCAGATCGAGTTCCAGCCGGTCGATTCTGACCACCGTGTCGCCGTCTGCCAGCTCGCAAAAAATCTCGTCTGCCACCGGCAACAGGCGTTCGCGGATAAAGTCTGGCAGCCCCGCCTCGTGCTCGCGGGCACTCCCCATCGAGTCGAACGAGATGTCGAATTCCACATCGTCGATGATGTGGTGCTTATCCATTCTTCTTCCTTATCTCGCGAAGGAAAAAAATCATCTGCGCCGCCACCGCATCGGTCTTGTCCGCGCCGCCGGATTGCCGTTTCGCTTTCAGCCACTCCTCGTGCAGCACCTCGAACCTGCGCATCGGCCCCGCGTCCAGCCAGAAAATTTCCGGATAAATATGCGCCGGGCAATTCAGGTAAACCGTCTCCTCCGCCAGGTTCCTGAAGTCCTTGTCGGCATGGCATCCCGGCCCTGCGGGAAACAGGACGGATATCCTGAAATTGTAGAAATCGTCCGGAACGCGATGGCCGTTGCGCGCGGGTTCGCCGCGGGGACGCAACAGGATATGCTCCACGATACGGACATCGAGGCTTGCACGATCCTGTTCAGACGCACCGTCCGGCGACGCCTTCAGGCCGAGCAGCACCGCCAGTTTCTTGCTCAGCCCGGCGGTGTTGCCGTCGTTATCCGCAGGCTTGAGATAATCGAATGCGGCGCCGCGGTTCTTGCCGATGTCCACGATCTCCTTCAGGAAAGCGATTTTTTTCGCGATGCGTTCGCCTTCCGCATCCGTGCCCTCTTCCCAGAATTGCCGCAAGGAATTCAGCGTGAGTTTTTCGCCGTACATGCCCAGCAGGTAATCAAGCGCCCGGCTCCGCCTGTCGCCATAGCGCTCGAACTTCGCCAGCAACCCGGCGACATCGGACTCCATCTGCGCAATGCCGTTCGCGTACAGCGCCTCGACCTCGGGGATGACATCGTCCCGCAAGACCTGCGGGGAACGGCTCCGCACTTGCGGCTCGTCCAGGGAAAATATCTCCGGTATGCCCTGCATGTTTTGCAGGAAATTCACCATGGCCTGTTCGAAGAACAGCAAGTAAGCCTTGAGTTGCATCGCCTGCGCTTTTCTCGCGGGCGACGCCGAATCCGGCACGCCATGAACGTTTAGCCCGTAGACATCCGGGAAATGATGCTGGATCGAGTAATACTCGCCGACGTTCCTGAAATCGGCGGCGGGCATCATGGCCTCCACCCAATCGAATTGCCGTTTATGGCGTCTCGACGCCTGGCTCTGGAATTCCAGCCGCTCGAATTCGGTTTCGACCTTGCGCGGCGAAACCCGGTATGCCTTGCCGGCCCGCTGTAGCCTGACGCCGTTCGCGCCATCCTGTAACGGAAAGCGCAGGCAAGCCACGCTCAAGGAGGAATGCTCCCCGCCCAGCTTGATGCAATCGAGCTCCTCGCCTCGCCCATCCACGAACGCGAGATGCTTGACGTTGGTCACGCCGTCGATCCGGCATACCCTGCCGATCAGCTCGGGAATCGAAAACTGGCCGCGCCACGGATACAACTCGTCTTCGGCGATGTAGCCGTGCGCAGTCGCTACGCCGTCGAAAAGCGCTTCGAGCGCATGGCCGCCCTTGTACCTCTCCACGAAAGAATGGACGGCAACCGTGGGGCTCAGGTATTGCGCGCAAACGTAATATATCTCCGCCATGACGCCGTCCGGCTCGCGCTTGCCGTCGATCTCGACTTCGCCGCGCAATGCATAGGGGATGCGTTCGACGATTTCGACGCCGGCCAGGTCTTCGCATAAATTCCGGTTCGCCGCATAGACCTTCTTGACGAGATCGGCGTAGACCTTCCTGACGCCCGCATCGCGCTGGTTCTTCACCCGTTCGCTCAATTGCACGTAGATGAAATGCAGCCCCTGCACGCCTCCCGTTTCCGCCGAGTGCCGTTTGATCCACACGTTGTCGATGTTGGGTACGGCGTCGAGTATCAGCTTCCGGTAATCGTTGTCGGTCACCGCACGGCAGGAAAATATCTCGTCGGGACGATGCAGGGCCTGCTTGTCGAAATCGATTTTGCCGTCGTCCCGCGCCAGGTAATCCCCTGCGCCGAACTCGCTACGGTAGGCCAGATCGGTCAGCCCGTAGCACAGCGCCTCCAGTATGGTGACGCCCGGATCGTGCAGGTTGTAATCCGTCCAAATGTCGCCGGATATTTCCTGGACGAGCCGTATCCCTTCCTTCCTCAGGCCGTCGAAATCGAGGCCGTCCGGATCGGGCTGGAGCTTCTTGATGAACGATGCGTCCATCATGTTTTATGCATCTCCTTCGGCATATTCGCGTTCCATTCCGGTAATCCAGTCTCCGCGGTCACTCGCCATCCTTCTTGACGCAATCCGTCATGAAGGGGTCGAACCATAACTGGGTCAGGTGATAGCGGATGTAGATTTCCTCCTTGACGTTCTGTTCGTAACTGCATCGCACCCTCATCTCCAGCGCGTAGTCGTGCGTCCCGCCGACCCAGCGCAGTTCGATCTGGTCGCAGCGCGACGAGAAATGCGCCTGGTGATAGGTGATGTTCCCTTTTTTCGAATTGAACGTGCTCAGCGCGTAGGCGTGCAGTAGCGCATATCTCCCGCTGTGCGGCTTGCCGACGCCGGCCATGATCTCGAACGCCTGGCAGCCGTCCAGCCCGGAAACGACGGGATGCCACTGCCCGTCTGCCCTGACTTTCATCTTTCCCGCCCTGCCGATCCGGCCATCGGCGGCGACGACACCGCAGATATCCAGTTCGTGTTCCGGCTCGTTTTTGTTGATGCCTACCCGGATTTTTCCTTCGGTGGATTTGTCCGGTCCCGCGGCAGTTTCCGGCGCGCTCGTCAGTGTCAGCCCGGTGGCCTTGTTGTTGCCGTAGAAGAAATTCAGGTTCTTGTTGTTCTCCGCGTTTCCGCCGTAGCCGCTCACCGAAAAGGCGATCGACCAGAGCGGCGCTTTGACGGTGATTTCGTCGTAGAAGCCGACCAGCTTGCTGCGATTGTCCAGTTGGGCGATCTTCATCCCCTCTTCGGGCGTCTTGTCGAACCCGTCGTCCACGATATTCACCACCGAATCGATGAGGTCGCCGAACGCCTCCTGCGTGGGCAGTTGCCCGTCGGCGAAATAAGCGGACAGCGTTTTCCTGTTGCGTTTCGTCATTGATTTCCCCGTGACAAAATGAATGTGTTTCCGATAGCCAAATTGGCGATCCCGGTTTTCCGGGGCGGACAGACGCCCGCCTCGTCCTCGACCTCGATCAGGTGATGTCCGACGGGTATCGCGATGCTCCACGGATGGAGCGGCTGAATATCGCCGCTCTTGCTCCGCGCCGTATCGGAAAGCCGATGGTGGCTGCTGTCGTCGCCGTCATCGATCCGCAGCATGGAAAGCCCGGAAACGGATTCGACATAGTCGAGCCCCTGGATGTGGGACTGGATGTCGTTGCAGCGGAGCCGCCAGCCGAACCGCGCCGCCAGTCCGCCGTCGCTCCAGGGAGACAGGTAATTCACGATTTCCCGGTTCAACCGGTTGAGTTGCGCGCCCCGCCCCGCGCCATTCCCGAACTTCACTTTGCAGCGCACCTGTATCCGTTCGTAAGCCGGATTCCTGACCGAAATTTTCACGCAAGCGGATGCGAGCCCCTTGACGAAATCCCTGACCTCCCGCAACAGCAAGGCATTGACCATGGGATGCGAATTCGCCGTGGCCGACTCTTTCAGATACGGAATCAATACGATCAGCAGATGGCCCGGTTTGATCTTGCGCCGCGCCTCCGCATCGCCCGTCATGCAGGAGAAGCATTTGGCTTTGTATATCTCCGGGAATCGTTGCAGGATCAGTCTCTCGTAATCCCATGGCGTAATCGCGCGGTTCTTGTGGCGCAGGCGTTCGCTGGCCCGTATCGTTCGTTGCGTGTCGCTCTCGGGCGGCTTCCCGCCTGAGGACTCCATGATCTGGCGTATCCCGGCGAGTCCCGGAATCGAGAACTTCGTTTCTTTGATGCTGCCCGCAGGCAGCGGGGACGAGAGATGGGCAAGGCTGTTCGCCTCCTGTTTCGCCCAACTCACCCGCAACGCCTGGGCATGCACCGCATAGAGACTGCACAGCGTATGCATGCGCTCGTCGTCCACGGACACCCTGAGCCAGAACCGGTCCGACGGCAGTATGGTGTTTGCGCGATCGATGTCGTCCGGGATGTCCAGCGTCACGATGCCGGACGACAGGAAGCCGTCGGTCGTATCGGATACCACTTGGGTCTTTTTGAACGGCCTCCACTGGTTCGATGCGAGGTAATACCACTCGAATTCGAATGGTCTGGCGCTGGCATCCGGCAGCGAGTCCTCGCGCAAATGGAAGAACAGGGTGAGCGGGCCGGACAGTCTGGTTGCCGTAAGGCCGATGAACAAATTCCCGTCCGTTTCGTAACGCGGAACCAGATGGATTTTTCCGTAGGCTCGCGGCGACAGGCTCTCGAAGCCTTGCGGGTGGAGGTGGAATATTTTTTCCTGGCGCAGCCCCTCTTCCGTCGAGCCGATGCGCTCCAGGCTGATTTGAGAGACCGCTTTGTAATTGACCGAGATGGCGCTTATCAACGGCGTATAGGGCGTATTCGGCAACGGCTTGGGCGGCAGCGAGCGGGACAGCCATTTAGCGAGCCCGAATTTCTTGAGCCTGGCGTTATCGGTCATCACCTTGGTCAGGATAGCCGGATACTCTTTGTGGCCGAAGGCAAAAGACGGCTGGGTCAGCGCGAGCTTGAAGAATCCGTCCTTGGACAGCGAGTCATAGCCGTATTGCTCTTCAGCGACGTTCTCCAGCGGCCTCATGAATTTGCACTCGCCGCGAAAAGAAAAACGTCGCCGCTTGCCGACTTTGCCGCTGCCGTTTTTTCCCGCGCCGTCCCCGTTTTTCCCGGCGCCATCGCGGGACTCGAACAGCTCCACGACAGGCTGCTCGCCCTCTTCGGCAGGCTGCCACTTTCGATCGCGCAACACGGCGAGGCCGGCCTTGAACGTGGCGTTATCGATGGACATCGAATAGGCCCGATAGTATTCGCCGAAACCGTTCATTTCCTGCGGCAACCCGCTCCATTCGACATCCACCTCGAAGGCAACCAGTTTCTTCCTGGCAGCCTCGTAGCTGCCGACCACGAGATAATCGCCGAAGGACGGCGACGGCCCGAATGGGTTGAACTGCACATCGGCGCTCAACGGGCCGTACTGGTTGTATATCCGGATATCCGTGCAGCCCCTGACATCGACCTCGATCAAGATTTCCCTGACCGCCATTTCTGACAAGAGGCTGTAGGGATACAGATAGGCATCCGGATTGACAAGGAACCTGACCACCGGCAAACCGGTGTCGAAATTCTCGCCGTGGATTTCCGGCGAATATGGCACGACCGCTCCCGCGCTATCGGGGAGGCGCAACTGGATCTTGAAACAGTTTTCTTCGCAATCGTCTTCATCGACGATCCGGCTCAACGGCAAATAATCGTCAACCTCGAACCAGCCGCTTTCGCCGGTGAGGCTGATCCTGAACATGTGGCGGAATGCCTTGAAGAATGCGTCCGCCTTGCTTGTCGGCAGCACCCGGCTCAACCTGTCCGCGAACGCATTCGGGTCGCCCGCCTTGCCGCCGGGAGCAAGTTTGAAAGTCAGGCCGATATCGCGTTGCCCGTGTTTCAGCAACAGCACGTTGCTCGCGACGGCGAATCCGATCCGCGCTTCCTCGAAATGGCTGGCGGCTTTGGTGCGTTGCGGTACGCCGAACAGGGGATGCGAAACCGGTGCGCCGTTCTCTCCACCGCGCCCCATCCGGTTCAACTTCGCCGAAGTGGCGAACCGCTTGCGCCTTCCGCCGCGCCCCGGCGGCGAGGCCAGCGCATTTTCGGGAGAGCTCAGGCTGTTGCGTCCGAAATATAGGGTGTGCAGGGAGCTCACCTTCGCATCGGTCACCAGCAGGTCGTTGTCCGCCGCATACAGCAGTTCGGCATCGTTCTCGTCCAGACCGGCCCTGAATTCCGTGCCTTTGCCTATCTCCACCTCGCGGCCCGCGGTGTCCGGACGGACAATCAAATAGGCGCTGTCGGGAACGAAATCGCGGCGCTGGATTTTCAATACGTCTTCGTAATAAAAATTCAGATGCCGCATGGTGAACTTGTTGGCCTTGTCCTGCACCCTGGCAAACAAGCGCAGGAACGCGATATACAGGCCTATCGCCGGATCGTGGTTATGCCGTTCGAGCGACACGTGCAACATATCCCGCGCCCCGCCTTGCAGGAACGACAGGGCGTTGTAAAACGCATGGAAGTTGGATTTCAGGAATTCCGCGACGGCGGGCGATCCGGATGCCGGGCCGGGAATTGCGCTGCCGCCCTTGCCCGGTTTCCCGTCGCCGCCCCAGATCGGGCCGAACGCCCGGAATGCCTCGTCGGCGTTATGCGCATGGTGTTGCCGCAAGAAAACGCGCAGGCGCTGCAATTCCGTCCCCAGCGTTTTTTCGATCACGCCCTGTATGCTCTCGCGCATCCGCACTGCCGCGACGCTCGACAACCTGCCCAGCCTGACGAGCCATGCATCGATAGCCACCGCCAGCCTGAAGGTCGGCAGCATCGCCGGATCGGCACGACAATCAAGCAACTGGGCAAGCCTCGCCTCCGGTTCCGCGACGAACGCGGAAAAATCCCGCTCGATGCCGCTCAGGTTCGTCGCCAATATCGACGCGAGTATGCAGGCCTCGTCGGCCCCGAAAAATTCGGCCCAGTTGACGTCGGCGCGCGAGTCCGCATCGTGATGCTTAATCAGGGCGGCATATTCCGAGGCCATGGCCAACATATCCTCGAAACGCATCTCGTCCACATTGACATATCCCTCCTTCAATGCGGGCAACAGGCGCTCGTCCTGGCTGGTTCCGTCCCTGATAATCAACTTGGCCATCGTGTCCGATTACGCGGAAAGGTTAGTGCCTTGCAGGAAATAGAACGGGAAAACCAGATTGGCTCTGCTGTTCGTCGTCCTGACACGGTAGTTGAGTTTGATTAACAGCACGCCTTCTTGCGCCTGCTCTTCGTCTATCTCGATCTCCTCCAGATCGACCCGCGGCTCGAAATAAAGCACGGCCCGCCCAATCGCATCCCGGATCAGCGTCAGGGTGCTTTCGTTGATGCTTTCGAATACCAGTTGCTTCAGCCCGCAGCCGTATGCGGGCTGCATGACCCGCTCCTTGGGCACGGTGGCCATCAGGATGCGCAGGCTCTCGTCGATATCCTCCGCGCCGTGAACCATCCGGACCGTCCCGGCATCGCGGTTGAATTCGGGCGGGAATCCCCAGCCCGCGCCCAGAAAGGATTGATCGGCACTCATCGTCATCAGCCCGTCAATTAATCATGACCATCGCGCCCTTTACGGTCGTCTGGCCCGATGCGGAAATTTCGGCGCTGGCATTGCCCTTGGCCGTGAAACCGGTCTTTGCGGTGTGGGTGATGTTCAGCGCGTCGCCCTTGAAGTCGGCCTTGGACTCGATCTCCACATTGCCCGTGGCCGAGATACTGACCTTGCCCTTGGCGGAGATGGTGATGTCCTTGGGGCTATCCAGCAGGATGCCATCCTCGCTGAGCTTGGCCTGATTGCCGGTCTGGTCCTTCAGCAGGATGGACTTGCCGTCGTCGCTAATCACGATCTGGTTTTTTCCCGGCGTGACGATGGTGATGATTTTCTTGTCGTCGTCGAATTCGAGCGTGAGTTTGCTCTTGGTGACGATGGCTTTCTTGAAATTGTCCGCGGTCAATTCGTAGGACGGCTTGCGCTTGCTGCTGTACAGGCTGCCCAGAATCACCGGGTTGGAAGGATCGTTGTTGAAATAGCCGAGCACGACCTCGTCGCCGATCTCCGGCACGAAGAACGCGCCGATGCCGTCGGACGCGTAGAACTGCATCAGCCTGGCCCACACGCCGTCCGTTTCCGCCTTCAACACGGGAATCGAAACCTGAACTTTGTACTGCCCTTCCGGATCGGCATCCAGTTTCTTCACCACGCCGACATGCAGCCCTTCGATTCCCGGCAGCAAGCCCGATGCGGGCGGCGCGACCAGGTCGCGGTTCTCGGCAAACCAGTCGTGCGGCATGCCGAATTCGGCTTCCGTAGTCCAGTTTCCGTCGGTCACCTGATGATGGACGGAACTGACGAACACCTTGCCGTTGAAGCGGTTGCCCACGCCCTCGATCTCGATCAGTTCGCCCGCCTTGGCCTTGGCGCTGCCCTGAAAGCGCATGCGCCCCTGCACTCTGGCCAGCCCGGACTTGACCTGCTGCGCATCGGCCCATGACTTCAGCGCGGCGCTTTCCAGCGGGGCCGGGGTCTGGAGACGGAATGCGCTCAGCCCGATGACCTTGGCCAGCGTGGCAGAAGTCAGGTCGCCCTGCTCGTTCAGCGTCTTCGGCGTCGCCTGCTGCTCCACGATGGCCTGATTTTTCACGTCCCACGAGACGCCTTCGACCTTGGAGAACTGGTTTCTGGCATCGATGTTGGCGTGGAACTCCAGCAAGTCGCTGCCGTAAGTGATTTTCAACTGGGGCGTGCCGTCGGTCGCAGGCGCCTTGACGCTCACCTTGGCGGCATCCACGATCACCAGCAAGCCATTGACCTCGGCGCGCGACAGCATGAAATCCCAGTCCGTGCAGTAGTACTGCACCAGCTCTTTGTACTGCGTATCGGTAGCTCCCACATCGGCGGTGAGCCCGCTGCAATTGCCGATGAGCTTGGTGATGATGTCGCTGTCTTTCGAATCGACATAGTTGGCGTTCTTGCGGCCTATGGTCATCGCGACGGCCTTGTCGCGGCATTCGACGACCAGCCGGGAATAATTGTCGCCGGTGATCTTGATGCCGTGCTTGACGACGATGCCCTCGAAAATGGTCTCCTCATCGGAGCCGTATCCGGCGTTGATTTTTATCGCGCCGCCGGGTTTGAAATAGGCGGCATTGCTGACCGGGAAATCCTTCTGCGGCATGTCGCCGTCCAGCACGACGATCTCGGCCACCGGTATCTTGTTGATGGTCTTCCTGACCGACACGGATACGACCTGCACCGTGCCGGGCAGGGCCGTCCCCTCGCTGAACAGGGACAGCCTGACAACCCCGCCATCTATCGCCGGTGAACTCGCCATGATGCTTTACCTTAACGGCGGAAAATTCAGCCGCGTGCCCGGCTTGATATTTCGAAAATTGGTGATGCCGTTGAACTTCGCGACTTCCAGGTAATAGCCGCTGTTTTTGTAGATGCGGAAACACAGCAGGGGCAAGGAATCGCCCGCCTGCACATCCACGGAATGGGTCAGGTCGGGTGAACGCAGATTGGCGGTATTCGCCGCCTCCGTCGGGCCGACATACTGGATGAAAGACAGCTTCACCTTCGCTCTCAGCGGATCCCCGGTCGGCTTGAACAGGGTGTACTCGACCGACATCGTGCTGAGCTTACCGACGAAACTGAAACTCCCCCACACCAGCATCACGGTATTCGGTTCGTGCTCCTCCCCGTCCAGCGTATAGACGACCTTCCTCAGGTCGCCCAGTTGCGTATCGACATCGATGGCCGTCGAATTCGCCGAGGTCGGCGGAACCACGCCGGTCCCGTCCATGACGATGTCGAAATCCATCTTCTTCTCGCCCGCGCCGCTGAATCGCGGCTGCATCACCGGCGCGCCCATCGCCTTGGTGGTGTTGTAGGTGATTTCGAAGTTGCGCGTGTAATTCGACGGGTTCAGTCTGACCGTAAAGGCCTCGCCGGTCCTGGGGCCGGTGACATCGCCCTTATCGTCAAGACTGCATGGAGTGATCGTCAGCTTGGTGATCAATTATCTCTCCTTAATTTCTTGCAAGGCTTCCTGGATCAGCCTTTTGCATTCTTCGAGAATCGCCCGATTCCCGTTTTCTTCGATGTCGGTTTCCTCGTCCGGGGTGCTGCGTTGCACCACGTTCGACTTCACCACCATCTGTCTTATCTCTATCGACATGATGTTCAGAGAGTCCGCGAAGAACTCATGTAACTCAATTCGATCGTTTCTATCGCCACATCGTTTTTCGTCGAGTTGAATGCCTCGACATTCCACTTGACCGGATAGGCGTCGGTGAACTCCCATCCGCGCAACGGATTTCCTTCTTCGTTCAGCAAATACACGCTGACCAGCGTCGGCACGATAGGCTCCATGAAATTCGTTTCCAGCACCTTCTGGCACCAGACGACCAGCGGCGAACTCATGTCGGCGATGCCGCGCTTCAATACCAGGTTCGAATGTTTGAGCGATTTCGGCAATTGCCGCGTGTACTGGTTGCCTCCCTCGACTATCGGCTCGGTTTCCATCTCGGAAGAAATGCCGGACACCTCCTGAAAAGAAGTGTCCGAATTCCCCTGCGAGGACGCGAACACGACCTTGAAATAAAAGGCCGGCAGCGGATAAGCGGAATCAACCATGGGTTCGTCGATGACAAAAATCAGAAATTACAAAAAACCGGGGAAGGGTTTCCCCTCCCCCATGACTACGCCGGCATCATCAACCGTTGGCGATGGTGAGGCCTTCGTGGACGATCTCGATGGACTCGACCGCCACTTCGTTGCCTTCCGACTTGAGGTCCGTCCCGGTGATCTTGGTCGGCCAGGCGTTCGCCAGCGTCCACACCATCGTGGGCGCACCGGCCTCGTCGAGCAGGCTGATGGTGACCGGAACGCGCTTGATGGTGTTCATCTTGATCTGGTTGAGCCAATCCCAGAACTTGTTGTCTCCCTTGAAGATGCCCTTCTTCATGGTGATGTTGCCGTACTTCTTCATCCCCGGCATCTTGATGACCGAGAACTGCGGGCTGTCGCCGTGCCGGTATTTAATTTCTTCCGACTGGATATCCAGGCCGGACACTTCCTGGAAAGACATCACGTTGGCATCCCACTTCACCTGGAAGTAGAACTTGGGCATGGGCCATACTGTCGCCGATTGTGCGGAACCGTCATCTGCCATGACATACTCCTCTCTATAAAAATGTTAAATGGTTGTTGATGCGTTAACTGGCTGCACTGCGGATCAGGACTTCTGCATCTGCTGCTGGAAGGTGATCTCAATGAATTCGGCCGGACGGCTGATCGCCACCAGCACCGTCACTCTCAAGACGCCCTCCAGAATATCTTCCGGCGTCATGGTTTCTCCGAGACCGCAGAAAACGGCAAACGCATCGTCCGGCACAGCGCCAGCCAGACCGCCCTTCTTCCAGATACCGGTCAGGAAGTTGCGGATCATGCTCTTGATGGTGACCCAGGTATTCGCGACGTTGGGCTCGAACACGTACGCCTTGGAAGCCAAGCGGATGGACTCTTCGAGCATGATCATCGTGCGGCGGACGTTGATATAGCGCCAGTCGAGGCTATTGCCGTCCAGCGTGCGCGCGCCCCATACCAGCGTGCCCTCGCCGACGAACGGACGGATCGCGTTGATCGACTTGCCCTGCGGCGTGACGTTCAGATCCTCTTGATCGCCGTGAGTGATGTTGACGGTCGGCGAAGTCACCGCATTCAGGCTGACGTTGGCCGGTGCTTTCCAGACCCCGCGATTGTTGTCCACCATCGTGTACACGCCCGCCATGGCGGCAGCCGGAGGCAGCAGGTTGAGCATGGCCGCCATGTCCGTCAGGATCATGTTGTAACTCGGGCTGAGCGAGATCAGGCTCTTGTTCAGCATCGCCTTGTCTTGCGGCGTTGCATCCGTCTTGGCGATGCCATCGACGATGGACTGGAGCTGCTCGGCCTTGGCTGCCGGTTGGGCCGCGATATTGAGTTCGGCTTCCAGCATTCCCTGAAGCAAGGTCTGGCTCGCGCTATCCAGATTCCAGTACGCCAAATCCTTCGCCTGGACGATCGTGGTATTGAGCCAAGGATAGTAGGCCATGCCGAAATCGAGGAAATTGATGCCCAGCGAATTGCGGAAGGTAGCCACCGGATCGCCAGCCGGATCCTGACGGCTGCGATGACCGTCGGAAATATCCAAGATCGCCACCCGGTTCTTCATCACGTTGCCGCAGTGATCCAGCATGGCCTGCTCGACGCTGATGCAATCGGCCTGCTTCAGCAAGACCGCATCCGGTATCACCACGATGGTGGGTTCCTGCTCCTTGACCAACTGATCGATGCCGCCCGTAAGCTTGTCCATAGCCACATCATCGCCGTAGTTGCCTATCGACACGATGTAGCAAGGCCCGCCGCCGTTCTGGAAGAACAGCATCATGCTGTAGTACAGCAGATATTTTCCTTTCGACTGCGCCAGCATGTAGTCCTTGCCGCCCACGGAAATCGATGGCGGAGCCGCGGGCGGCGTCGCCGCCTCGGTCAGGCTGAACTCCACCGAAGGACCGAAACCGAAATAATTCTGGAACTCGGCCATTGACGTAATCCGCCAAGGCTGATTGCTAAGCGACTTGCCTTTGTTGTCCGCTTTTTCGGTATAGCCGATAAATGCGGGCACCGCTGTTGCGACTTCCACGACCGAGTTCGGAAAGGCGCTCTTCTCGACGATATAAACGCCGGGTGTTTTCATAGCTCCCATGTTGCCCCCTTTCAATAGTTAACTTACCTAACGTAAATCGAACCTGCTCTCTTGAAACACTTGCACCACCAACATCAATCAACAACTCAATAATTGATAAAACTTTCCGCGACGATCTCGCGCTTGCCATCGATCACTTCCATGCCCAGCCTGCTTTCGGAGCCGACCGGCAAGCGCTTGACCAGCACCTTCCCCGTCCCGGGCCCCTGCTCCCGCAACTGAAACCGGCAAGCCGATTTCTCCAGCACCGGGATTGGTTCTTTCGACCTGAACACCTTTGCCGGCCTGTCTCCCAACAACAACACTTCGCCGCAAAACTCGAACTCCACTCGGCTGTCGAGATCGACGATAAAGGGATTACTCCTGTTCATGCCCCCCAGCAGGTAATACTTCCAGTAAGCCCGTCTGGCATCGAACCGGATGAAACAATCCAAAGCCCGCCATGTGTCGTCGCTCACTCCGGGCGCCACGCAGACACTCACCACAAAATCCGGCGGCACCCGCCTGTCCCTGTCGCAAAGAATGTCCTCTGCGACCAAACTGTCGATACCCCTGGAATCCTTTTCGGACACGGAATCTTCCTTGCTCAGGCGGACCTTGCCGATGCCGAAATCAGTAACTCCTTCGCGGTTATCGAAGTACAGAACATCGTTTCCGCTACGCGTGGCAGGCGAGGTGTAATTCGCAAACGTCCGGTCTTTTGCATAGACCTTGAAGCTGAAACACAACGCGCCGTTCGCGTCTTCCGCATAAAGCCGCAGCGCGTCCAGCCAGCTCTCGTCATAAAACGCCGCCACGCCGTTCTTTGTCGGCCTGACCAGCACGTTCGCGCCGTTGATTACCTTCATCGTCGCCGGCGTCGGGACAAAATCCAGCCCCTTCCATGCGCCATCCGCGAAGTAGCCATGCTCCACGGAAACGCTGAACAATGGCCGGAAAGCTCCCATGGCATCCCCGGCTCAAGTCACCGAACCCTGATATCCCTTGATCGGCGAAAGCTGGCTCATCACATCTCCGGAATCGAATGAGACCATCCTGACCTTGTACAAGATGGACGGCTGGTATTTCCCGCTCAATATCCCCCACAGGCTGCTCAAGTCCTGGATGTTCAGGTTCTCGATATCCAACGCCAGTTTGTTGATTCTCTTGTCCAGCTCGGGAGTCACCTGATGATCGAACACCGGTTGTCGCTGGAAGAAGCTGACCGTGTTCGACAGAAACTTGAGCGCCTCGGCGTAATTGCTGCAAGCGAAATTCCCCGCAACCATGACATACAGGTTCAGATACACCGGCGGATAGCTCGAAGCGGAACGCTCGAAACTGCCCGGATTGCCCGGACGCGAAGAGGTTGTTTCTTTCTCGATATTGACCAGAAACACGACCAGCTTGTTATTGATATTGGGAGCCAGCGTACCGTCCTGCTCCATGATGTTGGATAGCACAACCACATCCTCATTGAGGTCGAACGACCTTTTCAGGAACTGGTTCAGTTGATTGGCAATATGAGATACGGCAGCGTGTATCATTTTTTCCCTGTTCAAGCTGCCGCGATAGAACGAAACCGGGTAAAGCCGATTCGCCAGTGACGGTTGATCCCGCGTGGCGACAAGCATTCCTGAACAAAGGCCCCTGAGCTTCGATATACCGCAGCAGCTGCTACTGTTGTTATTTTTACTTGTGTATGGGTGCAGCATTCCTGCTTGCCCCATTCCAGGCCTGGCTGTTCAAGGTTTTGTCTTTGGCGTGAATGGAGCTACATGTTGCGAGGCTCTATGACGAATGCCGTCCCCACAACCGGACGCGGATTGTTATTGACCTTGGGGCGCTTAGTCAACAACGAAGAATATCTATATAGTTACATGAATTACATAGATATTTCGATCAAATATCTATGCACTCAGGCCGAAATACATATGCATTTCGGCATATTGCGCAATGACCGAATTTGTGTCAGCGGGGCTTAATTGAAACGAAGAATCGGGAAAGAAATTAAGGAAATTAAAGCTGCTTAATGTAGTAATTATCTCGCGGAATCTGAGACATGTCCGGCATGCAGATACGGGTGCGGCATTAAAGAAACAAGGCCATCAACATCGCACATCGCCGCACCCACGCGATTTTCACCGGCTAGCACACCTACCCGATAGCCCGCATGGCATCGAATATTTTCCCCACCAGCAACGCATGTCCTTCTGCATTCGGATGCAGCTAATCGCCCTTCATCTGTAGACCGGAGAGCACCTCGGGGATAGTATTTTCGATCAGCGGCATTCGATGTTCGTCGACCAGCCTCAGATAGAACCCGGGCGGCGAGATTCCGGAACATCACGCTAGGCATCGTGGCTCTTATCGCTGCGCCCCCGCCGTTGATGACCGCCCATCTTCAGGCCTGCTCAGGCATCACACCGACCAATTGCCACGCCTTACTGTTGGAAATTGCCTAATGGCCTGCGCCTGTACACCAAACTGAGGATGCTGCACGGACTGTGGGCCGTTTGGCTCGATCCAATTTCAAGTGGCGAGCAAAGGAACGCGGGAAGAATGACGCGATGTTCACTGACACCGCCACAAGAGGAGAAAAATAGACGTAAGTTGTTGATTATACTGGTCGGGGCGAGAGGATTCGAACCTCCGACCACTTCACCCCCAGCGAAGTGCGCTACCAGGCTGCGCTACGCCCCGAGGGCACGAATTATAGCAGAGCGGCGCGAATGAGCCAGCGTTTTATGCTTCCAGCAGCGAGATGATGTCGCGTATTTCGCGGCGCACGGCGGCGAGATCGACATTCGCGTATGCGGAGGAGGCAACCGGTGCGGCAGCTGGTGCCGGTGTGGCATTGTCGGCAGCACCGTGCGCCTGACTTTCCAGACGATTGCGCGCGCCGCTGATCGTAAATCCCTGCTCGTACAGCAGTTCGCGGATGCGGCGGATCAGCAGCACCTCGTGGTGCTGATAGTAGCGGCGGTTGCCGCTGCGCTTGACGGGTTTGAGCTGGGTGAATTCCTGCTCCCAGTAGCGCAGCACATGCGCCTTGACCCCGCACAATTCGCTGACTTCCCCGATGGTGAAGTAGCGCTTGGCCGGGATCGGCGGGAGTTCGGAATTAGGCTTGTGGGGTTCCATGATAGGACTTTTCCACCATGGTCTTCAGCTTCTGGCTGGGATGAAAGGTCACGACGCGGCGCGCGGTGATCGGGATCTCTTCGCCGGTCTTGGGGTTGCGGCCCGGGCGCTGCGGCTTGTCGCGCAACTGGAAGTTGCCGAAGCCGGAAAGCTTCACGCTCTCGCCCTTTTCGAGCTGGGAACGGATCTCCTCGAAGAATGCTTCCACCATATCCTTGGCCTCGCGCTTGTTGAGTCCAACCTTGTCAAACAGCAAATCGGCCAGTTCGGCCTTGGTCAACGTCGAAATCATTTTCTCCCCTACACGCGCAGTTGCGCGCCGTTTTGTTGCAGCACCGCCACCAGCGAGGCGACGCTTGGCTCGATTTCCGAGTCCGTAAGTGTTTTCTGAGTATCTTGTAATAACACACGGAATGCAAGGCTTTTTTTGCCTTGCTCCACGCCCTTGCCGCGATACACGTCGAACAAACCAATGTCGACAACGAAGGGGGCGGAAGCTCCGCACATCGCATCCAGCAGGCTCTGCGCATCGACTGTCTCGTCCACCAGCACCGCGAGGTCGCGACGCACCGGCGGGAAGCGCGAGACGTCTTTTGCCCTCGGCACGTGGCTCTGCGCCAGCGCTTCCAGTTCGACCTCGAACCACACGACCGCCTGCGGCAAGCCGTATTGCTGCTGCCATTGCGGATGCATCTCGCCCATCCAGCCGATTACACGCCCGTCCAGCAGGATGCGCGCCGAACGCCCGGGATGAGAGGCGGGATGCTGCGCCGCCTGGAAGCTCAGCGTGCGCGGCGCGAACAGCGCCTCGACGTCGCCCTTGACGTCGTAGAAGTCCACGCCGCGCGCCGGAACACCCCATTGCTCGGGCTGGACATCGCCATAGGCCAGTCCGGCCAGACGCTCGTGCTGGGTATAGCTGCCCGCCTCGGCGGCGAAACAGCCGCCGATCTCGAACAGGCGCACGCGCGGCTGCTTGCGTGCGAGATTGGCGCGCAACGCGCCGACCAGCCCGCCCAGCAGACTGCTGCGCATCACGCTCATCTGGCTAGCGATGGGGTTCTTCAGCGCGACGGGCGCGGTGTTGCCGCACAGGTCTCGCTCCCACTCGGCTTCCACGAAGGAATAGGTGATGGCCTCCTGATAGTCGCGCGATACCATCAGTTGGCGCAGTTTCGCCAGCGGACGCTCAGCCTCGACCCGCGGCAGGATGCTCATGCGCGCCTGCGTCGGCACCGCCGGGATGTGCTCATAGCCGTGGACGCGAGCGACCTCTTCGATCAGGTCTTCCTCGATCGCGATGTCGAAGCGATAGCTAGGCGGCGTCACCAAAAATTCATCGCCCTTCTGCTCGAACACCATGCCGAGGCGCGCCAGGATAGACGTGATCGCATCGGACTCCAGCGCGACGCCCAGCACGCGATGGACGCGCGAAGCGCGCAGTTTCACCGGATGACGCACCGGCAACTGTCCCGCCGCCTCGGTGACTGCTCCGGCCTGACCGCCGCAGATTTCCAGGATCAATTGCGTCGCGCGATCCAGCGCCGCCTGCGTGGACGCAAAATCCACACCGCGCTCGAAACGATAGGAAGAATCGGAACTGAAGCCCAGACGGCGCGACTTGCCGACGATCACGCTCGGTGCGAAGAACGCGCTCTCCAGAAATATCTCGGTGGTCGCGTCGTCGACCGCGCTGTCCGCACCGCCCATCACGCCGGCCAGTGCGACCGGTCCCTTGCCGTCGGCGATCACCAGCATGTCGTCCTGCAGTTCCACCGTCAGCTCGTTCAGCAGCTTCAGACTCTCCCCGGCGCGGGCGAAACGCACCTCGATGTCGCCGGACAATTTGTTCAGATCGAACGCGTGCAGCGGCTGCCCCAGTTCCAGCAGCATGTAGTTGGTCACGTCGACCAGCGCGCTGATGCTGCGCAGGCCGCAACGCTCCAGACGCTTGACCATCCAGGCCGGTGTCGCCGCCTTGGCGTTCACGCCGGAGATCACTCGACCGGTGTAACGCGGACATGCTGCAGGAGCACTGACTTTGACCTTGCGGCTCTGGCTGCCGGACTGGGCAAAAGAGGCTTCCGGAACGGCTTGCATCCCGGTGCCGGTCAACGCGGCCACTTCGCGTGCGATGCCGTGCAACGACAGGCAATCGCAGCGATTCGGCGTGAGCTTGAGCGTGATCAGATGATCGTCCAGATCGAGATGCTCCCGTATGCTCTGCCCGACCACCGCGTCAGCGGCCAGCACCATCAGGCCGGCGCTTTCTTCCGCCAGACCAAGTTCCTTGTCGGAGCACATCATGCCGAAGGACGCGACGCCGCGCACCTTGGCCTGCTTGATCTCTATACCCGGCAACTTCGCGCCGACCAGCGCACAGGGGGCCTTCATGCCGACAGTCACATTGGCCGCGCCGCACACGATAGTCAGCGGCTCAGGCAAACCGACGTTCACCGTCAGCACATTCAGCCTGTCTGCATCGGGGTGTTTGTCTTTGGTCAGCACCTCGGCCACGACGACCTTCTCGAAAGCGGGCGCGACCGGGGTCATCTCCTCCACTTCCAGTCCAGCCATGGTCAAAAGATGCGACAACTCCTCGCTGGACAGCGAAGGATTCACGAGGGTGCGCAACCAGGATTCAGAGAATTGCATAGTCAATTAAACTGCTTGAGGAATTGCAGGTCATTCTCGAAGAACAACCTGAGATCGTTCACACCATAGCGCAGCATCGCCAGACGCTCCACGCCCATGCCGAAGGCGAAGCCGATGTACTTCTCGCTGTCGATGCCGACATGTTTCAGCACATTCGGGTGCACCATGCCGCAGCCGCCGATCTCCAGCCAGCCGCCCTTCCAGCTCATATCCATCTCGGCCGACGGCTCGGTGAACGGGAAGAACGAGGGGCGGAAGCGCACCTGCATGTCTTCGGTCTCGAAATAGTTCTGCAGGAAATCGGCGATCACGCTCTTCAGGTCGGCGAAGCTGACGCGCTCGCCCACCCACAGGCCTTCGACCTGGTGGAACATCGGCGAATGGGTCGCATCGGAATCCACGCGATAGACGCGTCCCGGCGCGATGATACGGATGTCCGGCATCGTTTCCATGTTTTTGTATTTCGCCACATGCGCCTGCATGTAGCGGATCTGGATCGGCGAGGTGTGCGTGCGCAGCACATGCTGCTCGTCGATATAGAAGGTATCGTGCATCGCGCGCGCCGGATGGTCTTCCGGGATGTTCAGCGCGGTGAAGTTGTAGAAATCGTTTTCTATCTCCGGGCCTTCCGCCACATCGTAGCCGATGGAATGAAACAGCGTTTCGATGCGCTCCAGCGTGCGCGTGACCGGATGCAACCCGCCCACGCCGGCGGCACGTCCGGGCAGCGTGACGTCCAGCGATTCGGCGGCCAGCTTGGCCTGCAGTGCACGCTGCTGGATCGCGTCGCGCCGCGCCTGCAAGGCGGCTTCGATCTGCTGCTTGACCTGATTGATCAGCGCGCCGGCCGCGGGGCGCTCTTCGGCGGAAAGCTTGCCCAGCCCCTTCAACAGGCCGGTCAGGCTGCCTTCCTTGCCGAGATAACGCGCCTTGGAATTTTCCAGCTCGGCCGCGTCTTCTATCGCGGCAAAGCTTTTCAGCGCGTCATCGAGAATTTGTTGTAGTTCTTGCATCGTCGTTCTTTGACTTGTTGCCTTTGAACATCTTCGGTTCTTGAAACAAAAAAGGAGGCTCTCGCCTCCTTTTTCGATTTAGCTTGCGCTTAAACGCCGAGGCTGGCTTTTGCTTGCACCACGAATTGTGCAAAGGCCGCCTTGTCGAACACGGCGATGTCTGCCAGCACCTTGCGGTCGACATTGATCTCCGCCTTCTTCAGGCCGTTCATGAACACGCTGTAGCTCATGCCCTGCTCGCGAGCCGCCGCGTTGATACGGGCGATCCACAGGGTACGGAACTGACGCTTCTTCTGACGACGGTCACGGTAGGCATACTGGCCTGCCTTCATCACCGCCTGCTTGGCGATGCGATAGACGTTCTTGCGGCGACCGCGGTAACCCTTGGCCAGGGCCAGAACCTTCTTGTGACTTGCGCGCGCTACTACACCACGTTTTACTCTTGGCATGATCTACTCCTTATGCGTATGGCATCATGGCGCGCACGGACGCCGTGTTGGTCTCATGGACACCGGTTGCACCGCGCAGTTGACGCTTGCTCTTGGTTGTCTTCTTGGTCAGGATGTGGCGCTTGAACGCTTGACCGCGCTTGATGCTGCCACCAGCGCGAACGACGAAACGCTTCTTCGCGCTGCTCTTGGTTTTCATCTTAGGCATGACTGCTCCTTAAGTTATGGTGGAAGGTGTTTTCCGGTGGAAAAACTTGACGACCCGTACACCACTTTTTATCAGGGATGTTTGCTGCTCTTCCATCGCCCCGGCCATCCCCTTCAGCCGGCACGACTAAACTTTATTTCTTCTTCGCCTTGGGCGACAGCACCATCACCATCTGGCGACCTTCCATCTTCGGAAACTGCTCGACCACGCCATGCTCCTCCAGATCCGCCTTGATGCGTTCGATCAGGCGCATGCCGATTTCCTGGTGGGCCATTTCGCGGCCTCGGAAACGCAGAGTGATCTTGGTCTTGTCGCCGTCATCCAGAAACTTGATCAGGTTGCGCAACTTGATGTTGTAATCGCCTTCATCGGTGCCTGGACGGAACTTGATTTCCTTGATCTGGACCTGCTTCTGCTTGAGCTTGGCTTCGTGCAGCTTCTTGCTCTCGGCATACTTGAACTTGCCGAAATCCATGATGCGACACACCGGCGGCTCCGCCAGCGGCGAGATCTCCACCAGATCCAGCTCCGCTTCGTCCGCGAGGCGCAAGGCTTCCGCGATAGACACAATCCCGAGGGGCTCTTTTTCTGCTCCAATGAGGCGCACTTGCGGTGCGGTAATCATCTCATTCAAGCGTTGCGATTTATCCTGTGCTATTGCTGTCTCCGTTAGGCAAA
Organism: Gallionella sp.; assembly: GCA_035654695.1. GTDB lineage: Bacteria > Pseudomonadota > Gammaproteobacteria > Burkholderiales > Gallionellaceae > Gallionella. Next base: position 12,663 of record DASRWG010000001.1, on the reverse strand, counting down.
ATTAAACCGTGCTGCCCGACTTCGTCTCTGCCTGAAGCCGCTGAATCAACGCTTCCAGCGACATCTGTCCGAGATCCTCACCACTGCGGGTACGCACGGCCACCAATCTTCCAGCCATCTCCTTATCGCCGACGATCAGCTGATAAGGCAATTTCTGCAAGCTATGTTCGCGTATTTTATAGGTAATCTTTTCATTGCGCAAATCCAATTGCACGCGCAACCCGGCATCGCGCAAGGCTTGCGCGATTTCAGTCGCATAGCCCTCCTGCGCCTGCGAGATATTCATCAGCACCACCTGCATCGGCGACAGCCACAGCGGGAACGCGCCCGCATGGTGTTCGATCAGGATGCCAATGAAGCGCTCCATCGATCCGAGGATCGCGCGATGCAGCATCACCGGCGGCTTGCGGCTATTGTCCTCGTCGACGAATTCCGCATCCAGACGCACCGGCAGATTGAAGTCCAGCTGGATCGTGCCGCATTGCCACAGGCGGCCGAGGCTGTCCTTCAGCGTAAACTCGACCTTGGGACCGTAGAACGCGCCCTCGCCCGGCTGAAGATCGTAAGCCAGCGCATTCTGCTGCAGCGCGGCCGCCAGGCCGGCTTCGGCCTTGTCCCAGGTTTCGTCGGAACCGACGCGCTTCTCCGGACGGGTAGACAGCTTGACCAGCACCTCGTTGAAGCCGAAGTCGCGGTACACCTCGTTCAGCATCACAATGAAATTCGACACTTCGGACTGCACCTGATCTTCGGTGCAGAAGATATGCGCATCGTCCTGGGTGAAACCGCGCACACGCATCAGGCCGTGCAGCGAACCTGAGGTCTCGTTGCGGTGGCAGGAGCCAAATTCCGCCAGACGCAACGGCAGGTCGCGATAGCTGTGCAGGCCGTGGTTGAAAATCTGCACATGGCCCGGGCAGTTCATCGGCTTCACCGCGTAGTCGCGATTCTCCGATGCCGTCGTAAACATGTTGTCGCGATAGTTATCCCAGTGACCGGACTTCTCCCACAGCGTGCGATCCATGATGGTCGGCGTGCGCACTTCCTGATAGCCGTGGCTGCGGAATTTGCGGCGCATGTATTGCTCGACTTCCTGCCACAGCGTCCAACCCTTGGGATGCCAGAACACCATGCCGGGAGAAGAATCCTGCATATGGAACAGTTCCAGCTGCTTGCCGAGCTTGCGGTGATCGCGCTTCTCGGCCTCTTCGAGCTGGTGCAGATAAGCTTCGAGCTCTTCCTTCTTCGCCCAGGCCGTGCCGTAGATGCGCTGCAGCATCTCGTTCTTCGAATCGCCGCGCCAGTAGGCGCCGGCCACCTTCATCAGCTTGAACGCCTTCAGCTTGCCGGTCGACGGCACATGCGGGCCACGACACAGATCGGTGAACTCGCCTTCACTGTACAGCGACACATCCTGGTCCGCGGGAATCGACTCGATGATCTCGGCCTTGTACTGCTCGCCGATATGCTTGAAATAGCTGACCGCCTCGTCGCGCGGCAGCACACGGCGCGCCACCGGCAAATCCAGCTTGGCGATCTCGGCCATGCGCTTCTCGATCGCCGTCAAGTCTTCCGGCGTGAACGGACGCTTGTAGGAAAAATCGTAATAGAAGCCGTTCTCAATCACCGGCCCGATGGTCACCTGCGCATCCGGGAACAACTCCTTCACCGCATGGGCCAGCAGGTGCGCGGTCGAATGGCGAATGATCTCGACGCCGTCTGCATCCTTGTCGGTGATGATCGCAAGCTGTACGTCCTGCTCGATCAGATACGAGGTATCGACCATCTTGCCGTCCACCTTGCCAGCCAGCGCGGCACGGGCGAGACCAGCACCTATGCTTGCCGCAACTGCAGCGACAGTAACAGATTGATCAAAACTACGCTGCGAACCATCCGGCAAGGTGATGACAGGCATGTTTTTGCTTCCTGAAAATACAAAGTGCGGCATTGCCGCACTCGAAGTGTTGGTAGGCACGATTGGACTCGAACCAACGACCCCTACCATGTCAAGGTAGTGCTCTAACCAGCTGAGCTACGCGCCTAAAGAGGCCGCATTGTACACAAAAGGATTTCGCGCTTCAAACAAAATCGTGCGTTATTTTCAAATATGTTTAATACGCGCTATCGATATAGCCACCTTCGGCCAGATTTTCGAAACGAGTGTACTCGCCGCGGAACGCCAGGCCTACCGTACCGATAGGACCGTTACGCTGCTTGCCGATGATAATCTCGGCCTTACCCTTGTCCGGCGACTCCTTGTTGTAGACTTCGTCGCGATAGATGAACAGAATCAGGTCCGCATCCTGTTCGATAGCGCCGGACTCGCGCAAGTCGGACATCACCGGGCGCTTGTTGGGACGCTGCTCCAGACTTCGGTTCAGCTGCGACAGCGCGATCACCGGCACATGCAGTTCTTTCGCCAGCGCCTTCAGCGAACGCGAAATTTCCGAAATTTCGGTGGCGCGATTCTCGCTCGCCTTGCCCGCATTCCCGCTCATCAACTGCAGATAGTCCACCACGATCAACCCCAGCTCGCCATGCTGCCGATGCAGGCGGCGCGAGCGCGCGCGAAGTTCCAGCGCGGACAGACCCGGTGTCTCGTCGATGAAGATGGGCGCATCGTTGAGTCGCCCCAGCGCGTGGGTCAATCGACCCCAATCGTCATCCTGCAGACGTCCGGTGCGCAAGTCGTGTTGATTCAACTTGCCGACCGAGCCCAGCATACGCATCACCAACTGTGCCGCCCCCATTTCCATACTGTAGATCGCGACCGGCTTGCCATCCAGCGCAACGTTCTCCGCAATATTGATCGAGAAGGCGGTTTTACCCATACTCGGACGCCCGGCAACGATAATCAAATCTCCCGGCTGCAATCCGGAAGTCATCCGATCCAGATCCGTGTAACCCGTCGCAGTGCCGGTCACTTCGCTGTGATTTTCGCGACCGTACAAGGTCTCGATGCGCTCGACCACCTCCGTCAGCAACGGCGGCATCGAAAAGAAACCCTGCTTGCCCTTGGAACCGGCCTCGGCGATCTCAAACACCTTGCTCTCCGCCTCATCCAGCAATTGTCCGGCATCGCGCCCTGTCGGGTTGTAAGCACTACTGGCGATCTCGCTGCCGACCTCGACCAGCTTGCGCATGATCGAACGCTCGCGCACGATCTCGCCATAACGGCGAATGTTCGCTGCAGACGGCACGTTCTGCGCGAGGCTGCCGAGGTAAGGCAGGCCGCCGGCCTTGTCCAGCTCGCCGGCATTCTCCAGCGCTTCGGCGACGGTGATCACGTCCACCGGCTTAGCCTGCTCGCTCAGGCGCACGATCTGGCGATAGATCAGCCTATGCTCCTGACGATAGAAGTCGCTGTCGAAAATCAGATCAATGATCTTGTCCAGCGCACCCGCTTCGAGCAGCAATCCGCCCAGCACCGACTGCTCCGCCTCCACCGAGTGCGGGGGCAGCTTGATCTGTTCGAGTTGCGCGTCGGCGCCCGAGAAATTGTTCATTGGCAGATGTTGATCCAAGGTGTAATCGGGAGGCATTTTAACCCGCCCGGCAAAAACAGAGGACAACAAAAAAGGACTGTCGCCAGTCCTTTTTGTGTTGCCGCGCTACGTGACGAATTAGTGTTCGCCCAGCACCGAGACGGTGATATCCACGACCACATCGGTGTGCAGACCGATGCTGATCGGGTAATCGCCGATCTGCTTCAGGTGGCCCGCAGGCATGCGCACTTGAGACTTCTCGACAGCGTAGCCTTGAGCGACCAGCGCGGCAGCGATGTCGGCATTGGTGACGGAACCGAACAGCTTGCCGTCCACGCCGGCCTTCTGTGCGATCTGCACGGTCACGCCGGCCAGCTTCTCGCCGCGAGCCTGTGCGTCAGCCAGCTTGGCCTTGTCGGCCGCTTCGATCTCGACGCGACGCGCTTCGAACTCGGCCATGTTGGCAGCAGTTGCGCGCTTGGCCATGCCTTGCGGGATCAGGAAGTTACGGGCATAGCCGTTCTTGACCTTGACCACATCGCCCAATTGACCAACGTTGGCCACTTTTTCCATCAGAATAATTTGCATGTTCTGCTCCTTCTTAATGCAGGTCGGTGTACGGCAGCAATGCCAGGAAACGAGCGCGCTTCACGGCGGTGCTCAATTGACGCTGGTAGCGTGTCTTGGTGCCGGTGATGCGAGCCGGGATCAGCTTGCCGTTTTCGGAGATGAATTCCTTGAGGATGTTCACATCCTTGTAATCCACTTCGGCGATCTTATCCACTGTGAAGCGGCAGAACTTGCGGCGCTTGAACAGGTTGTTGCGGGAAGAACGCTTGTTCTTGTCATCTTTCTTCTTGTCAGGACGAGCCATGATGTTTCCTTATTCCAAAATTATGTCGTTGATGTGCAGAACCAGTTGCCGACTGCGCATGCTGCGCTGAGCCAGAAAACCTTTCACCTTGACGGTTTGCCCTATCGAGAATCCGGCGACCTTGTGGGCCGTTTCGGCAAATGCCAGCGCATCCACTTCGCACTGCACCTGCCTTGTACCGTTCGCTTCGGGCTGTTGCGAGCTGTGACGCAATGTCAGTTCCACTCTCGCCACCCCGGCCGGGGTGTACCTCAAACCATCCAGTGCGATCAGCTCTCCGCCGATGACGACCTGGTTACGCGCCAATGCTTACGCAGCCGCGGCTTCTGCAGCCGGTGCGGCAGCTTCGCTATGCACGGAGCGGGACTTCTCTTCCTTCATCATCGCGGAAGGCTCGGTGACGGCAGCCTTGGTCTTGACGGTCAGATGACGCAGCACAGCATCGTTGAAGCGGAATGCATGCTCCAACTCGTCCAGGGTTTCCTGGTTGCATTCGATATTCATCAGCACGTAGTGTGCCTTGTGAATCTTTTGGATCGGGTAAGCCAACTGGCGGCGACCCCAGTCTTCCAGACGGTGGATCAGACCGCTCTTGGAAGTGACCAGTGTGCGATAACGCTCGATCATCGCGGGCACTTGCTCGCTCTGATCGGGATGCACGATAAACACGATTTCGTAATGACGCATTACATCTCCTTACGGTTAAAGCCCCCCGCCATGCGTAGCGGTGGAGCAAGGTCGAGAGCCGACCATCGGCTCTACGGGGCGCGCATTATAACGAAAAAGCGAGGCTGGTCAAGGACATCGAGCTTACGCGACGCCCGTCGAACGCTGTCTTACCGCCTCGAACAGGCAGACCGCGGTCGCGGCGGCCGCGTTCAGCGACTCGACCTTGCCGGGCATGGGGATGGTAAAACGCCGCGAAGCCGCGGCCTGCAAGGCTTCGGACAGCCCCGCCCCCTCGTTGCCGATCGCGAACGCGACATCGCCGGAAAGGTCGCAGTCGTACAGGCTGGCATCGCCGTGCAGCGAGGCAGCAAACACGGTACCCGGCAATGTCGCCGCGACCGCCAGCAAGTCTGACGCCTCGTAAATGGACAGCGCGAAATGCCCGCCCATCGCCGCACGCAGCACTCGAGGCGACCATGCATCGGCACAGTCCTTGGACAGATACACCGCATCGCAGCCCGCCGCTGCCGCCGAGCGCAGCATCGAACCGAGATTGCCCGGGTCCTGAATGTCTTCCAGCAACAGCGCGAAGCGTCTGTCGGCCGGCAGCGGCTGCGGAATCTCGACCAGCGCGAGGATGCCGGTCGGCGTCTTCAACTCGGTGAGCTCGGCGAACAGCTTGTCGTCCAGCTGGGTCATAGCCACGCCGGCGGCACGCTTCAACAAGGCTTCGACCTCGTCGTCCTTCAGCGCCGCGCTGTTCAGCAGGATATGCAGCGGCTGCTTGCCGGCATCCAGATACGCGGCCAGCAAATGCGTGCCGTCCAGCAGTGTCTGCCCGGCCTTGGTGCGCTGCCGCGCCGAACCGGCGAGTTTGACGAGCTCCTTGAAGAACGGATTATCGTGCGACTGGATCAGCTTCATCGGTCGTTCGCCGCATCTTCAGGACCGAAAGGCCAGCCTTCCGGGGCATCCGTCTCCGCATGCGAAGGGCCGGAAACCGGCACCGAAGCGGATGCCGGTATCGCGACGGGCGCGGGTGCAGGCTCTGCTGCCGGTGCGGCGATGGGCTCGGGCGCAGATGTCCGCGCGGAAGCGGCTTCGGCCGCCGTCTCCTGCTCCAGCAGCGAGCCTATCTCCTGCAGCGACGGCAGGTCGCTCAACACGCGCAGATTGAGGTCGTCCAGCATCTGCTTGGTGGTGGCGAACAGTTCAGGTTTGCCGGGCGCGTCGCGGGTGCCGACGACTTCGACCCAGCCGCGGGTCTCCAGCGTCTTCAGTATCTGCGAGGACACGGCGACGCCGCGGATGTCCTCGATGTCGCCGCGAGTGACCGGCTGGTGGTAGGCGATGATCGCCAGCGTCTCCAGCACCGCGCGCGAATAGCGCGGCGGCTTCTGCGGATTCAGGCGGTCGAGGTATTGCTGCACCTCCGGCTTCGCGCGGAAACGCCAGCCGCTGGCGACGCGGTTCAGCTCCACGCCGCGCCCCTGCCAGTCCTGCGCCAATTCTTCGAGCACGCTTTCCATCTGGCGCGTGTCCAGCGAGACATCGCTGAGTTTTTTCAGCTCGGATACCGGCAAAGGTTCGGTGCTGGTCAGCAGCGCGGCTTCGAGCACGACCTTGAGCCGCTCGCGGTCCATCTTCCCGCCGAACAAGTCGATGCTGATGTCTTCCCCAGCGGGAACGGCTTCACTCTGCTGCTTCAATGGCTCGGCTTGTTCGGACATAGATGCTCCCAAATGTTTCGCTTTGCTGGATTTCCACCAGATATTCCTTCGCCAGTTCGAGCACGGCGATGAAAGTCACCACCAGTTTCGGCACGCCGCCGTCCAGCTCGAACAGCTGGTCGAACGGCACAAACTCGCCGCCCTGCAAACAGCGAAGTACATGCGCCATCTGCTCGCGCACCGACAATTGCTCGCGGCGCACCTTGTGATGCTTGTTCAGCTTGGCGCGCGCCAGCAGTCCCATCCAGGCCTGGCGCAAGTCTTCGACGCTGACTTCGGGCATGCGCTCCTGCACGGTGCGCTCGATCAGCACCTGCACGATCTGGAAATCGCGCCCGGCCTGCGGCAGCTCGTTGAGCTTCTGCGCGGCCTGCTTCATCTGCTCGTATTCGAGCAGGCGGCGCATCAGCTCGGCGCGCGGATCCTCCGGCTCGGCTTCGCTGATCTTCGGCGGGCGGGGCAGCAGCATGCGCGACTTGATCTCGATCAGCACCGCCGCCATCAGCAGGTATTCGGCGGCCAGCTCCAGCCGGTTCTGCTGCATCAGCTCGATGTAGCCCATGTACTGCCGGGTCAGTTCCGCCATCGGAATGTCCAGCACATCGAGGTTGTGCCGGCGGATCAGGTACAGCAGCAGGTCCAGCGGCCCCTGAAAACTTTCCAGCACCAGCTCCAGCGCATCCGGCGGGATGTACAGGTCCTGCGGCATCTCCAGCAGTGGTTCGCCGTGGATATGCGCGATGGGATGCAATGGCAGCTGGGTTCCGCTCATATCGCCTAGCTGTAGCTCAGTCCCATCGCCTCGCGCACGTCGCGCATGGTCTCGCGCGCCAGTTCGCGCGCCTTCTCGCAGCCGTCCGCGATGATATTCTTCACCAGCGCCGGGTCGTCCAGGTACTGCTGCGCGCGTTCGCGCATCGGGCGCTGCTCGGCCAGCACGCCGTCGATCACCGGCTGTTTGCATTCGATGCAGCCTATGCCCGCGGAGGTGCAGCCCTGCTGCACCCATTGTTTGGTGTCTTCGCTGGAATACACCTGATGCAGCGACCATACCGGACACTTCTCCGGCGTGCCCGGATCGGTGCGGCGGATGCGCGCCGGGTCGGTCGGCATCGTGCGTATCTTCTTGCCGACGCTGGCCTCGTCCTCGCGCAGCGTGATGGTGTTGTTGTAGGACTTGGACATCTTCTGCCCGTCCAGCCCCGGCATCTTCGAGGCGACCGTCAGCATCGCCTGCGGCTCGGACAGGATCATCTTGCCGCCGCCTTCCAGATAGCCGAACAGGCGCTCGCGGTCGCCGTGGGAGAGGCTCTGCTGCTCGTCCAGCAGCGACTTGGCCGACAGCAGCGCCTCGTCGTCGCCCTGTTCCTGGAAACGCACGCGCAGCTCGCTGTAGAGTTTTGCCTTCTTGCTGCCCAGCTTCTTCACTGCGGCTTCGGCCTTCTCCTCGAAGCCCGGCTCGCGCCCGTAGATGTGGTTGAAGCGGCGCGCGATCTCGCGGGTGAACTCGATATGCGGCACCTGGTCCTCGCCCACCGGCACCTGGGTCGCTCGGTAGATCAGGATGTCCGCGCTCTGCAGCAGCGGATAGCCGAGGAAACCGTAGGTGGAGAGATCCTTGCCGGACAATTTCTCCTGCTGGTCCTTGTAGGTCGGCATGCGCTCCAGCCAGCCCAGCGGCGTGATCATCGACAGCAGCAGGTGCAGCTCGGCGTGCTCGGGCACGCGCGACTGGATGAACATCGTCGCATGCGCAGGATCGACGCCGGCCGCGAGCCAGTCCACCACCATGTCCCACACGCTCTGCTCGATCACCTGCGGGTTGTCGTAGTGCGTGGTCAGCGCGTGCCAGTCGGCCACGAAGAACAGGCACTCGTATTCGTGCTGCATCCGCACCCAGTTCTTCAGCACCCCGTGGTAATGCCCCAGATGCAAACTTCCCGTGGGGCGCATGCCCGATAAAACCCTGTCCGCAAACATATCTACCTATATCCCGAATAAAACAGAAATCAATTTATACACCAGCCTGACCAGCGGCAGCAGTATCCAGCCCAGCACCGGCGTGATCGCCAGAAAGATCAGGATGAACATGCCGTAGGGCTCGATCTTCGACAGCTGGAACGCCTGACGGTGCGGCAACAGGCTGATCGCGACGCGCCCGCCGTCCAGCGGCGGCAGCGGCAGCAGGTTCAGCACCATCAGCACCGCGTTGATCTTGATTCCCCACTCGGCCATGCCCAGCATCGGCTCGGCAAAATAATTGTCGGGGAACGACCATGCGAACTTGTAGACCAGCGCCCAGCCCAGCGCCATCGCCAGGTTCGACGCCGGCCCGGCGATCGCGACCCACAGCATGTCTTTCTTGGGATGGCGCAGTGCGGCGAAATTCACCGGCACCGGCTTGGCCCAGCCGAACAGGATGCCGCCCACCAGCATCGTCAGCAGCGGCACCAGCACGGTGCCTATCGGGTCGATGTGGCGCATCGGGTTCAGGCTGATGCGCCCCTGCTGGTACGCGGTCATGTCGCCGAAATGGCGCGCCACATAGCCGTGCGCCGCCTCGTGCAGCGTGATCGCGAACAGCACCGGGATCGCCGCGAGGGTGATGGTCTGGATCAGTTCGTCCATCGCCTCAGTCCTCGATGCCGAACGGGGCGGCATCGCCCCGGCCGCGCCGCAGCAGCACCGGCGCATCGCCGGTCAGGTCGATCACCGTGGTCGGGTCCAGCCCGACCGCACCGCCCTCGACGACCAGTTCGACGCTGCGCTCCAGATACTCGCGTATCTCTTCGACGTCGGTCAGCGGATGATGCGCGTCCGGCAGGATCAGCGTGGAGCTGCACATCGGCTCGCCGATCTCATCCAGCAGCGCCAGCGCCACCGGATGGTCGGGAACGCGGATGCCGACCGTGCTGCGCTTCGGATGCTGCAGGCGGCGCGGCACTTCCTTGGTCGCCTCCAGGATGAAGGTGTAACTGCCGGGCGTATTGCCCTTCAGCAGGCGGAACTTGCTGTTGTCCACCCGCGCATAGCGCGAGATCTCGGACAGGTCGCGGCACATCAGCGTCATGTGGTGATGCTCGTCGAGGTGGCGTATCTGGCGGATGCGCGTCACCGCGTCCTTGTCGTCGAGCCGGCAGCCCAGCGCATAGCCGGAGTCGGTCGGGTAGACGATCACCCCGCCGTCGCGCAGCATCGCCGCCGCCTGGCGGATCAGGCGCGTATTGGGGTTGTCCGGATGAATCACGAAATGTTGCGCCATCAAGCCACCTTCAGCATAGTGGACGGCGCTGCCGCCGCCCAGTTTTCCCACACCGGACGACAGCTCAGCGGCAGGTCCGGCAAACGTCCCATGTCGCGGTAGCTCTCGTTCGGACTGTGGAAGTCGGAACCGCAGGAACACAGCAGACCGAACTCCTCCGCATAGCGCGCGAACTCGGCGTATTGCTCCTGCGTATGGCTGCCGGTCACCACTTCCAGCGCCTGTCCGCCGCATTCGACGAACTCGACCAGCAGCTCGCGCATGGTCTTCTTGCCCATGCTGTGACGCCCGACCATGTAGCGGCCCGGATGCGCCAGCACCGCCACGCCGCCGCTGCCGCGTATCCAGCTGATCGCGTCCGGCAGGCTGGCCCATTCGTGCGGCACATAGCCGGGCTTGCCCTTCGCCAGATAGCGGTTGAACACGCTCTTCACATCCTTGCAGTGCCCCGCCTCGACCAGATAGCGCGCGAAATGCGTGCGCCCGATGATGTTGGGATTGGCCGCATAGCGATAAGCGCCCTGCAGCGTGCCGCCGATACCGGCCTTGGCCAGTTCGTCTGCCATCTGCTGCGCGCGCGCGCCGCGTCCGCTGCGCACGCCCTGCAAGCCCTGCACCAGCGGCGGGTAATGCGGATCGATGCCTAGGCCGACGACATGCAGCGTGTGGCTGCGCCAGGACACCGAGATCTCCACGCCGTCGACGAACTCGATGCCGTGCTGCGCAGCCGCGGCGCGCGCCTCGTCCAGCCCGTCCACGTCGTCGTGATCGGTCAGCGCCAGCATCTTCACACCGCGCCCAGCCGCGCGCTCGACCAGCTCGGTCGGCGTCAGCGTGCCGTCTGACACGTTGGAATGGCAGTGCAGGTCGTGGTCAAGCATCTGAACACCCCTGGCAATCGTTGCGAGCAAGGCGGAGTGCAAGGCGCCCGGAGCGCAACGACCGAGACATACCATACAGGTAGGCGAGGGAGTGAGCACCGCGCAACGCCGCAATCCGCCTGCGCAGTAGATTGGCAGGGGTGTTCACGCTTCGCCGCCGCCCTTCTTCATGACCTTCCCCTCTTCGGCGCGCTTGCGGCGCACTTCCTTGGGGTCGGCGATCAGCGGACGATATATCTCGATGCGGTCCTTGTCGCGCAGCACGGCATCGCCCTTGGTCAGCTTGCCGAAGATGCCCAGCTTGGTGGCCGCCGGATCGATCTCCGGATGCTTCTGCAGGATGCCGCTGAGCTGGAGCGCTTCGGCCACGGTCGTGCCGGCGGGAACCGCCTTCTTGAGCAGTGTCTGCTCATGCGGCAATGCGTACACCACTTCGATATTGATGGTCTCGTTCATGTCTCTGAATAAATCTTTTCCGCGCGGTGGATGAAAGCATCCACGAAACTGTTTGCGATGTAATTGAACACCGGCCCGACCAGCTTCTCCAGCAGCTTGCTGGAAAATTCGTAGTGCAGCCGGAACTCTATTTTACAGGCTGACTCGCTCAACGGGATGAATTGCCAGCTGCCGTCCAGATGCTGGAACGGCCCGTCCTGCAAGGTCATGTCGATCCGGTGCGGCGCATTGCGCGTGTTCTCGGTGGTGAAATGCTGCTTCAGATGGTGGTAATCGATATGCACCGTCGCATGCACCGTCGCCCCTTCCCGCTCGACAACGCTCGCGCCGCCGCACCAGGGCAGAAACTGCGGGTATTCCTCCACGCGATCCACCAGGTTGAACATTTGCTCCGCGCTGTGCGCGACCAGCACCGTTTTCTCGACTAAGGCCATTACTCGTTAAAGCCGCTATTCCAAAGGCTGGTAGAATAGCCGAACACACCACAAAACTCATCTGTTTCATGAGCATCATCCAGAACAAGAAGGCCTTCCACGATTTCTTCATCGAGGACAAATACGAGGCCGGCCTCATGCTCCAGGGCTGGGAGGTCAAGGCCATCCGCGCCGGACGCGCGCAACTGAAAGAAGCCTACGTCGTCGTCAAGGACAACGAACTCTTCCTGATCGGCTCTCACATCAGCCCGCTGACCAGCGCCTCCACCCACATCCTCCCCGACCCCACCCGCACCCGCAAACTGCTGCTGCACGCCCACGAGATCGACAAGATCATCGGCAAGGTGCAACGCGCCGGCTACACCCTGATGCCGCTGGACATGCACTACAAGGGCGGCCGCGTCAAACTTGAGATCGGCCTCGCCAAGGGCAAGAAGCAGCATGACAAGCGCGCAACCGAAAAGGAAAAGGACGCGAAACGCGAGGCTGCCGCTGCAATGAAGAAGGAACGCCGGTAACATAGTTTGCGCGCTTGCGGCGCAGGCTAACTTGGCAAAGCCAAGTTAAGCAGGGCGGCCGGAGCCACAAGAGAGCCGTCGCGCACCGCAAAATCTCATCCCGCTTCCGTACGCAACCCGTGCCGTGTTATGTTTTGCGCCATCAATGCAGCCAATGGGATGCAAGCCATGAAGCATGGCTCGTATGTCAGAACACTCCCAAATACCCGGCATTTTTGCCGTCTACTTTACTACAAGGGCTTCCCCATCAACGCAACTGATGTTTTGGTTTTTACGGTTCCATCGTTTCATCCTCAAATCACTTTGCCGGCTTCCAGTTGCGATGCGAGAAGGTGAAGGACTGCCAAACTACAA